>JAAUQI010000048.1 GCA_012032345.1 Leptolyngbyaceae cyanobacterium RM1_1_2 | reverse complement strand
CTCTAACGCTTGAACTTCAGCCTTGCTCAAATCAACAATATAACGTTTCTGACTCATGGTGCTTTCCCTGGTTTTGAGTCAGATTATCAGAACTGTTCCCACTGGGCAAAGCTTGCTTGGCGAACTAGTAGTTTACCTACTGGTTTCTTTACACACCAAAGGGAGAAACACTCTCTATGAGATCAGGGAGTGTTTCTTCTTACGAAGAGAGTAAAGCAGTTCCCGCTTGGGCTGGTTCTGGGTTCGACATCCTGGTTTATCTGGATCTGATATCCTGCCGTTTTATGCACATGCAGAAGCGATCGCTTCACTGTTTCACAACGCTTTCACATTAAAGTCTGGGATTTGCAGCCGTGCTTTTACTAAGTTCTGCCCTGAGAAAGTCAATAAACTGGCGGGCGCTACGGCCCGATTGCCCATTGTGTCGAGTGGCCCACTGCAAAGCTCTAGCTGCTAAATCATCTGAGGGTAAGTCAATATCTGTCTGAGCTGCCAGATGTCGCACGATATCTAGATAGGTCGCCTGATCGGCTGGTTCAAAGGTGAGGGTCAGGCCAAAGCGATCGCTAAAAGAGAGCTTTTCCTGCACCGTGTCCCAGTTGTGAATCTCACTGGCGTCACTGGGGCGGGGCCGCTCGTCAAAAAATTCCCGGACTAAATGGCGACGATTGGAGGTGGCATAGACCACCAGATTTTGCGCTCTGGCCGTGACGCTGCCTTCTAAAACTACTTTGAGCGCTTTGAAGGACTCATCATCTTCCTCAAAGGAGAGATCGTCTACAAAAATGATGAACTTCTGCAACAGCGATCGCACCTGCTCCACAATCATCGGCAAATCCTGAAAATTAGCCTTGGTCACCTCAATTAGCCGCAGGCCGCGATCGCCATATTCGTTCACCAGCGCCTTCACCAGAGAAGATTTGCCTGAGCCGCGACTGCCGTAGAGCAGCACATGCAGCGCTGGCATTCCGGCCAGCAAAAACTCCGTATTACGAATCAGCAGGGTTCGGGGATAGTCGTAGGCCGCTAGGTCACCGAGCCGCACCGGATCGGCATGGGCAACACCTTCTAGCTGTCCCTGTCGCCAGCGCAGCACCCGAAAGTCAGCCAGCAGGCCGGTTCCCCGCTGCCGGTAATGCTCAGCCAGCAGGTCAATGCTGCTGGCCCAGTCTGGCAGCTCGGCCCACGCTGGAGTCGGGGTTATAGCCTCATCCCAGGCCACTAAGGCACTCGGTAGCTGAGAGAGGCTTTCTGTCCACTGCGCTAGCACCTTTGCTTCACAGGCATGCAAAGACTGCAAAATGCTCAAATCGTGCTGGGCAGCTCGAATCAGGGCCGCAGGCAAAGCAGCTAGATCGCTCTGCTGCACCCGCTGAGAGAAAACGTTGCGATCGCGCAGAATTTGCTGAACCAGATGCTGCTGCCAGGTTTGAGCCTGCTCTGCTAGGGCTGTAAACCAAGCTCCGTAGGCGTATAAACCAGACTCAGGCTGAGCGTTGGATAGCTTTTCTAAAAGCTGCAAAAAGAGCTGGCCTGTAGGCGATCGCAGCACCCCTTGATACAGCAAAAGCGCTGCTGCCTGCTGGCGATAGCGTTTGATTTTAGTCAGAATGTCAGGCGTGAAGTTACCCATAGTGGCTGGTGAGACGACTGGCTGAGCTGAATGTAACAAATTGGTTGAGACTGCTTCTGACCCTCCCGGAAACCTGGCACGATAGAAGCTTGAAACTCTAGAGTAAATCAGATGAACTTAGGTATAGTAGCTGCGATCGCCTATGGCCTCTTGGCTCTGGTGGGCGGCATCATTGGATATGTCCAGGCCAAGAGTCAGGTTTCTTTGATCTCAGGGCTTGTCAGCGGCCTCTTGCTGATTTTGGGGGGAGTCTTGCAGCTTCAGGGGGTACCGTTGGGCTGGGTGCTGTCTCTGGGCGTAACCGGACTGCTAATTGTGGTGTTTGTGGGCCGCTATCTCAAAACCCGCAAGCCCATGCCAGCAATTTTGATGATAGTGGCTGGGATTGTGGCGCTGTTTGCCCTACTCAACGCGGCTTAGAGCAGGGCGATCGCACTCAAACCTGCCTGGGCCGCTAACGCTGATAAACCAAGCTGCTAACTACAACAAAACCGAAAAAACTGTGCAAATTCTGTGATCTCTCTGCAATTATTGATGGCCAAAGCTTAGACTGTTCGATATAACTTTTAAAGTTCTAAGCGTTTTGTCAAAACAGGTATCCACCTGTCAAGGGGGCTTGCATGGGGCCATCAATTCTGGTCTTAGCTTTTGTAATTGTCGGCTACACGATTGGTTCAGTGCGGATTATCAAACAGGGTAATGAAGCCCTCGTGGAGCGGCTGGGGCGCTATCAGCGTAAGCTTAGACCGGGCTTGAATTTTATTGTCCCCGTAGTCGATAGCGTGGTGCTAGAGGACACAATTCGAGAGCAGCTCATTGATATTGAGCCTCAGTCTGCAATCACCGCCGATAACGTTCCTTTAGATGTTGACGCCGTTGTCTACTGGAAGATTTTGGATCTAGAGCGTACCTACTACGCCATTGAAAATGTTGAGGAAGCGATTGAAGAACTGGTAACCACAACACTGCGATCGGCGATCGGTAAAATGAAATTAGAAGAAACTTTTTCTTCCCGCGATGAGCTAAACAAGATGCTGCTGGATCAGCTCGACGAAGCAACTGAACCCTGGGGGGTCAAGGTTACCCGAGTTGAGGTACAGAGTATAGAACCGCCGCAGCAGGTACGAGATTCAATGCAGCTACAGCAGGCAGCAGAGATTAAAAAACGAGCGGCCATTACCGAAGCCGAAGGCGAAAAGCAGGCCGCCATCTCGCGGGCTGAAGGAACCGTGCAGTCTATGCGGCTGCTGTCGGAAGCGCTACAGGGGGCCACAAACCGTCAGCAGGTACTCAATTTTCTACTGGCCCAGCAGTATGTAGAATCTAATCAAAAGCTAGGGGAAAGCAGCAACTCCAAAGTGGTCTTTATGGATCCGAAGTTTCTGTCTGAGGGCCTAGTTGAACTCATCAACGAGCCAACCGACAAGGTCGAGCCAGGGAATAACGACTAGCCCCTGCGGCTTAAAAGATCTACTATGGAAGGCTGAGATTCTTTTTGCTGCCTGCCTATGTCTAGTCCTCAATTGCCTGCCACCCAATCACCTCAACCTTCAGCACTGCTAGGCTTAGCGCCTGAACAGCTGATCGCCTGGGTGCAAGCGCAGGGGCAATCAGCCTACCGGGGCAAGCAGCTACACCAGTGGATCTATCAGCAGGGGGCGCGATCGCTGGGCGACGTCACCGTTTTTCCTAAGGCATTTCGCCAAACCCATATTGATACACCCATTGGCCGCTCAGACATTTATCGCCGTTCGGTCGCCCCTGACGGCACGGTTAAATTTTTGCTACAGCTTGCCGATCGGCAAATTATTGAGGCAGTGGGCATTCCGGCAGGCAAGCGGCTAACCGTTTGCGTATCATCCCAGGTGGGCTGCCCGATGGCCTGTGATTTCTGCGCTACGGGAAAAGGGGGCTTTATTCGCAATTTGGCCGTTCATGAGATTGTCGATCAGGTGCTGACGGTGCAGGAGGATTTTCAGCAGCGGGTGAGCAATGTTGTGTTTATGGGCATGGGCGAACCTCTGCTCAATGCTGACAGTGCCGTAGCTGCAATTCAGTCTATCAATCGAGATGTTGGCATCGGTCAGCGATCGATTACGCTTTCGACCGTGGGCATCCCAGGGCGCATTCGCCGTTTAGCCGATCATGATTTGCAGATTACGCTAGCGGTCAGCCTTCATGCTTCTAATCAGGCTCTGCGGCAGCGGTTGATTCCGAGCGCCGACCACTACCCGCTAGCAGCGCTGCTAGAAGAGTGCCGAGACTACGTCAACCAAACCAGACGGCGGGTAACGTTTGAGTATATTTTGCTAGCCGGACTCAACGACCAAACCGTTCATGCCGAAGAGCTAGCCCAGCATTTGAGAGGCTTTCAAAGCCACGTCAATCTGATTCCCTACAACCCCATTGCTGAGGTTGACTATCAGCGGCCCACGCGACAGCAAGTAGAGAGTTTTGCTCAAAATTTGCGCGATCGCCATATTGCCGTCAGCACTCGCTATTCTCGCGGACTGGAAAAAGATGCGGCCTGCGGTCAGCTTCGCGCCTCTCTGCCTGCTGGATGACTGACAAAACTCTTGAGCCTGCAATTTTACTATAGATGGGGTGAAGCTTTGGCTCAACCCAACGAAACTATCGCGTAGGTTAGGTAGAACGAAGTGAAACCTAACCTATGCGACGAACTAAAGTTCCTGAGTCCTGTTTGCGAACAAGCTGCGACGCTCAAGTGAGGCACCTTAGTGAGAAACTGTAAAATACTGGGCGATCGCCGTCAACCACAAAACTAGGGCTGTTTACCTGGGGAAACTATACTGAATCATTCTGCCCAATCATCTTAATAGGGGAAATAGTAGACATATTTTCATCCATACAGCCCACATGGGTTATGGGCCAACGCTGTTCCACCTAAACACCCGTGTGGGAGAGTTAGGTAAAATGATTCTCTCTATTAGATGTTAATTTCTGGATCACGATGGCATACGGCCTTCGTGAACCCGATGTTGAAACTGCGCTGTGCCTACCTCAATGGTCAGCTCGCACGGAATCTGGATGAGATTCCCAAAAGTCTCGTAGGGTGCTCCGGGACAAGACATGCATGAATTTACAATAACTTGATCCCAAATTGGGAGCAAGAGGTGATGGCAGAAACTCTATTTCCGTACTCTACAATACCGCTGTACTCAACTTGACTGTTGTAGGTAACCTGCGCTGTATTCCTATCAACAGTCGGATAGCAAGATTCGGCAGAGGAAGTACCGCATGAATTGGCTGCGAGTCCTCGTGAATAATCTGTTCGCGGGTGTAGATCCGCCCTGATCGACCGAACTCGAAAAAGTCGGAGGAGAATCGTTGCTCTTGAAAGTTCTGATCAAAGCGCGTTACCTCGCGCCACATATCTTCTTCGAGGCCAGTTAGGCTCGAGCGGTTTTCTTCAGAGAGAGTGAGAGACACAATTAGGAGGGAGTGGGTGGTTGATGCCTAGCTCCAGGTTAGGTAGCGCCATTTAGTATGTCAAGGTTGATGATTTCGCCGCTGTCAGGAACACTGTAGAAGAAGCACCAGCCTACCTGTCTTTAGGCAAAGAGGTTATGGATGCAGTAATCCTATCTACAGAGAATGAATTGGAGTAGTAGCAGTTTTAGACGCTGACTAAGCTGCCCAACCACTCGCTCGGAGCAAACTGCTGAAAGCTGCCGGGTTTAAATTGAATCCGCTGTGGTGGTGTACACAAGGTTTTTGGGCGCACCTCTGTACGCTCTTGCTCTCGACATTTTGTATGGTTACTGTGCTACCCGCAGCGACGACCCTGAGCATCAAAGACAAAGCAGGGAGTGCTGGAGCTGGTACCAGCAGCCTCTGATGGTAGCGCTGCGGTGCCCTGGCTGGGCAGGGAAGGCTGGCTGCTACCCAAGGCTGGCTGAGACTGCTGAAATGAGGCGCTATTGATCCTTTCGTTTAGATCGCCTTCGGTGCCGCAAAACTGGCTCAGGTCAACGATCCGTCCCTCGTTGGTTTGGAGGTAGCAGAGCGGCGGGTTTTCTTGTTTGGTAGCAAGGCTTTGAGTGCTTGAGATGGCGGCAGGCTGACCCCAGACCCCTTTGGGATAGGCAGCTATCAAGGCTGTAGATACTAAAATAGCTACGCTTGAAGATCTTGAGTATTTAGAGATCACGGGTTTAACCCTCCCTGAGTTGTGAACAGGCTACTTGAAAGTACGGAGTGAATCACAACTTGGATGGCTTTGGCTCAGTAATTTAATCTAGAAAAGGGATTGCCCAGAAGGTTTTGTTGATGCCAACTCCCGAAAATTTGCTTGCTACTGCGCGATCGCTGCTCTATGACAAAGCCCTCGTCCGCTATCAGGGGCAGTTTGTGGGGGCAGTTGCGGCTGTCTCTAAACAGGCAGGCCCAAAAGAAGCAGGCCAGTTTCACGACGACCTCAACTACGGCGAAGTTTTTGTGCGCGACAATGTCCCGGTGATGATTTATCTGCTGCTGGATCGGCGTCCCGAAATTGTGCGTCATTTTCTTAACTGCTGCCTACAGTTACAAAAAACAGCGGGGCGATCGCGCGGCGTTTTTCCTAACAGCTTTTGTGAACAGCAGGGACAGCTTGTGGCTGACTACGGTCAGAGAGCGATTGGTCGCGTATGTGCCTTTGACGCCAGCCTGTGGGTGCCAATTTTAGCCTGGGTGTATGTGCAACACACCGGCGATCGCGCTTGGGCCAGTCAGCCAGCACTACAGACAGCGCTACGGCGCTTTCTAGATTTGATTTTGCAGCCCCAGTTTCGAGACGGCCCGGGCCTGGAAGTGCCCGATGGCGCTTTTATGATCGATCGGCCTCTCGACGTCTGGGGCAGTCCGCTAGAAATTCAGGTTTTGCTTTACGGGGCCTTGCGCAGCATAGCGGGGCTGCTGCGCTTAGAGGCTGCTGGGGTAGATGCCGCCACAGATGGCCTAATTGCAGCTGCGCTCAGCCGCGCTCAGCACCTGCGGCAGCATTTGCTCAGGCACTACTGGATTACCAGCCGCACCATTCAGTCAGCGCGGCAGCAGCCCACTGAGCAATACGGCGATCGCGTCACCAATGAATACAACGTTTACGCCCAGACAATTCCTGGCTGGCTGCAAGACTGGCTCGGCGATCGCGGCGGCTACCTAATTGGCAATGTGCGTACCGGGCGACCTGATTTTCGCTTCTTTAGCCTAGGAAACTGTCTGGCGGCCTTGTTTGGGATATTAACTCAGCCGCAGCAGGCCAGCCTGTTGCAGCTAATGGTGCAAAATCAGGCTGCGCTGGTAGGCCAGATGCCGCTGCGAATCTGTCATCCCCCCCTGAGTAAAACTGAATGGCAGATTTTCACCGGCTTTGACCCCAAAAACCGTCCCGGCTGCTACCACAATGGCGGTCACTGGCCCTGTTTGACCTGGTTTTGGGCGATCGCCTTTCGCCGCTATCAGGCCGAGGCCAAGTCTGCTAGCCCGCTGCTAGAATCCTCCTGCCAGCAGGTATTGCAAGACTGCTGGCATCTTTTACAGCAGCTCCCTCAGCAGCGCTGGGCAGAATATTTTGACGGGCCGACCGGGCGCTGGGTAGGGCAGCAGGCACGCGCCTATCAAACCTGGACTTTTGTCGGTTTTTTACTGGCCGATCATTTTTTGCAACCCGAGTCTACGGCTGCCGATATCTTCAGATTACCTGCATCAGCATAGAATCCTCCTATCAGAGTCCAACCTTTTAGACGGGACACAACAGGTCAAAATTCAAAGCGGTCTGTAGCTACGTTTCCAGACGGTAAGTTAAGCCAAACGTGCGCGCCGTCATGCTCAAAGTCATAGGCGGTTAGGGAGCTAATCTGCTCTGGGGTGAAGCTATAGCCATTAAACCCAGTAACCTAGTTTAATAGTCCATCAAAAACCCGGCTCCATACCCGTAAGCTAAACAATATTTCCTAAAAAAATTTTGCTCAGTTAGCTAGGTCAACTGCCTGCCACAGCAAAAAAGCCCCCATGCCAACCATAATCGTTAGCAGCAGATTTTTGCGCCAGAGGCCAACGCCTAGAGCCGCGATCGCTCCGATCAGGCGCGGATTGCCCAGTCCCAGCCAGAGCTGATCTTCTGCTATTAAAACAGCGGGAACGACAATTGCCGTCAGTACCGCTGGGGGCACATAGTTGAGCGTCTGCAGCAGGCGCGGCGACAGGCTAAGTTTGCCGCTCATCGCCAGTAAAAAATAGCGAATCGAAAACGTCACCAGGGTCATTCCCGCGATCAGGATCAGCTCATTTGGGTTCATTGTCTTTTTCTCCAGACTTCAGCCGATTTTCTACCGCCACACCCGCAGCAATGCCTGCAACTGCCGCTACCATTAGCCCCATCTGGTGCGGCAGCGATCGCGCTATTAGGGCTGTCCCCCCGGCCATAATCACCGCTGCCAACATTGGCCGGGTGGTCAGGTAAGGAATGGTCATGCCAATAAAGGTTGCCACCATGGCAAAGTCAAGTCCCCAGGATGCTGCATTGGGGATGGTTTGGCCCAGAGTGAGGCCGAGTAGCGTACAGAGCTGCCAGTTGGTGTACATAGCCAGGGCAGAGCCTAAGTGAAACCAGTGTTTGTAGGGGGCGAGATCGCGCTGACGATAGCGCTGCACAGCCACCATAAAGGTTTCATCGGTCAGCCAAAATGCTAGGGGCAGCTTCCAGCTTTGGCTAAGAGATTTGAGGTAGGGCACTAGAGCGGCTGAGTAGAGCAGGTGCCGCAGATTGACGACCCAGGTTGTGAGGATAATCATGCCGATTGGCGATCCAGCCGCCAGCAGCCCCAGGGCAATAAACTGGGACGAGCCAGCAAAAACGCAGAGCGACATCGCCACCGTGCCAACAAACGACAGGCCACTAGACTGAGCCAGCGTGCCAAAAATAATGCCAAAGGGAATTGCCCCTACAATCAGCGGCACTGTTTGCCTCACCCCGGCCCAAAACTCCCGCCAAGGCGACGGGCGCTGAGTTACATCAGTTGCGATCGCCATTGTTCATCTATCTTTCAGTGCAGTGATGCCCTGAGGATAGACTGACTGGCTGAGGCTGGTCTTGAACGTTTTTGCAGTTTCGATCTGCCATAGCAAACTGCAGTTTAGTTAGGACAACTCAGATCGCTGAATCTTTATGCAATCGGCATCCTATTCATCCTTCATCCTTCATCCTTCATTCTTCTGCCTTCATCCTTTCGCCATAGCAGCCTCCCTGATACTGGCCGGGGGTAACCCCCACCCAGCGCTTAAAATGCCGCGTCAGGTGGCTTTGATCGGCAAAGCCCGTGTCGGCGGCCACGACTGCCAGGGGTAGCCCCGTTGCTATCAGCCGCTTGGCCTGCTGCACTCGGATCTGAATCAGGTACTGATGCGGTGGTAGCCCCCATTCTCGCCGACATAGGCGCAGCAGCCTGAGCGGAGGCATGTTTACCGTTTGGGCCAGATGATCCAGCGTAATTGCCTCGGCGTAGTGATCGTACAGGTAGGTTTTGAGCTGCACGGCGATCGCAGCACCTCGATAGATTTGGGGCTTGGGCGATCGCCTTTCTCCATGACGCTGAATCATGCTGGCTGCCAGCCATAGCAGCCGCGACTCTCGCTCTAGGGGTGAAGCCCCCTGTTCTAAAGCCAGATGAAAAGCCTGAAACTTTTGCACCAGAGCGCGATCGTGAATCACAGGCTGCGGGAAAAATGGCACCTGTCCAGCGGGTAACCCCAGTTCTTCAGCGGCCTGCTGCACCAGCGCACAGGGAGGATAAATCATGCGATACTGCCAGCCCGATGCCTGGCCCGCGTAGCCAGTGTGCACTTCCCCAGGATGAATCACCACCAAGGTTCCTGCCGGAGCTTGGTAGGTCATGCCCCGGTAGGTAAAGGCTTCTGCTCCAGACTCAATCGTGCCAATCGCATAGCCTTCGTGACTGTGGCGGCTAAAGCTGTGGGTGACATAGGTAGCCTTTAGCACTTCCATGTCAGCCAAGACTGGATCTCGCCAGAAGGTGACTGATTCGCAGGCTAGGAGGCGTGTCATGGGATGAGATCCATAATTCGGCTGTCTTCTCAGCTAAATTATGAATTATTGCATCTATGAATCACAATTTCCGAAATCTGGCGCGATCGCTACCCCAGCTTTTGTACCAGTTGTAAATCAGCCTCATTAGTGGTTGCTCGGGTTAGCGCACTGCGGGGCAGCACCCGAATCACCTCTTCAACCGTTGTTTTGCCCGCCAAAATTTTCTCAATTGCCGCCAGCCGGAATGACATAAAGCCAATCTTGTGCAGGTAGCGGTGCAGCTGGCTAATGGTGCCTTCGTAGATTAGCTCTCGCACGCGATCGTCAATCTCCAGCAGCTCTACCACCGCTTCTCGTCCCAGATAGCCCGACTGGAAACATCTATCACAGCCCTGGCCGCGCTGCCAGTTGGCATTACAGCCTCGATTCTGGTCTAACCCTAAAACGGCTAGATCCTCGGCTGCGGGTAGATAGGACTCAGCGCAGTGGGGGCAGACCCGCCGAATTAGACGCTGAGCAATGACGCCCAAGAGAGCATCGCTGATCAGTCCTGGGTCAGGGCCGATATCTTTGATTCTAGGAATTGCACCGACCGCGTCATTAGTGTGCAATGTGGTAAACACTAAGTGCCCAGTTAGCGCCGCTCTAACAGCCGTCTCTGCTGTCTCATGGTCGCGGATCTCTCCCACCATGATAATGTCAGGATCCTGCCGCAAAATTGAGCGCAGCCCAGCTGCAAAGGTCATGCCTGCGGCCTCATTTACCTGAGTTTGGGTGATGCGCGGCAGCACGTACTCAACCGGGTCTTCAACCGTAACGACGTTGACATGTTCGGTGGCAATTTCTTGCAGGCTGGTATAGAGCGTGCTGGTTTTGCCCGACCCCGTGGGCCCGGTAAAAATGATCATGCCCTGGGGCTGCTGTAGCCAGGTTTTGTAAGCTTCTAAAGTCTTTGGCTCAAAGCCCAGCTTGTCAATTGTAGAAAAAGGATTTCGGCGCGGTAAAAGCCGAACAACCGCTTTCTCCCCGCCCACACAGGGCAGCGTACTGACGCGCATATCCATGCCTAAGTCGGCTTCGCTCTCTAGGGCGTATTGCTCACCGATGCGGCCGTCTTGAGGCCGACGGCTATCAGAGATATCCATATCCGCCATGACTTTGAGAGCAACCACGACCCGGCGGCTAATCTCTATCGGCAGTCTGGTAATATCGCGCAGCACGCCGTCAATGCGGTAGCGCACTCGCAGCCCGTCGGGAACAGGTTCTAAATGAATGTCGCTGGCCCGGTTGCGCAGGGCGCTAGAAATGATGGTTTTAATCCGTTCGATCTGACCGTCTGCCTTGGCTAGAGACAGCTCAGTCGTTTCTGAAATATTTTCTGAGGTTTGCTCACCCGTGAGCGGATCAATCAGGGGGCCAGCAAAAATCTGGCTGGGGTCATAGTGGCGAGTATGGTGCCAAGCCCGGTAGCACTTGGGCGCGATCGGCACTACCTGAATACGAGTTTGGGTGCGATCGCTAAGCTTACGCAGATCCTCATCGTCTAGCGCCAGCGGACTGCCCAGGTAGTAGCAGTTTTGCCAGAGCAGCAGCGGTACCACAGGCGGCAGCTTGCGATCGGGAAATAGCTGAAAGAAACGCTGACTGACTTCTTCATCTAGTAAAGCCAGATCGAGTTTTCCCTGCTGATAAATTAGCTGCCTGATGGCTTCTTCACAGGTCAGTTTTCCTTTTTTAAGCTGTTTCCAGGCAGATAAGAACTGAGGCACAGATTGCATACTGGCTGCGGGCTAATTTTTCTACAAATTCTCTCTCAGGTTTAATTTAGCGCTGTGGAAGCTTTAATGGAGGCTACCCACAGCGTTCTTCATTAAGAAGGGACAAAGTTCCTAATCGGCAAACGAGGCCAGTTTAGTCTTCGTCGCCTTCGTCGCCACCGCCTTCAGTGCCTTCGTCATCAAGAGGCGTCCAAGGCCCCCAGATAGCATAGGTAATGCCAACGCCTTGGCTGTTGACGAAGAGAGTTTTGCCATCAGGGGAAAAACAAGCGCCCGCAAATTCACTCTCGTCAATATTATTACGGGCAAACTTGTAAAGCAGGCCATCCAGGTCAACCCCGACGACAAACTGCTCGCCACCGCCGTCTTCACAAAGGAAGAGATCGCCAAAAGGAGAAACCGTTACGTTGTCTGGCTCATCTAAAACATCTCCTGAGGGGGGCGCTTCTACAATCAGCGTCAAGGTTTCCTTGGTGGGGTTATATTCCCAAACCTGACCGTTGCCGCGCACACCATCGACAGCAACAGGGCCGCCCTGGGTAGCGATGAAGTAAAAGCGGGTGTATTCGCATAACCCTTTCCACACAGGAGAATAACAGCCCAGCTTTAATACAACGATAAAACGAGATTATTTCGATTTAACAAGTGGTTAATGCATCGTTTACCTTGATGAGAAATAAAAAACTTAAACAATATTTTCAACAAAAACTTGCTTTTGAAGGTAAGAAGGTTCTCAGATATTTTCTTTGCTTCAAGCGGGTTTAAGCTTGGTGCTGAGATATTTATATTGCTATCTTGCTGAGATTCTAGGAAGATTGTTCCTACGGAAAAAATCTTTTACGACTCTTTGCCTGTACAGATAATTTGGGGCTGTCACAAAAAAATACAGAGAACTTAATCGAGCGCATCAATTAGCTCAATTAGCTCCGCATCAGAAAGCTCACCCTTTTCTGCGGCTTCGACTAGCTGCTCAATTGGGTCGATGATGGCCGGTGAAATATTTAACCCAGGAGAGTCGTTAGTGGCGATCGCATCCCTATCAGCCCCTGTTGGGTCACTGTTAAATCCCAACAGCACATAAGAACTATTAAAATAGCTGGCCCATTGGCGAACCTGAGGCGATCGCTGCCAGTTTTCCCGCGAAACCGTAGCGACTAAAACAGGCACTACCTGTCCGTTGTATTCTCCTAGCACCGTTATTTGAACCGTAGTTAGATCCAAATTTTGCCTAAACTGTCGTGACAGTTCACCACTGGCTAAAGATTCTGCTGCGCTCATGAGTGAAGCTAAACTAGCTGCCCTATAAGGAGACAGGTTCACCGTAAATATCCCTTCTTCGGCCCAGGCTGGCAGCGACAGAGGCGATATCAGTACCCAGGGTAATCCTGTCGCTGCCGCGAATAAAGCTACAGCCCTGCTGATTTTTAAGAGGCTCTTCAGGGCAGAACTAAGAAGCTTATAAAGCATTTTTGAGTTTAAATAAATTAACGACTAGAGCTATCTTTTGCTGTGGAAAAGCTGAGTCGAATGTCAAATTTTATCTACTGCGAGCGCCCATGTTAGGACTTTTCAAGCCATACACAAAGCCTGAATATTCTTTAATTAAGTCTATTACCCAAGCGACGCTATACTCTCACTCAAAGGTAAACTACGGATTAAGATCCCATTAAAACTGACTCTGTAAAGCTACTTTACTGAGTGATCAAAACTGTGTGATCAGGTCAGCAGACCGCTTTCCCCATCTCTAGACCATGCCGCGAAATTCTCCAGACTCATCCAGGGGGACGATCTGCCAAATAAATGCCTGTAGATGCGCAGGCAATAAACGTCCTCAATCTCTGGCTTTTGGTAGAGTTGCTGTAGACGCCTGAGATTAGGGTGTCTTAGCATAGGCATCTGTGGAGGTTTTAGTGGCCTGTCGCACTCAGTCGCAGTCAGTTCAAAGCTTGATGGTGAATCTTCCTCTTGATAATTCGGCCCGGCCAGCCTTGGATCAGGCCAATTTCCCTTCTCTAGAAAAAGCTCTCAAGCATTTCTTTGGCTATGACCAGTTTCGCCTGAGCCAGCGACAGGTGATTGAGGATACTTTACAAAACCGTGACAGTCTGGTGATCATGCCGACGGGCGGCGGTAAGTCGCTGTGCTACCAGCTCCCCGCCCTGCTCAAAATAGGCGTGACGCTGGTGGTATCTCCCCTGATTGCCCTGATGCAAGATCAGGTCGAGGCCCTCAGGGACAACGGCATTGCCGCTACCTTTCTCAACAGCAGCCTTTCGCTAAGCGAGCTGCGTCAGCGGGAAGCAGCGCTGCTGCAGGGGCAGATTAAACTGCTCTACGTTGCCCCAGAAAGATTGCTGAGCGAGGCTTTTTTACCCCTGCTGCAGCAGCTCTCTCAGACAATTGGAGTGGCCGCTTTTGCCATTGACGAGGCCCACTGTGTTTCAGACTGGGGGCACGATTTTCGGCCTGAGTACCGACAGCTTAGATTTCTCAGGCAGCAGTATCCTACCGTGCCGATGCTGGCGCTGACGGCAACCGCCACTGAACGGGTGCGAGAAGATATTGTAGAGCAGCTACAGCTTCGAGATCCGGCGCTGCACGTCACTAGCTTTAATCGGCAAAATCTTTACTATGAAGTGCAGCCCAAGGGACGGCAGGCATACGCTCAGCTCCTGCCCTTGATTCAGCAGCAGGAAGGCACAGGGATCATCTACTGTCTCAGCCGTCGCCGGGTAGATGAAACAGCGCTGCGCCTACAGCAGGATGGCATAGCGGCTTTGCCCTACCATGCCGGACTCTCAGACACCACTCGCCAGGAGAACCAAAGCCGCTTCATCCGAGATGATGTGCGAATAATGGTCGCTACCGTTGCCTTTGGCATGGGCATTAACAAGCCAGATGTGCGGTTTGTGATTCACTACGATTTGCCCCGCAGTCTGGAGAACTACTATCAGGAGTCGGGTCGGGCCGGACGCGATGGTGAAGCCGCTCGCTGTACGATATTTTTGGGCTACGGTGATATTGCCACGGTAGAGTACCTGATCGATCGCAAGCCTGATCCGCGTGAGCAGCGTATTGCCAAACAGCAGCTGCGTCAGATGATTGCCTATGCTGAAAGTTCGGTGTGCCGCCGTCAGATTCAGCTCGGCTATTTTGGCGAAGATTTTGCTGGGCTGTGCCAGAACTGTGACAACTGCTGTTTGCCACCGCCGATAGAAGACTGGACGGTCGAGGCTCAAAAGTTTTTATCCTGTGTGGCTCGCTGTCGAGAGCGCTTTGGCATGACTCACATTATTGACGTACTGCGCGGTTCGCGTAAGAAGCGGCTGCTGGAGCTAAAGCACGATCAGCTCTCTACCTATGGCATTGGCAAAGATCGTGCTCTAGACGAGTGGCGGCTGCTGGGGCGATCGCTGCTGCATCAGCGCCTAGTCGATGAAACCACGGATGGCTATTCAGTCCTCAAGCTCAACGCGGCTAGCTGGCAAATCCTGCGGGGACAGCTGGCCGTACAGGTTGCCATTACCCAGAAGCTCGAATCAGCCTCAGCCGCAGACTCATCCACAGAGCGCGATCGCCCCCCGGCTGAAGTCGCGTCGCTGCTGAGCCAGTTAAAAGACTTGCGCAAACGGCTAGCTGATGAGCAAAGCGTACCGCCCTATGTGGTCTTTGCAGAGTCTAGCCTGCGGCAGATGGCACAGCAGCGGCCTCAAACTCTGGATGCCTTTGCTCAAATTTCAGGGGTCGGCAACCGTAAGCTAGATCAGTACGGCAAAGTCTTTACGGCGGCGATCGCTCAGTTTTGCCAAGAATATGATCTCTCCTCAGATCTGCAACCAAGCACGGCAGTCACTCAAAGCCTGACCACCACCCACCTCACCACGCTACAGTTTTATCAGCAGGGACTCACCCCCGCCGAAATTGCCGTTGAGCGCGGCCTGCGGCTGAGTACAATCAGCGATCACCTAGCCCGTTTGATCGAGGCTGGACAGCCGATTGAACTCGATCGCTTAGTTTCTAGTGAACGGCAGCAGGTGATTCAGCAGGCGATCGCAAACATAGGCGATACGCCCCTGAGAGAGCTTAGAGAACACCTCGGCAACACCTATGACTACAGCGAAATTCGCCTAGTCAAGGCCGCCTGGCGCAAGCTGAGTCAGCAAACGACAGCGATCGCAGAGAACGCATAGGGCCAGCTTTGAGCGAGTCTCTCAGCACCAATAGCTGAGTTTGGCAAAACCTGCCCAGTATCAGAAGACAGTGCTCACACGCCAGCGCTGAAGCCAAAGCCACCAAAGTTAGTGACAATGGCAATGTTAGTGTGCTCAAGCGACTCGATCAGCCAAGGCACTTCTCCTTGCTGGCAGTTTTCGTGGTGGTTAAACATCACTGAGAAACAGCGCTCCAGAGCGGGTCTAGCCGCAGAGCACAGTAAAACGATCCGCAGCAGTAATCCTGTGGCGTAGGTATAACCAATGTCTTCTAGCAGGCGTCTGAAGGTAATAAAAATAGGACGGCGACGGCTTTGCAGCAGCAAAGAGATTAGCAGCTTCCGAATCAGCTCTACCAGCGTAAAGCTGTTTAGTTTTTGTTCATCAAAATCAGTTAGCGTAGCCCGTGTTAGATCGCGTAAAGTTCGACTGAACTGGTTGTTACGGTATTTGGGACTTTGAGCTGCAATCGGCGAGAGCAGATAATCATTGACAAACTCTTCTTTGAATTCGCGGAAGGTTTTTACTGAGCGACTATAGGCTAGAAACCAGCCAGCAAATTCCTTGTGAGTTTTCTTTTCGTAGCCCTTGCCAGTGTAGTAATCTAGCGCCTGGTCGAGCTGCTGATTGCTGAGACGGGTAGGATTGGCAATGGCTTTGTGAGAATGTCCTAGACGGTAGCTGTTGTAGCGGACGAGGTTTATTCCTAACTTTTGTTCTGCCTGCTGTTTGAGGTTTTGAATACTGCGTTTTTGCTCATGATCGCTGTCTTTGGTTAGCAGGTTGTGATCGTAGAGAAAAGGATAGTGGCGCAGCAACGTCCCCACAGGCTGGTGCTGCTGCCCATCGCTGATACTACCCGGATCTGACTCAACAAAGACCTGCCGTAGATGTCTGAGCGCTTCATACTGCTCTGTTTGAGTGAAGCGCGCCACCAGCTCTCGAATTCGGCGGCTGGTGGCTGAGCTGGGAGCATCAGTGGGGAGTTCTTCAAATAGCTCAATCAGGCGCGGGATAGCCCTGTGGCAGCGAGGCTGACTATACCAGTAGTTAATTAAGGTGTAGCAGCAGCGGTTGAGGGTGTACTTAAAGCGCCGATCCGATTCGGCTGCCCCAGCCAAACGACTGACGACCTGCCAGACCTCCTGGTCAGGATAGTTTAGGGCTTCAATAAATAGCTTAGAGAAGCGATTGATCACAGCATCTGCAGACTCCTGGTTTTGGTAATAGCGCAGGTGCTGATAAAGAAAGTTCTCTATCACGCTGGCGTTTTCAACCCAACCGTCGAAGGAATCAAGAGAGTTCATGGCGGTTACTAATCAGGTGAACAGGGACAGCAGTGCTAGCAAAATTGAAGGATCGGCTCAAGTCAGATCCCAGCCTAATCTTTACAGAGCACAAGCCCCCCCCGAAGTTGCAAAACACGTTCGCTGAGAGCTTGCGAAAGAACTTATATCTGATAGCGCGATCGCCATGCAACTGAATCTATGCAGGCTAAGCTTGTGCAAACTGGTGCGGAAACTGGATAGCATTCTAGAGATACACATTATTCTAGGGCTATTTTTCAATCTAGATCAAGAAGTTTCGTCTAGTTTAGGTGACAAACTACAAATTCCAGGGCTAGCTAAAGCTCTACTGCCCCTAGTAGCTGCAGCAGCTGTCTTTCTAACGCTTCTAAGCCAACCGCATCGCGGATATTGAGTCGCTCATAGGGGCGATCAACATGCAGAGTTCGCAATCGCATCCCCGAAGCCAGATCCCAAATGCCCAGCTCAGCATCGGAGCTGAGGCTGATTAAGTGTTGAGCGTCAGTACTCAAGGCTGTTTGCTCAACTGCGGTGGCGTGAGCCTGACGGATGTAGCGGGGCTGCTGATTGGCCATTAGAGACCACAGGGCTAGGGCGCAAGCGCTGCTGCTGATCACACAGGGCACGCCGTCTGGTTGAAACAAGACCTCGCAGACGCGATGCTGAGGTTGCTGCCATGTTTTCAAGCAGATACTAGAATCTACCTGCCAGAGTTTGGCCTGCTGATCGTAGCTGCCACTCAATAGCTGAGTCCCACTGTCATCAAGCCGGAGCCGATGGATACGGCGGCTGTGAGCCTGATGAATTTGCCGCGAGTACCCCTGCTCTAGATGCCAGAGATAGATACTCTGATCGTCTCCGCCGCTGACTAGCCAGCGACCATCAGCACTAAAGCTCAGCGCATAGACAGCCGCCGTATGACCTGGTAGCTGCTTTACGGTACCCGTTTCAATCTGCCACAGGTAGATCGTACCGTCTTGGCCAGCGCTAGCAAGGATCTTGCTGGCGGGGTCAAAAGCCAGTGCCCGCACTGGATCAGTATGGCCTGAAAGTGTACGAATCGGCTCCGCAGCAGCTATTTGCCGCAGCCGAATAGTGCAGTCGTCACTGCCGCTGGCCAGCCAGGTACCATCTGGGCTGATAGCCAGTGCCCGTACCCAGTTAGAATGCTCAAAAAATTGCTCACAGCGACTGTGATCAGAATAGAGATTTACCTGCCAAACTCGCACAGAAGCGTCCCGATGACCGCTGACTAAAAGACCTTGCTCAAAATCGCCTGTAAAGCTACTCACCGGGTAGCGACTGCCGCAAAACGTTCGGAAGACCTGGGCATTTCCTAAATCCCATATCTGCATCTGATAGTCGTGGCCAATGGCCAAAAATCGACTGTCTGGGCTAAAGCGAAGGAAAGAAATAGGCTGCTCGAACCTGTCGGGGGCGGGAATCTGCGTCTGATCTGTCAGACACCAGAGGGTAATCTGTCGAGACTGCTGACTGTAGGCTAGGTAGCGTCCGTCTGGGCTGAGGGCGATCGCCGCTGGCGGCATCTCCAACTGCTCTGGCAGTCGGCACCAAGGGCGGTCGGTTTCAACCTGCCAGAGCAAGATACTGCGATCGCCACAGCTAACGGCTATCGGCAGCCAGGTCTGATTGCCCGTGCCTGCCTCTGGCTCATTGAAGGCAGGCACAGGCACAAGCATAGGCATAGGGACAAAGGCAGCCGTACTCAATCGGCTATTCGTACTATTATGGAAAGTGCTTCCAGACTGGTCACGGATATGCCAATAGTGAATCGTTTGGGCTTCGCTACAGCCCATCAACCAGTCTCCATCGGGGCTAAAACTTAAAGTAATAATGGGGGCTGCTGCTTCAATCAGAGCCAAACAGCTACCGGAACCCACCTCCCAAAGCCAGATGGAGCCGTCTTCGCTGCCGCTAGCCAGCATTTGATCGTCAAGGCTCAGTGCTACACAGCGGACTGGCTGAGTATGTCCCTCAAAGGTGTAGTAGTGTTCCTGCTGCAAACTCCACAGGCGCAGCTGGTTATCTTCAGCCCCTTCGGCCAGCAGCTCTCCATCATGACTGAAGGCCAAGGCGTAAACAGCCGCTCCACTCGCATTTGACAAAATCTGCTGGGGTTTGCCATCGCTCAGTCGCCACAGGATAATGCGACCTTCATCGTCGCCAATAGCCAGCAGCGGCTCGGCTGGATGAAAAGCAGCCACCGGATTTTTGCCCAGCGGTTTAGCAAAGACGGTTTCTGTCAGAACGGATTGGGAAAAGTCAGCCCCGTACAGATTTACCTGCTGCAAATCTGCCTGACGGAGGGATAGCTGCGACCAGTTAAATTGTGAAATCGGCAGGTCTAGCTGCTGGCAGAGATTTATCAGGTTGCCAGCCCCATAACCCTGCTGGCGCAGCGGTGAGGCCCGAATAGCATCTAGCAAACGCTGTACTTTTTTAGCTAGGGCTGGCCGAGGCAGACCGCTACGCTGTAGGTATTCTGTCAGGGGTTGTAGAGTGTGATGGCGCTGCTTTTGCTGAATTACTGCTCTGGCCTGAGCCTGAATCAGCGCGTGGCTATTGAGCAGATCGGGCAATTCCTGGTCAAGCTCTGCTCTAATTTTTTGTTGAAAATGCTGTAGGCAATAGAGCTGTATCAGGGGACTCTGGCTCAGACTGGCTTTTTCTGCCGCATCTCTGTGAGACCCGCACAGCGATCGCCCCGACAGAGAGCGAATGACGCGCTCGCTGAGATCTTCTACTAAAACTGCTCGTAGCTGATCTAAAGGTAGGGGTTCATGGGCGATCGCTAGCCAGTACATCACCTGCTGCTCAGCTACCGTCAACCGGGCAAAGATAGACTCAAGCTGCTGAGCAATCTCATCATCTAGCTCTAGCGGCTGCTGCAAAAACTGGGCTAGCTGTCCTTGAAAAAGGGTCTTAATCGCTGAAGCAATCAGCAGCAGGTAGCGTGGATTACCGCCATAGCGATCGCGTAGGGCCTGCCAGTCTGCGGCGGTAGCGGCTGAGACGTGAGGCAGCAGCAGCATCTGAACTTCATCAGCGCTGAGGCCAGAGAGCTGGTGCGATTGGACAGCAGAGGTCGCCACAAATCGAGTCTCTTCTCGACCAATCCAGAGCAAACAGCTTTGATGCTGACGAGCGGCAATTAGCTCAAGCAACTCTCGGTAAGCTTCGCAGCCAGAGCGGTACTGGCCGAGGAGCTGTCTAGGCTCAAAAACCGACTCGACTCCATCCAGGATAATCAAACAGCGCTGCTGGCTAAGGTGCTGGAGTAGCCAGTCAGTTTGGGCAGAAGTCGTTTGGGGTAGATTGCTAGAGCATCCGTTGTCTAAAAAAGCAATCAGCTGAGAAAAGAGATCAGATGCGCTCAGTTCATCCGGCAGCAGGCGACAAAAAATAGCATCAAAGCTTTTTTGCATCTGCTTGGCTAGCCTAACAGCTAAAAAGGTTTTGCCAACGCTCGCCGCCCCCCAGAGCTGCACCAGCCGACAGCCATCGTCTATAATCCAGCTTTTGATCTGGCTCAGGTCGGCTTCTCGTCCCCAAAAGTTTGAGACATCTAAGGCGAGTTCTCCCCAGCTTTGCAGCGATTGGGCAACTGCGGGGGGCAATAAACTGACTGATGGGTCAGGGAGATGGGCCGCAGGAAAAACGGTTTCCGTCAAGCGGTTGAAGGGGGACTGATCAAAGCGCAGTCTAAAATTTTTTTTGCCAATGGGTTCTTGCAAAACTTTAGAAATTCGTTTCCAAAGCTTGGGACCAATATCGCGCTTTAAGTAGCTGGCACTATAGCCAATATCCGCCGCCGCTTTTTCATAGGTAATGTTTTCCCAAGCTGCCCGCAGCACAACTCGCTCCGCTTCACTCAGATGACGACCCTCTGAGCAAAAGATAAGGTCATCCGCTTTTCTAAAGATTTCTTCAAAGTCCATGCACCCACGACTTGTGTTGTTCTCCAAATCTTAAGTGCTTAGTTTAACCTGAATTTTCCAGAACTTTTTAAAGTCTGTAGCTGTCCTGTTTAGGTTGTAAAGGACTTTCTTTGCAGGAAAAACTTTTCACAAAGCTCTCTCTGCAAACGATCTGAGGCTGACCTATAAGCGTGCGATATTCCAGCTTGGCAGCTTAGGCATCTGGGCGAACAGGGTGTTAGTCTGAAGAGAGCCAAGTCCCTTGAAGCACTGCCTGCCTTAATGTCTACTGCTGACTTCGCGGCTGAACGCCTGCTCTTTACCCCGGCTGTCTCAGATCCAACCGCCGTCCCGGTTATATTTGCCTTTCCCAATACCTACAGCGTCGGCATTACCAGCCTGGGCTATCAGATTGTGTGGGCAACCCTGGCCCAACGCCACGACCTACAGACGAGTCGTTTGTTTACCGATGCCCATGAATCCCTGCCGACGCAGCCAGAACTGGTGGGATTTTCGGTTTCATGGGAGCTGGATTACGTCAATATTTTAGCCCTGCTAGAACAGCTCCAGGTACCGCTGCTGGCGGCTGAGCGGCAGGCAGCGCAGCCGCTTGTGTTTGGCGGCGGCCCAGTACTGACGGCAAATCCAGAACCCTTTGCCGACTTTTTTGACGTGATCTTGCTGGGAGAGGGTGAAACCCTGCTGGATCAGTTTATCGATGCCTACCAGAGCGTCCGTACAGCCGATCGCCACACTCAGCTAGTCCGGCTGGCTCAGGTGCCGGGGGTATATGTGCCCAGCCTCTACGCGGTTACCTATGTCGGCAGTGACGGCCCGGTGCAGGCAATTCAGGCGATCGCAGCGGTACCCGCCCAGGTACAAAAGCAAACCTACCGGGGCGACGTGCTTTCGGCCTCTAAGGTCGTGACTGAGAAAGCCGCCTGGGAAAATATTTATATGGTTGAGGTGGTGCGGAGCTGTCCAGAAATGTGTCGGTTTTGCCTCGCTAGCTACCTGACGCTGCCTTTTCGGACTGCCAGCTTAGAAGGCTCGTTAATGCCAGCGATCGAGCGGGGGCTAAGCGTAACGAAGCGGCTAGGGCTTTTGGGGGCATCTGTGACCCAGCATCCAGAATTTGATGCGCTCTTAGACTATCTCAATCGCCCTGAGTATGACGATATCCGCCTGAGTCTGGCCTCGGTGCGGACGGGTACCGTCAATCAGAAGCTGGCCGCCACGCTGGTCAAACACGATACCCGCTCAATTACAATCGCCGTTGAGAGCGGCTCGGAGCGGCTACGGCGAATTGTGAACAAAAAGCTGCAGAATGACGAAATTATCGCTGCTGCTGTCAACGCCAAAGCTGGAGGACTCAGCGCTATTAAGCTCTACGGCATGGTGGGCATTCCCGGAGAAGAAGCAACCGATCTCGACGAGACTGTGGAGATGATGAAGACCTTGAAAAAGGCAGCACCCGGTTTGCGGCTGACGTTGGGCTGCAGTACGTTTGTGCCGAAAGCGCACACGCCGTTTCAGTGGTTTGGAGTCAGCCCCGAGGCCGAAAAGCGGCTCAAGCTGTTACAGAAACAGCTGCGATCGCGCGGTATAGATTTTCGGCCTGAAAGCTATAGCTGGTCGGTCGTTCAGGCTTTGATTCTAGGGGCGATCGCCGCCTATCTAAACTGCTGCTGCGGGTGCGTCACTATGGCGAGTCGCTAGGCAGCTACCGTCGCGCCTTCAAAGAACTCAAAGACCAGCTGCCGCCCTTAGCCTTTTACGTCTATCAGGACTGGCAGCCACAGCAGGTTTTACCCTGGGAGCACATTCAGGGGCCGCTGCCCAAGACCACCTTGCTCAAGCACCTAGCTGAAGCGATCGAGCATTTCCCGGTAGAGCAAAGGGAAGCGCGATCGCCTCTGGCTCCCCCTCTGGCTGCACCTCTATTTCAGCTTAAATAGCAGCAAGGTGCTAGCTAGCCTTTTTTTGACACTGATGGGCAGTTTGATAAGTACCAGCGCCGGGGCAAATCAGCCCCCTGGGTGAGGCCAATCCGGGTCGTTTGAATCAGGGTAAGACTTCCTGCTTCTAGCTGTTGCTGAAAGTGAGGCTCACGCTTTTCTAGCCACAAGACCTCTGTGGGCTGAAGCAATGTACCATCCAGAGTCAGATCAATCTTCAGTGCCAGGCAAAGCTTACCAGGCCCCGCAGCGATACGGTGAGGTTTGGAGTCTTTTTTTGGTTCGACCCAGGGGGGGATTTTTTCAAGCTCAAGGGCACGGATCAGCACTGAACTAGCGATGCCCTCCTGGTCAGTTACGATATTGAGGCAGTGATAGCTGCCATAGATGCGATAGACATACGCCCTACCCGCAGGGCCAAATATCACCTGATTGCGAGCTGTGGAGCGCTGATAGGCGTGCATAGCCGGATCGTCTGGCCCGTAGGCTTCAGTTTCTACAATCAGTCCTTTGCAGGTGATACCGTCTAAATGTCGCACAAGCCTACAGCCGACTAGATCGGTAGCAACTTCTGTAGAAGGGCGACTGAGCCAGTCTGTATCGGTGAGTGGGGACATGCTTTTTTCTTCCTTAGCTGATCAAATTTTATGACTGCTCTAATTCGCCGTCCGCAAGCTACAGACATTCGGCCCTTAACCGACCTTTATAACCACTACATCCGTACCACAACGATCACCTTTGATATTGAACCCTTTACCCTAGAGCAGCGTGCCGAGTGGTTTCATCACTATGCCAAAACCGGACGGCATCAGCTTTTAATTGCAGAACTCGCTGGCGATGTTGTCGGATACGCCAGCAGTAGCCAGCTTCGCACCAAAGCCGCCTATGACACGTCAGTTGAAACCAGTGTCTACTTAGATCCCAAAGCCCAGGGAAAGGGGATTGGCAGTCAGCTCTATCAGGCGCTGTTTGAGGCTTTAGCGACAGAAGATGTTCATCGAGCTTATGCAGGAATTACGCTGCCTAATCAGGTCTCGATCGCAATTCACAAAAAATTTGGTTTTGAGAGTGTAGGCACCTATCGAGAAGTGGGACGAAAGTTCGGGCGCTACTGGGACGTAGAGTGGTTTGAAAAGGCGCTTTAATCTTTACCAAAGCATAGACTGTCGTTACGCATTCTGTAACTGTAAGGCTAAGGGTGAGCATTGTTGCCAAACTGAGAGCATCAAACCAATCTTTCATGCTTATGCAGCTTAGCTTTACCTCTCAACTGATGCGTTTGAGCCTGCCTGTCTTGAGCCTGCTGTTTTTGGCTAGCTGTGGGGCACCTGACTTTAGCAGTGAAGCCCCTGCTAACGGAACGGCTGATATGGCTCAAGAAGCCG
The DNA here is from genome assembly GCA_012032345.1 of Leptolyngbyaceae cyanobacterium RM1_1_2. Lineage (GTDB taxonomy): Bacteria > Cyanobacteriota > Cyanobacteriia > Phormidesmidales > Phormidesmidaceae > Sphaerothrix. The sequence goes on along the minus strand of JAAUQI010000048.1, from coordinate 13,992 downwards.
CACCCTCAGAGTCCTCAGGGCCTACTGGCGGATCGGCAGCTTTACTCACAGAAGCCAGCGCCGCCCCAAAAGTGCCGACTCGTCTGACAAAACGGGCTGAACTCTCCCTGACTGTAAACTCGACTGAGCAAGCTGCGGCGGCGGTTTCGCAAATTCTACAAGATCAGCAGGGGGATTTGCTCTCACTGCAAGACCAGCAGCCGGATTACGCTGGCGATCGCCAGCAAATTCTGATTCAAATGCGGGTGCCGCAGGCTCAGCTAGAGGCTACACTCATTGTCCTGAAAGAGCTGGGCACCTTAGAAAATCAGGCGATCGCCGCTGAAGACGTCTCTAATCAGATTGTTGACTTGCAGGCCCGCCTGCGTAACTTGCGCAAATCTGAAGCGGCGCTGCTGGAAATTATGGATCGTACCGGATCGATTGCAGAAGTACTGGAAGTCTCGCGGGAACTCAGCACCGTGCGTCAGTCAATCGAGCAGATAGACGCCCAGGAAAAAGCGCTGCAGAGCCGTGTCGCTTACTCTGTTATAGATCTCAGCCTGACTGAGGCGGTTGCCGCCACCCCTAGCTCTCGTCCGCTACCGGAAAAGTTAGGCAGCACCTGGCAGACAGCCACGCGCTCGGTTAGTACTTTCTCCACTGGGCTTTTGCAGTTGGGTTTGTGGCTGCTGGCTTACAGTCCGTATCTGGCCCTATTGGCCGGAGCCGCTGCGCTCGGCTACAGGCACCATCACGCGACCGCTAGCGCCAACGAGGTACCTCCAGGATAACCTGAGCGGCTCAGGCAAATAGAAACAAACTAAGCCAGATGGCTAGTTCAGGTGGCGGCAAATTGTTCTGAGTCGTAAATTGGGCACTATGAGACAGAATGAGTAAATCTATCTGCGGATTTACCAGACACGACAGTCTATGCAGCTAAAAGATATCCACAGCCAGATAGCTCAGCTCCTGTCTACTCAAAGATTGAACCGAAGCCAGCGCCAACCGCTGCGCCTGCCGCTGCGCGGCGTCCTGGTTATTCCTTTTCTATTGCAGTTAACGGCGGCTGTTGGTCTGACAGGCTATTTTTCGCTGCGCAACGGGCAGCAAGCGGTCAACCGTCTGGCTGAGCAACTACTATCTGCCACAAAGCAGTTGGTCAATCAGCATCTAGATAGCTATTTAGAGCTGCCGCAAAAAGCTAATCAAATCAATGCCAACTTAATTCAGCAAGGCGTTCTAGATCTAAACGATTTGGAAACTATCGGTCAGCATTTCTGGAAACAAATTCAAATTTACCCAACCCTCAGCTACATTGGGCTGACATTGCCTACGGGCGAGTACATTGGTGCCGGAGACTGGTTAGAGGCACCTGGTATTGAGGTTGACCAGATTGCTGCCGATGGCCAAGCTGAGACTTATGCGGTTGATAGCAACGGCAATCGTCAAAAACTTATTGACCGCTACGAGTACTTTCCTCGGAAGGAGGACTGGTACATTGATATCTTGCAGTTGGGCAAGCCTAACTGGACAGTTGCTGCCGAAGTATCTCAACCAGATGAACACGCGCCTTTTTACGTGGCGGCTAACGCTAACTGGCCGATTTATGATAGCTCCGGTAAACTGCTGGCTCTAATCAGTACTGATTTAGAAATTTCTCACATTAGTCAATTTTTGGCATCTCTCAGACCGAGCGCCTCTAGCCGGATTTTCATCATACAGCGAGATGGAAGTTTAGTAGGTAGCTGTAGCTTGCCTCGGCTTTCAGAGGCTTCTGATTTTGAAAAAGCGATGCAGGCCAATGGGCGCATTGATGTTTTAAACCTGCCCGTCTCCCTGACTCAGGCTACGGCTCAATATCTCCATCAAACCTTCGGTGGATTCCAGACAATTCAGCACAGCCAAACGCTTAATTTTAATTTTCAAGGCGATCGCCAGTACGTTCAGGTCACACCCTGGCAAGATGACTTTGGCTTAGACTGGCTGGTCGTCGTGGTCGTGCCTGAATCAGACTTTATGGCACAGATTCACGCCAACACTCGCACCACTATTTTGCTCTGTATTGTTTCTGCGGCGATCGCTTCTCTGTTAGGTCTTTTTACAGCCTACTGGATTGCACGCCCGATCTCCCGGCTAAACCGGGCAGCCAAAGCGATCGCTGCTGGAAATCTTGAGCAGCAGGTTGAAAGTTCTCCTATTCAGGAGCTGTCTAGCCTATCGCAGTCGTTCAACCGCATGGCCACTCAGCTGACAAACTCTTTCAACGATCTCGAAAGCACTAATGAGACTCTAGAGCACCGTGTCAGGCAGCGGACTCAAGACTTAACTCAGGCATTGCGAGACCTGCAGCAAACTCAAATTCAGCTTGTACAGACGGAAAAGATGTCGAGTCTAGGGCAGCTTGTTGCCGGAGTCGCTCACGAGATTAATAACCCGATTAGCTTTATCTACGGCAACCTGCCTCATGCCAAAGGCTATATCCACGACTTGCTGAAAATCTTACAGTGCTATCAGCAAGAATACTCTACACCATCTACCAGCTTGAAGAATTTGATAGAAGAGGTCGAACTCGCTTTTTTACAAGAAGATTTGCCCAAGCTACTCAGTTCTATGCAAGTAGGTGCTGAGCGGATTCAAGGCATCGTTCAGTCTTTGCGCACCTTTTCTCGTCTGGATGAGTCAGGTTTTAAGCCAGTCGATATTCATGAAGGTATCGATAGCACCTTAATGATTTTGCAGAGTCGTCTCAAAGCGACCTCTAAGCGTCCTGCCATTAAGGTCATTAAGGAGTACGACACGCTGCCCTTGGTTAGCTGCTATCCAGGACAGTTAAATCAGGTATTTATGAACATTCTGGCAAATGCCACCGACGCTCTAGATGAGCTTGAGAAACACTGCCCCGCAGTTGACGCATCAATGTATAAAATTCGGATCTGCACGAAAAAAGCTGAGCCTAATGGCGTCATCATTCGGATTGCTAACTGGGGTAAAAAGATTCCTGAAGAAGTTTACTCGCAGCTATTTGATCCTTTTTTCACAACAAAACCGATTGGTAAAGGAACTGGGCTAGGACTGTCTATCAGCCATCAAATTACTGTTGAAAATCACAAAGGCAAACTTTGGTGCAACAGAAATTTTGAGCGGGGCGCAGAATTTGTGATCGAAATACCAATCGCCAGGTAAGTTGAAGATCTATCAAAAAAATTGGGGCTGCACATACGCAGCCCCGATAGTCTCAAATTACGAGTGCTGATAAACTGCCTGGTTAGCTGCTGGGGGCGATCGCTTCGCGGGCGGCGGCAGCTTCATCAGGGTGGATATTGAGCCGGGTCAGGTTGATGCGGCCCTTGCCGTCAATGTCACGAACTTTGACAATGACATCGTCACCCACGGCTACCTCATCTTCCACCTTGCCGACTCGATAATCAGCCAGCTGAGAAATATGAATCATGCCTTCTTGCCCCGGCAAAAACTCCACAAAAGCCCCAATGGGAATTACCCGCGTGATCTTACCCGCATACACATCGCCGGTTTCAGGCCGAGTGGTCATTCCCTGAATGATGGCTTTGGCCTGTTGGGCTTTGCTGCCCTCAATCGAGGAAACCGTGACGGTACCGTCGTCATCAATATCTACTTTGGCTCCGGTCTGCTCAACGATGCTCTTAATCTTCTTGCCGCCGGGGCCAATCACCATGCCGATTAGCTCAGGATCGATCTTGAAGGTTAGCAAGCGGGGGGCAAACGGCGATAGCTCGGGGCGCGGCTGGTCAATTGCCTCCATCATTTTCTCTAAGATGTGCATCCGGGCTGGCTTGGCCTGATTGATTGCCTGAGCGATTGTGTCCAAGCTCAAACCCGTAATTTTCATGTCCATCTGTAGGGCAGTGATACCGCTGTCGGTACCCGCTACCTTAAAGTCCATATCGCCCAAGAAGTCTTCAATGCCCTGAATGTCGGTGAGAATGCGAACTTCTTCGCCTTCTTTGATCAGACCCATTGCCGCGCCGCTGACGGGCTTAGTAATAGGAACGCCTGCATCCATCAGCGATAGGGTAGACCCGCAGACCGAACCCATTGAGGTTGAACCATTGGAGGACAGCACCTCAGAGACTACCCGAATCACGTAGGGAAAGTCTTTCTGCTCGGGTAAAACAGGCAGCAGTGCCCGCTCAGCCAGAGCGCCGTGACCCACTTCACGCCGTCCGGGAGAGCGCATTGGTCGCGTTTCGCCCACTGAGTAGGGCGGGAAGTTGTAGTGGTGCAGATAGCGCTTCTCTTCATCAGGGTGAAGATCGTCCATCATCTGAGCGTCGCCTGGGGTGCCCAAAGTGACTACTGACATCACCTGGGTTAGCCCCCGATTGAACAGGCCACTGCCATGAACTCGGCTGGGCAGCAGGCCCACACGGGCAGAGATGGGGCGCACCTCGTCTAGCTTGCGCCCATCTACCCGTACACCGTCTTCTAAAATTTGCCTACGCATCATCTCTTTGGTTAAACCTTTGAAGGCTTTGCCTAGGGCTTTAGCGTTTTCAGCAGCGGCGGCGCGAACTGGGGCATCTTCGGCGAGTGCTTCGATTTGAGCGGCGACTTCGTCTTTGATAACGTCGAGCTTTTCGTCACGCTGATGTTTGTCGAGATCAAACTGTGCTAGCACCTGCTTGATGCCTGCGGTAGCGCGATCGCGGATGAATTCGTCTAGCGTGGAATCTACCTGTGGCTCGGGTTCTTCCACCAGCTCAATGCCCAGTTCAGCCATCAGATCGCGCTGGGCCTGAATCAGATCTTGAACCACTTCGTAGCCAAAATCGATCGCTTCGATTATGTCTTGCTCAGGGAGCTGATTGGCCCCTGCCTCGATCATAATCACGCCGTCAGGAGAACCTGCCACAATTAAATCGAGGTCGCCGGACTCAATTTCGCTGTAGGTGGGGTTGATAATAAAGTCATCGCCTACTAAGCCCACCCGCACGGTTGCCATTGGCCCTTTGAAAGGAATTTTGGCTAGCAGTACCGCCACTGAAGCCCCGGTTGCCGCTAGGACATCAGGCGGCACCTGATCGTCCATTGACAGCGTCGTTGCCACAATTTGAATGTCATCGCGCAGCCACTGAGGAAACAGCGGTCGCATGGGGCGATCGATCAGACGACTGGTTAGGGTTGCCCGCTCGGGAGGGCGACCTTCCCGTCGCAAAAAGCCGCCGGGAATTCGTCCTGCTGCGTAGAGGCGCTCCTCGTAGTCTACAAGTAGCGGTAAGAAATCAATTCCTTCTCGTCCTGCGGCTCTGGTAGCTGCCACCAGCACTGCTGTGTCGCCGGACTGCACCAGCACTGCGCCCCCCGCTTGGGGAGCTAATAAACCGACCTTAAGTCTAATATCCCGTCCATCGAAGGATATTGACTTTTCAATCTCCTGCATTGAACACTATGTCCTTATCTGCTAGTATCTTTCTTCTTCTGTGGAAATCCTAGCACTGATATCGAGTGAGTGTTCTATTACGCCCTCAACATCCCTTATTTATATGCAATCAGGTCTAGCGCTGCGATCGCTGGTGGCTCGCTCCATCACTGCCGATAACTTTAAGCCTTATGGTCAGGTGATTTTTCCAACGGCTGACGACCAGACCTTTGGAGCTGAATCAGCTCAGCTTCAGCTCCAAAACGGAATTCCTCGTTTTTACATCATGCAGCTCAGGCATCGCGGTCGTTGCTTTAGTCGTATTACCCGACATTACCAATGCACCCAGTGTTTAGGTTCGCTAGAAGGTAAATCCTGGCTGCTGGCTGTTGCGCCGCCTATGCCAACGGCTAGCCCAGAACTCTCAGCGATCGAAGCTTTTGAGATTCCAGGTAGGTGCTTTGTCAAACTTGCCGTGGGCACCTGGCACGCTGGCCCCTATTTTGACGACGAAACGGTGAGCTTCTACAACCTAGAGCTAAGTGACACCAATATTGCTGATCACGATACCTGCAACTTGCAGGCCCAGCATGGCGTCAGCTTTGAGATTATCTGAGACAAGGGCAGAACTGCCGAAGGAGTGCCAGGTACTCTTTGAGGTTGGGTAGGTTGAGGCTACGTCAGGAGTATGGCCTTCATTTAGGGCTAGTGCATTGTCATAGCTAGAAATTGGGGTGGGTAGTCAGTGCTTTAGCGCTGAAGCACTGACTACGAACTATGAGATCGCCCTAAAATTAAGCGTTGATGCTGCACTAGATTATCGTCGTTACTCTAACGCAGCTAAAAGCTTACGGAGTAGTCTGGTGAAATCCTCAATTTCTGATGTTTCCAAAGCGCTGAGAATGCGGTGTTCGTTCTTAACATGAGCAGTGACCGCAGCTTCGATCAAATTGAAACCTTTCTCAGTCAGATGAATCAGCGTGCCTCGGCGATCGCTGGGGTCAGGAATACGCTCTACAAGCTCGGCCTTTTCTAAGCGATCGATCCGATGCGTCATCGTACCAGACGACACCATCATCGATTTGAATAGCTCAGTGGGTGAAAGCTGATAGGGAGATCCCGAGCGGCGCAATGTGGCTAACACGTCAAATTCTCCCGGCTGCAAGCCAAATTTTGCAAACGTTTCTCCAATAGCCTGCTTGAGGTAGTGGGCCAGCCGTGTGGCTCTGCCAATTGTGCCCATAGGCGTAGCGGCCTATCGCCTGCCAGGGGGGTAGCGGCGACAGCAGGAGCGATTCAGCCTTTGCTGGTTGTGCTGTTTTCGTGGCTGATATTGAACACAAAGCCCTCTAGTCTAGCGATGATAGCTGCGATCGCTGGCTTTATGGGTGTAGGACTGTTAGTTCTAAGTCCTGAGGCAAAGCGTAAGATTTTAGAGACCAAAAGCACGGGAGAAATCATGCCAAAGTACGTACTCTGGGGTCGCTACTGCGAAAATGTTGTAGAAAAGCGGGCACCCTACCGCGAAGCGCATCTGCAGGGGCTGCAGGTACAGCAGGCCCAGGGCACTCTGGTGACGCTCGGCCCGACTACAGATACGACGCGAGTGTTTGGAATTTATCAGGCAGAGAGTGAAGCCACCGTGCGTCAGCTAGTTGAAGGTGATCCCTACTGGCAGAACGGTATCTGGACAGAGTACGAAATTTATGAGTGGATACAGGCTTTTTAGCTGCTGAGCAGAGCCTCTACAAACTCGTAGCTGGAGAAAGGCCGCAGGTCTTCGATGCCTTCTCCAGCTCCAATAAAGCGAATGGGAAGGCCGAGCTGTTTCACCACTGCTAGGGCCACACCGCCCTTGGCAGTACCGTCTAGTTTGGTCAGCACCACGCCGCTGAGCTGAGCCGCTTCAGAAAAGACTTCGGCCTGACGCAAACCGTTTTGACCCAGGGTGGCATCTAGCACTAGCAAAGATTCGACTTTGGCATCGGGTGCTTTTTTACTGATGATGCGGCGCACTTTAGACAGCTCATCCATCAGGTTTTTCTTATTCTGCAGACGGCCTGCCGTATCGATCAGCAGCAGCTCAATATTGCGAGACTTGGCTGCTGTAATGGCGTCGAAAACAACGGCTGCTGGATCGGTATTTTGTCCGGGGTTGGCAATCACCTCGACGTTGCTGCGCTGGCCCCAGACTTTTACCTGCTCTACCGCTGCCGCTCGGAAGGTATCAGCCGCTGCAATCAGGCACTCGTAGCCTGACTTTTTGGCGATGTGGGCAATTTTGCCAATGGTGGTAGTTTTGCCGGCGCCGTTGACGCCTGTGAGTAACCAAATGCTCAAAGTCTCTTTCTCAGGCACAAAGGTGAGATTGTGAGTGCCTTCTAGAGGGCTGTCGAGCATCTGGCGCAAAATGCTTTTGAGATAGGCGATCGCCTGTTCTGGTGGCAGGGTTTCCTGGCGCAGCTTGGCCTGTAGCGTTTCAATGATGTCATCAGTGGCGGCGACGCCGACGTCTGCCTGCAGCAGCAGCGCCTCAATTTCCATCACGGCTGCTTCGTTGAGCGGCCCCTGGCCCACAATCGCTTTGAGCTGATTGATCAAGCTGCGACGGGTTTTGTCTAGCCCCTGACGCAGCCGTTTCAGCCAGGTAATTTCTTCAAGGGAGATATCATCAGGTCGGCGTCCCTGAGCGGCTAGCACTTCGGCTGACCAGACAAAAGCTTCGTCGAAGTCAACCCCAGGCAGGTCTGGCGAAGCAGATGTAGCAGCAGAGGTTTGAGGCTCTGGTTCTGGCTCAGCGATCGCCGTTTCTTTTAATCGTTCCAATCGTTCTTGTCGTTCGGCTTCTGCCCTGGCCCAAAAGGGCGCGGCGGCTAATGCTGGCTCGGTGGCCTCACCTGCTCTAGGCTCAGCTGTAATATCTGACTCAGGCTGATCGGATGCTGCCGGATCAGAAACCATAGGCGTCGGAACTGCCTGCTCAACAGCAGATATCTCAGGAGCGACCTCAGCTCCCTCAGCTCCCTGGGGATCAACTGGAGCAGCTGTAGGCTCGGTGGACGGGGTACTTGACTCAGCGGCTGAGGCAGCGGACTGCTTTTGAATGTTTTGGTAGGCGGCTTTGGCCCATTTGAGATAGTCCTCTGAATTCATCTGAGAAGAACCGCTAGGAGAACTCCCGGAGGACGATTCAGACGTTTTTTGGGACTGAGCCTGACTCTGCGAGTCGGCTGGGTTTGCTTCAGCGTTGGGGGGGGCGGCTTCGTCGTAGCCCCGACGGAACCAGTTGAAAGATGACATGACTGCCTGCCTAAGCGCGGGGTGAAAACTGCTCTTAAGTTTCGCTCAAAGCTCAAACTATCGCAAATTTACGACAGCGAGGCAGAGGGTGATTCTGCCGGATCAACTGTCGCATTAGCCGTTGAATGGGTTTTTACTCTAAGAGCGTGCTTTTCCTGGGTGAGGTGGTCAGTAACGCGACGCAGGACGCCGTTGATAAATCGATGACCGTCATCACCGCTGTAGCGTTTGGCAATTTCAACAGCTTCGTTGATTGCCACCGATCGGGAATATCCAAAAACAAAATTTCAGCCAGGGCTGTGCGTAGAATGTTGCGATCAATCCGGGCTAGCCGATTCACCTGCCAGGCCACCATCGCCTGATTAAGACGCTCGTCAATCGCGGCTATGTTATGCATAATCTGCGACAGCAGCAGCAGGGCATAGCTGTGCACTTCTTTTTGATTGGCTAGCTGAATAAACTCCGGGATCTCAAGAGCTGAGCCTAAGCGGTTAATGGCTGACTGCGTTACCTGAATGGATTCAGCTACCAGGTCGTGGGCGGCGGTGACATCAGCGGCGCGGGTTTCGCTTCTCATTAGGCGATCGCTGCCGCGCTTTAGCTCTGCGGCGGCTGTTTCCAGGGTTTCTTGAGCGTCGGTTGTCAGCGTCCGCACCGCCGCTAAGATTAGACCTTCTAATTTTTCTTCTGGCTTCCCTTCTGGCTTTTGAGACCGCAGTTTTTGCGGCTGCTCAGATAGCTGGCTCAGGCCCAACAGGGCAAGTTCCCGGGCAATTCTACGAGCTTGCATAGCAAAATCCTATAGACAGTAAAAGGCTAACAGTCCTCTTCGAGCTGCAGCACAGACAGAGATTGACGGTTGAGATCGAGTCTAGACTGGTCGCTTGATCTAGTGGTTCCTCTTGAGTCAGCGCCGTAGGCAGGGAGGCGTTCAGGCGGTATTAAGCCTGCCAGATTGGGGCCAACGATTCCTCCCGAGAGCAGAATTTTGAAGGCATCTTCGATTGAAATTGACAGGTTGATCACGTCACTTTCGGGCACCAGAGCATACCAGCCGCTGGTGGGGTTAGGGGTGGTGGGAATAAAAACGCTGATCATCTGGGTGATCTGGGCCTGAGCGGTTACCGTTGCGCCCGTGACAAAGGCGATCGCCCAAAGTCCCTGTCGAGGGTACTCAACTAAAACGACGCGGCGGAATTTGCTTTTAGAATCTTGCAGCAGAGTTTGCAGAAGCTGCTGTAGGGTTTTATAAACAGACCCGGCTAGGGGAATAGACTGTAGAATTTTTTCTCCCACATCTAGCAGCCAGCGCCCAGCAATATTACGGGCCATCAGCCCGATCAGCAAGATTGCCAGCAGCGGTACTGCCAGCCCCACCAGCAGATTGATCATATCTACCAGGAAAGGGTTTAGTCCCGTGAAGGGATTAAGCTGCTTAGGAAACCGCGTCAAAAAACGAATGACCCAGTTGGCGATTGTGATGGTTAACCAGATCGTGGTCGCTAGTGGAATAATCACTAGCAGTCCGGCAATCAGGTCATTTTTGATGTCTTGTTTTAAATTCTCAAGCACAGGCAACCCGCTTTGTTGTAACCAGACAAGAGTGAATATTGTTAATCAAGCTGGCTCATAAAGCAAAAAGTGGCCAACTCTGCTGCTTTAGCTAGAGCCTGGCAGCTGCCGCTAGATTTTTAATCTCTAGCCTGCCCAAAACTGAAGGCTATCGGAACTGTCAAATCTGCCCAATAATATTGTAAACATTTGTATTTATTTTAGAAATGACGCTTAGGATATTTACCAGCATTATCAACTGGCGGCTGATTAACTGAAGCGCTGAGGGATCGCGTCTATATATTCGTATGCCGTGTTTGTTAGTTTAACATTTGAGAGCTGTTACCGAGTGCAGGCAGCTAGCGCGATCGCGGCCAACCCCTGATTAAGCCGACTCTAAACGTGCAGAAGCTGTCGAGCCAGATTGAGGTATAGCAGCACCCCCAGCACGTCAACGACAGTGGTAATGAAGGGGGCTGACATTAGAGCCGGATCTAAGCCTAGAGCTTGAAACAGGAAAGGCAGGGCTGAACCAGCAGTCGAGGCCAGGATGGAAATAGCCAGCAGGCTGCAGCCCACGATAATCGAAACTTCTAAATTTCCTTGCAGAATATAAGCCCAGCCAGTGACGACAATCCCTAGCATCAGGCCCAGAAACGCACCCGCGATCGCCTCCCGGCGAATTACCCGCAAAGCGCTACTGGTTTTGATTTCATCGGTATTGAGGCCGCGAATCACCACCGTTGAAGACTGCGCCCCGACGTTGCCACCGGTGCCAATCAGCAGCGGAATAAAGGCCGCCAACACCACAACCCGCTGCAAAACCTCTTCCTGACTGCGAATGACGGCGGTCGTGACCGTATTGGTGACCAGCAACACCAGCAGCCAAACCACGCGCCTGCGAGCCACGGTGAGCAGGTTTGTCTGAAAATAGTTGTCGCCCCCTGACTGCAAACCGCCCAAGGCATAGATATCTTCGGTGGCCTCTTCTTCTAAAATATCGATGACGTCATCGACGGTGATAATGCCGACTAGCCGCTGCTCTGTGTCTACAACAGGTACAGCCAGAAAGTCATAGCGCTGAATCAGACGGGCGACCTCTTCTTGATCCATGTCGGTTTGTACCGAAACCACCTCACGAATCATCAGTTCTCCAACGGTTTGCTCAGGCTGACCGACGACGAGATCCCGCAGAGAGATAATGCCGGTTAGCCGTCGAGCCGCGTCGGTGACGTAGAGATAATAAATGGTTTCGCTGACGTGGGCGCGGCTGCGGATATACTCTAGCGATCGCCCCACTGTCCATCCTTCTTTGAGGGAGAGATACTCTGGCGTCATGATCCGGCCCGCAGTGCCCTGCTCGTAGCCCAGCAGCAGGGCTGTGGCCTGCCGCTCCTCTGGACTGAGCTGTTTTAGGAGCTGTCGGACAACTTTAGCAGGCAGTTCGTCAAACAGCCGGGCGCGATCGTCAGGCGACATTTTATCGACAATATCCAGCACGTCTTGCCGCTTGAAGTCTTCGATCAGGTGCTGCTGTACCGCAGAGTCAAGGTTTTCGTAGACGTCAATGGCTTCGCTCTTGGAAAGCAAGCGAAAGGCGATCGCCTGCATCGGCTCAGGCAACCCCTCGATCGCCTCGGCAATATCAACTGGCTTGACGGGCACCAGTAGGGCTTTAGCTCCTTGAAAATTTCGCTGCTCCAAAAGACCCTGCAGCTGCGATCGCACCAGTTCACGCAGTTCTTTGCGTAAAAATACCTGCGGCGCTACAGATGAGTTATCTTCAGTCAACGCCCGCTCTCTGTTGTAAGGTTTCAGATTCTGCCTATAGTCTAGTGGCCTCTGTGCTTTCCGAGAAGGTTTAGCTGGCAATCTGAAGAAAATTGGCTGAAAGTTGTCTCTAGCTAAGCTTGCCTCAGCCTAGCTGCTGGGCGCTGGCGAACACTCGGCTATTTCTCTCAATCGCCTTGATGAGTTCGTCTTTGTTCATCTGACTGCGGCCTGAGATGTCAAGGTCTTGGGCCTGCTGATAGATCTGATCGCGGGTTTGCTCACTTAGGTCTTCAGATTTAGCTGCGGCAACCGCCGCTTGCAGCTCAGATTTATCCATTTTGCTGCGGCTTGAAATATCAAGATCCTGGGCCTGATGATAAAGTTCCTCCTTGGTAAGTTCGGCCTCTGCGTCAGGGCTGTATCCGGCCTCCTGCATAGCTTGTTTAATTGCTGGTGTCCATTCGACAAACTGCTGGTCGTTTTTGGAGCCTGACTTTTTGGTTTTTTCAGCCTGCAGCTTTTCTTCGTCGCTGAGCTGATTCCAGACTGCCTCTGGCAGGTAGCGCCTAGTAATTTCCCCCTGACGGGCGTTGCCTTTGCCGTCAGCGGTTTGCCAGTTTTGTTCTGTCCATTCTTCTAGAGACTCAGCGGCTTCGTCTTTTTCGTCCTGCTTGTAGCCGCCGCCCTGCTTTTCATACTCCTGCACCAGCAGCTGACTTTTGCGCGCCGACCACTGGCCGGGATCGCCGCCTTTGTCTGACTGTTTAATCTCTGCTTTTAGCCGACGGCGCAGGTCTGGCTGGGTGTACTTTTCTTCGTAGTTGTCACTGGACATGGCTTTACCGGTTTATTTTTCTTCACCGTAAAAGTCATGCCCTGCGATCGCCGTCTGTCTTCCGAGCGATCAGTGAGCGAGGTCATGGGGATGCTTCCTGCCCAAGAATAAGTTCAAGATTTTGAGCACCGTGGAGAACCCGAATAATCTCTACGGTTTCAGGGTGAATTTGATAAAAGATAATGTGCTTGCTAAAGCCCCTGATGAGATATTGACGAACTTTGGCAAGGGTTGGATGACTAAATCTACTCAGCCTGCCAATTCCAGGGAGTTCAGCGATGCGCTGGAAAGTCTCCTCAGCAGCATAGAGAAAGCGATCGCCTGCATCAAAATTATCGAGACTGATATAGGTTGCATGGGCAATTAAGTCTTGAATAACAATCGGGCGTTTGGTCAGGTTAGCAATCTAGGAGCGATCGGGACGGTTTTGATCAAGGGTTGTGCGAATCGTGTCCCAGTCAGCAGTCGTGATCGGCTTAGCATCGCCTGAGGCAAGTCCTTCGAGGATGAGGGGTTCAAGATGCTCTTTTTGGGCTTTATCCTGTCGAATCAGAGCCTGGATATAGTCATCGGCGGTATTATAGTGACCGGCTGCAATTTGTTCTTGCAAGTAAGCCGTCAGCGCTTCTGGCAGAGAGACAGTTAGGGTAGTCATGATTTGCCTCAGTAGATCGATATTGGAATTTTGCTGACCATCACATTCAAGGGCTTCGGGCGAGTCAGCCGCCAATTCGTTCGTGTTCCACAGGAGTCCGGTCTGGCAATTTTGTCAGCGAAGTGGCACTGATCTAAGGGCACGACATCAACCTCTCGATCCAGGTGCGTAGACAGATAGCTCAGCAGGCCAAAGGGCTGACCCGCTGCTATGCTCTCAATGGCAACATCTACATCTGAATGCTGGGTAAAGCGACCGGGCTGGGTCACAGAGCCAAACAGGTAGCCCTCATCAATGCCAAACCGGGCTGCGTTTTGCTGTAGCCACAGCAGTGCTGCTGATAAAAGCTGCTGGCGATCGCGTTCATTTTGTCGGCGCATCTGAGCTAGCTTTTTGATCTAGGAGGGGGGGCAGAAAGGCCATAGAACCTCAGCGTTAGCGGCTGTTTGATTTCTCAAGCAGCTGGGGTCGGGGCTTTGAGGGCAAAGATATATTCAA
>JAAUQI010000047.1 GCA_012032345.1 Leptolyngbyaceae cyanobacterium RM1_1_2 | reverse complement strand
TGAGGCTCAGCTCATGCCTGAGATTATCTGCGATGAGATGCTAGAGCTAGCCAGTCTGGGGGCCAAGGTGCTGCACCCGCGCGCGGTCGAGATTGCCCGCAACTACGGCGTGCCGATGGTGGTGCGCTCTAGCTGGGGTGACGATCCTGGCACGGTGGTACAGTCGCCGCTGCTCCAGGGGCGATCGCTACAGGGACTTGAACTGGCGCACCCGGTAGACGCTATTGAGTTTGATACCAATCAGGCCAAAGTAGCGCTGCTGCGGGTGCCTGACTGCCCAGGTATTGCCGCTCGGCTATTTGGCGAACTAGGGCAGCAGGCGCTTAACGTCGATTTGATCATTCAGTCAATTCACGATGGCAACACCAACGATATTGCCTTTACCGTCACCCACGACAACCTCAATCGGGCCGAAGCCATCGCCACTGCGATCGCACCCGCCCTGCGTAGCCACCCAATGGCGGCAGATGAGGCCGAGGTGATTATCGATCGGCAAATGGCAAAGGTGAGTATCATCGGGGCTGGCATGATTGGTCGCCCCGGCGTCGCGGCGCAGATGTTCTCGACTCTGGCCGCCGCCGGGGTCAACATTCAAATGATTTCTACCTCAGAGGTCAAGGTGAGCTGCACCGTAGCGGTAGAAGATTGCGACCTGGCGATCGCGGCTCTTTGTCAAAGCTTCAGGCTCAACTGCTCACCCGCTCACCTGAGTAAATCTGTCAGCCCGCTGACTCTGCCTGCAGTGCGCGGGGCCGCTCTAGACCAGCATCAGGCCCGTCTGGCTATTCGTCAGGTGCCCGATCGCCCCGGTATGGCTGCCAGGATCTTTCAGCGTTTAGCCGACAGCAGCATCAGCGTAGACATGATCATCCAGTCCCAGCGCTGTCGCTCAGTTGCAGGCCAAAACACCCGCGATATTGCTTTTACGGTTAGTCAGGCTGAGGCCCAGGCCGCCCGAGATTTGCTGGTTCAGACCCTGTCTGCTTCAGGCTGTGGGGATGTGGCCCTAGATACGGCGATCGCCAAAGTCAGCGTTGTTGGGGCTGGCATGGTTTATCAGCCGGGAGTAGCGGCTAAAATGTTCCGGGCGCTGGCTGATGAAAATATCAATATTCAAATGATTGCCACCTCAGAAATTAAGATTAGCTGCGTGGTAGCTCAGTCTGAGGGCATCAGAGCGCTACAGGCCATTCACAGCGCCTTTGAGCTAGCCGGATCTCGACAGGCGGTCGTGTCGGCTTAGGAAGCTTAGCAGACCCAAGTCATTTGGGATGCGAGAGCTGTGAAAGGATTTTTCTATAGGAAGTCCCTTGACGATCCATATAGGATTGCTGTGTCTGTCTCGCCAAAGTTTATGAAAGAAGTTTATGAGAGGTTTTGGAACGTAATGTCTCTCAATGCTTTTACCCAACTTGTGCCTGAACAGTTTTCGGTATCTTAAGACACTCTTGGGGATCACTATAAGATCCGTTTCTTACGAGAAACTGTAACCCTAGTGAATTAAGAGCGTGGTGACCATGTCAGAATTTTCAGATTTTCTCAAGCATAAGCAAGCCTATGTCGCCATCGGTGAGTTTAGGCCGGGTACTTTTTCGACCGCTCGACAGCTCTACGAAAAAGCCGTCTCCACCTATCAGCAAGGCTTTAAAGGCGCTTACCTGCTGCAGGAACCGGGCAGCGATCGCGGCATTGCTATTATTTTGTGGGAAGACGTCGGCGATATGGACGCTCATCAAAGCGCTGCTTACAAAGACGCTCTAAATCAGATTGCTCACCTGTTTGAGCAGCCGCCGACCACGAATTTTTACGAGGTCTGTAGCGAAATTGGCCTGCCTGAAAGTCAGCCTGCCGAAAAAACGCCAGTCTAAATCATGCCCAAGCGGGGGTAAGGAACTCCTTGCTCCCGAAATTAACCCTAGAAGTTCATCCTAGAAATCAAACCCAGAAGTTAACAATGGTTGAAATATCTTGTTCCTGGATATTGTCATCTTCTATGGTGGAGGCATTTAGAATTTGACAGCTATGTCCAAGCATACTCAAGCCCACATGTCGCGCAGCATTCCAAAATCCCAGTCTGAGTTTCTCAAGCAGCGGACGCTAAAGCAGATGGAATATTACATGGGCGCAAAGCTCATTGAAGTAGGTATTGACCCTAAAGTAGCGCTCTATCGCTGGTCTACCCAAGATAAAGGCAGCAGCGAAGAGTGGACTTACAGCGCCTACTGGGGTGAGTCTAGAGCTGAGATTGAGCAAGCAGAGTAGGCACTATGCAGGCCGCTTCTTCATTAGTCACCTTTGATCAGTTTGTGGCGGACTATCCAGCACAGGCAAATCAGCGCTATGAGCTGCACCGAGGAATCATCGTCGAGATGCCAAAACCCAAGGGCAAGCATTCAAAGATAGCAGGCTTTATCAACGGCACGCTGTTTTTACAGATTCAAGCAGAAAGATTTCGAGATAATGACGTGATTCGCTCGGGTGTTTTTCCAGATTTGCAGCTAACGGTGGCGCAGATTTTTGCGGCAGGGCGATCGCCGACATGAAACGCACTCTCCTGGGCCGGTGCGCTATCCGGCTGCCCCTCCTAATATCCCTGCTCTCCCTGACAGGGCTGGAAACCCCTGCGATCGCGGCGGTTTGTCCGGCTGAACTGGGGAGACAAATTGAGGCGATCGCGGCTCAGCCAGCTCTGCGGCCTGCCAGGTTAGGCATTCGAGTAGAGACGCAGTCAGGTGATCTGGTTTACGAGCGTGACAGCGATCGCTATTTTGTCCCCGCCTCTAACGTCAAGCTGCTGACGACGGCGGCGGCCCTGCAGGCACTTGGCCCCGACTTTCGCATTCGTACCTCGGTCTACGGCTCCACCAACAATTTGGGCCTGACGACGCTGCGCCTGGTCGGGCACGGCGACCCCAGCCTGAGTGACGCTGAGCTAACCAGTCTGTCGCGGCAGCTCCGCCAGCAGGGGGTGCGCCAGGTTGCTAGCCTAACAGTAGACGACAGCTACTTTCCAGGGCAAAGCGTCAATCCCAACTGGGAATGGGAAGACGTGCAGGCGGGCTATGGTGCCCCGGTCAACAGCCTGATAGTTAACCGCAATGCTTTGGGTCTGAGGCTGATACCCCAGCAGGTGGGGCAGCCTTTGCAGGTGGTCTGGGACAGTCCGGCCCTGGCTGCACAGTGGCAGATTGACAATAGCTCAGCCACCGTCGCCGCAGACGAGGCCGAATATATTGAGGTCGGGCGGGATCTAAGCCGTCCAATTTTACAAGTGCGCGGACAGCTCAGGGTCGGCTCTGAAGCGGAAACAGCGGCGATCGCGCTGCCTAACCCAGCCCAGTATTTTCTGCAGCAGTTTCAAGCAGCACTGGCGGCTGAGCAAATTAGCGTTGGCCGCACAGCGATTATCTCTTTGCCAGCCCCCCAAACCCTGCCAGAACTCGCCGCTGTCGAATCAGCACCGCTGCGAGAGCTGCTAATCCCCACCAACCGCAACAGCAATAATCTCTATGCTGAAGCTCTGCTAAAAACGCTAGGCGTAGAGGCTTCCAGCCCAGACCGGGGCGAGGCCACCGCGCTCGGCATTACAGCCGTGCAGACTGCCTTAGCCCCCCTCGGCGTAGACTCAACTGCCTATGTTCTAGCCGACGGCTCTGGCCTATCGCGCCACAACCTGGCTACGCCTGCAGCATTTGTACAGGTGCTACAGGCAATGAACCGTAGTCCTTTTGCTGAGGTTTACCGCAGTTCTCTCTCAACTGCTGGCGTTGATGGCACTCTGCGTAACCGCTTTCGAGGCACAGCCATAGCCGGACGGCTACAGGGTAAAACCGGAGCTATTAGCCGCAACGCGGCCCTCTCTGGCTATTTAGACCCGGCTGGCTATGATCCTCTGGTGCTGAGCATTGTGCTCAACAATGTCGATCAGCCGGGCCGGGTGCTGCGGCAGGCCATTGATGAGGTTGTGCAGCTGCTTTTTGAGCTACAGCCCTGCTGAGTTTTGCCTATTTGCCTCAGCTTGCGAGTACACTGCCTGTCATGGACGCTTGACAAAACAGCTATGAAAACTCCTGAAAACGGTCTGCAACGGCAAGTCGAAGCGATTAAGTCAGCTCTGCAAAGCTTTGGCCGCAAATATTTAGGTATCGGCAGACGTGTGACTCCCCAGGGATTGCAGCATCTGCACGACAGCCTGATGGAGGACGCTGAGCTAGAACTCAACTATGTGGTTTTAATCATTGGCTCTTGCCTAATTGCTACCCTGGGGCTGCTGTCAAACAGCGCGGCGGTGATTATCGGGGCCATGCTCGTTGCGCCGCTGATGCAGCCGATTCGCGCTCTGGCTTTTGGCATTTTAGAAGGAGACGTGGAGCTGATTCAGACAGCCTTTAAGTCATTGCTGGTCGGCACGGCGATCGCCATTGGGCTGTCCTGGCTGCTGAGCCTTTCGTCTGGATTCGCTGAATTTGGCTCTGAGGTACTGGGGCGATCGCGTCCTACCATTCTAGACATGGGAATTGCGATCGCAGCGGGGGGCATTAGCGGCTATGCCAAAGTTGAGCCAAAGCTCTCCAGTACATTAGCAGGCACCGCGATCGCGGTGGCGCTGATGCCCCCAGTCTGTGTCGTCGGCATTGGCATTGCTCAGGGCTGGGCGCTCAACAATTGGGCCTTGAGTCAGGGGGCTGGTCTGCTCTATGTCACCAACCTGATTGGCATTACCCTGGCCTGTATGCTGATCTTTTTGCTGACAGGGTATGCCTCGGTGCACCAGGCCCGCCGACCCCTCAGCGTCACCCTAGCGCTAACGGGCGTCTTGCTGCTGCCGCTGGGGTTTAGCCTGATTGATCTAGTCCGTCAAAATCAGCTTGAATCCGGGGTGAAGCAAACCCTGCTGCGAGAAACTGAAACCTTCAAGGGACTGCGCCTAGTCGAAACCCGCACTAACTGGCTGAGCAACCCGCCGGAGGTACGGCTGACAGTCTATGCCGTTCAGCCCGTTTCGCCCAGGCAGGTGCAGCTGCTCGAAGACTTCTTGGCCCGGAGACTCGGTCGTCGCTTTACTCTGATCTTTGAAGTTAGCGCCGTACAGGAAGTTAACCGCGAGGGGATCTTAATCAATACTCAAGAAGAGCTGGGCAATTGGCAAGATTCACAGCCTTAAGGACAAAAAAACCCCAACCAAAGGCCGGGGTTATGGAATCAGGGTGCATCTACCATTCACTTATTCTTAGTGACGCGACGGGTTCCGGAAAAGTTGCCAGCAGCCTCAAAAAAGAACCTGCAATCAGGCTGTCGATACCAGTGGCAACCCATTGCCATCAAAAGGCGTGGCGCTGGCCCAAGAGTTTGTTTTGTTTAGGATTTGACTATCTGCGCCATTGGGTGCTGAATTCCTCAAGCCTCAATCAAGCAGACTTTTGACGTTCCCTAAAACTTTTGTCCTATACTTAGGCGTTTCCTAATAGCGTCGCATGCTTGAACTCCAAAACAGCGATCGCCGTACTCTGCTGGTGAAGTTCAGAGTCATTTATGATCTAGTTTTAGCATGAGCGCGCGATCGCCCCTCCCTGTCTCATCCACGAGTGCACCTCGCAGAATCAGCGATCGTATGTTGTGGATTAGGGTAACTCAAAGTGCATAAAATCCTTGGCTCCTTTCCAATCACCGCCCCACTCAAGTCCTGCACCCGTCATCGCCTCAACCAGATCTTTAGGTAGGTTGAGGAAACCGGACGCGGCGTAATTACGTAAGGGTCGGCATCGCGCTGCTTCTTTTGGGCATCGCGCTGGCTCTGCTGGTTCTTCAATATTAATTTCTTCTGTTTTAGAGACTGCTGCAGCTTGGCCCGCAGTTTCTGCTGCGCTACGACGCCTTGAAAATCCTTCGTTGCTTTTGCATCCTGCTTATCCTGCTTCGACTGGGTAATCTGCGCTTCAATCACTTTAATCTCAGACGGCAAAGATTGAATTGAACTCTCTAGGTTGGCGATCGCCTTATCAGTCGCCTGGTAAATCGCCAATTGCTTCTGAAGCGTCTGACAATCTTTTGTAGCCGATTTGATCTCGGATTCTTTCTGCTTAAGATCTACATCCTTCTGTTTAACATCTATCTGCATCTGCTTGAGGTCTGCGTCCTTCTGCTGAATAGCAGCTTTTAGCGCTGCCGCTTTAGCCGAATCACTGGGGGTTGCCTTGTTGCCTGTTGAGATGGCCTTGAGCTATTGATTAAACCCACTGCGCCCTTTTTCCATCCCACCGCGATCGCCCTTGTTGGTCAGGACAATGCGATCGCTCACCGTAGTGCGATCGCACTACAGACTAGGGGCTACAGGGGAGCGTCGCATTCAAGTTTGGGATAGTGCGTTCCTAGGATAGAAGTTGGGTTGGTGACGGGGATTGTGGAAAGGAACGCACCCTACAAGAGCGATCTACAAAATCGGCGATCGCTCAGTGCGGTGCATGGTAACCGAACTCACCATACAGCATTGCCCACATTTGTGACCAATTTGAGGCCAACCATGTCACAAGGTTGGTTTTGCGTCCTTCTGTACTCCAAGTTGAGGATGACAGCAGTTCCCAGTCGTTGGTCAGCTCTTTGCCTTTGCCGCTGTCCTGGACACTGTTAATGTAATCGCTGTGCGCGAGAAAGAATTTCTTTACATCTGGCGACATTGCTGGAGGATCTCTACCCTCACGCAGACACCAAAGGTAACTGAAAACCGCTTGTCCACCAGGGAAAGTCCCTTTGGCTATGAATAGTGGGTCAATTAGAGGAGCCCCATTCCCATCGCGCTTCATCTGGGCACCTTCGACTAACCAGAACCCAAACTCAGTCTCTCTATCCTTGCGCTCCATGAGCTTGGCGATTTTAGACAGACCCTTAACACAAGCATCGACCATAGGCTTATACCATTTGCTCCAAAGGTCACCGAAGACAGGTACGGCTTTGCCGAACTTACTACCTACTATCTTGTCCACGAGCTGGATACCCGCAGCGAATTGATTGATCCCTTGCATCATGGTCGTGCCATCGCCCTGACCGTCAACCCCAACCACGGTGGCCAGATCTTGGGCAATAGTGAGAACCTCCTTTGCTTTGTTAAGGCGTTCTCCAAACAGTTTGCTGACTTCCTCGGCCTTCTTGGCATATTCTCCAATGGTTTTGAGAGACGTCCAATTAGCACCCTTCTCAGCCTTCCCGGCATAATTCCCGATCTTCTTGTTCCATCCCGAGACCTTCTCATGAAGTTCCAGCAGCTTTTTAGTCTTGGAAGTATCCCTCGATATAAAGCCCTGATGCATCGCCTCTGCAAAGTCTTGCTCGAGGTACTGCATACGCTGAATGTCCTCTGGTGAGGGTTCTGCCCCCAAGAAGGTGGATAGCTGTCCCATGAGTTCATTAACGGACTGTTGAACGATCTGTTCTACTCCCAATGCGATAATCCCAACGAATCCGTTGAGGTAACCCACATCCGAAGCCGACAGTGCTCCCTCACCCTCACACTTTTGCGCTTCAGCAATGGCTTGGTTGCCCATTGAGATTAGCTTTTGCGCATGCTGATCCTCGAACTCCAAAGCTTTCTCCTTTAGATTAAGCCCGATCAGTTTGAGGGCTGCCGAGGTGGGGGCACGGTCGTTGCAACGTATGTCATTGGCAAATCCCGTAAGTGATGTCGGAGCCAAAAACGCCGCTGCAGGTGTATTTGGAGTGGCAGGGGGGGTGTCCCTCTGAAGTACCGACAGTCCTTGGTTGTCCAGGGACTCAGAGAAATGGCTCCTTGAGATCGAACCATTGAGTATTTGATCCCCAAACCTTATCGCCACGCCCTCCGCTTCTTGTTCAGAGCTATCCGTAGGGTCAGAGACCTCAAGTTCGTGATTAAACTCAACAGCCTTATCTCCACCTTCACCATCGCATTGAAGCAATTTTTTCTGTGTTACACCCGTCTGCTGCACCACATGGGTCAACTCATGTCCTGTCAGCTCATCCTTCCCTGGAGCCTTGCCTGCCCCGTAGTAGATGTGAGAACCGTGGGTGAAGGCTTAAGCACTCAACTCCTGGTTCATTTGCACTGCATCGCTACCCGTATGTACCCGCACCTGACTGAAGTCAGCACCGAAGCGGGGTTCCATGAAGCTACGCACCTTGTCGGGGAGGGGGGTGGTACTGCTAGCTTGGCTGGCATTCAGGCGACTTTCTAGATCGGGCTGGGGGGTAGGCGGCTGGGGGTAGGCGGGCGATCGCTGCACACCCGGTATGGCTGATTCTGGCTGCGGGGGGCCACCGATCGCCGAGGAGGAGCCAGGACCAAAGCCCAAGATAGGGGGTAACAACGCCCCAACATCTAGATGGAATCCCATCATGAGGGCATCAGCACTTGTATTGACCTCAACCCGTAGCCAAGAGACACCGGGGACGGGCAATACTTTGCCATTGAGCTGACCGAATACCCACTGACGAGCTTCTGGGGAAGAGAGGATACCTGCGAGTGCGCCAGAACCGACAACAGCCAGCGAACTCACAACCCCAACTTGCCCACCCAGCCTCAGCTGCTGCCAGTCGCTGCGAATGCGATCCTGAGCTTGCGTTTGTAATTGGGTTAGGGCTGTGTCAATGCTAGGAATGCTCAGAATGGCATTGAGGAGATCGCCGGGAGTCGCCGAGCGCGGGGTTGCAGGGCCAGCACCCGATGGTACGAGTGGTGCGGAACTACTGGCAGGACTGGCTGTCGGGGTCGCAGCGCTAGACGCACCAGTAGCAGTCGGTGGCGTGAGGGAAATTGAACCCAAAGACAGTTGGGCTAGGGTTGGGCGGAGTATTGCAGGATTCAATTGCTGCTGGGTATATTGCAGTGCAGATGCCTGAAGCTGGGGATCTAACTGGAGATGCTGCTCTCCGCCTAATCGATAACGGGCAGCGGGGTCAGGGGGGGCAAGCAGAGAAGGGGGCGTTAACTGATAGTTGGGAACAGGCGGTAAGTCATCTCCCTGACGCTGCACCAAGGGGGTAATGGTTTCCGCCAAGGGTTCCGGTTGCACCTCAGTCTGTTCTTCATCATCAGGTTGGCGCTGGACTAGGGGCGTAATCGTTGCCGCCAAAGGCTTAGTCTGTGCCTCTTCCTGCTCCTCCTCAGCCTGACGTTGAATATGTTGAATATTAGGAGTTGCTGGAGGAGCCATACTCATCACCCGTTCAGCAAATCGATCTGCCTCTTGCTCATATTGAGCCTGCGGTTGCCCAATCGTGAACTTGGGCTGAACAGGCAATGCTGGTGCCGTTGTTGAAGCTGCCCCACTTGGTTGATTAGCAGCTAGATTGGGCTGAACGGGTGCTGCTGGCTCGGATGCCTGTTTTGACTGAGCATTGCGAGTGAGGGCTAGAAAGTTTGGCTGTGCTTTTGCCCGTTCTAATCGCTGTGCCCAGAAGCTATCCATCTTGGCCTGCAACATTCCCAGATGCTCTTGCTCGACAGGCGTGATGGTGCCATGTTTCTCCTTGAGCTGGAGTCCAAATGCCTCAAACTTATTCTGTTGAAGAGCTTCGTTCTCTATATCTTGCTGGGTTGGGGGGCGTTTAGGTTCTTGGGCAGCAAATGGACGAGATGCAAACTGAGACGTGCTCCATGTCTGGGGAGTTTGGGAACTGAATGGATGCACGCGCTGGGAAGACATATTCGCACCTCGTCAGGTTTGTAATTCTTAATACACAACTATGAATCTCGCAACCATAACCTTGCTTCTTCTCAACGCTATTCTATTTTGACGGATTGGAATCAGAAGTTTGGGGAGGTTAACTCTTATTAGAGCGACACTGTCAGTCTGTTTACCCGAACTGAGGTATGGCTGCTCCTCTTTGTTGGTTTGGTTTTCTGTCTGCTCAATCAGCTCAGTCAGATGTTTGATATAAATTATTTTGACCTTGTTGTAGCGAACTGGAGTTTGCACTCGCGTTCTCAATCGAGGTGGGTGGGGGGTGAGAAGCCTGTGGGCTGTTTGGCTGTCAGCAACCAAGAAAGCGATCGCCCTCCACTTCCTCACTCTCAAACCTCCTCCAAAACGTCATTCCATGCTTTGAGCGCTGAAGCGCTCACTACGAACTCAAACCTACTCAACCCAGACTCGCTTGGTGACAATGGCAAACCACTCGTTGGGGCGTCCGGTGGGTGTGGGGTCGCTCCAGTCGTTGGGTTCGGCGTAGCCTTGCTTGTGCTGGGCTTTGATGGGGATGCGAATGGCTTCTAGAGAGCCAACGACTAAATGGCGGATTTTGTCGGGGCGCAGGCCAGCCTCAGGTGAAGTAGGCTCAGGCGGCACTGTGGACGCTTCGGCGTCCGGTTCAAGAAAATTAAACATCGATTCGGTTCTCCTGTGTTGTTCGAGGAAAACAGAACCGAAAACCCTCGCCATCCCTCTACATGAAACGCATATCAGGGTGACCAGGGCTTACCATAAGCACAGGTTCCAGACTGCTGTCACAGTTTGGGACTTAGGTGTCTGTAGGTGGTGTCAACACCTGCAGGCACTGCTAAGGTTCTCGAATTCTGCTGTGAGTTGGCTGCCCCTCGGGACAGCTTAGGGTAGAGCACAAGTGATAAAGGCGCTGTAGTCAACCTAAAAAATTTGCCCTGAGCATAAGCGCCATCCATAGAACAGCACTGCCTTTTTTGCTAAACTTGCAGTCTCGTCTGTCAGTCTTGAATTGACAGGTGTAACGAGTTTGTAAGGTTATTTTTTAAGGGTTTGAAGCCTTGGAAAGATCCTGATAGAACACCAGTTTTGCCCAGAATTTTGACTATGATTGCCTCTCAAGTTTCGGCCAGTAATACAGTTTCGCTGACTGCGATCGCCCAAAAAACTCGTCAGGCGGCCCAGCAGCTAGCAGGTTTGACAGCAGCAGACAAAAATCGAGCCATTGCAGCGATCGCCCAATCCTTAGAAACAGCAGCTGCTGAAATTATTGCCGCCAACCAGGCCGACTGCGAAGCCGCCTTGGCAGACAATCTGGCTAAACCCCTCTACGGCAGACTGAAGCTAGACACCGACAAGCTCAAGGGCGCGATCGCGGGGGTGCGCAGTGTCGCTCAGCTGCCTGATCCGGTAGGGCAGGTGCAAATCCACCGGCAGCTAGACGACGGCCTCATTCTCAAGCGCCTTACCTGTCCCCTGGGAGTTTTGGGCGTCATCTTTGAGTCTCGCCCTGACGCGGTGATGCAAATCTCGTCTCTGGCGGTGAAATCTGGCAATGGCGTCATTCTCAAGGGCGGTCGGGAGGCGGTGCTGTCCTGTCAGGCACTGGTCAAGGCGATTCGGCAGGGACTAACCAACGCGGGCATTAACCCGGCAGCAGTGCAGCTATTGACCACTCGGGAAGAAACTCAGGCGCTGCTGGCGCTAGAGGGCTATGTTGACCTGATTATTCCGCGTGGCTCGAACGCATTTGTGCGCTACGTGCAGGAAAATACCCGCATTCCGGTGCTGGGTCACGCTGAAGGCATTTGTCATCTCTACGTTGATCAGGCCGCAGACCTGGATCAGGCAGTCAACATCGCCGTTGATGCTAAAACCGACTACCCCTCTGCTTGCAACACCATTGAGACGCTGCTGGTACACCGGGCGATCGCTCCTGGGTTTTTGCCGCTAGTGGCCCCAGCTCTACAGGCACGACAGGTGGAGCTGCGGGGCGACACGGCAGCGCGGCAGTGGCTACCTCAGATTCAGCCGACAGATGAGGCCGACTGGTCAACCGAGTACAGCGATTTAATTTTGGCAATTAGGGTAGTTGACTCACTTACCGCTGCCATTGCCCACATCAACACCTACGGCTCTCGCCATACCGAGGCCATTGTCACCCAAGACGAAGCGGCGGCGGCTCAGTTTATTGCCCAGGTAAATGCGGCGGGTGTCTTCCACAACTGCTCTACCCGCTTTGCCGATGGCTTCCGCTACGGCTTGGGCGCAGAAGTGGGCATCAGCACCCAGCAGATGCCGCCGCGCGGTCCGGTAGGGCTAGAAGGCTTGGTCACTTATAAATATCAGGTCGTCGGCGACGGACACATTGCCTCAGCTTATGCAGGTGAAAATTCCAAACCCTTCACCCACCGCGATTTAACGTAGCTGCTAATAGCGAATGCGCGGATCAATGTAGGCATTGAGCACGTCGATTAAGATGCTCATGAGCGCGACAATAGCGGCAAAAAAGACCATCAGCCCCTGCACCACCGGATAATCTCGCTGAGAGATGGCTTCATACAGGCGGTTGGCTAGCCCCGGCCAAGAGAATGTCACCTCGGTAAGCACCGCCCCGCCCAGCATGGAAGCAAAGGTCAGCCCCAAAATCGTAATCACCGGAATCAGGGCATTTTTCAGCGCATGCACCACTACAATCTGGCGCTCTGGGATTCCTCTTGCTCTGGCCGCTTCCACATAGTCGGCCCGGAGCGTTTGCTTGAGATTAACCCGTACCATGCGCTCAAAGATGCCGCTAATCAAGATGCCCAAGGTCATACAGGGCAGGGTGAGATAGTGCAGTGCCGTAAAACACTGGATGATATTGCCGTGCAGCAGGCTGTCTAATACGTACAGCCCCGTTGGCCCCGCCGGTGGGACAACGCTGAGGGGAAAGCGGGTACCAATCGGGAACCAGCGTAGCTGTACGGCAAAAATGAGCTGCAAAATCATGCCAAACCAGTACATCGGCACCGCGTAGGTGAGAATGCCAAACAGCCGTCCGCCCGCGTCAACGGGGGAGTTGGGCCGAGAAGCCGCGATCGCCCCTACGCTCACCCCCACCGCCGCTGCGATTAGCAAACCACCAATCGTTAGCTCTACCGTTGCCGGAAAATGTGCCCCGATAATTTGCCAAACAGTTTGGCCCTGGCTAGAGATCGAGGTGCCCAAATCCAGCCGCAGCAAATCACCCAGGTAGCGGATGTACTGTAGCCACAGGGGAGCGTCTAAGCCCAACTGCGATCGCAGCACCTCTTTAGCCGCTGCGGGTGCTCTTGGCCCCAGCAGGGCATCAATCGGATCTCCCGGTGTAGCCCGCAGCAGCAAGAACACCAGCGTTGTGATTGTCCAGATCATCAGCGGGGCCAGCAGCAGCCGGGCCAAAACGTAGTTGCGTAGCGAGGCAGAACGGGACATCTTTAACTATTTCTCAATCTGCCACAGCAAAAACTGCTGGCTGGGCTGAATCTCAACTCCCTTAACCTCGCCCTGGGCAAAGACATAGTCTTTATTTTGCCAAAGCGGAATGTAGGGAACGTCTTCTCCCAGCAGGGTTTGCAGCTCTTTGAAGACCTGATTACGGGCTTCAGGATCTGGATTGCCGCGCTCCTCGCTGAGCAGTTTGTTAGCGCGATCGCTGAAATAAAACGAACCGCTATCCTGGCTTTCTCCTTTGACGCAAAGCTGGGCTTCAGAGCCTTCAGAGCAGCTCATAAACGGCTGAATGAACGTATCGGCGTCGTAGTAATCGGGGTACCAGTTGGCTAGCACGGTGGGATAAACCCCCTTAGCGACGTTCTCCCAAATGGTGGCTGACTCAGCGCTGTTGAGCACTACCGTGACAATGCCGGGGAGTCCCTGCTCGATCGACTCTTTCAGGGTCGTAGCCACAATGCTGCGGGTAGTTGAGGAAGACGGATACCAAATTTCTAAAGTAAAGGGGTTAGCTTCTGAGAATCCCGCTTCGGCTAGGAGTTCCTTGGCTTGCTCAAAATTGCCGTCTCCATAGGCTTGCTTAAAGACTGGCTCGTAAATGTCAAAGCTGGTGGGAATCAGGCTGTAGAGCGGCTCTGCTTGACCTTGAAAGACTCGTTCGTTAATCAGTTCTCGATCAATCATAGCGGCAACGGCCTGACGCACCCTGACATCATCAAATGGCTCAATCTTTTGATTCAGCGTCATGAAGTTGGTGACCGTCGTGCCAGCTTCTATCACCGTCCAGTCGTTGCTGTCGGCTTCACGCTCTAGGCTGGCAATCTGATCGGGATCAAGGGTCTGATAGGCCACATCTATGCCCTCTGTGCGGAAGGTGTTGTAGAGGTTGGCGGCACTGGTAAAAATTTGGATATCAATGCCTTCGTTTTTAGGTGCATCTCCCCAGTAGTCGGGGTTGACATCCAGCTTAATCGCGTCGGGGCTAAAAGAGGCTAGCTTGTAAGGGCCAGACCCCACAAAGCTGTCTGGATTGAAGCTGCCAGAGGCAATTTCATACTGATCAGGGGGCACTGGCGTCACGCCCCAAAAGGTCAGCAGCGCCGTAAAAGCGGCAAAGGGTTCTTTAAGCGTAATGGTCAGCTCGTGCTCATCGGTGGCTTCCACAGCAGCAATTTTATCGGCCAGCAAAAAGGCCGGACGCCCGCCGTTCTCCATAAACCGCTGAATCGAGAACACCATCACCTCAGCGTCAAAGGGGGTGCCGTCGTGTAGCACCACATCATCGCGCAGGGGAATCGTGTAGGTTAGCCCGTCTGCGCTGATTTCTGGCATCTCGGTGGCTAGCTGAGGAGCCAGATCGGTGGTACCGGGCTTATAGGTGTAGAGGCGATCGCCCAGGTTATAGAGCAAGATTCCCGGAAAAATTTCGTAAGCATCTGCCGGATCTAACGTTCTTGCCTGTAGCGTCGTGCCGACGCTGACCCGTCCGCTACCTGCGGGGGCAGCAGCGGCGGTGCTGTCCTCGGGCGGGGGGGTAGGGCTACAGGCCACAATTAGCCACAGGCCCAGGCTAAACAGCGCCATCGCCTGCAGTGCCCTTCGCCGCGATCGCCGGAACTGAGTCCGCCATAGTTTTCTCAAAGTTGCAAAAGTTGCAGTCGCCCGTAGCATGGTTACCCCTCAGCAAGACAGAACCCATCCCTACTCAATCAAATGCTCAGTTAAAACACCAGATCAAAAAAGGGATCTTGCTAGTTTTACCACTGTGGCCGACTCAGTTCAATCAAATCAGCTACCAGCACGCAAATCAGCTACCCGCAGGCGCAGATTGAGCCGTATCTTCAGCCACTGGCTTGGCAAAAACGGTCTGGGCCAGAGTTTCAGTAACCACATGGCAGAGCAGACCCAGCGGCCCCGCAAAGAAGCACAGCACTAGAGAATGGCGAAACCAGATGCTTGAATCTAGCGATCGCAGGTAAATCCAGCGACCGACAAACAAATCCATCACCAAAAAGTGAACCCAGCCCGTTGCCATAACTTTTTCTTGAGCAAAAAGCTGGGCCAGGTCAGCTAGCTTCAGCTCAGGGTCAGAAAACGCTTCAGCCGTGGCCGGGTCGAGGCTGGTGATAAATAAATAGAGATATACCAGCGCTAGAGCCACAAAGGGCAGGTAGGATGCCATTACCCGCCGTGTTACCCCCCAGCGAGGCAAAATCAGCATTAATGACCAAAAGGGCAGCACGAACAGGTTGGCACCGCTAAAAATCAGATCTAAAGACATAGGCCGCAGAAGTTTTGTCACATCTGCTTTATCCTAATACCCCCTCTGCTCAACGGCTGATTTACAAGTAGGGGCAATTTGCAGGTGAGAACTTAGCAAAAAATATTTGTGCGATCGCAGCCCTTTGCCCAAAACCCGCCCCCTATGACTCGACGCGCCCCTATGACTCGACGCGATAGCCTAAATCAGCTAGCCTAGAGCGCGACTGTCGCCACTTTGGCTGAACTTTGACAAACAGCTCCAGATACACCTTACCCGCAATCAGCTTTTGAATTTGCTGACGGGCCGCAGAGCCGATAATTTTCATCATGCTGCCGCCTTTGCCAATGAGAATGCCTTTTTGTGACGATCGCTCCACATGGACAGTTGCCAGCACCCGCGTGATCGTTTCTTCTTCTTCTTCGACGCGATCGATTGAAATAGCGACTGAGTGGGGCACCTCTTCGCGGGTGTGCTCTAAGATCTGCTCCCGAATCAGCTCCCCCATAATGAAGCGCTCGGGCTGGTCGGTGACCAAATCCGGGGGGTAATAGTAAGGGCCAGGTTCGAGCTGCTGGATCAAAAGTGCCTGCAGCGGCTCTAGCCCTTCCCCTGTGAGGGCCGAAAACTTTTGGGCAGGCCACTGATGCGCTGCTGCAATATCCAGGTAGCTTTGATTGATGGCTTCAGCTTCCTGGCTCTGCTGATCAATTTTGTTGATGCCGAGAATCACAGGTGTTTGGCTGCGCTCTAGCAAATCGACAACGAAGCGATCGCCGCGCCCTGCCGTGCCGGTGCCGTCTACGACAAACAAGGTAGCATCCACTGAGGAAATCGCCATCTGAGCGTTTTGCACCAGCACCCGGCCTAGCTCATGATGCGGCTTATGAATACCGGGGGTATCGACAAAGATGATCTGAGCGGTTGGCGTCGTCAGAATGCCGCGCAGTCGGTTGCGGGTAGTCTGGGCCACTGGCGAGGTAATGGCAATTTTTTGCCCCACCAAATAGTTCATCAGGGTTGACTTGCCGACGTTGGGTCGGCCTACGATGCCCACAAATCCTGAGCAAAAGCCTGCTGGGGCAGCCGGAATTAGATTTAAGTTGAGTTCCTCCATGCTGTGCTAGCCGCCTGTAATATGAACAATCACTTCTCGCTGATGAGCGCGATCGCGGTGTTCCCAGATGTAAATGCCCTGCCAGGTACCGAGGGCCAGTCGTCCGTTGACAATGGGAATTTGCTCTGAGGTGTGGGTCAGAGCTGTACGAATGTGAGCAGGCATGTCGTCTGGGCCTTCAGTGCTGTGGCGATAGCGACGATTTTCGGGCACGAGGTCAGCAAAAAAGTTAGCCATATCCATCAGCACGTCCGGGTCAGCATTTTCCTGAATGACCAGACTGGCAGACGTATGCCGCAGAAATAAGCTGCAAAGCCCAGTTTGCACCCCTGAGTCAGCTACGGCTGCCTGCACTCTGTGGGTAAAGCGCTCTAGGGACTTGCTGCGGGTGCTTAGCGTCAAAATCGTTTGATAGTGGATTGTCTCCGTTGTCTTTGTAGCCATACATTTCTATCAAGTCCATCTCTATCCAGGATAGGCCAGGGACAGCTTTCTGTAGGCTCAAGACAGTATTCTGCTCTAAGGGCTGGTACTCGTCTTCAAAAAGTAAACCATCCTTACAAAATAAATGCCTGTAGATTTTCTGGCTCTATTCCTGTATCCACCCATGAGCTTTTTGGCAACCAATCAACTTCGCTTCGAAGAGCCAAAATCGGTCTTCAATTAAGATCTGACCTTTAGATTAGCTATCTTATTTAGATTGTAAAATAACTTTTTTGCAGGAAAAGCCTTTTATAACCTCTTCACTAGAAATGATTTAGAAGTACTCTACTAGCTTATTTTTAAGGAGACAGACTCAGACTCTTTGCCAAAGATTTATTAAAGGTTTATCAAGAATTTATTAAAGGTTTATCAGGGGCTAGCCTGGTACAAACTGTCTAAAAAACTGCCAAAGCTCTACCACATTTCTAGTCAGTTAGAAGTCAGTTAGAGATTTTCGCAAATTCTTTGCCGTGGCCAGCCTGACGCTTATTAAGACCTGTAAACATCTTCTACAAGACTTAAGATTTTGAGCTATTTTACATGACCTTAAAATACTTTTTAACTTCAAATTGAACTTCTCTTAACCTCAATTTCACCTTGTCGAAAGCATTTTATGACACTATCAGTGAGGGTATAAACCCTGACTTAGTTCGTGTGTTTTGACTGCTGACTTCTAATGGATCTTGCTAAATTTTTAGCCTTGCGCTCTAACTTCTCTTTGCTCCAGCAGTTTTTAACTATTGCGGCTGCAGTATCTGTTTTAGGATCTTTTGCAGTAAGCTGTCGTCCTGCCCAGGCCGAGATTGAAACTGCTAATGAAGCTACTGTTATTGACCTGCCTGTGTCTGCTCAGATCACAGATAGCGCTCTGATAGAGCAGGCTGAATTACTAGTTGGCCGCGAGGTCAGCCGTCAGTTTAGCCAAAATTCGGCGCTGTCTGAGGTGCAAGTTGTGGTAGTGGGCAGTCGCTATGGCGAGGTTGTTCCTATTTTGTCTACAGCAGTCTCCCGCACTCAGTGGCAGCAGACGCCTCAAGTCAGCGCTTGGACTCAGTACTACAGCGCCTCTTACGCGCTACTCCAGCGTCATGGCGAGGAAGCCATAGCAGCTGCTCCAGTCAGGGGCAATGCTACAAATCGACCGTTTCAGCTTGCTCAAGTGAACCAGGCCGCAATAGATGCAGCTTACGATGAAAATCGTCTGACTACAGCAGAGGCTCAGGCTTACCTGAGTAATTTAGACTAGGTAAATTCAACGAATCAATTAGACAAATGTGACAGTCGGCTCGTTCAGTAAAAATGACTTCATCCTTCTTTGTTTGACGAGATTGTGAGTCTAAAAAGAATTTCGATCGAAGCAGAAAAAGTCAGCGCTAAGCTGTTTTTCTAGATGTGTTGAAGTGCGAAAGATAAGGCGTTTTGAGCGCGTATTTGTTGATTACAACCTTGATATCAGGAGAACACAAGTGATTCACGATAACGGAACCAGTAACCAGTCAGGTAATCGTTCTTTTCAAGATGTCCTTCAGGCTAGACTGTCTCGACGTAACGTGCTGGCTCGGGGAGCTGCTTTGTCAGCTACTGGCTTTTTAGCCGCGCTAGCTGGCAACAAAGCCCTAGTCCAAGGGGCTGTCGCAGCGACCACCCAGCTGGCCGATACGCCTGTGGGTTCAGGCTCCGGTACTGCGATCGCCCAGTCTGGCAGCTTGATCAACTTCCCGATCGTGCCTGCTGCAGAAGGTTCAGGCCCGGTTCCCAACATCTCATCTGACTACCAGTACGATGTGCTGATTCCCTGGGGAACTCCCCTGCAGCCCGGTGGCCCTGAGTACACAGGCAATCCAAATTCACGCCCCACTGCAGCCCAGCAGACCCAGCAGGTTGGCATTGGTCACGACGGTATGTGGCTTTTCCCAATTGGCATGGGCAACGATCATGGTGTGCTAGCAATCAACCACGAATTCGGCACCAATCCCCACGTGCTGGGCAAGGCCGCGCCCGAGAGTCTTGAAGATGTACGGCTCTCTCAGCACGCCCACGGCGTGTCCGTAGTTGAGGTTAAAAAAGTCAGCGGCAAGTGGCAGGTGGTTGCCAGCAACAAGTCGCGCCGCATCCATGTCAACACCCCAGTTACCTACAGCGGCCCGGTAGCCAACAGCAAACTCTTAAAAACAGCCGCCAACGATCCGTTCTTGGGCACCGTTAACAACTGCGCCAGTGGTTATACGCCCTGGGGCACCTATCTCACCTGCGAAGAGAACTTCAACGGTTATTTTGGGGCAACAGGCGAATGGACGCCTACCGAAGCCCAGGCTCGTTATGGCTTCAGCGCTAACGGCTTTGGCTACGGCTGGCAGAACTTTGATGAGCGTTTTGACCTGTCAAATCCTGACTACGCCAACGAAGAGAACCGCTTTGGCTGGGTAGTTGAAATCGACCCGATGGATGCTTCTCAGACCCCGGTCAAGCGCACCGCACTGGGTCGAATCAAGCATGAGAACGCCGAGCTAGTTGTCGGTCGAGGTGGCCGCGCTGTTGTCTACATGGGAGATGACGAGCGCTTTGACTACATATACAAGTTTGTTTCAGAGTCCAACTGGCGCTCGATGCGAGCACGCGGTATCAGCCCTCTAGATCGCGGTAAGCTCTATGTTGCCAAGTTCAATGACGATGGCACAGGCAGCTGGCTGGAGCTGACTATGACTAATCCAGCCTTGAAAGCCAGGTTTGCCGATCAGGCTGAGATGCTGACCTACGTACGCATAGCGGGTGATGTCGTAGGCGCTACAAAGATGGATCGGCCTGAGTGGATCACAACTGGCCCCGATGGCGACGTCTACTGCGCGCTAACCAACAACAGCCGCCGTCAAGTAGCGGACGCGGCTAACCCGGTAGCGCCTAACCCCGACGGTCACATCATCAAGTGGCGTGACAGCAACCAGTTTACAGGTACCACCTTCACCTGGGACATTTTTGTCCTAGCTCGAGATACCCACGGTGCAGACGACGAAAGAACCTTCAGCAGCCCTGACGGTCTTTGGGCTGACCCGGATGGCAGATTGTTCATTGAAACCGATGGCGGTCAGCAGAAGGGTCTAAACGATCAGATGCTGGTGGCTGATGGGGCGAATTCTGATGAAATTCGTCGGATGTTTACGGGAGTAACGGGTTGTGAGGTGACGGGTTTGACAGTAACCCCCGATCGCAAGACCATGTTCATCAACCTCCAGCACCCAGGCGATGGCGACCCGGCCCTGACCAACTTCCCGGCTCCTGTAGACGGGGTGACGATTCCTCGAGACGCCACCATCGTCATTACCAAGAAAGACGGCGGCATTGTCGGTTCCTAAGCGTTAGTCAGAATTGGGTTTTGTAGAGATACTAAGCCCAGTCTTCAAGCTGGCAGGCGGTGCCAGAGGGTTGCCTGCCAGCTTTGACTCACCTAAAGTTTTTTCAGTTTTTCAAACGGTTGTGAAACACTGCGTTGTCTGAGAGGTGTCTGACACCTAAGTTTGATTCAAAAAAACCGAATTAGTGGATAGTTTTATGAAGCATGTTGTTTTAGCTGCGACCGCAGCTTTAAGTTTGGTGGCCCTAGCTGCGCCCGCAGAGGCGGCGCTGTTTAGCTGGAATGTTGAATATACTGGCTGGTGGGAAGCTGAAGGTGGCGGTACCATCTCAGGCTCTCTTGTAGCTGAGGAAGAATCTGCGCTTGACGGTATTCTTTCGCCCGATGAGCTAACTTCCTGGTTCTGGAACTGGAGCGGCAATGATTTTGTGTCGGCTTTCTCCATTTCTTCCGACGATCCTAACGCAGAAATTCAGGTTTTTGATGTCGGTTTTGACAGCGGTTTTTATGTAGATGGTACTCCAAACCTGCCCAATTTGGCCGACGATCTGGATCAGGCCGTCTTTGCAGCAGGAGATTTGATTTTTGATTTGGAGTTTTTGCTGGTGCAAAATCTGGCAACGGATGGCTCTTCAGCCGGAGATCCTGACGCTTCTGGTTTGATTGCTGTTGCCGAACCTACCCCTGTTCCTGAACCGGCTTTGCTGCTGAGTTTGCTGGTATCGGGCGCGGGCGCGGCTGCGCTCAAGCGTCAGAAACAGGCGGCTTAAAGACTCGTGCCAAGTCACTGCTTAGTTTTAGGGTAATGTTATTGTTCGTAGTGAGTGCTTCAGCGCTCACTACCAGCCCTAATTTCTAGCTGTGGCACCGCACGAGTCTCATTCTAAAATCTACTTAGCGCTGACAGCTTCAGTCTGTCAGTGCTTATTTTATCTGCTGCTTGCAGCCTCAATATCATGTCTGAATGTCTGAACCTAGCGGTTAACGGTACCCTAATGCGGGGTCTGGCGCTGAACCAAAATCTGCTGGATATTAAAGCCGAGTTTGTGCGAGAGGCAAAAACCGAACCCGTTTATCGGCTGTGGTCAATTAGCGATCGCCATCCTGCCATGCAGCGGGTTGAGTCAGGCGGGGCGCGATCGCGGTTGAAATCTGGGCTGTGCCCCCGGCTGGTCTAGGTCAGCTTTTGCTGCGGGAACCGCCAGGATTAGCCATTGGTAAAGTCAGGCTAGAGGACGGCGAGGTGGTTTTGGGAGTGATTGGCGAGGCGATCGCCTGCATCGCTCAGCGTGAAATCACCCAGTTTGGCGGCTGGCGCGCCTATAAGCAGTTGCAGCAGACTTGACTTTTTTTAAGTAAAAGCTTTGTGCGTTAATCTGTGGGTTAGTCGAAATCAAACCAGATATAAAAAGCCGCTATCTGAGCTAAAAACAATGACACCCAACTCTGAATTTATGCAGCAGGCGATCGCCCTCTCCCTTGAGAGCATCCGCAGCAGCGCCGGTGGCCCCTATGGGGCAGTCGTGGTCAAAAACGGCGAAATTATTGGGCGCGGCATGAATCAGGTAGCGCCGCTCAAAGACCCCACAGCCCATGCTGAAATGATCGCCATCCGCGCCGCCTGTCAGCACCTACAGCACTGGCAGCTCCAGGGCTGTGAGCTTTACACCAGCTGCGAACCCTGCCCAATGTGCATGGCGACTGTCTATTGGGCCAAGCTCGACCGGGTTTACTATGCCAACTCCAAAGAAGACGCCAGCGAGTATGGCTTCAACAGCGGCTCAATCTATCAAGAAATAGCCTTGCCGATTGCAGAGCGATCGCTGCCGATGACCCAGATGATGCCGGACGAGGCCGTGGCGGCTTTCAAAGAATGGGCCAGCAAAACCGACAGGCTGACCTATTAGCACCCGATAGCAGGTTTTGTAACCTGCTATCGCATAAAAAATAACAGAATTTTGTCTGTGTCTATGATTTGCTAAAAAGCACTCCTAGTTTTGAGTGAGGCAAATCATGAGCGGTTTGGGCGGTCTGAACAAAACCCCTAACGGCGTTGTGTTAGGCATGGTGCAGCTACAGCTTCCCAACGTGGTCACCCCTGATGACCTCGCCTGCCAGACCCAGCGGATCTGCGACCTAGTCACTAAGGCTCGCCGCAATCTGCCGGCAATGGATCTGGTGGTATTTCCTGAGTATTCGCTGCACGGCCTCTCAATGGACACTAACCCCGACATCATGTGTCGCTTGGACGGGCCAGAAGTTGAGGCATTTTGCCAAGCCTGCCGCCAAAACCAGATCTGGGGCTGTTTTTCCATCATGGAATTTAACCCCAGCGGCAACCCTTACAACAGCGGCCTGATTATTGACGCTGCCGGAGACCTGAAACTGTACTACCGCAAGCTGCATCCCTGGGTGCCGGTTGAGCCTTGGGAACCGGGTAATCTGGGCATTCCGGTCTGCGCAGGGCCAAACGGCAGCACGCTGTCGCTAATCATCTGCCATGACGGTATGTTCCCAGAGATGGCCCGAGAATGTGCCTACAAAGGGGCCGAAATCATGCTCCGCACGGCGGGGTACACTGCCCCCATTCGCCACTCCTGGCAGGTGACCAACCAGGCCAACGCTTTTTGCAACCTGATCGTGACAGCTTCTGTGTGTATGTGCGGCACCGACGGCACCTTTGACTCGATGGGCGAGGGCATGATCGTCAACTTTGACGGTACGCCTCTGGTTATGGGTAGCCACCGCCCAGACGAAATTATCACCGCCGAGGTGCGCCCCGATCTGGTGCGCGAAGCGCGGCAGCACTGGGGTGTAGAAAATAACATCTATCAGTTCGGCCACCGGGGCTATGTGGCAGTGAAGGGGGGCGCTCAGGACTGCCCTTACACCTACATGAAAGATTTAGTCAACGGCAGCTACCGCCTGCCCTGGGAAGACCAGGTGGTGCATACTGACGGTAGCGCCTGTGGCTTTCCCACTCCCAGCCGCGAGTATCAGGGCGAAGAGTTGCCCTTGGAGCCTGCGCAAGTCTCGTAGTGACTGAGCCAAAAAGGTACTTCTAGAGCGATCGCTGAGTTTACCTTGACTGTGGCGCTGCTAGCTTTAGCGATCGCCGCTATCAGAGTTTATGCACGGTGGAGGTTTTGTTTAAGCGAACAATGATTAAGCTGGCGTAGTTTAGTTCAGCGGTAACTTTTTGGAATCAGCACTAGGTGATAAGCCTATGGTTAGACATTTTTATCCGTAGCTGCCATGGGATACTCTGTTGAGGCTGACCCCTATCCTTACCCCTACAATGGCGACCTGCGACCCAAAAATACAGCCCTCGTCATTATTGACATGCAGACGGACTTTTGCGGCGAGGGTGGCTATGTAGACAAAATGGGTTATGACCTAGCGCTGACGCGATCGCCGATTGCGCCAATTCAGCAGTTGCTAGCCGTGATGCGCTCCCAGGGATATTTCATTATTCACACCCGCGAAGGTCACCGCCCCGACCTGGCCGACCTGCCCGAAAATAAGCGCTGCGATCGCGGCGGATTGGCGCAGGCATTGGTGATCTGGGGCCGGGTGGCAAAATTTTAGTCCGGGGTGAACCAGGGTGGGAAATTATTCCCGAGCTAGCCCCGATTGTAGGAGAAGTGATTATTGACAAACCGGGCAAAGGCTCTTTTTATGCCACCGATCTAGATCTAATCCTCAGCCGCCAGGGGATCCAAAATCTGATTCTCACAGGCATTACTACCGATGTCTGCGTCCACACCACCATGCGCGACGCCAACGATCGCGGCTACGAATGCCTGCTGCTCTCAGACTGCACTGGCGCTACCGACTACGGCAACCACCTCGCTGCCCTCAAGATGGTCAAAATGCAGGGCGGCGTCTTTGGTGCGGTTGCCACCTCAAAAGACCTTTTAGCCGCTATCTCCTAGACCCGCCCATAGGTTTTGTCCGCAGCCTCTAGAGGCAGTCTTAAAACCTCGGTTCGACCTGCCCCATCGATTTACCCAAGCAAACCCCGATGAAAACCGCCACCCTCCCTACCCGAAGCGAAGTTCAGACTCCGCCAGAGCTACAGGTCATCGACATGACCAAACGCTTTGGTAGCTTAGTTGCTCTAGACAATGTCTCAATGACGCTGAGGCCCGGAACTTTTCATGCGCTGCTGGGCGAGAATGGCGCTGGCAAAAGTACCCTGGTCAAATGCATTATGGGGTTTTACGCCCCGACCGCTGGCAAGATTTTAGTCAATCAGCAAGAGCACACGATCAAAAGCCCCAAGCACGCCCATGAGTGCGGCATCGGCATGGTCTATCAGCATTTCACCTCGGTTCCGGCCATGACGGTCGCCGAAAATTTGGTGCTGTCGCGCTACGACACCGCCAAGGTGATCAACTGGAAAGCAGAATATGACGAATTGAACGCTTTTATGGCGAGTTCCCCCTTTCAGGTTGACTTATATACCCCCGTGGGTCAGCTGGCAGCAGGCCAAAAGCAAAAGCTAGAAATTCTCAAACAGCTCTATCTCAAAAGCCGCATTCTGATCCTGGACGAGCCCACTTCGGTGCTGACCCCCGGTGAAGCCGATGAGGTGCTGGGGCTGATTCGGCAGGAAGTGCAATCGGGACACCTCAGCGTTTTGCTGATTACTCACAAATTTCGGGAAGTCACCGCCTTTACCGATGAGGTCACAGTGCTGCGCAAAGGCAAACTGGCGGGCAATGGCTTGGTCAAAAATCTCTCAATCGCTGAGATGGCGCAGATGATGCTGGGCGAAGAGCGCCTGATGAAGCAGGTGATCAAAGGTTCTGGGATTGACCCGCGCCCGGTGCTGGAGGTGAAGAGCTTAAATGCCGACCGTGACAATGGCCTGCCTGCGATTAAACAGGTCAATTTGACGGTACACAGGGGTGAAATTGTCGGTATTGCTGGGGTATCTGGCAACGGCCAGCGAGAACTGGTGGAGGTTTTAGCCGGACAGCGATCGCCAACGGCAGGTGAGATTCAGGTAAACGGAGAACCTTACAGCGCTAGGCGTACCGAAATGGATCGCCACCGCGTCTTTGCCCTGCCCGAAGAACCGTTGCGCAATGCCTGCGTTCCTCACATGAGCGTAGCTGAGAACATGGCTTTGCGAACGTTTGACAAGTCGCCTCAGTCTAAGTGGAGCCTATTTTTGGTGCTGCAGCAGATTCGCAGCATGGCCGAGGGATTAATTAAAACATTCTCGGTGAAAACGCCCTCACCAGACGTGCCCGTGAGCAATCTTTCCGGCGGCAACGTCCAGCGCACGGTGCTGGCACGAGAACTGTCTTCTGAGCAGATTAACTTGCTGATTGCGGCTAACCCCTGCTTTGGCCTGGATTTTTCAGCCGTTGATTTCATTCACGGTGAGATTGTCAACGCCCGCAACCGGGGCGTCGCTGTCTTGCTGGTGAGCGAAGACTTAGATGAACTGTTGAGTCTGGCCGATCGCGTGATTGTGATTAGCGAAGGCGAGTTTGTTTATGAAAGCGCGATCGCTGACGCAGACTTAACCACCATCGGTCAAAAAATGGCTGGACACTAACCCAACTTAAATCCTATGCCTGCGATCACGGCTCGTCCTTACGACTACCACTTACCCACTACGGCCTCGGTAGCGCTGCTAATCATTGACATGCAGCGAGACTTTCTAGAGCCGGGAGGCTTTGGCGATGCCCTCGGCAACGATGTGCAGCGATTGCAGGCGATTGTGCCGACGGTGCAAAAGCTGCAGGCGGCGTTTCGCGCTCTGCACTTACCCATTTTTCAAACGGTTGAAGGCCATCAGAGTGATCTGAGTGACTGCCCGCCCTCAAAGCGCGATCGCGGCAAAGGAGCGCTCAAAATTGGCGATCGCGGGCCAATGGGTCGCATTTTAGTACTGGGAGAACCGGGCAACGGCATCATTAGTGATTTGGCTCCCCTATCGGGAGAAACCGTGATTGCCAAACCGGGCAAGGGCGCTTTTTACAACACAAACCTAGAGTTTTTGCTCAAAACCCA
This sequence comes from Leptolyngbyaceae cyanobacterium RM1_1_2, assembly GCA_012032345.1. Classification (GTDB taxonomy): domain Bacteria; phylum Cyanobacteriota; class Cyanobacteriia; order Phormidesmidales; family Phormidesmidaceae; genus Sphaerothrix. The sequence continues at coordinate 12,133 of JAAUQI010000047.1, read as the reverse complement.
CAATATTTCTCACCTGATTCTTACCGGGGTGACAACTGAGGTCTGTGTGCAAACCACCATGCGAGAAGCCAACGATCGCGGCTACGAGTGTCTGCTGGTTGAAGACGGCACCGCCAGCTACTTTCCTGAATTTAAGCAGGCCACATTAGAGATGATTTGTGCCCAAGGCGGCATCGTGGGCTGGTGTGGGAGTTCAGAGCAGGTGCTAGCAGGATTAAAGCAATTTCAGCCCGCTAGCCTCTAAAGCCGTACTGGTAGAGCTTGAGGCGCAGCCTAAGCCATCAGAGGCCCTAGGGGCAGGACAAGCCTTTGGCTGGCGTTTTGAGTGCAATGGCCTAGGCTACAGCACCGGGCATTGAAAATTTTCAGTCTAGAGCAGAGCCTAAGCAGTTCCCAGTATTTCTACAGAGGTAGGCTCTACAGGGTTTGTGTGGTCTGCCCCTTCGACTAAATTAACGGCCTGCCGCAGGGCTTCAGTACGATCCATCAGCAGGTGTTGGAGTGGAATATTCTTGAATACGCCCATTTTCTCCAAGCGGTGTTTGATTTGTCCGGCTGCTCCTACGATAAAAACCTGCCGATTTTTATCGAGTGATTCTTTAATTGCATTTTCAATCGCCAACGAGGACGTAACACCTACGTGGGGGACATCGCTCAGGTCAAGGATAAGCACATCACAGTGACGAACGGCATTATTCTCACGGGCGATCGCCTTGGCAACTCCGAAAATCATGGGGCCACTCAGATAGAAAAGCAAAATGCGACCTTTAGCCCGATCCAGCAGCGTTTTTTCCTCATCGTTGAGCGTAATCATATCATCTGCATCAGTCACGGCTTTGACTTCTTCTGAACGCAGCTTGCTGAGGCGATCGATAGTCAAAACATTAGCCACAAAAACACCAATGCCCACTGCTGCAATTAAATCTACAAAGACGGTCAGAATAATAACCACATACATAATGGCAGCGCCCTTGACCGAGATCGTGTGTGCCCGCTTCAAAAAACTCCAGTCAATAATGTCAATGCCAACTTTGAGGGCAATACCCGCCAGGACAGCCATTGGAATAGTAGCCGTTAGACTACCAGCACCCATGATTACGATGAACAAGATAGCTGCACGAGTTAAGCCTGAGAGCGCTGTTTGTCCACCTGCTTGAATATTGACGACTGTGCCCATTGTGGCCCCAGCTCCAGCAATACCGCCAAACAAACCAGAGGCTAGATTTCCCAGGCCCTGACCAATTAATTCTTTATTTGAATTGTGTTCTGTGCGGGTGAGACTATCAGCAACTACGGAGGTGAGTAGCGCATCAATACAGCCCAACATGCCCAAAACTGCTGCATTCACCAGCATGAGTCGGAGCTGAGCAACGCTAAAGAAGGGCAAACGCAGTGCCGGAAACCCCATCGGGATCTCGCCAATGCGACGAATATCAATGTCCTGAAATAAAAGTAAAGAGACTAAAGTGCCCACAATCAACGCAATTAGCTGAGGTGGAACAAAACGTTTGACGCGAGCCGGGGTAAATAGAATTAGTGCGACAGTCAAAATCGCTAAAGCAGTCTCTGCCGGATTGATGTTGCTTAAAAGGTTCGGCAAGCTGCCGATTGTGCCAATGACACCGCCTTGAGGACTCGCCTGTCCGAGGAACGGAGCCGTTTGCAAAATAATTAGAATAATGCCAATGCCAGACATGAATCCAGAAATGACAGTGTAAGGCATCAGCGTGACATAGCGACCTAGCCGCAAAGCGCCCAAAACAATTTGAAAAACGCCTGCTAGCATAACGACTGTAAAAGCCATTGCCAGACCGTTTTCAGGATTAGCTGCCGTCAAGCTAGCGATTACGGCAGTCATGACAACGGTCATCGGGCCGGTAGGCTCTGAAATCAGGGTGGGAGTGCCTCCAAACAGGGCAGCAAAGAAACCAACCAGTACGGCTCCCCACAGACCCGCCGCTGCACCAGCCCCTGAAGCGACGCCAAAAGCAAGAGCCATCGGCAATGCAATAATAGCGGCAGTTACGCCCCCAAAGATGTCACCTCGTACATGCCTAAAATTAATTCGATTTGTGAGTTGCATAGATATTAATTGGTGATTGCTATAAACTCAGAGTCAAAATGCATCATGCAAACAGCAGTGAAAGGGGGAATGCCTTTTTCATTGGCAGAAATCTATGGGAAAAAACAAGTTAATTGAATTGAATCTATGGTAGAGCTTACCATTTCCTCTGGGCAGAATCTAGATCTTGCTCTAGGAGTAATCATCTTTTTGACAAGGCACGTCAGTTTGTGAGAGCTATAGCGAAAGGCAGAAGGATGAAGGCAGAAAAGGCAGAAGGATGAAGAGGATGCCGGTCACGTAAAGATTCAGCGATCTGAGTTGTCCTAACCAAACTGCGCTTTGCTATGTAAGGGCACTGGCTCTCTAGACGGCTGTTTGAAAAAAACATGCTGTCTCGGTTATGCTCCAGCTCAGATTTAGCACCTTGACAGAGCTAAGAAAACGAACTCTATCAGTTTTGCTGGCGCGATCGCTCTCAAAGTCAGTAACGCCAGCGAGCTTTGTAGCCTCTGGCATCAATATGAGTAAAAGAGTTGGCGCTTGCCAGCCCACCCCGGCTGTTCCACCAAGCCTCTAGCTGACGGTTGACCTGGGGCGGCGCGATTCCCGCTACGACAAAGTCCACCGCGTCACCGCTGATATGACGGGACTTAGACGCTCCGCCGACGCGACGATTGCTGGCCGGGTCGCGGTACCAGGAGTTGATGGTGATGGGGCGATCGCCCAAATATTCCCGCACCTCTTCCATCACCCCAGCAATCTTGAGAATGCCGTCTACAACCGCTGCATCTGCTGGAATGCGGCTACCGTTTTTGGTGGCCTCAGCCCAGCTAAAGTGTCCCCCATCTAAAATCGGTTTGCCCAAGTAAACCGTTCCCAGCTTAGGCACCGTGATGGCTGGGCCAGGGTCGGGGTCAGCAATTTTAGCCACAGGCTCAGCAGGGAGATCTTGAGGCTTATTATCTGGCTCGGTGCCTTCGACCTGCACGTGCCCGCTGAAAATGTACCAGTCGCTGCGATTGTTTTGGCCCAGCAGCACCCCGTCTGGCAGCTTCACCTTCATGTGTCCCAATTTGGATGGCTCATCCTCTAAAATTTCCAGGCGCGTTCCTTGATGGACAGAGAGCTTATCCTCAGACTGAAGCTTAAAGGACTGCTCCGGCTGCACCTTAAACAACGTGTCAGCTAGCACAATTAGCCGCTTGCCCTGCTCGGGCTTGGGCATATCAACCACGCCTCTACCCTGAAGATAGACCAGCAGCGCTGCGGCCCCTACCTGACTAGCGTCTTTTTCGAGGGCGCTGGTACCCGCCCAAATCCAGGCCGAACTGCCGCCTGCGCCGTCACGAAAGCCATTCCATAAATCTAGCCCCCAAAGATAAGCGCCCAGGGTGCGATTGCGGGCTTTGTGATACCGCTTCGCCATCAGCACCTCGACTGCTTTTTGCTCAAACAGGGCGGGTTCGCGCAAATTCCAGTCATGGAAGTGTATTAGCCCTGCAAACCACCAGGGAATGCCCGTTTTTTGCTCGACCACTTCATAGTGCGATCGCAGTTCAACTAGGCGATCGCCAATCCGCTTGACTTCTGGTTCAGCTTCTGACCTGAGGCGGCAGGCGGCAAAAGCTTTTTCATATTCAGGCTGGAGAGTTTCTAAACGCAGATCCATAAAGCGCCCTAAAGATTCAGACACGCTCTCATCGTATCCAAACACGGCCCTTAAACCCACCAGCAGGGGGAAATACTCGTAAGCCGGAAAATTGAGGTAAAGTTTTTATAAAATCAATCCGTATTTATGACAAAAGGAAGAGGCTTTTGTCGCATTATTAACCTGAACCTGAGCGATCGCACCTTAGCTGCCAGACATAACCCCGATTCATGGCTAGAAAAAACGACTATCGTCACTATCTCAAGGCAACTCTGGGTGGACTGATTGATCGCCTAGAGCTATCAGAGCTGCGCAAAGACTTTCTCAAGAATCGCTGGCTCGATCAGGTTCTTTGGCTAGAAGGCCGTGCCACCAAAGAGCGTAATCGTCACTACCTGCTGAGGATGGTGACGATTGTCGGCGGGGTAATTGTTCCGGCCCTAGTGGGTCTAAACAATCAGGGAGATGCGAGATTTAGAGCGGCTTTGGGGTGGACAGCTTTTGGCCTCAGTCAGACGGTGGCTATTTCGGCTGCTGTTGAAGAGTTTTTTGCCCACGGTGAAAAATATCGCAACTACCGCAACACCGCAGAAGGCATGAAGATTGAAGGCTGGCAGTTTTTTCAACTGACGGGTCAGTACAGAGACTTTGACAGCCACGATGAGGCTTACAAAGTCTTTGCTAGCCGGGTTGAGCAGTATATTCAGCAAGATGTTCAAGGCTTCTTGGCCCGTCTCACAGACAGGCAAGAAGAAGATAAAAAGACTACACAAGAAACCGTAGCCCAAAACAGCGAGCTGGCCCTCAATGAGCTAAACATCCGTTTAGAAGAGCAGGCTCAGTTTTTTGAGGAAGAGCGGCGGCGTCTAGAAGCCGAAAAGCAAACAGCAGAGCACAAGGCACAGGCTGTCTCTGAAGCCCAAGCCGTTTTATCCAGCGCAGACGGGACACTGACTCAAAACGGGGCCAGTACTGATGGTGTACCAACCGATTTGCCACCCCTAGGAGCGACAGCTTTAGACTGGCATGAGGAGATTGTTGTACCCAAGCTGCCTACTTCAAACCGGCAAACCAGCCAAAATGGAGCAGCCGTAGTAGCGACAAAAGCCGTGCCTCAGCTGGCGACGGCAGAAACAGTCGCCCAAGCCCTGGAATGTTCGCTATCAGACTGTCAAACCTACCTGCCCGGCATCTTGGAGGCTCTACAGGAGTTTGACATCTTGGACAAGCAGGTATTTGTGGGCATATTGGCAACCGTTCGGGTAGAGACGGGCGGCTTCAAGCCTGTGCATGAATGGGGCGGTGAGAAATACTGGAAACGCTATGAAGGGCGTGGCGATCTAGGCAATGTCAACCCCGGTGACGGCGTCAAGTATCATGGGCGAGGATATATTCAGCTCACAGGTCGGGCTAACTACCGCGACTACGGCAAGAAACTTGGGGTTGACCTGGAAGGAAATCCGGATCTGGCAATGGATCCTGAAGTCTCAGCGAAAGTTCTGGCATCTTACTTTAAAGATCGAGGCGTGGCTACAGCAGCTAGAGCTGGCGACTGGCGGCGAGTTCGTAAGCTAGTCAACGGTGGCTATCACGGCTGGGACGTGTTTTCTAAGTACATAGATCGGGCGAAAGCAAGGATTGTTTAATGGAAATGGACGAGAAACTAGAAAAGCTGATGAACGAAATTCTGGCGCTGCGAGAGCAAATTCAAGAAATGCGGGGTTTCCAGCAGGCGCAGCAAGAGTCAATTAGTTCACTAATTGCCCTATCACAGCAGCAAACCTCTGTCATTGAGCAGCAAAACTCGACTCTACAGCGCGTAGTTACTAACGGCACCCAAATACAGCTTTAGTCTATGTCGGCTGACCTGAGCTGGCGGGCACCACTGGCGGTAGCTTTAGGGCGATCGCGGGTGCTCTGAGCCGCTACTATTTAACGCTTTTGATTGCGGCGCGATTGGGAGCGGATTTTCCCTATGGAACTCTCGTGATCAATCTAACGGGCTGTTTGGGCATGGGCTTTGCGGTGACGCTGATGGCTGAGCGCTATCCGATGCTGCCCGATGTAAAACTGCTGCTGACGACTGGCTTTTTAGGAGCCTACACTACGTTTTCGACCTACGGGCTAGAAAGCGTATTTTTGTTTAAGAATGCTACCGCTGCGATCGCCATCCTGTACTGGTTAGGCAGTGCCTGTTTGGGGATTGGCTGCATTCAGCTAGGCACGGCGCTGGCCCGGTTGCTCAGTCGTTAAAAAAGCGCTCTCCAAACCTAGAAAGCGCCGATCGGCTGACCTATCAGTCTGAGCAACTGCGAAGCTACTCAGGTTTGCTTTAATTAACGATTAACCGTTGATTACGGGCGCAGTGAGGGCAACCGGAGTCGCTTCACCTGCAGCAGCAAGGTCAAGGGGGAAATTGTGGGCATTGCGCTCGTGCATCACTTCAAAGCCGAGGTTAGCCCGGTTCAAGACGTCTGCCCAGGTACCAATGACGCGACCCTGGCTGTCAATTACTGACTGGTTAAAGTTGAAGCCATTTAGGTTAAACGCCATCGTGCTGATGCCCAAAGAGGTAAACCAGATGCCAACAACTGGCCACGCACCCAGCAAGAAGTGCAGTGAACGGCTATTGTTGAAAGAGGCGTATTGGAAGATCAAACGACCGAAGTAGCCGTGGGCCGCCACGATGTTGTAGGTTTCTTCTTCCTGGCCAAACTTATAGCCGTAGTTCTGCGACTCAGTCTCGGTTGTCTCGCGCACCAAAGAGCTAGTAACCAGAGAACCATGCATGGCGCTAAAGAGAGCGCCGCCGAACACGCCAGCTACACCCAGCATGTGGAACGGATGCATCAGAATGTTGTGCTCAGCCTGGAACACAAACATAAAGTTGAACGTGCCCGAGATCCCCAGAGGCATGCCATCAGAGAAAGACCCCTGACCCAGGGGGTAAATTAGAAAAACCGCAGTGGCAGCAGACAGCGGCGCGCTGTAGGCTACACAGATCCAGGGGCGCATCCCCAAGCGGTAGCTCAGTTCCCACTGACGGCCCATATATGCAAAAATACCCACCAAAAAGTGGAAGATAATCAGCTGGTAAGGGCCACCGTTATAGAGCCACTCATCTAGAGAAGCTGCTTCCCAAATTGGATAAAAATGCAGGCCAATTGCATTAGAAGACGGCACAACTGCACCCGAAATGATGTTGTTACCGTAGATCAAAGAGCCTGCCACTGGCTCACGAATACCGTCAATATCGACAGGCGGCGCGGCGATGAAGGCGATAACGAAGCAGGTGGTTGCAGCTAGCAGTGTGGGAATCATTAATACGCCAAACCAGCCAATATACAGGCGGTTATCGGTAGAGGTGATCCACTGGCAGAACTGCTCCCATATGCCGACGTTTTCACGTCTTTGAAGGGTAGAAGTCATAGTGATGATTGCCAATAAGTAAACAGCGCAAACAATACGTGAACTAACGTCAAATACCGTTACTCACATGACAATAGATTAAGCGTTTTAGCCAGGTTGTCGGGACAACTGGAAAAGATTCTTTTCCCTTTGAAACATTTTGCAGCATTTTCTACCCCGGTGGCCACCGCAGCGATCGCCCGCCTAAAAGGTGCATATGCAGGTGAAAAACCGTTTGTCCACCGTCATTTCCTGTATTAATCACTACCCGATAACCCGTTTCTGAAAGACCCAACTGCTCAGCTAGCTGCTTTATAGTTAGCAACATATGCCCGAGCAGTTCTTTATCTGCAGCATCTGCCTCAGTGAGAGCCACAATCGGTTTTTTAGGAATGACTAAGAGATGGGTAGGTGCCTGGGGATTGATATCAGCAAAGGCAAGGCAAAAATCGTCTTCGTAGAGAATATTAGCTGGGATTTCTTTGCGAATAATCTTGCCAAAAATAGTATCTGTGCTCATGAGGTTGCTTTCGCATTCCAAAAGGGAGATTGTCTGTCATTTTGTATTCTGTCTAGAGGCATAGCGGGTTATGGGCACTGTTGGCTTATGCTCTAGGTAGGATAAAATATATAGAGTATCTTAAGATTCTGTCCTAGAGCTTTGGCATCAGGTCTGAATGTTTCCTGGGGTAAGACGTCAAGACGCACATTCTGAGAAATCTGGCCTTTGCTAAAGTGCAGGAACAGTTGGGGAAATTTTAATAGATGCTGCTGGAACCCTTTCCACAATCAGACGCTCAGAACGGCTTACCCAGTGCTTTTGGGCACTATGAAAAGCTGCTAGATCTGGCGAGTGATTGTCTCTTTGCCTGGGATGGCGATGGCCGCATTGTTTATTGGAACCAAGCCGCTGAGCGCTGCTACGGCTGGAGTAAAGCAGAAAGTCAGGGGCAGCTTTTGCAGACTTTGCTAAATCCTCAATGGCCGCTGTTGCTATCTGAGATTCAGGCGGTTTGCTTAGAGCAGGATCGCTGGTCTGGGCGCGTTTTACAGAGGCATCGAGGGGGTACCCCAATATGGGTAGAGACGACCCTTTCTGTCGGTCGGGCTGACGAGTCCGGCCCGACTTTTTTGCAGTGCGATCGCATTGAGTCAGGCTTAGCCGCCGCGCCGAGTACCCCAGCGCCGCAGCAGAGTGCCACTGAGTTAGAGATCCTCTTTAAGGTGATTCCAGTTTGTTTGGCGATCGCCCAAGATCCGCTTTGTCAGCAGATTCGCATCAACCCGGCCTTTGCCCAAATGCTTGCAGTCGATCACAGTGCCAACATTTCTTTAACGCCAGCAAACAGGGAGGAACGACCCCTTTATCAGGTTTTGCGTCAGGGAGAGGTGATTGCAGTCGATCAGCTGCCGCTGCGTCGCGCTGCTACAGAAGGCATTGAAGTTCGAGATGCTGAGATTAATATCCGGCGGCAGGATGGCAAGATATTCAGTCTGTTTGGCTATGCTGCGCCCGTTCGCAACGCTCAAGGCGAGATCACAGGAGCTGTCAGCGCCTTTTTAGACGTGACTTCTCTCAAGCAGGCCGAAGCCGACTTGAAGGCAGCGCTGGCTAAAAATCGGCTAATTTTAGAAAGCATCACCGACGCCTTTGTAGCTCTCGACCCAGACTGGCGCTACACCTATATCAACAAGGCAGCGGCCCAGAGACTGAGGCGATCGCCTCAGCAGCTTTTAGGTCAGTCGCTTTGGCAAACTTTTCCAGGTTTAGCCCAGACGCCCCTAGGTCAGGCGCTACAGCAGGCAGTCAAAGACCAAAAGGCGATCGCCCTACGAAACGCCCTATCCGCCGTGGCAAAACTGGGCTGAGGTGCATATTTACCCCTCCTCAGACGGCCTAGCCATTTATTTTCAAGACGTCACTGCCCGCAAAAAAGTAGAACAGACTCTGCGTGAAAGCGAAGAGCGTCTGCGTCTAGCAGTTGACCTGACCGAAATGGGCCTCTGGGACTGGAATATTGCCACAGGGCGGTTGGCCTGGGCCTACCACCATGCCCGCCTGTTTGGCATGGCCCCAGAAGACTTTGACGGGCGCTATAAAACCGTTTTTCAGCACATCTATGCAGCAGACCGGGAGGCGGTTGATCAGGCTGTGCAAAGGGCGCTGGTAACAGGCAGCTTTAATCAGGAATTTCGGGTTGTTTATCCTGATGGTGGCTTATGCTGGCTCGGCAGCAAAGGCAGAGTCACTTATGATCCCCAGGGCCAACCCCAGCGAATGTTGGGCTTTGTTTGGGATATTAGCGATCGCAAACAGGTCGAAACTGAACGAGAGCACCTGTTTATCCGGGAGCAGCAGGCCCGTCAGGAAGCAGAGGCCGCTAACCGGATCAAAGACGAGTTTCTGGCCGTGCTGTCTCACGAGCTGCGATCGCCGCTAAATCCAATTTTGGGCTGGACAAATCTGCTGATGCGGCGGCAGCTAGATACCAACATGACGCAGCGGGCACTGGAAACTATTTATCGCAATGCCCAATTGCAAACTCAGCTGATTGACGATCTCTTAGACGTCTCCCGCATTTTGCGCGGCAAGCTCAAGCTAGAAAATAGCGCCGTTGATTTGAGCTGGGTAATTCAGGGCGCTTTAAGTACTGTGCAGCTCTCGGCAGAGGCAAAAAATATTGCCATCACCACAAATTTGCCCGCAGCCCCGCTCCAGGTTCGCGGTGATGCCGGACGGCTACAGCAAATTGTCTGGAATTTGCTCTCCAATGCCGTTAAATTCACCCCTGCGGGCGGTAGGGCAGAGATTCGCCTGCGTCAGATTGAGCAGCAGGCTGAAATTCAGGTGCAAGACACGGGACAGGGCATCGGGGCTGATTTTATCCCCTATGTGTTTGATTATTTCCGTCAGGCAGATGGAGCGACAACGCGTCAGTTTGGCGGGCTGGGGTTAGGTTTGGCGGTTGTGCGCCATTTGACTGAACTTCACGGCGGTTTGGTGCAGGTGTTTAGCGCTGGGGTCGAGCAGGGGTCTACCTTTACGCTCACGCTACCCTTACTCTGCAACCACTCAGTTTTAATTCCGCCCAGTAGTGTCTCAGTACCCAAGACCTTCTCAAGGCTTTACCGATACCTCACAGGTAAGCAGGTACTCATTGTGGACAATGACGCTGAGGCCCTGTATTTAGCGTCGTATATCCTGGAGGAGCATGGGATGCAGGTACTCTCGGCGGCTTCGGCAGAGGGAGCACTAGTCATTCTCGATCAGGTACTGCCCCACTGTCTGATCTGTGATATCGGCCTGCCCAGAGTTGATGGCTACGGGCTGATTCAGCAGATTCGAGCGCGATCGCCCGAAAAGGGGGGCCAAATTCCCGCGATCGCTCTGACAGCTTATGCTGCAGAGCGCGATCGCCAGCTAGTGCTTGAGGCTGGTTTTCAGGCCCACTTGTCTAAGCCCACCAATTTGGATCGGCTGCTAGAAACGTTGGCCCATTTGCTGAGTGAGGATGAAGGGTGAAGGCAGAAGGGTGAAGGCAGAAGGGTGAAGGCAGAAGGATGAATAGGAGGCCGGTCACGTAAAGATTCAGCGATCTGAGTTGTTCTAACTAAACTGCGGTTTGCTATGGCTGGCTGTTGCTTCCAGTTGAGTGTCAATCACGCCTTAAATGTTTGGGTGATCCGCTGCATGGCTTCATTGATATTTTCCCGACTGTTGAAAGCAGAGATGCGAAAATAGCCTTCACCGGCTGCGCCAAAGCCAGAACCGGGCGTTCCCACAACGTGGCACGTACTCAGCAGCTTGTCAAAAAAGTCCCAGCTAGAAAGACTGTGGGGCGTTTTTACCCAGACATAGGGAGCGTTAATGCCGCCATAGACATCGATGCCCGCCTCGGTAAGCTGCTGACGCACAATCCGGGCATTCTCTAGGTAAAACGCAATTAGCCCCTGGATCTGCTGCTGGCCTGCCGACGAATAAACCGCCTCAGCGCCCCGCTGCACAATGTAAGAAACACCGTTGAACTTGGTAGACTGTCGCCGATTCCACAGCTTGTGTAGCTCCACGTCAGAGCCATCGGCAGCTTTAGCCGTGAGTCCTCGGGGCACAACCGTGTAGGCGCAGCGCGTGCCGGTAAAACCCGCATTCTTAGAAAAAGAGCGAAATTCAATGGCGCAGTCCTTGGCCCCAGCGATTTCATAAATCGAGTGCGGCAGGTCAGGATCGGTGATATAAGCTTCGTAGGCGGCATCAAAAAAGATGATCGAGCCGTGTTCACGGGCGTACTCAACCCACTTTGTCAGCGCTGCTCTAGTGGCAGTCGCTCCGGTGGGGTTGTTGGGAAAGCACAAATAGATTAGATCGGCTTTTTCAGACGGCAGCTCTGGTGAGAAGTTATTGTCTGCCGTCATGGACAGGTAAATCAGCCCGTCATACTCGCCCTGCTCGTTGGCGGCTCCCGTGTGGCCCACCATCACGTTAGTATCGACATAGACCGGGTAGACCGGGTCGGTAACGGCAATTTTATTGTCTTTGCCAAAAATGTCGAGGATATTGCCCGTATCGCACTTAGCGCCATCAGAGACAAACACTTCTGAGGCATCAATCTCGCAGCCCCGGGCCTGAAAATCCTGGGCCGCAATTTTTTGACGCAGCCACAGATATCCCTGTTCTGGGCCATATCCCTGAAAAGTGGCGCGATCGCCCATTTCCTCAACTGCCTTTATCATGGCAGTGCGACAGGCTGCTGGCAGTGGCTCAGTCACATCACCAATCCCCAGCTTAATGATGGGCGCTGCTGGATTAGCCTCTGCAAAAGCATTCACCCGCCGCGCAATTTCAGGAAAGAGATACCCAGCCTTGAGCTTTAGATAATTATCGTTAACGGTTACCATACATTCAATCGAGTCTTATGAGTCTTACAAGCGCCTGCAATCAGCTTATCAGGTAGACAGCCGAGACTCACCCCCCAATACGCCCTTGCCCCTCCCCCACTCACCCCCCAAAACCC
>JAAUQI010000108.1 GCA_012032345.1 Leptolyngbyaceae cyanobacterium RM1_1_2 | reverse complement strand
TTTTCGAGTGCGAGTGCACGGATTCGCTTAGAGCGTCTATATCCGAAAGTAGAGCAAGAGCCGAACCTGGAGCAAGAGCCGAACCTAGAGCAAGAGAACTAGGCAAAGTCTCTTTGGTGGACTACTACGTTCCTCAACCGCAATCTACACAAATCAGGTTAATTGCGTCCCCTACTTACCTGATGGTTAGCGCTGAGTTTTACTCAAATAAACTAGCTTAGTAGAGTAAATGCCCACTTTCTCTGACGGTGCAATTAATTCTGCATGCAGCTTTCTCGATTTTCTGAAACCGATACCCTCCAGGCTCGGGCCTTATTTGTAGGACAGAGCATTGACTTGAAACCCTTCATCAACAAAAGTTTGCTAGCGATGACGCCGCTGATGGCAGAGGCCGGGGAGCAGGGGTGCGTAGTGCTATTCGACTATGGTGTCGTTATTGTCATTGGTCTATCCTCTGCTGAGGAAGCGGAGTTCCTGAGCGATTTGAAGGCGCTGATAATGGCTCCTTTTGACAAACCTGAGACCGAAGAAATTAGGATTAATCTAGATCCTCCCAAAGCTGGAAAGGTTGAAGACGGAAAGCTCTGGCTAGCTGAGTTCAATATTCCTAGCTTGCAAATTGTGTCAGATGTTTGGCCAAAAGCGTGGTCTTAGCCCACTACGAAATGGGAGCTGCCGCCGTTTTCGATCGCATTGAACCTTTTGCCGCTAGCCTGCAGCAGCTTAACGGCAACCGCAAACAAGCCAATGAGCTACTGCGACAGATTGGCAGTACGCTGATGATTCAGCACAAAATGGTAGGCCGAGTAGAGATTACCGACAAGCCTGAGCTACTGTGGGAATTTCCTGAATTCGATCGCCTTTTTTTGCGCTTAGAGGACGAATATGAGATTCGGGAGCGACATCTAGCCCTAGAGCGTAAGCTAGAGCTGGTAACGCGAACGGCTGAAACAGCTTTAGAGCTGCAGCATCAAAATACCGGGCTGCGCCTAGAGTGGTATGTGGTCATTCTGATTGTAATTGAGGTGCTGCTGTCTCTCTATGACCTGTTTGCCAAGAGGTTTGCCCTCTAAAGCAGGCTTTCAGGCTTCGTGCTGGTTGACTGAAAAACTCTTGAACCGTGAGTCAGGGCTTCGTGACATCCTCTCCGGCTAAATTTCCTGAGGGTGAGGTAGCCCTAGCTGAGTGCGAACGGCTCAGGAAAGCTCCCAGCAGATAGCCCAGCGTACACAGTACTAAACCATAGATATTGACGCCCAAATCTACCGCGTATTTGCCACTGCCGATCGCTACCCAACTGGGAAAGATTTGGTTGCCCAAGGCATTTTCTAGCACCCGCAGGATACCAAAGATCAGTCCCGGCCAAAAAGCAAGATGAAAGCTGAGCTGACTGGCGCGGCTAATAAACGCTAGCAGAAAAATTGGCGCTAATCCCATCACCATCGTACCGCTAATCGTCGTAGCTGAAATCACGGCTGGGCCAACGCGATCGCCTAGATAGATGCTCAATAAAGGCAGGTTGCCTAAAACCGCGATCGCAGCGATCCACCAGCGGCCAATAAAAGCCTGGGCTTCTGTGGGTTTGTCTTTGCGGTTTGACCAGTCTCGTGCCCCTAACTTGGCTACGCTGGAGAAGGTAGAGTCCAGGGTTGACCCGGCACTGGTGAGCATGATGGCGTTAAAAACCAGCAGCATTGGCAGGCCAAACAGCGCCGGAACCGCCAGCGTCGCGTTGCCTTCAATGCCGTAGGCCCGAGCATAAAGCCCCACAGTGCTAAAAAGTAGGATAAAGCCGCCGCTGACGATTCCGGCTAAAACAAACCCCCTAAACATAACCTTGGGTGAGGTAATGAAGGCGCGATCGGTCATCACCGGGTCGTGGAAGGGATAGCTAAAAATTTGCACAAAGGCCAGTCCACAGAAGGTCAAGCCTGCCAGCTGCGTTTCGGCATCGACTTTAGGAATGCCCTGACTGACCAAGCCAGGGCCAAGCACAGCTAAAATAACCACCAGCAGCACGGCGGCTAAAATCATCTGAGCGCCGTCAGTCAGCAGGCTGCTGCGCAGGCCCCCAATCAGACTGTAATAAACAGTAAAGGCTGTAACCAACAGGGCTGCGATCCAGTAGCCGCCGCTGCCTTCAGCGCCAAAGTACAGCGAAAAAACCTTAGTATTCGACCAGACTTCATTCAGCAGGCGAATGGCGATCGCCAGCAAAAACAGCCGCGCACAGACTGTGCCGTACTTGCTGACTAAAAACTCAGGAATTGACTGATAGCCACCGCGCACGCGAATAAAATACAGCGCGATCGCGGCGGTGACAAAGCTCAAATAGTAGATGGCATAGCCAATGCCGCCCGTGATGCCAAAAGCGTTGCCCAAACTGGCGGCGTTATCGATAGATTTAGCAAAAATCCAGGAAATCGCAGCGCTGGCCACCAGCAGCCACAGTCCGGGCGCTTGCCCCTGACGCGATCGCCCCTGAAAAAACTCCGACGCTGAGACTTTTTCGGGAGTAGTAGTCTGCACGACGCGGTAGATGAAAAAGCCGTAGCCGGCCAGCAGCACCCAAGTAAGAGTAGTTGTGAACATTATTGCGGTCGTTCTAGTTTCCTCTGAGTATTCAAGATTTAACCAGAAAACCGCTGAGGTGAAAATGAGTTTTTACTTAGAATCTGGCAGCACGTCATCGGGTCGGCTACTCTGGCCAGCAGCCTGATAGCTCAGCAATCTAGGGTCGTTTCACGTTCCCAGGGCGTCACTTGGGCGCTGTAGTCGCGCCATTGCTGATGCTTCAGCTTAAGATAAGACTGAACAAACTCTGTCCCTAGAGCCTTAGGCAAGATAGAATTCTCTTCTAGCTGGCGCAGGGCGTCGAGCAGGTTAGTCGGCAGCGATCGCCCAGCACCTGTCGGCAGTGGCTCGGTGTAGTTGTTGTTGTCATGGCGGGGGCCGGGGTCTTGTTTTTGAGCGATGCCGTCTAGCCCCGCTGCAATTACAGCCGCAGGCAGCAGGTAGGGATTGGCCGCGCCGTCGGCTAGACGCAGCTCAAAGCGGCCCGGTTCGGGGATGCGAATGGCGTGGGTGCGGTTGTTGCCGCTGTAGCTAGCCGCGTTGGGCGACCAGGTAGCGCCAGATACCGTTGCTGGAGCGTTAATGCGCTTGTAAGAGTTGACGCTGGGGTTGGTAAAGGCGCAGAGGGCAGTAGCAGACTGCAGCACTCCGCCGATGAAGTGGTAGGCCAGCGGGGACAGCCCCAGTTCTCCGTCGGCATTGTGAAACAGATTTGTCGTCCCAGCGCTGTCCCAAACCGACAGGTGAACATGACAGCCGTTTCCGGTCAGATGAGCAAAGGGCTTGGGCATAAAAGTGGCGCGGTAGCCGTGTTTTTCTGCGATCGCCTTGGCCATGTACTTAAAAAACGCCTGCCGATCGGCAGTCACCAGCGCGTCAGCATAGGTCCAGTTCATCTCAAACTGGCCGTTAGCATCTTCGTGATCGTTTTGATAAGCGCCCCAGCCCAGCTCCAGCATGGCATCACAGATCTCAGCAATCACGTCAAACCGCCGCATTAAGGCTTGCTGGTCATAGCAGGGCTTGGTTTGGCGATCGCGCGGATCTGAGAGCGTTTCACCCTCAGGTGACAGCAAAAAAAATTCGCACTCTACCCCTGTCTTGACGCGGTAGCCCAGATCTTGGGCCTGGTGCAATACGCGCTTTAGCACCAAGCGAGGCGTCTGGTTGATGGTGCTGCCGTCTGGGTTAAACAGATCCGCAGGCAGCCAGGCCACGTCGGGCTGCCAGGGTAGCTGAAATAAGCTGTCGGTATCGGGCACAGCAAACATATCGGCATCAGCAGGGGTCAGATCCAGCCAGGTAGCAAACCCAGCAAACCCAGCACCGTCTGCCATCGCATCAATAGCCGCAGCGGGCACCAGCTTAGCCCGCTGGGTACCAAACAAATCGGTAAACGAAATTAGAAAGTAGCGAATACCTTGCTCACGGGCGAATTCAGATAGAGGCGTCTTCATAGGATAGTTTCCATAAAACTAAAAAGGCTAATGCGGTAGCCAGCTCTGCACAGCCTGCCGGATGAAAGCGGCATCTTCTGCATTCTGATAGGGATTGCCCGCCCGGTGCCCCCAAATCGAGGGGATGGGGCGATACTCCGCTTCAGCAATCAGCGCTGCTTCGGCAGCGCAGTCTTCAGGCGTAAAATACAAATCTGTGGCCCCAGGCATCACCAGAGTTTTGGCTCGAATAGCCACCATTGCCCGACGATAATCTCCCTGATAAACAGGATTTTGACTGACATCACAGCGCAGCCAGGTGTCTAGCATGGCAACGAGGTTGCCAGGATGGCGCTTACGGTAGCTCAGCTCCCAGCCGCGCCAGAGGTAGTCTTCTAGGGAGTCATAGCCTAGCTGGTAGTACACGCCCTCGCGGTAAAATGCCTGCGACGCCGCCCAGCTAGCGTAAATCCGGGCAAAGGTACGAAAGCCCCGCTCTGGTATGCCCTCAAAGCCGCTGCCGTTCCAGGCGGGGTCAGCCGTCAGCGCCGATCGCAAACTTTCTAAAAAAATCCGGTTATGGTCAGTGGTGCGAGCGGTGCCGCAGAGGGCGACAATCCGCTCTACTCGATCAGGGTAGAGCGCTCCCCAGTGATAGGCTTGCTGCGCTCCCATCGACCAGCCATAGACGAGGGCCAGCTGCTCAATGCCAAAGACTTCGCGCAGCAGCCGCTCCTGAGCCGTCACGTTGTCTAGATGGGTGAAGTAAAGCCCCTGTTCGGCCAGCCCTACCAGGTCGCCGTTGCTGGGAGCACTTGACAGGCCGTTGCCCAGCATGTTGGGAATGAGAATGAACCAGCGGGTCGGATCGAGAATGCCACCAGGCCCGATTAGCCAGTCAATGTCGCCATGCTGGGCACCGTAGGAGGTGGGATAGAGAATGACATTACCGCGATCGCCCGACAGCTCTCCATAGGCTTGATACACGACCCGCACCTGGGGCAGGGTCGCCCCGCACTGTAGCGTAAAGTTTTTTGCCTGCCAGCACTGGGCCTGACGACTCATGCGGCCCTGCCAAAGTCAGCCACAATCTGACGATTAACGGCCACATAACCCGGTGCGATCTGAGAGAACACTCCGGCTAGCTGCGCGTGGGCCTGGGGCAGCGCATGAAACGGCACTGACGCATAGAGATGATGCTCGGCGTGAAACGGCATATTCCACATCAGCAGTCGTATCGGCCAGACTGTCAGCGTTGTGCGCGTGTTAGTCAGGGCATTGCCGTTTTCGGTGCAGCCCGTATGCTCAGCCAGCAAGATAAACCGCAGCACAGGCTGTCCCACCGCCAGGGGCAGCAGCCAGTAGGTAATAAACCAGGGCTGTCCCACAGTGAGCGAAAGGGCGATCGCGCCCCCATACATGGCTAGCTGCCAGCGAGTCGAGCGCATGACTTCATCCCGCGCTGTCTCTGAAATGTAGGGACAGCCCTCAAAGCGCCTAGGGCGGCACGAATATGCCCTTTTACCTTGCCAATCCACCAGGGAATGCCGCTGAGCTGCCAAAGATAAATTTTCCAGTTTGTCGGCGCGGCCTCTTCTAGCTCTGGATCTTTGCCGGGAATACGGGTGTAGCGATGATGCCATTTGTGATAGCGACGGTAGAATGTGCTGTTATAGAATGACAGCACCCCCGCCAGCCACGCGACTTGATCGTTCAGGCGCTGACTGACAAAGGCCGTCCGGTGAACGCCCTCGTGCAGCGCCGCAAACATTGACGCCAGACTAAAGCCGTAAACCAGCAGCGCTACCCCGGCGATCGCCCACGGCCCCTGATGGCTCCAGCCCCAGACAGCGCCGCTAAGGGCGATCGCGCTTAGATGCAGGGCCAACTGCTGCCAGCCTCTGCGATCCGATCGCGCGTTTAAGGCAGCTAGCGCCTGGGCTGACAAAATCGTGGGAGACTTGCCCGTCCAGGCATCGGCTGTCCCAGAAGTTTCAGCGGTTTTAGCAGTCGCCGGAGGAGCGATCGCAGACATTGCCCCGTCTTGTGTAGATATACTCATTCGCCTAACCAGCAGAAAATTAAACTACAGAAAACACATGTACAGTCTGTGTACTGTATATCTCTCATATTTTGCCGCTCGTTGTAACACAAGCTACGGTTTTGCCAATGGCTAAGAAACCGGGTTTAGAAACCCGGTTCTGCTACTGCGGCGCTACTCGACTAGCTGAGTTTTAATCAGCACCCGCACGACTTCGTTGGGCTTGCCGGTGGGCTGGGGCCTGCTCCAGGCAGTCGCTTCAGCGTAGCCAAGGACGTGCATACTGAGAATGTCGAGATGGACGGCGTCGGCTTCGCCCAGCAGAATGTGCCGCACATCTTTGCGCTTGGGGTCGCGGCTGCGGCTGGGCTGGGCAGCCGCGCTAGAAGGTG
>JAAUQI010000046.1 GCA_012032345.1 Leptolyngbyaceae cyanobacterium RM1_1_2 | reverse complement strand
TAACGGATGGCGTTTCCCACGCGCCTGACGGTAATCCAAGACCGTCTGTAGAGTTTCGATCAGGTTCATGGCAACACTGGCGATAGAGGGTGCCTGACAGCATAATTTTTATCTCATCACAGTGAATCAGCCCTGACTAGCCTATGATTTGGAAACTAAATTTCCTGTTTACAGGGATTTCAAACAGTGAAGTGCCGTTTCATTAAGTAGCTCACGAGTTTGCGGTTTTTCTGGAGGCAACCTTGTGAAAAGCACATATTCTCTCGCTGCGTTCAGCTAACGCCATACAGATGAATGGACTTAATTTAGTTCGACGTAAGGGAATGCTGAAACGGAGTCATTCTCAGAAATGGCTAAGAACAGCAAAGTCCAGATTCTGCTATCGCTTTGAAGCTGAACAGCTAGTGCAAGGCACAGTCTGGGGTGAGCTGCTGCACAATATGCCTGATTTAGCTTTTAATCTACATGGGGTAGAAGCTATCTACAGCGATCGCCCTAATCAGATTCATCTCCACTTCAGTCAAGGATTTGGTCAGTTTCATCTCCATGCTCCCAGAGTTTTGTTTTTGGGAACCAATACGACAACAGTTGCTTTCTTTTGCTTTAACGATCGAGGCGGTGAAGCCTCTGTCTTTGACGGTTCTCGCTGGCTGGCGTCTGGTTGGGATCCTAGTCAGTGGCGTTTGCAAACAATGCCTGGTTCGCCACGGCGATCGCTACGGCACGGCCAAACAGAACTTCAAACCAGCCTTTAGACTTAACTCAAAAAGTGAGGGTTCTACGCTCCGCTGCTCAGGCTCGTAGTGAAAACTAACTGAGTGAGTAGTCCAGCTAACCTGTGCTTCGTTACAGAACCTGAAACTACTCCCTATTTTGCTAGCTGAGTCGCCATACTGAGGGCAACGTTAGCGGGTAAGGGAGGCAGATCATTGCTGCGCGATGCTCGGGATTACCAAATTGGATTTTTAACGCTTTTTCTCTTGATTGGGACGCTGCTGCGAGACTGGACACTACGGCCTGAAATGGTCGCTACAGCAGTTGTTACCTGTATTGGCACTCAGGTTTTGCTGTCCTTAGCGCAAAATAAATGGCTCAGGTATCAGCGGCCTGACCCGCTAGAGAGTGCTCCTGAGAGCCTAGCTCCGGTTTACCTGAACTGGCGCAGCCCCCTGATTAGCGCTTTGGGGCTGAGCCTGCTGCTCAGGGCTGATCACCTCAGCACAATGGCTCTGGCCAGCAGTTTGGCGATCGCCAGCAAGTTCTTCCTTAAGTCCCCAGACAAGCACTTTTTTAACCCGGCCAACTTTGGCATCATTGCCGTGCTGCTGCTGACTCATGACGCTTGGGTTTCGCCCGGACAGTGGGGAGAAGACCTCTGGTACGGCCTGATCTTTTTGGGGGCAGGCGGTTTAGTTCTCAAGCGGGTGGGCCGCTGGGACACAACAGTCGCTTTTCTGAGCAGCTATATCCTGCTCGAAGCTTTACGCAACCTCTATCTGGGCTGGACTTGGGATGTCTTAGCCCACCGCCTGATGAGCGGCTCACTGCTTTTATTTGCCCTGTTTATGGTCACCGATCCGCGCTCAATTCCCAACGCTAGGCCAGCCCGGCTGCTCTGGGCTGGCGCGATCGCCTTGCTTACCTTTATTTTGCGCAACTACTTTTATCAGCCAGACGCTGTTTTCTGGGCCTTGTTTATGCTCTCTCCCAGCACGCTCCTGCTCGATCGTCTCTGGAGCGCTCGGCGCTTTGAGTGGTGGGTAAGCCCCCAGCAGGCGTCTGCCCTATTAGATGGGTAAGACCAGACAGCAGAGTGCTTGGGGTGGCGATCGCTTACTTCTATAAAAATATTCGCACTGAAAGTTGAAATCATGAATTACTTACGCTCGATATTTTGGGGCCTGCTGGTGGCGGCTTTGTGCCTGGGCTTTGCCCCGAGTGCCTGGGCCTTTTGTGGCTTTTATGTAGCCAAGGCCGACACCAGCTTATACAATCAGGCATCCCAGGTGATTATTGCCCGTAACGGCGATCGCACCGTGCTGACAATGGCAAATGACTATCAGGGAGAAGTCGCCGACTTTGCGATGGTTGTGCCTGTGCCCACCGTACTCCAAGAAGAGCAGGTACATGTGGGCGACCCGGCCATTGTAGAGCACCTTGATGCCTTTAGCGCGCCACGCCTAGTAGAGTACTTTGACCCAGATCCCTGCACTCCCGTAGCCCAGTATGCGCCTTTACCCAGTAACTTAGCGCTGTCTGGCCGCGCCGAGGCCGAGGTTTTGGCAGAAGACGCCTTGGGGGTCACGGTAGAGTCGAGCTTTACGGTGGGCGAGTATGACATTGTCATCCTGAGTGCCCGCGAGTCAGACGGGTTAGAAACCTGGCTGCGACAGAACGACTACCAGATTCCTGCCGGGGCGAGTGAGCTGCTGCGGCCTTATATTCGGCAGGGAATGAAGTTTTTTGTGGCTAAGGTCAACCTAGAAGAATTTGATCGCGGCGGGTTTCAGGCTTTACGTCCTTTGCAGATGGCCTACGAATCGCCCCGGTTTATGCTGCCAATTCGCCTCGGCATGATCAATGCTCAGGCCGCGCAGGATCTCGTAGTCTACTTAATTACCCCAGACGGACAGGCAGAGCTAACCAACTACCGCACCGTCAATGTGCCATCGAATGCTGAGATTCCGCTGTTTGTCAAAGAAGAATTCAGCGATTTTTATAAAGCTATGTTTCAAACAGCCTATGAGCGCGAAGGTCGCAATGTCGCCTTTTTAGAGTATGCCTGGAACCTGGCAGGCTGTGACCCCTGCGCCGCTGAGCCGCTGACCCCAGAAGAACTGCGGCAGGCGGGTGTGTTTTGGCTGACTCAGGTAAATACTGGGTTTCGGCCCGCCCCGACATCTAATGCCTTGTCCAATGCCTTTGTCACCCGGCTGCATGTACGCTACACCCGCGATCAGTTTCCAGAAGATCTGGCTTTTCAGGCCACTTCAAATCAGCAGTTTTTCCAGGGCCGCTATGTTTTGCGCCATCCCTATACCGGAGAAATGAACTGTAGCGCAGGTGAAGACTATCAGCGATCGCTGCCAGAGCGTTTTGAACAAGAAGCTCAAACCCTCGCCAATCTCACAGGCTGGGATATCAGCGACATTCGCACAAAGCTGCCAGCCACCGTTGCTAACCCTATACCCTGGTGGCGCAGACTTTGGCGCTAGCTGCACGAGAGATAGGCGAATTTAGCCAAATCAAGGCACAATAGGCGAGCAGGATGGAACTATATTCTCCTGAAGTGAGAGAGCTGGCCTTGAATGAAGGGGTGAGCATTGCACAGGTATCAATGAAGTGCGACACTAGCCTGACCAGCGAAATTCGTGTATCTTTTGGCACCGATTTGACGAACCCGTCGTCGTTGCAGTTGCAGCAAGCAATTGAGGAGAGAGAGGCAGTTTGCGATTTAATTGGCTAATACCGAGCGCGCTAGGAGCCGCTAGCGCGCTTGTCATTACCCTCCCGGCTGAGGCGGCTCAGCTCCAGTTTTGGCGGTTCGATGCCCGTCAAAATCAGCTAGTTTTCACCACTGACGTAGCTGTCCAGCCGCGCGCGCAGCTTATTTTTAACCCCACCCGAATTGTGATTGACCTGCCCAATACGGTTTTGGGCAGCGCCACTGCCAGACAGTCCGTTGGCGGCACCATTCGAGAAGTTCGGGCCGGACAGTTCAACGAGCAGACTACCCGCTTAGTCATTGAGCTAGAGGCTGGCTATACGGTCAATCCTCAGCAGGTTCAGGTACGGGGACAAAGCGCTAATCAGTGGGTCGTACAGCTCCCGACGCCTGAGCGAGTAGCGGCGCAGCCCTCCCCACCGCCAGCGGCGGTCGATTCTGGCGCTTCACCCAATAGCGTCAGCGGTCAGCCTGCCGCAGGGGCTACCAGCCGTTTAGATTCAGTTACGGCCACTCCAGACGGATTTTTTGTGCGCACCCGAGGCCAAGTGCCCAATATTCGAGTGCAGCGCACAGGCCGTCGCAATGACCGTCGAATTACGATTGACCTGCCTGATACAGCGATCGCGGCTAATCTCTCAGCTCAAGACCTACCCAATAACCGCTATAGCATTCGCCGCTGGCAGATTACCCAGCAGCAAACCGCACCGCCCAGTGCCCAAATCACGCTGGAGTTAGACGAAGGCAGCCCGGATTGGCAAATTAATACCACTAATCTGGGCGGCATCATTATCGTACCGCCCAGGGGCGTTTCGATTAATTCCATCAGCGATCGTCCGGGCCCATCGGCTCCACCCATTGCTACTACACCCACCACACCTGCCGCACCCACCACACCCATTGCGGTGCCACCAGCGCCACAGCCCCCCCCACTCCCGCCTAGAATCGATCCTCCGGCCATTCCGCCCATTGTCAGTCCGCCGCCAACGGTGACGCCGCCTGTGCAAAACTCGCGGGTTGTGATCACGATTGATCCGGGGCATGGGGGCCGCGATCCGGGGGCTGTGGGCCGGGGTGGCCTCCAAGAAAAGCAGGTGATTTTCCCGATTTCGCTGAGGGTACGAGAGCTGCTAGAGCAAAACGGCGTTAGCGTTGTTCTGACGCGGGAGCAAGACGTCACCCTCGATCTCGAGCCGCGTGTGCAAATTGCTGAGCGGGCCAATGCTGATTTGTTTGTCAGCATCCACGCCAACGCTATTAGCCTCAGTCGCCCAGAAGTTAACGGCACCGAGACCTACTACTACTCTGATGCTGGACTGCGACTGGCCCGGATCATGCACGCCAATATGCTGTCTGCCGGGGGACTAAACGATCGCGGCGTTCGGCAGGCCCGGTTTTATGTGATTCGTAATACCTCAATGCCTGCGGTGCTGCTAGAGGTAGGCTTTGTCACAGGTGCCCGAGATGCTCCCCTGCTGGCAGATCCAACCTGGCGGGAGCAGATGGCTCAGGGAATTGCCAACGGCATTTTGGAATACGTCAACGCCTATTTGCGTTAGGGTCTGCCGGATTTAGCATTGCGGGAGATTTCTGCTGTATAGTTTGGGATTGTATAACCTCTGGACTAGCGGAGAATTGCACATGCTAGAACGCTTGGTTTTGAGCTACGATCCTGCGACTGCTTGGCCACAGTTCAGTTTGATGCCGTCTGACACTCAGATTTGGAGTCTAGAGCCAGCTGCGATCGCCTTCAACCCACACAACTCACAAATGGGCTTAGCAAGAATGACTTTCAACCCTGAGTCGGTCGTGATTGCCCAGCAGTTTGATGAAGACGTTTTGGGAGATTTGGGCAGTGCTTTCAGTAACTTCTACGAGTCGGGGCAAATTTGGGCCTTGCTCATTGGCATTGTGCTGGGCTACGTGATTCGAGGCATGACTACCTACAGTTAGCCAGACAGACATTTCAGCGATCGCTAGGTGGCCAACTTTACCAAGGGTATTCGAGATATCTGTAGTATCTAACAGCATTAGCAGCATCTGGCTACTTATTTTCACTTGCTGACATTCGCCGCTGAACTATCTGCACGGGCAAAAGTTTAGCTATATCCTGTGAGGTGGTCAACCGTTTAGGAATTTAAGAACCTTGAGTACCTCCTCCCCGACCTCAGCCTGGAGCCAGCGATTTGAGTCGGCGTTACACCCTGAGATTGCTGATTTCAACGCCAGCATTGGCTTTGATATCACCCTGATCGAGTACGACATCGCCGGATCTCAGGCCCACGCCAAAATGCTGGCCAAAGTTGGCATTATTACCCCTGAGGAGGGGGATCAGCTGGTGCAGGGGCTGACTCAGGTTTTAGAAGAGTATCGTCAGGGACAGCTTAAGCCGGGCACTGCTGACGAAGACGTTCACTTTGCAGTTGAGCATCGCCTGACTCAGCTAGTCGGTGATGTGGGCAAAAAGCTGCATACAGCTCGCTCTCGCAACGATCAGGTAGGCACCGATACACGGCTGTATTTGCGATCGCAGGTTGAGTCTATTCGCACTCTGCTGCGGGGATTTCAGCAAGCTCTACTAGCGCAAGCCCAGCAGCATGTTGAAACGCTAATTCCCGGCTACACCCACCTGCAACGGGCGCAGCCCCTCAGCTTAGCTCATCATCTACTGGCCTACTTTGAAATGGCCCAGCGAGACTGGGAGCGTCTAGGCGATGTTTATCAGCGAATTAATATTTCACCTCTGGGCTGCGGGGCTTTGGCCGGTACAACATTTCCCATTGACCGCCACTACACTGCCGAATTGCTGAACTTTGATCGCGTTTACAGCAACAGCCTAGACGGGGTCAGCGATCGTGATTTTGCCATTGAGTTTGCCTGCGCCGCCAGCCTGATTTTGATGCATCTCACCCGCCTGTCTGAAGAAGTTATTCTCTGGGCTTCAGAAGAGTTTCGCTTCGTGACGCTTAAAGATAGCTGCTCCACCGGGTCTAGCATTATGCCCCAGAAGAAAAACCCCGATGTCCCCGAGCTGGTGCGCGGTAAGGCAGGGCGCGTTTTTGGGCATCTGCAAGGGCTGCTGGTGATGATGAAGGGGCTACCGCTGGCCTACAACAAAGACCTGCAAGAAGACAAAGAGGCCCTGTTTGACACAGTCAAAACCACTCAGACCTGCCTGCGAGCGATGACAATTTTGCTACAGGAGGGGTTAGAGTTTCAACCCCAGCGGCTGAACGCAGCCGTTGCCGAAGATTTTTCTAACGCTACCGACGTCGCCGATTATCTTGCGGGCAAGGGCGTGCCTTTCCGCGAAGCCTACAATCTGGTGGGCAAGGTGGTCAAAACCTCCCTGGCCGCTGGCAAGCTGCTCAAAGACCTGACCCTGCCAGAATGGCAGGCACTGCACCCGGCTTTTGAGGACGATATCTATGCAGCGATCGCCCCGCGTCAGGTAGTTGCCGCCCGCAACAGCTATGGCGGTACTGGCTTTGAGCAGGTACGGCAGGCACTGGCAGCAGCGGCGGCTAAGGTTGAGTGAGTCAGATTAATTTTCAGGTATAGCCAGGGAACTAGTACTTTGTCGGCCAGCTTGGTAGCAGCGATCGCCCTGTGAGTTAGGAGGTTTTCAAAATGCCACACTGGCTTCATGAGCTGCTTAAAGTGCCTTGACTAGAATAAACAGAATAAACCCAGCTATAGCGACGAAATGCAGGCAGCTCATAGAAAAAGCACCGATTGAGCCTTCGATCGGTGCTGCATATAAGCTTGAGCAGGCTGAAAACTTGCAGGTCAAAGCTCCAAGTCAGGCAGTAGCGACTAGACAGCGTCTGCTGTATCTTTTTCAGTGCTAGCCTGGTAGGCATTTTCTAAGCGCATGATTTGCTTGGCCCGGGCAGAAAGCGCCGTAGCGTCTAACCAGTTAGCCAACAGGGCATCGACTGAGAATAGACCGGCACCATTAACTAGGAAGAAAAGGAAGCAGGCAGCGTAGACGGCAGACAGTTCCAGGTAAGGCAAACTTAGACCTGCAACTGAAACGTGGTGATACATCGCTACGCACATAGTGCTAAACAGACCCAAGGCAGCAGGGCGAGTTAGCAAACCAAAAGCGACTAGGGGTGCGCCAATAAGCTCGGTATAAGCAGCTACATAGCTGAGAAAAATAGGAAAGGGCAGGCCGAGATAAGCAACATAGGCTTCAGCAAAGCTTTCGATGTCGGCTAGCTTGTCTTGACCGTTGTGAACCATCATGACGCCAACAACGACGCGCAAGATTGCCCAAGTAGTCTGGTTCCAGAAGTTAGGATTAACGTTGGGCTTGAAAATTTTGGCAATTGAAGCAGTGAGAGACATGGTGAGGAGGTGTATGAGAGTGCGTTACGTATATTTATAATTCTAGCGAGAATATTAAGTAACGTGAACCGGATGTCAATTTTCTCTGCCTGTAGGAATACGTGCAAGAGGCGAGTGTTTTGACGCTTGACCTGATTGAGCAGGCGAGACTTTGGGGTTATACACTGGATTGACACAGCTGACAAAATAGCTATTTTGCTGACTAGAAGTTTATTCAGCGATCGCCCTCTGTCTCTATGGTTTTAACCCTCTGTATGATTGTAAAAGATGAGGCCGCCCGTTTGGGCCGCTGCCTGAGTAGCGCTCAGGCACTCGCTGATGAGTTCGTCATCGTAGACACCGGCTCAGCTGACAAAACCGTTCAAATCGCCCAGAAATTTGGTCAGGTCTATGGTTTTGAATGGCAAAACGATTTTGCCGCCGCCCGCAATCTGTCCTTAGAAAAAGCTACCCAGGACTGGATATTGGTGCTAGACGGTGACGAGGTTTTAGTCCCCCAAATGGCCTCTCAGCTCAAACGTCTGCTGTCAGGCCAAACCATCAACGGCCTTTCCTTAGAGGATGTGCTGGTTCTAAACCTAATCCGTCAGGAGGTCGGCGCTAGCCAGTCCCCCTATACGCTAGTAGCGCGGCTGTTTCGCAACCGGGCCGATATTCGCTTCGATCGCCCCTATCACGAAACTATCGATCGCAGCGTTGAAAACGTTTTGAGTCGAGAACCTCACTGGCGGGTTGTGAATCTGCCGGAAGTAGCGATCCTGCACGAGGGCTACACGCTAGAGGCGATCGCAGCTCAAGATAAGTTTAGCCGCGCCCGCGAAATTTTAGAGGACTATCTGGCCGCGCATCCGCAAGATGCCTACACCTGCAATAAGCTAGGTGCTCTCTATGGTCAGGCCGGAGACTGGCCTAGGGGACTGTCACTGCTCAACCAGGGCTTAGCGGCATCTAGGCCAAAAACTGAGCTAGAAACTGAGACTGGAACCGATCCGATGACGCTCTATGAGCTGCACTATCACGCAGGCATTGCCTGTCGGCATCTGCAGGATCTCAATGGCGCAGTCGCCCACTATCAACAGGCGATCGCTCAGCCTGTCTTAGCCAAGCTTGAGCTTGGTGCCTATCTCAACTTAGGCGCTGTTTACATGGTGCAGCGACAGCCAGATGTAGCAGCAGACTATTTTCGACAGGCGATCGCTATTGACCCTAGCTTTGCGATTGCCCACTACAACTTGGGCATTGCCTATCGCACTCAGGGCTATGGCTACTTCGAGCAGGCCGTAGAGGCTTATCGACAGGCGATCGCGCTGCAGTCTCACTACGCTGAGGCTTATCAAAACCTGGGAGTTGTTTTGTTTAAGCTGGGCAGGCTACCCGAGGGTGCTCAAGCCTTTCGACAAGCCATTGCGCTTTACAAAGAAACCAATCCTGTCGCTGCTTCCCGCTTAGAACAAGGGCTGCGGCAGATGACTTTGCAAAGCTCTTAGCTGCTGTTTGCGACCCCACTCTATGGGGTAGGGCACGGAGCTTCCTCCCGAAGGCGCTAGGTACGATAGTTTGGATCGTCCCAACCGTAAGGATTAGGTCGGCCTTGAGGTGGCTGAGGAGGGGGAGTACGTCGCCGCCAGACGACTTCCCCACCGTAGGTACCGGGACGCCAGGAGGCAGCATGACGCTCGGCAGGTGCGGTAGGCGGAACAGAGGGTGGGGTAGGGGGTGGTGTACCCGAGGTTTTCGCCCGAATAATCTGCTTAATTCGCTTGAAAACTTCATCCCAGGAGAGGTCGGGCTGTTTCAGCAGTTCTCGGAAAGCTTGCAGAGTGGCCTGAGAATTTTCTTCTACTTGCAGATTGAGCGGCTGAGCCAGCCGAATTGGGTCAACCTGCACCGCCGCAAAAGCCTGACGCACAGCATGGACAATCTTAGCGTGCAGCTCTCTTTGAGCTTTTTCAACCTGATGCTCCCAGCCCTTCTCGCTAGAGGCATAGAGTGCAGGTAAACGGTTGAGAGCATAAGTTTCAACTTCTGCTCGTCTAACGTACTTCAGCACCCGGGGCGACAGCTTTTTTAGCTGCTGAGCAACCTCCTCAGCAACCAAAATTTCCATTACGTTAATATATTCCCGCTTTGGGGCTGTGGGAACCACGGCCATATCTCAAACTCGCAATAACAGCATGGGCTAATGGATGCACAATCCCTGATAGCTAAGCGCTATCTGCTGCTTGGCGGCTTGTTAGCCAAGAAGTTAACTCAAGAGCTGCCTGCCATTCACGGTCACTTACCGACCCTAATCCTGCTGACCGCCTAAAACCTGATTGTTACTCTTAATCAAAGCTCGTAGCTAAATCTAAAACTGCAAAAGCCCTGATGGAAAGCTGAAGATAGCTCTACTAGGTTTACTCTAACAACACATACCAAGCTCTTAGCTGTCTATTGTATAGGCTATAAGTCTGTTTTAGCAACCAGTTTGCACAGTTGACTGCACTGACTGCTGCGCCCTTCCTAAACAGTGAGCAAAAAGACCGCCAACTACAAAGCTCTCTAGACTAGCTACAGATAGTAACTGGCCCAGAGAGGTAGCCCAAAGTCAAGCCCTCAGGCAAAACCCTCAGGTTAAGCGTCAGGTAGTCAGCAGCTCAGCTGGTAAGCGTCTGAACGAGAGGCGCTCATTCTCCACATCCACGTAGATAGTATCGCCACTGGTAAACTCGCTGCGCAAAATCGCTTTAGCAATTTGAGTTTCGAGTTCGCGCTGAATGGCCCGCTTTAGCGGTCGGGCACCGTAGACGGGGTCGTAGCCGACCTCTACCAGGAAGTCTAGGGCTGATTCTGACAGACGCAAAGCCATTTTTTTGTCATCCAGGCGTTTGGCAAGCTGCCTGACCTGAAGTTTGACAATTTCTCGCAGCTCTGATTTTAGCAGGGCATGGAAGATAATGATTTCGTCAATCCGGTTGAGAAACTCAGGCCGGAAACTGGAGCGCAGAGCTTCTAGAACGCGCGATCGCATTTCATCATATTGCTCGTCATCCCCTACCACATCCAAGATGTACTGAGAGCCAATATTAGAGGTCATGATGATGATGCTGTTTTTGAAGTCCACCGTGTGCCCTTGAGCGTCGGTGACGCGACCATCATCCAAAATTTGCAGCATGACGTTGAAGACATCGGGGTGGGCCTTCTCGATTTCGTCAAACAGGATCACCGAGTAGGGTCGCCGCCGAATAGCCTCAGTGAGCTGACCGCCTTCGTCATAGCCGACATAGCCGGGAGGTGCTCCAATCAGACGCGAGACGGCGTGTTTTTCCATGTACTCTGACATGTCAATGCGTACCATAGCGTCCTCGGTGTCAAACAGGTAGGCTGCTAGCGCCTTGCCTAGCTCAGTTTTGCCCACACCCGTCGGGCCAAGGAAGATAAAGCTAGCGGTAGGCCGATTGGGGTCGGCAAGTCCGGCCCGCGATCGCGCAATGGCGTCTGCCACGGCTGTTACGGCTTCGTCTTGACCGATGACGCGATGATGCAGTTCGTCCTCCAGGTGAAGCAGCTTTTGCATTTCTGACTCAACCAGCTTGCTAACGGGAATGCCTGTCCACTTTGAGATGATCTCAGCAATATCTTCTTCGATGACTTCTTCGCGCAGCAGGGAGGCTCCGCTGGTTTGAGCATCAGCAAGCTGAGCTTCAGCCTGCTCTAGCCCCCGCTGTAGGTCAGTGAGCTTGCCGTACTTTAGCTCAGCCGCCTTGTTGAGGTCGTAGTCGCGCTCGGCCTGCTGAATTTCGACATTGACCTGGTCGATCTCTTCTTTTAAAGACTGAATGTGGTCGATGCTGCCTTTTTCGGCCTGCCACTGGGCGTTGAGAGTGTGCTGGTCTTCTTTGAGGTCAGCAATCTCTTTGTCAAGCCGCTCTAGGCGCTCTAGAGAAGCGGGGTCTGTCTCTTTCTTTAGCGATAGCCGCTCCATTTCGAGCTGCAGGACTTTGCGATCGACTTCGTCTAGCTCCTCTGGCTTAGAGGTGATTTCCATCTTGAGCTTGGCAGCGGCTTCGTCCACTAGGTCAATGGCTTTGTCAGGCAGGAAGCGATCGCTGATATAGCGCGTAGACAAGGTAGCTGCCGCCACTAGGGCGTTGTCAGAAATTTTGACCCCGTGATGCACTTCATAGCGCTCTCGCAGACCTCGCAAAATCGAGATGGTGTCTTCGACGCTGGGCTGATCGACAAATACCTGCTGAAAGCGCCGCTCCAAAGCTGCGTCTTTTTCAATATATTTGCGGTACTCGTCTAGGGTAGTCGCCCCAATGCAGCGCAGTTCGCCCCGCGCCAGCATCGGTTTCAGCAGATTGCCTGCATCCATTGCGCCCTGGGTGGCTCCGGCTCCGACCACGGTGTGAATTTCGTCAATAAACAGAATGATATGACCGCTGGAATCGGTAACTTCTTTGAGGACTGCCTTCAGCCGTTCCTCAAACTCGCCGCGATACTTGGCCCCAGCAATCAAAGCACCCATGTCGAGGGCGACTAGCTTGCGATCGCGCAGAGATTCTGGCACGTCACCGGTAACAATGCGCTGGGCCAAACCTTCAGCGATCGCAGTTTTGCCTACACCCGGCTCTCCCATCAGTACCGGGTTGTTTTTAGTCCGGCGCGAGAGAATCTGTACGGTACGACGAATTTCGTCATCGCGGCCAATCACCGGATCGAGCTTGCCTAGCCGCGCTAGCTGCGTCAGGTCGCGGCCATATTTTTCTAGGGATTCGTATTTGCCTTCAGGGTTCTGGTCTGTCACCTTTTGATTGCCTCGAATTTGCGTAATCGCATCCCGCAGCCGCTTCTCGGTGATGCTAAACTCTTGAAAAATACTTTTGCCAAAGCGATCGTCTTTGAGATAGCCCAGAATCAGGTGCTCAATCGAGATAAAGTCGTCGCTATATTCTTTGCGATAGTTCTCAGCTCGATCTAGCAGGGCATCTAGCGATCGCCCCAGATAAACCGAAGCCCCACTTCCTGATACTTTAGGCTGCTTTTTAACGAAGGCATCAGTGCGATCGCGCAGCTGCTGTACGGGGACTTCTAATTTATTAAAAATGCTGGCAGCTAAGCCCTCCTGCTCCAGCAGTGCTACCATCAAATGCTCGCTCTCAATCTGCTGATGTCCAGACTGCTTGGCAATGTCTGGCGTCCGGGCGATCGCCGCCCAGGCTTTTTCGGTGAACTGATTGGGGTTGGTTGGCTGCATGGACACTCTCCCCGGCTAGCATTACTTGCTATCAATACAATATGTTTTATGTTTGCATTGTAGGCAGCTAGGGGCGATCGCAGAGATCGGTGTTTACGATTTTTCTCGGGTGGGTTGCCGTCTGCGATCGTCTAAACCAATGCTAGTGGTTGCTGATCACATCAGACACGTAGGGTGGGCACTGCCCACCTAATTACCGATCACAATTAGATACGTTGGTTGCCGATCACAATTAGATACGCAGGTGGGCAGTGCCCACCCTACGGGCTGCCTGGTTGCTACTTGTTTTCTTTGATAGCGGCCTTAATGATGGCACTTAGATTCTTACCCAGTTCTTCTTCAGGACTGGGCTTGTTTTCTTTTCGCTAAAGAACCATTTGGGCAGGGGTAGCCAGTCAGGTTTACCTTTGTCTCCGCCTCCCAGCATCTCGACAGACCAAACAAACAGTACGAATGCAATAATGCCTGCTGCAATCGGTTCAAACATCGCTATCTCGGTATATAAATGTGTGTTTTTGACTAATTCAGAGAGAAATAGTTCAATTCCTGAAAGTTAATCGTTTTTTCTTCAAATCAGTCGGGTCTTTAAAGTTTTGTATGAAACGAGGCAGGGGCAGGCGATAGCAAGATCCCATTGTCTGTTTTCATACTGCGTACCGGGCTGAAGAATTTTCCGAATATAGCAAAATGCACGCAGACAGGGCCGCTATTAACAATAAATTAAGTTTTCTCAAGCGGTTATTGCTGTCTTTCGGTTTAGATATATAGGTTAGCCGCTGGCTGCATCAAGGCCCTGGAGTTAGCAGACGGGTTTTAAGTGGCGAGAAATAATGCTGTGCGATCGCTCAAATCCCGATTAGGCTAAGACCACAGGTCAGGGAGTAAAACCGACATGAGTGCTGACGAATCGTTTAGCAAAGCCAACTACCTACTGAGGAAAAAAAGCTACGCCCAATGGCATCGGCTTCAGAGTAAGCTACAAATCTTGCGATCGCAGGTGGGTTTTAGCGAGTCAGTTTGCTCTCGCCCTAGAGCTTGTGTAGGCTGTCTCAACTATCACGGCGTTGACTATGGCAGCAGCAAGGCCAGACGTCACCTGCTAGTCTGTGCAATGCATCCCTATGGCTGGCAGTTATCTACTCTCTGCCCGGATCGACAAATCAAGCAGCTTCAATCATAAGGATGGGGCTACAGGACTCACTATGCTAGAAAGCTTGGTAAAGCGACAAAATCCCTGTCAAGCAAGGGGTTCAAGAATCTTTATCTCAGGTAGCATACTCAACCCGGTAGAGCCGTAAGGATTAGATCTAAAGAGATCTAAAGAGAACTCTCGTTATCTACGATACTGCTGCCAATGAGCAGGCGTTCTATCAATGAGATCAAGTCTCTTCAAATAAGGACGCACTCTTCATGACGTTTACGGTGGATACCCAGTCAGTTGACCGCTCCCAAGCTAGCGAAGATTATCCGCTCAGTGCTGTGCCCACAACGGCTCGCAAACCTGTCTGGTCGCTGGCTCTTTTACTGATGGGCTTTGCCCTCACCTCAACCACGCTATTTGCCGGGGGCGCTATTGGTTCGGCCTTTAGCTTTTCTAGCATTCTTGGCATCATTCTGCTGGGCAACGCCATCTTGGGTATTTACTGTGCAGCCTTGGGCTACATTGCTGCCAAGAGCGGCTTAACCACCGTATTGATGGCCCGATTTAGCTTTGGCAATGTGGGATCTCGCTGGGTTGACTTTATTATGGGATTTACTCAAATTGGCTGGTATGCCTTTACCACAGCCATCATTGTGCAGGTACTGGTGGAGCTGCTCAATTTGCCTGAGAGTCCCCTGCTCTACGGCGTTTTGGTAGTGGTTTTTAACTATGGCTTTTGCGCAACGGCCTATATTGGCTACCGGGCGATCGACTGGCTCAGCCGTCTGGCTGTACCTGCGATGCTGATTTTAGTGGCTGTTAGCTTAGTTATGGCTGCGCGCGACTTTAATGTGGCTCAGGTGGCAGCCCCCTCAGGTGAGCTGAGCTTTGGGGCGGCGTTAGCGATTGTGATTGGCACTTTCATTTCTGGGGGAACTCAGGCTACCAACTGGAGCCGGTTTGCCAACTCCGGGAAAAATGCAGTTTGGGCCACCCTGTCTGCCTTTTTCTTAATTAACGGCCTGCTGGTCTTTGCCGGGGCCTTTTCGACGATGGTGTACGGCACGCAGGATTTAATTCAGGCAATGGCGACCCAGGGGATTTTGGCCGGGGGGTTGATTCTGCTAATTCTCAATGTCTGGACAACTCAGGACAATACCATCTACGCCTTCTCAGTTGCAGGAGCCAATATGTTCCGCACGCCTAAGCGCCACATATTTGTTTTGGGGGGAGCTACGCTGGCCCTGGTTTTGACGCTTTCGGGTATCTATGATCTGCTGCCGACCTACCTAATCTTTCTAGGAACGGTGATTCCGCCCGTCGGCGGCATCATCATGACTGATTTTTGGATTCGTCACCAGGGGGAATTTCCGTCGCTTGCAAGCCGACTGCCTGCCTTTAACTGGGCTGGGGTGATTGCTTATGTGCTAGGCTCTGCGATCGCTTTCTACACGGGCAAATACGATCTTGGCATTGCTCCGGTCAACGGCATTATTAGCGCTGCTGTTCTCTATGCGGTTTTGGTCAAAGTCATTACTCAACCCATCCGCGATCGCGCTGCCTAAGGTTTCCGCTAAGATTGGGTTGCCCTCTGCAAGCAGACCATGTTCTTCAGCGTTGTCATTCCGACTTATAACCGCAGGCCCATTTTAGAAAAGTGTCTGCGGGCAATGGAGCACCAGGTTTTAGCGGCCCAAAGCATCGTCACCGACTACGAAATTGTGGTGGTAGACGATGGCTCTACAGACGGCACGGTGGAGTGGCTGCAGAAAAATTCAGCAGACTTTCCCCATGTGCGACTGTTTGAGCAGTCGCACATGGGGCCAGCAGCGGCCAGAAACTTAGGGGTTGAAAAAGCCCGGGGCGACCATATTGTCTTTATCGACAGCGACCTGATAGTGCTGGCAGGCTTTTTGCAGGCCCATGCCGACGCTCTAAAGCAAGGTAAACAGGAGGATGGCGATCGCGTGTTTACCTACGGCACCGTGATTAACACCTGTAATTTTGAGCAGCCTACGGCTGAGCCATTCAAGATTACTGACTATTCGCGGGCCTATTTTGCCACAGGCAATGTAGCGATCGCCCGCAAATGGCTAGAGCAAGCGGGGCTGTTTGACACTCGCTTTCAGCTCTACGGCTGGGAAGATTTGGAACTCGGTGTGCGGCTCAAGCAGCTAGGTCTGAAGCTAATTAGCTGTCCAGCAGCGGTGGGCTATCACTGGCATCCGCCTTTCTCACTGGAGCAAATACCCAGCCTGATCGATAGAGAAATTCAGCGCGGTCGCATGGGGGTTTTGTTTTATCAAAAGCACCCCACCTGGAACGTGCGGCTAATGATTCAAATGACCTGGCTGCACCGGATTCTTTGGGGCGGACTAACCCTGGGCGGCAGCTTAAACGAGCGCACAATGGCTCCGCTGCTGCAGTGGCTCATTGACAGCGGCAAACCCCAATTAGCCTTAGAAATCG
Organism: Leptolyngbyaceae cyanobacterium RM1_1_2; assembly: GCA_012032345.1. GTDB lineage: Bacteria > Cyanobacteriota > Cyanobacteriia > Phormidesmidales > Phormidesmidaceae > Sphaerothrix. The sequence continues at coordinate 22,516 of JAAUQI010000046.1, read as the reverse complement.
CCCGTATCTTTCTCAACTGGTACAACGTCAAGGGCGTTTACGCAGCCTATGAAGAGAGCCAGCAGGCAGGCTAGCGCATTGTCACAGCTAGAAATTAGGGTGGGTAGTCAGTGCTTTAGCGCTTTAGCGCTAAAGCACTGACTACGAACTATGCATCCCCCTAAAATTAAGTGCTGACGCTGCAATAGTGCGGTACTTGGCAACCAGCATTGGGCCAGCATTGGGCCAACGTTGGGAATACCTCAGCTTAGAGGGTCAGTAGCGCTCCAGCAGCAGATTAACTTCTTCGTCAAAACTGAGGCTGTGCATAGCTTCCCACTCAGCCTGCCGTACCGCTATGTAGGTTTGGGCCAGAGATTCTCCCAAAGCGTCAATCAGCACCGCATCTCGACGAAACTGCTCGATCGCCAGCTTTAAGCTAGTGGGCAGACGATCGATGCCTCGACGGGCCTGCTCAGCTTCAGGCATCAAGCCAGGATCAACATCAACTGGGTCACCAGGGCTAAGCTCTTGACGAACGCCGTCTAGCCCAGCGGCAATCACAGCGCCTAGCGCCAGATAGGGGTTGGCAGCGCCGTCTACGGTCTTTAGCTCTAGGTGAGTTGGGCTAGGAGAAGTTGGATTGGTCGGTACCCGCACCGCCGCCTCCCGGTTGTCGTAGCCCCAAGCGCGAAAAGCACCGCTCCAGGCATGAGGCCGCAAACGGCGGTAGGAATTGGTACTCGGAGCTGTCAGCAGCATCAGGGCAGGCAGGTGATCGAGAATACCGGCTACAAACGCTAAAGCTGTCTCAGAAAGCTTTCCTTGACCGTTGGGCAGGATGTTTTCACCCTGCTGCCACAGACTCAGGTGCAGATGGCAGCCGCTGCCCGCCGAGTTTTCGAAGACCTTAGGAACAAACGAGGCTATCAGGTCGTGCTGACGGGCCACCGCTCGTACCGTTTCTCGGAAAGCAATTTGCTGATCAGCTGTTGCGATCGCGTGGGTATAGCGAACTGAAATTTCCTGCTGGCCGGGGCCAGACTCTGGGTAGTACTGCTCAATAGGGATATTTTGAGCGGTGAAAGCATCTGCGATCGCATCTATGACAGGCTGATGCAAATCCATTGACAGGCTAGCAGCAAAGGGGGTTTCGTCAGCCGGAAGCAAGCGATCGCCCGTTTTTGCAGCAGATAAAACTCGTTTTCAAACGTTGCCTGTATTTCTAAATCAAGCTTGGCAGCAGCCTGCACCATGCGCTGCAAAAAGTTGCGTGGACACCAGGGCCAAGGCTGGCCGTCTTTTACCATATTGCCTATGACCCGAGCGTGACTAGGAGCATAGGGCAGCAGCTTGAGCGTAGACCACTCAGGCACCAGCCAGACTTCTCCCACCGGGCCTAATCCGCTGCCAGCAGCAGGCGCATCAGCCATCACCGGAACAGCCTGCTGAGCCATTGAGAGACCCACGCCGCTTTGCCAATGGCGTGCCAGGGCACCAATATGAATAGCCTTGGCCCGAATCACGTTGCCGTTGTCGCACCACAGCACCCGCACAAACTGCACCCCTTGGTCGGCCAAAAACTCCGGTGTGATCTCTGGCATTGAAACTCCCTGCTGGTTGATTTGGCAAAATCTTAGCGTTTCTGGCATTTAATGCCCAAAGCTCCATTAAGTGCCCAGAAAATATCCAGAAAATACCTGTCAAAAACCCGGAAAAGCCCTCATACAGCAAACCGCAATTTGGTTAGAACAACTCAGATCGCTGAATCTTTACGTGATCGACATCCTTCATCCTTCCGCCTTCATCCTTCTGCCTTCATCCTTCTGCCTTTCGCTGCAATGCTCGAAGCATCTGTGATGGAGGACTGCCGAAACTCAAAATTGAACATTGTTTCTCTGGAGCCGCTACGCCAACAAAACTTAGAACTGGTATTCGCAGGATTTGCTACGGTTAGGTCAGTAAACAGTTAATCACAGAATGCAGCAGCTAGCTTTTTGGGGACTCGCAGCTACACTGGCCGTTGGCAGCACGCTGGTGGGATCTAATGTGACGAGCGATCGCGATCTAAAAGCTCAGCTATCAGCGCCAATATCGCCGCCAGCACAGCTTCAGACAGGCATTGACCTACCCCGGTTTCTGGTCTTTGCCGGGGGGCCTGTTGCCGACTACAACGAAATCGCGCTAGAAAAAAACGTGCTCTACTTTCAGCGCACGCTACAGGCAATGGGGATTGATCCGAGCGCTGCCGATATTTTTTTGCCAATGGCAATGACGGACAGGCTAGCGTGCGCTATCTAGATGAGTCAGGACGCCAGCAGTTCAAGCCACCCGCTATAAACAACCTCCAGGGTGCCGCCACTCCCAGCAATTTAGCCAGCTGGTTTGCTACCGCTCAAACCGCTGCGAATCAGGATTGCTCAACTTTTTTTTACTTCACGGGGCACGGTGGCTACAACGCGCAGAACGAAGACAACAATACGCTGCTGCTCTGGCGCGATCAGGCGCTGTCAGTGCAGGATTTAGCGGCTCAGCTCGACCAGCTCAATCCTGAGCAGCCCTTTGTAACAATGATGGCCCAGTGCTTTGCTGGCTCGTTTGCCAACCTGATTTACGAAGGCGGCAACCCTGAAAATCCTGTAGCGCTACAGAGCCGCTGCGGATTTTTTGCCACCGTCAGCGATCGCCCTTCAGTCGGCTGCACGCCAGAAGTCAACGAAGCTGACTACGAAGACTACAGCTCTAGCTTTTTTGCCGGACTCAGCGGCATCAGCCGGACTGGAGCAGCTGTTGCCTCCGCTGACTACAATCAGGATGGCAAAACCAGCTACGCCGAGGCCCACGCCTTTGCCAAGGTGGATGAGCAGACGCCTGACTGGCCAATTTCTACCTCAGAAGCCTGGCTACAGCGGCAGTCAGCAGGCCCAGATGGGGTGAATATTTTGAGTCAGCCGATTGCTAACCTCAAGCAAATTGCTCGACCAGAGCAGCAGTTTGTCATTGCCGCACTCTCTGAGCAAATGCAGCTAGATACCCAGCTGTCTTTTCGCGCCAATGCTCGCACGCTGCCACCGCGCGATCGCTTAAACGAAATTGAGCGAGCCTATCTCATGCGTCTGCAAATGGAGCTGACCACGTGGGCATAGAGCAAAAAATTCGTCAGGGCCAAAATGCTGAGGCGATCGCCGTGCTGGACAAGCTGCTGGCTTGTGAAGCAGGAAGCTGGTCTGACTCTGCCCCACTGTCCGAGACAAATGAGTAATGTCATCGCGTCAAAGGCTTTCTAAATACTCCAGCAGGTCGGCCATATCTTTCGCCTTGGGCTGAAACTGAGGCATTGGCGGCGTCTGGCCGCTGGTAACCTGACGAATTAGATTGACCTTTGATTTACGCTCAGAAACCCCGTGCAAGTCGGGGCCAACTTCACCCGCAGCCTCAAATCCGTGACAGACGGCGCAGTTCATCTGAAAAATCAGCGCACCACGATCGCGATCGCCTGGCAGAGCCAGCACCTGCAAAATGTAAGGATCAGAAACTCTAAAATACTGCACACCCCACGCAATTAGCCCTAAGGCAAGTACTAGACCTACTGCAGCCATCACCCGCCGGGCTGGGCTGAGCGAATCAGTAGACTGATTGTTGAGGGTGTTATGTGTCAAGGCCAACTGTTTTTTTAGTTACAGAATTTATCCTTATGATTACACAGCTTAAAGTTTTCTCAGGAAGTTAGGCAACCCTTTCAGGGTGACAAAATCCTGCAAAATCCGCATTTTTTCTTAAGAATGCTGGCGATCGCCTTTTTTCTCTGGATTCTAGAAAATTATTAAGCTTGCAATAGTCATTAACAGTTAGGGAGATTTAGCCTTTACTATTAAATAATGCGTATGGGTTTTGGTTTGGTCTCTCTAAGGTGCTTCAAGGTTTCTCCAGAACTTTCCTTAAGAGCCTCCAGAGTTTTAGAAAATAAGGAGTATTGACATGGTAGAACCCCTATTAGCGGGTATTGTACTGGGCCTGATCCCCGTGACGCTGGCAGGCTTGTTCGTGGCTGCTTACATGCAGTATCGTCGCGGCAACCAGCTCAACTCGTAATCTGGCCTTTCATCAAGGGCAGGTGCATTCCTGGCCTTTCATTTGTTTAATCTAATAGCTCCGGGAACGGCTTATTGCTAGCGCTAGCGCCAGGGCTGTAGACTCTGACGGGCTAAGAGGGCACTGCCGTAGGCTGCTTCGGTCTGGCTAGCGCAGCTAACCGGAACCTGTAGGCAATTGGCTCGAATCGCCGTCCAGGCTAGGTTTTTAGCGCCGCCACCTGCGGTATAGACCTGCTCTAGCGGCGAAGCACCAAGTTCTGCAAGGCGTGCGTAGCCCTGTGCTTCGATTTTGGCAATGCCCTCCAGCAAACCCTGGAGAAAAAGGCCACAGCGATCCGGGCGCGGCGTCAGGCGAGGCAGGAAGTGGGGATCATTAGTGGGAAAGCGCTCACCGGGCTGAGTGAGTGGATAGTAGTCGAGGTCTGTGGGAGAGTTGGGCTGTAGTGACTGGCTGAGCTGGTCTATCTGCTCAGGGCTGAAGAATTTGGCTAAAACAGCGCCGCCTGTATTAGAAGCGCCGCCCACCAGCCAGCGATCGCCCAGACGATGGCTATAGATGCCGTACTGGCTCGATTCAATGCGCCTGTGGCTGAGCAGCTTGAGCACTAGCGTCGAGCCTAAGGAGGTGACGGCTTCGCCGGGATGCTGGACACCACTGGCTAAAAATGCGGCAATGCTATCGGTGGTGCCAGCACAGACCCAGCAGCTCGCGGGCAGGCTAAGGCGCTGGGCGATCGCTGGCAAAATCGGGGCGATACGGCTGCCCGGTGCCACGACTCTGGGCAAAAGCGCCGCTATAGGCAAATCTGTCAGCCAGCGGGGGTAGGCCAGCGCCTCAACGTCATAGCCCAGCTTCAGGGCGTTGTGATAGTCACTGATACCAAGCTGACCGTGCAGCAGAAAGCTGAGCCAGTCAGCCTGATGCATTAGATATTGAGCACCTGTGGGAGTCTGCCGAGAGTTGCCTTGACACCACCACAGCAGCTTGCTCAGGCTAGAGGTGGCGCTGGTGACCACGTGCCCCCTAGGGGCTATCTGAGCGATCGCATCTTGAACCTCCTGGCCGCGATCGTCGTTGTAGAGCAGCGGTGCGGTAATCGGTTGTCCCTGAGAGTCACAGAGCAGCACGGTGGCTGAGGTGCCGTTGAGGGCGATCGCGCCGAGCTGCTGACGTAGCGCTAATGGAACTTTGTCTAGCAGCGCCCAGAGTGTCTCCTGCCACTGCTGGGCCAGTGAGTTTGTAGGCGCGAAGCTGAGTTTGGCCTGGGCCTGAATTTGCTGTTGACTATCGAGGGCGATCGCCCTTGCGCCTGAGGTACCAAAGTCAATCCCTAGTGTGGTTTGCGGTACGCTAGTCATAATCAAAAAAGCGCCCGGTTGGACGCTCTCAGAGAAGTATTGGAGGCTAGCCGCCTAAATCAGGCTGCTTAAATGCTGACTTCGCTTAGTTCAGACGTCATGTAGTCAAACGGCTGATCCACAAACGCGGTATCTTCAATGCCTGCTGCGACCATTTTGGCTTTGACGACTTCTTTCATAATCTGAATACCGACTACGGTGGGGCCAATCGGCACACCCAGAGAATTGTAGGTTTCCCGTAGCCCCTGCAGTACGCGCTCATCAAGGACGCCAACATCACCCGAGACTAGAGCATAGCTGCCGTAGCGAAGATAATAATCCATATCTCGCAGGCAGGCTGCATAGCGTCGCGTTGTGTAAGCATTACCGCCGGGGCGAATCAGCTCTGGCACCTGCTCAAACAGCTTTGAGCCTGCTTCTTTAACAATCTCAGCCGCACTGCCGCTGATGACTCCCGCCGCCTGAACGCGAACCATGCCGCTGTCAAAATAAGACCTGAGTGAGTCTAATGCAGTGCGATCGAGATAACGGCCAGTACTGTCGTAGTTGCTGATTAAACTTGTGACTGTGTCCCGCATGAAATTCCTCTCCCAACTATCCGCAAGCAAGATTGTCTGCATTGACAGGGCAACTGCTAATCGATCTTTACCTTCTTGATCTTATAGACTTTGTTGATCTTATAGACTCTCTTGATCTCTATCTCTATAGATAGAGACTCGTAAAAGCAATTTTCAAATCACCCTCACACCTTCAACTAGCCGATCGATTTTATCCATCTAACAGCAGCCTAGAGCTGAGCGCCTACCGCCTAAAAGAACGTATCTTTAGTTGCCAAGCCAGTCCAGGAGTAAGTTTATCACGGGCAGATGAGCACCAAGCGCTATTGCTTAAAAACAGCAGCCGCACAGCCCAAACAAGTTTACATTTCGCAACTTTTTGCAATATTTAATCAGGCTGGTGACGCTGCTGTCAGGATCAAAACAACACACAAGACCTGCGCAACTTGCCGGAGTAAGTAGCTGGGCCTAATTGAATGTCAAACCGGTTGCTGATTTCGACTCCGCTCAATCAGCTAGATTGCTCTGCTAGCCGGAAGTCGAGGGTTGAGCGCAGTCGAAACCCGTCTGTAAAATTATTGTGCTTGCCTACTTATCTCTGAATCGCTGAGTACTCTTTGAGTCTCTTTGAGTCTCTTAGGGAGTTTTTTAGCTTTGGCTGATAGCCCCCATAAAAAAGATTGCCGAAGCATCGTGAGCAAAAGTAGCCATTTTGTATCAAAAGGTACAAAATCTGCCAATTCCTATTCATAGTATGGTTCAGATGATCACAGCTCTGGCGCAACCTGCTGTCAGAACGAGCTGTCAGAACTGGTTTGAGAGACGGCTGTAAAGCGCTAGTGGTGGTGATTGGGTTGATTGAGTTGAGTAACAGTGTTGAGATATCTCGGCTGAGGCTTACCTCTGCGATCGCTAAGCAATCCAATCGCGTTTTTGCCAACCGTGTTTTTAATAGAGCAGCCGACCCACTAGACATCTGAACAATACCCTAGCGGCAAGGAGTAATTTATGGCTACAGCAGCAGATATCTTAAAAAGGATTGAGGATGAGGGCATTCAGCTAATCGATTTGAAATTCATCGATCTGCCCGGTGTTTGGCAGCACCTGACCGTCCACAATAGCCAGATTGATGAGAGTAGCTTTACCGACGGGGTTGCCTTTGATGGCTCTAGCATTCGGGGCTGGAAGGCAATTAACGAATCTGACATGATGATGGTGCCCGATCCAGACAGCGCCTGGATTGACCCTTTCATGCAGGAACCGACCCTGAGCCTGATCTGCACGATTAAAGAGCCTCGCACCGGTGAGCTATATGAGCGCTGCCCCCGGGCGATCGCCACTAAAGCTATTGACTACCTCAGCGCCACCGGCATTGGCGACACGGCTTACTTTGGCCCCGAAGCTGAGTTCTTTATCTTCGACGACGTTCGCTTTGACCAAAACGAGCATTCTGCCTATTACTACGTAGACAGCATTGAAGGGCGCTGGAACACAGGCAGGGTTGAAGCAGGCGGCAACCTGGGCTATAAGCCTCGCTACAAAGAAGGCTACTTCCCCGTGGCCCCCACCGATACCTCCCAGGATATGCGCAGCGAAATGCTGCTGACGATGGCGTCTCTAGGCGTTCCGATTGAGAAGCACCACCACGAAGTTGCCACAGGCGGCCAGTGCGAGTTGGGCATTCGCTTTGGCAAGCTGATTCAGGCGGCTGACTGGCTGATGATCTACAAGTACTGCATCAAAAACGTTGCCAAAAAGTACGGCAAAACCGTCACCTTTATGCCCAAGCCGCTGTTCAACGACAACGGCTCCGGTATGCACACCCACCAGTCGATCTGGAACGACGGCCAGCCTCTATTTGCAGGGGATGGCTACGCCGGACTAAGCCAGATGGCGCTGCACTACATCGGCGGCATTCTCAAGCATGCCCCCGCCCTGCTAGCCTTTACCAACCCGACCACCAACTCCTATAAGCGTCTGGTTCCGGGTTTTGAAGCCCCCGTTAACCTGGCTTACTCCCAAGGCAACCGTTCTGCTTCAGTGCGGATTCCGCTTTCGGGCGACAGCCCCAAGGCCAAGCGTCTAGAGTTCCGCTGTCCTGACGCTACTTCTAACCCTTACCTAGCGTTTGCCGCTATGCTCTGCGCGGGTATCGACGGCATTAAAAATCAGATTGATCCGGGCGAGCCGCTAGACGTAGACATCTACGACCTCAGCCCTGAAGAACTGGCAAAGATTCCGTCAACCCCCGGTTCCCTGCTCGACGCTCTCAAAGCCTTAGAAGCTGACAACGAGTTCCTGACAGCGGGGGGCGTCTTCACTGAAGATTTCATCAACAACTGGATTGAGTACAAGCTTGACAACGAGGTCAACCCAATGCGGCTGCGGCCTCATCCCTACGAGCTGGCACTCTACTATGACTGCTAGGAGCTAGGGCTAACTGACTAGCTGCTTGAGCTAGCACCCGTAACTCCCTGCTTCAGGATTGAGGCAGGGAGTTTCGTCTCTGCATGAAGAGCAAATGAAACATGAAGATTAAATGAAGCAGGCCGAGGCATTGGCAGAAGTCGTGATTGGGCTGTTAGGAAGCTATAAACTCTAATACACAGATATTAAGTAGTGGGAGACAGCTCTTTTGTCACAAGCGATTCCGATTTTTTTGGTCAATGCCGAAGATATTCGAGCTTACCACGGGGAAAATCAAAAATGGCTGGATGTATCGGGTTTCAAGGGGCAGGCAGGAACCTTCTGTGTAGTGCCTGATGCTCAGGGCAGCATCGCTAAAATCCTGGTCGGTAAACCAGAAACGCTGGACACTTGGACGCTAGGCAGCTTAGCTCAGAGTTTGCCAGCGCAGACTTACTACCTGGCAGATTCTTTTTCTGCTGAAACTGCTACGCAACTGTGCCTGGGCTGGCGGCTAGGTCAGTATCAGTTTACTAAATACAAGCAAAATGCTCAGCAGGCGGCAGCCGAGCTACAGCTGCCAGAGAATGCCGATCAAGACTATGTAAGGGCGGCAGCAGAGGCGACCTTCCTGGTTCGAGATTTGGTTAACACCCCCGTTAACGACATGAGGCCAGCACAGCTAGAAGACTGTGCTCATATTTTGGCTGAAACCTATGAAGCAAAGCTGATGGTGATTAAGGGGGAAGATCTGCTCAAGCAAAACTATCCTTTAATTCATGCTGTAGGCCGAGCCAACGATCAGGTGCCTCGCCTAATTGACCTGCGCTGGGGAGAGGCCAGCTCCCCCAAAATCACCTTGGTGGGCAAGGGGGTCTGTTTCGACACGGGCGGACTTAATATCAAGTCTGCTGCCAGCATGAAGATGATGAAGAAAGACATGGGCGGCGCTGCCGAGATTTTTGGGCTGGCCAAGCTGATCATGCAGATGAAGGTGCCTGTACAGCTCAGGGTTTTGGTGCCAGCCGTAGAAAATAGTATTTCAGATAATGCCATGCGCCCGCTGGATGTGATGCCATCGCGGCGGGGAATTACGGTTGAGGTGGGCAATACGGATGCGGAGGGTCGTTTGATCTTGGCAGATGCTCTGTGGGAAGCCTGCAGTGAGTCGCCAGATCTAGTGATTGACTGCGCCACCCTGACCGGGGCAGCGCGGGTAGCCCTAGGGACTGAGCTACCTGCTTTCTTCTGCAATCAAGCCGATGTAGCCAGTTTACTGCTAAAGATAGGGCAGCAAACTGATGATCCGTTCTGGCAGCTACCGCTGCATCAGCCCTATCGTGCTTTACTTGAGAGTAAAGTGGCCGATATTTCTAATATTTCCAACGGCTCCTACGGCGGTGCTATTACGGCTGCTCTGTTTTTACAAGAGTTTGTCACACCGACTACGCCCTGGATTCATGTTGACCTGATGGCCTGGAATCTTCGGAGTTTGCCCGGTCGGCCCGAGGGCGGGGAAGCAATGGGAATGCGATCGCTGTTTGAGCTGATCCGCCAGTGGGTCAAATAAAGTTAGATGAAACCTGCTGCTCAATCTCAACCATAAAAGATCGATCTGCCCGCCAGTCAGTCTGCTGCTCAAAATCAGATCGTCTCTAGAAGCAACGCGATAAGCTGAGTAATAGCCTTCATAGGCGATCGCCTCTTAAATACCTGGCAATGCAAACTTCACCGCTTAAGCTAAAGACCGACCTTGCTTCTAACTCATCTCAGGGGCCGCAGGGATTTGATTCGCAAGATCCGCCTCAGCCAGCGCTGATTGATGCCTGTGTGCACTGCGGCTTTTGCCTCACCACCTGCCCTAGCTATCGAGTCATTGGCAAAGAGAATGATTCGCCCCGAGGTCGCATCTACCTAATGGACGCCATCAACAAAGGCGAGGCTCCCCTATCTCCAGCTTCAGTTCAGCACTTTGACTCGTGTTTGGGCTGTTTGGCCTGCACCACCGCCTGTCCCTCTGGCGTTCAGTATGACAGGCTGATTGCCGCTACTCGACCGCAGATTCGCCGCCACCACTCACGCGGACTGCTTGAGAGCGCTTTTCGCAGGCTAATTTTTTCGCTCTTTCCCTACCCCGACCGGATTCGCCTCTTGCTGACGCCGCTGGCAGTTTACCAAACGATGGGCCTGTCTAAGCTGGTGCAGGCGAGCGGGTTGCTCAAGCGGCTCTCACCCAATCTGGCCGCGATGGAAACCCTCTTGCCCACCGTGACGCCTAGCTGCTTTCAAGACAATCTGCCGGAGCTGCTGCCAGCCCAGGGGCCGCAGCGCTACCGGGTGGGCATGGTTTTGGGCTGTGTGCAGCGAGTTTTTTTCTCAGAGGTAAATGCAGCGACGGCCCGAGTTTTGACGGCCAATGGCTGTGAGGTTTTTATTCCCAGAAGTCAGGGCTGCTGTGCGGCGCTGCCAGAGCACCAGGGCGAAGAAGCTCAGGCCCAGGATCTGGCTCGTCAGATGATCGACAGCTTTGAGGACAGCGAAATTGACTACGTGGTAATTAACGCGGCGGGCTGTGGCCACACGCTGAAGGAATATGGCCACATTCTGCGCCACGATGAGCAGTATCGAGAAAAGGCGGTGGCTTTCTCGGCTAAAGTCCGGGATGTCCAAGAATTTTTGGCTGAGGTGGGCCTAACGGCCAAACTACAGCCGCTGCAGGATCAGCCGCTGACGGTGGTCTATCAGGATGCCTGCCATCTGCTGCACGGCCAGAAAATTAGCTCACAGCCCCGCCAGCTTTTGCTGCAGATTCCGGGAGTCCAGCTGCGGGAACCAATCGACGCGGCTCTCTGCTGCGGCAGCGCTGGCGTTTACAATATGCTACAGCCTCAGGTAGCTGAGGAACTGGGGCAGATGAAGGTGAAAAACTTGCTCAACACCCAGGCCGACCTGATCGCATCGTCTAATCCGGGCTGTTCCCTACAGATTAAAAAGCATATGCAGCCGCAGCCAAACCCCGTGACGCTGAAGCATCCAATTCAGCTCCTGGATATGTCAATTCGGGGCGATCGCCTGCCTTAGCCGCAGATTGTAGCCCCTCCAAGAAGCGGCAAATTAGACGTTGACCACTGCGTTATCCTTGATGGGTTCTGTCTCCATTTCACGGGCGACCTGCTCAGCGATCGCTGGAATTTCATCATGTCCAGTAATCAGGCGGACGCCACGCTTGCGGGTAAAGTAGTTCCAGGCCCACTGGGTCATGACCAGCAGCTTGTTATCAAACTCAATGAGAAAATAAATGTGAACAAAAATCCAGATAATCCAGGCTGGAAAGCCCCACATTTGTAGCGTACCGATGTTGACGACTGCGGCATTGCGACCGATGACTGCCATGCTGCCTTTATCTTTGTAGGCAAAGACAGGGGCAGCTTCTCCTACCAGACGCTGACGGATGGCCTTGGCAATATATTCACCCTGCTGCATGGCAACTGAGGCAATGCCGGGTAAGGGGCGATCGCCTTGGTGAGCATAGTGCGCCAGATCGCCGACGACATAGACGTTAGGGTAATCTTTGACGCTAAAGTCAGGCTCAACCATAACCCGGCCTACCCGGTCGAGTTCGGCCCCAGTGCGCTCAGCCAGCACTTTACCCAGCGGCGATGCCTTCACCCCTGCTGCCCACAGCACCGTGCAAGTCTGAAGCTGCTCTAGGCGATCGCCGCTTTTGATGGTGACGATATCGCCTTCAATGTTGGTTACAAGAGACTGGGTTTGCACCGTGACGCCCAGCTTCTCCAAAGACTGCTGCGCCTGAGCCGATAGCTCTGCTGGATAAGGGGGTAAGACGCGGTCTAGACCTTCTACCAGCAAGATTTGGGTTTGGGTGGTGTCAATATTGCGGAAATCGTCTTTAAGCGTACCCAGGGCCAGTTCTGCTAGAGCGCCTGCTAGCTCAACGCCTGTAGGGCCACCGCCAACTACAACAAAGGTTTGCAGTGCCTTGCGTCTCTGCGGGTCAGTTTCTTTCTCAGCCGCCTCAAACGCCAGGAAAATCCGACGGCGCACCTCTAAGGCATCTTCAACTGTCTTCATGCCGGGGGCAATATTAGCCCATTCATCACGACCAAAATAGTGATGGCTCACGCCTGTAGCCACAATCAGGCTGTCATAGCCCACAGCTTCGCCATTCTTGAGCTGAACCTGCTGCTCTTTGGGGTCAACGCCAACCACCTCACCCATGAGAACGCGAGTATTCTTTTGAGCGCTGAGGACTGAGCGCAAGGGCGAAGAAATATCCCCGGCTGAGAGACCACCTGTAGCGACCTGATAGAGCAGCGGCTGAAACAAATGAAAGTTGCGTTTGTCGATCAGCGTCACTTTGACCGGAGCATTGGCTAAAGACTTTGCCGCATAGAGACCACCAAAGCCGCCACCAATAATTACAACGTGGTGCCTAGAATCTAGATCGGGGGCATCTGTCAGAGACTGAGAGCGCTGAAGGACTGCTGTCATGGGTATGTAACCATTTATGAAGTGGCTTGTACAGAATTCTACCTGTCAGTGCACAGTTATGACTACCCGTCCAGAAACGTTCACACAAATTTGTCATGGTCTGCTAGCAATTAAAGATTTGTTACCCACTGTGCTTGTGAGTTGCCATCAGCGTAAAGATCTTTAGAGCATGGCTAGAATCTCATCGATGCCTGTATAGATCAGGTCAAGTTCTGCGTCGGTGATGCAGTAGGGCAGCATCAGGTACAGCACATTGCCCAGCGGTCGCAGCAGCAAGCCTTTATCGAGTGCCTGCTGGCGAATTTTGAGGCCAATCTGGTTAAAATAGCCCGGTTGGGCAGAGGTGACCACATTCATCGCCGCGATCGCCCCCAGACAGCGGATGTGCTCTACCTTGGGGTGATCGACTAGATGCACCAGTCGCTGACAGTGCCGCGCTTCCAACCCGCGAAAAGCGGCTTCGGTCTCGGTCAGCAGATCCAGCGAGGCCAGGGCAGCGGCGCAGCCGAGGGGGTTGGCGGTAAAGCTGTGGCCGTGGTAGAGCGCTTTTTGAGCATCGTCACTGTAAAAAGCAGCGTAGATTTTTTCGCTGCAAATCGTTAGCGCTAGGGGCAAAAAACCGCCTGTGAGTCCTTTGGAAAGGCAAATAATGTCTGGTTCTACAGCAGCCCGAGTACAGGCAAACCAGTCACCAGTGCGGCCAAAGCCCGTCATCACCTCGTCAAAAATCAGCAGCGTGTCGTATTTCTGGGCGATCGCCTGGAGCTGCTGCAAAAACTGGGGCCGACATATTCGCATTCCCCCTGCCCCCTGCACCAGCGGCTCTAAAACGATCGCGGCGTAGCTGCCTTGGGCCAGCTTTTGCTCAATCGCCGCGATCGCCTCCGCTTCTCGTTGAGCAACTGTTTCATCCCCCCAATAAGTCGCCGGAAAAGGGGCAAAATCCACCTGAAAGAGCAGGTCATTGAAAGCGGCAGTAAAAGGCGATCGCGCCCCCACCGCCATTGCCCCAAAAGTATCGCCGTGATAGGCACCTTCAAAAGCTAAAAACCGCGATCGCGGCTCTCCCTGGTTGTGCCAGTACTGGTAGGCCATCTTTAGGGCCACTTCTACCGCAGTTGAGCCATTATCTGAGAAGAAAACTCGGCTCAGCTCCCCTGGCAGGCGCTGTACCAGACGGGTGGCAATCTGCTCAGCCGGTTCGTGGGTAAAACCGGCAAAAATCACCTGCTCTAGCACCTGAGCCTGCTGGTAAATGGCGGCGGCAATGCGCGGATGAGCGTGACCGTGAATATTGACCCACCAGCTTGAAATACAGTCCAGCACCTGCCTGCTGTCTGCTAGAGTCAGCCAGACACCCTGGCCTGATTTGACCCTGAGCGGTTCTGAGGCAGTTTTGGCCTGAGTAAACGGGTGCCAGAGATGGGGATGGGACATGAGGAATCAGCTAAGAAGATAGGGGATGCGGGTTAACTTTCCACCTGACAGATCCGCCGCAGCTTCAAGACATCGGTCATCTTGCGGAGCTGATGCAGGGTTTGCTCTAGCTGGGCGTGATCGCGGACGTCGAGGCCCAGATCAATTTCGGCAATCTGCCCAGGATAAGTTTTTACCTGAGCGCTGTGAACATTGATTTTGAGGTCAGACAGGTGAGAAAGAATATCTTTCATCACGCCTACCCGGTCGATCACCTCAATTTTGAGCTGAACCGGATAGGTCAGGGGCCGTCCGCTGTTGGAGTCTTGCAGATTCCAGCCAACAGGGATCAGGCGATCGCCAGGAATATCTTTAATGTTGGGGCACCCCTGTCGGTGTACGGCTATACCACGACTGCCCAGCCCCACCACGCCAATGATCGGCTCCCCCGGCAGCGGATTGCAGCAGCCAGCGATGTGGTGCAGCAGCCCTTCAATGCCTAAAATAGGAGCCTCTTGACTGCTGGGGTGCGATCGGGTTGAGGGACTAATTGCAGCAGCAACAACGGCGGCGGTAATAGAGCCGTTCCCCTCGCTCTCAATGGGCTGCTGGGCTTTGACCGCTTCACGCAGCCGATTGACCACCAGATTAAGCGTCACTTCGCCGTAGCCCAGCCCCGCCAGCAAGTCATCTGCCGAAGCATAGTTGCAGCGCGCCGCCGCAGTCTGAGCCGGTTCAGACTTGAGTAGCGATTCAAAGCCGCTCTTGCCCAGCTCTTTTTCCAGCATGTCGCGGCCCCGAGCAATATTTTCATCTCGGTGCGATCGCTTATACCACTGGCGAATTCGGTTGCGGGCGCTGGCGGTGACGACAAAGTTGAGCCAGTCTAGACTGGGGCGGCTGTTTTTTTGCGTAATCACCTCAACAATATCGCCGTTTTGTAGCTGGGTATCGAGAGTAACAATGCGGCCATTGACCTTGGCCCCGGCGCAGTGATTGCCGACTTCTGTATGAATGCGATAGGCAAAATCTACTGGGGTGGCTCTGCGGGACAAAGACACCACATCGCCGTTAGGTGTAAAAACATAGACCTCTTCGTCAAACAGATTGTCCTTGACGTCGTCTAAAAACTCTTGGGCGTCATTGAGTTCCCGCTGCCACTCTAGAAGCTGCCGCAGCCAGGTAAATTTTTCGTCCTCAGCCGTTAGCTTTTTGTTGCTGGAGGTACCGGTTTCTTTATATTTCCAGTGGGCGGCGATGCCGTACTCAGCAATGTGGTGCATGTCTAAAGTGCGAATCTGCACCTCAATCGGTCGTCCGTAGTTGCCGATTACCACCGTATGCAGAGACTGATAGCGGTTGGGTTTGGGCAAGCCAATGTAGTCTTTGAAGCGACCGGGAATCGGGCGAAAGGCATCGTGAACCACCGCCAAGGCACGGTAGCATTCGTCATGACTGCTAACAATCAGACGAACAGCCGCGACATCGTAGATTTCGTGGAAGTCTTTGCCCTGACGCTGCATTTTGCCATAGATACCATACAGATGCTTGGGGCGGCTACTGACCTCAATGCAGCGAATACCTAGCTGAATCAGGCGATCGCGTAGGGTTTCTGCCACCTGTTTTAGCCTAGACTCGCGGTCGGTGCGCTTGTCCGTCACATATTCCTGCATCTGACGGTAGGCATCCGGCGCTAAGTACTTAAAGCAGAGATCTTCTAGCTCCCACTTCAGCCGACCAATGCCTAAGCGATTTGCCAGCGGCGCAAAAATATCGAGGGTTTCCTGAGCAATCCGCTGCTGCTTAGCAGCTGGTAAATGCTCTAGCGTCCGCATGTTGTGCAGGCGATCGGCTAGCTTGACCACAATCACGCGAATATCCTGGGCCATCGCCAAAAACATGCGGCGAAAGTTTTCGGCCTGACGCTCAGTTTTGCTATGAAAATTAAACTTCGAGAGCTTGGTGACGCCTTCAACCAGCAGGCGCACTTCCTCACCAAAGTGGGCCTCAATTTCCTCTAGCGTTACCACCGTGTCTTCGACCACGTCATGGAGAAAACCTGCCGCAATCATGGCGCTGTCGCCGCCCAAGTCCCGCAGTATGCCCGCAACCGCCACCGGATGACAAATATAAGCCTCTCCAGAGGCGCGGTTTTGTCCCTGATGGAGCCTGTAGGCAAAATCAAAGGCTTTGCAGACTAGCTCACTATTAGAGCGATCGCCTGCAACAGCCTCCGGTATCGGCTCACCGCTGGCTATTTTCTGCTGGTCGAGCAGACAGGCACAGAGCCAGTCCGGTAGGGTGCAGTCGGTAGGAATTGCAGGAGCGCTAACAACATTCATAGCCTTTATTGCCGAGAAAGCTTCAGGGAGATGGGATTTGAAAGATCTTACTGTATTAATAAAAATTAAGCTGCTTAAGAAATCTCAAAAGGGCGATTTTAGCCTCTAGACGGATTTGCAGACGCTGGCACCAAAACGCTCTGCAATCTTTAATGCGAAGTGGTTAAAGCTGACTATTGCAGAGTGTAGAGCCTCAGATTATAGAGACCGCCCTAGTTGACGGACAAAAATCTTGTACCTGTGATTCTGTTGTAGGCTGGGTGAAGCTTGGGCGAAACCCAGCAAAACCGTTGTTGACGTCGGGTTTAACTGCGTTCTACCCAACCTACGCGAGGAACTTTTGTCAGTCAATTAGGAGACCGCCAGTGCCAAAGAGCAGGAAATCTGTGATCAACGTAAAGCTTATTTATTTAATTTAATGATGAGTAGGCAAGCTCTTAATCTGAAGCAGTCTTAAATCATTTGTGCAGAGGCGTTGTGAAAGCGAGTGCGGCAAAAGAGTCTTTGCACAATCCAGATAGGATAGCCATAGCAACTCCAAATCGCCCATGCTATTGCCTGAACACCAGCAAATTCTGACTCACTTCCAAGCTGAGCTGCAGCAGCTCATAGCTCAAACAGCCCAGTCCAATCCAGAATTTCAGCAGCTCCAGGCCAGCTTTTTGCAGCTCCAGCAGCGGTTTCAGCAGCAGATTTTGCTGCTCCCGGATGACGCTCTGAGGGCCGAAGAGCAAACGCAGCTGCAAGCCTACCAGACTGAAATGAACCGCTTGATGCGACTGCTAGCAGTGGACATTAGCTTTCTGCAAACGGCTCGGCAATCCGTCAAGCAGCAGCAGCGGCAGGCCCAGATTCAACAGCGGCTGAGTGGCCTTTTGCAATTTTGTCAGGCTCTTTTAGCCGGACATTCGATTCGAGACGGCGGATGAGATGATAAAGTTTTTCTACTATAGCGATCGCAAGGTTAGGAGAGTCAGCTTCAGTGGAGTGTCCCAAGCAAAAAGGTGTCCGGCTCAATGAGGGACAGCTAGCCGCAGGCCCAACCGCCTACGGCTGTCCAGAATGCCACGGCAACTGGATTTCGACAGAGCATTACAGCCGTTGGCAAGCAGAGCAGTCGCCGCCTGAGAGAGCCAGTGTAGCCGAGGTTGCTCCCAGCATGGTTGAGCTGGATTTTGCCGCCTCTGAGCTAGATAACCGCGCCGCTCTCTGCCCTGACTGCAGCCACTACCTCGTCCGCGCCAGGGTCAATCTAAAACACACGGCTTTTTATCTAGAGCGCTGTCCCAACTGCAAAGGCATCTGGTGCGATCGCGGCGAGTGGCAGGTTCTGCAACAGCTAGGACTACACACTCACATTGACTCAGTCTTCTCTAGCGAATGGCAAAACCGGGTGCGAGAGCTGGAGCAAGCCGAACGCGAACGCCAAGCCACAGCAGATAAGCTGGGTCTGGATCTGGCTCAACAGGTCTTTCAACTGGCCGAAAAGCTAGAAAATCATCCCAACGGCGATTTTGGCGTTGCCTACTTAATGCGTCGATTTAACAGTGAATAGCCCGAGTGATCTCATCCACACCTAATTTTAGGGTGATGCTATGGCTCGTAGTCAGCGCTTCAGCGCTAAAACACTGACTATCAACTCTAATTTCTAGCTATGCAATAATGCACCAGTCCTGCAGCAAAGCGGTTATCTGCACCTGCCAAACCCCATGCTCAACCTCTACAATTTGGGAGTGACTCCTGAATTCGCCACACTTTAGCATTCCTGCTGCCTAAGATTCCTACCGCCCTATGGTGACATCCCCTTCTTCTGCGTCTGAACTCGAAGCTGCTGTCGAGCAGCGCCGCAATTTTGCCATCATTTCTCACCCAGACGCTGGCAAAACCACCCTAACCGAGAAACTGCTGCTGTACGGCGGAGCAATTCACGAAGCCGGAGCGGTCAAGGCGCGGCGGGCACAGCGTCATGCCACGTCTGACTGGATGGAGATGGAGCAGCAGCGAGGAATTTCGATTACTTCGACCGTGCTGCAGTTTGACTATCAGGGCTGTCAGATAAATTTGCTGGATACGCCCGGTCACCAAGACTTTAGCGAAGACACCTACCGGACGCTGGCCGCCGCTGACAACGCGGTCATGCTAGAAGACTCGGCTAAGGGACTAGAGCCGCAGACCCGCAAGCTGTTTGAAGTCTGTCGGATGCGATCGCTGCCGATTTTTACCTTCTTTAACAAAATGGATCGGCCTGGGCGTGAACCCCTAGAGCTGATGGACGAGATTGAGCAGGAGCTAGGGCTACAGACCTATGCGGTAAACTGGCCGATTGGCACGGGCGATCGCTTCCAGGGCGTTTTTGATCGGCGGCAGAGAAAGTTTCATCTGTTTGAGCGCACGGCCCACGGCAGTCGAGAAGCCAAAGATACTGTTCTAGATCTCAGCGATCCGCGCATTGAAAATGTGCTAGAGCAAAGCCTTTACTACCAGTTCAAAGAAGAGCTGGAAATGATCGAGGAGCTAGGGCCAGAGCTAGACCTTGAGAAAATTCACACCGGGCAAATGACGCCTGTTTTCTTTGGCAGCGCCATGACCAACTTTGGCGTCCAGCTATTTTTGGAAGCCTTCATGGACTATGCGCTGCGGCCTAGCCCCCGCAACAGCAGCGAAGGTGAAATCGCCCCAACTCACGAAGACTTTTCTGGCTTTGTCTTCAAGCTACAGGCCAACATGGATCCAAAACACCGCGATCGCGTGGCTTTTATTCGGGTCTGCTCGGGCAAGTTTGAAAAAGACATGGTGGTTAACCATGCCCGATTAGACAAAACAGTACGCCTCTCTCACCCCCAAAAGCTGTTTGCACAGGGTCGTCAGTCTCTCGAAGAAGCCTATCCCGGCGACGTGATTGGCTTGAACAATCCTGGCGTGTTTGCCATTGGTGACACCATTTACCAGGGCAAGCGCTTAGAGTACGACGGCATTCCCTGCTTTTCCCCAGAGCTGTTTGCTTACTTAAAAAATCCCAACCCTTCTAAGTTCAAGCAGTTTCGCAAAGGTGTGACTGAGCTACGCGAAGAGGGGGCAGTGCAGATTATGTACTCGGCGGATGAGGCCAAGCGAGACCCGATTTTGGCGGCGGTAGGGCAGCTACAGTTTGAAGTTGTGCAGTTTCGCCTCAAAAGTGAGTACAACGTTGAAACGCTGCTGGAGCCGCTGGGCTACAGCGTAGCCCGCTGGGTTGAGGGCGGCTGGGAGGCGCTAGAGCAAGCGGGGCGATTGTTTAATACTGTCACGGTCAAAGATAGCTGGGGCCGCCCGGTTTTGCTTTTCCGCAATGAGTGGAACTGCCAGCAGGTAGAAGGCGAACATCCAAAACTGAAGCTGAGCAAAGTTGCCCCAGTAGCGGCAGGCCAGCAGCCAGAAGAGATCTAACAACTCAACTAGACCGTGCCAGGATCACCAGCCTCAAACGGATTTAGAAGTTCGAGTTTGACAATTCAACAAAAATCATTTGTGTTTCTGGTCATATTTGCACGATCTAGATTCTATACGCTGTTGATGATCGCCACTGCTGCAAGACAACAAAGCGATCGCGCCCTGACCATAAATTAGATCTGATCTTACTTCAGGCTTCTTTTTTGGGTTCTGTTGCTGATTTGGTGGGGGGGAAAACAGCTTTTTGGGCGCGATCGAATTTGCTGAGAATGAGTAGAGCGCGATCGATGTCACGGACTTTGATGCCGCGAAGGACATCAAAGATAGTTCTGATCAGCGTAACTTCGTCAGGGGTAAGGGTGATCATTAATCTTATTGGGTAGTACGAGCGGTTAAAAGTGGTGCATATAAACCACTCACATCACATCATACCGGAAAATGGCTAAGAATCTACTCCTGCGGATATGAATGGCTAGGAAGGCAGATCAGAAGCAGCTTAAAATAACGGTCACTGAAGACGTTTACAGTTTGTTAAAGCGTCTAGCGGGTGTCAAAGAAACATCTATGAATAAGGTTGTGGGAGAAGCGCTCGATCTCTATTTGGAGTCTGATCACGCCAGGGAACTCATCGAGCGCCACAATCTAGAAAAATGAAGTCAGCCAATCCTCAGATTAGGCTCTATCTCCCTAAAGAGACAGACCGCTTGCTCAAAGTGATCGCGGGTATTAAGGGTGCTTCGGTCAATGCGATCGTGAATGAGGCGATCGATCGCTGCCTGAACGAAGCAGAGCAAAAGGAAATTATTGAGAAGTTTAATCTGAATCGGCTAGATGAGATTGGCCAATGAAGCGTTGTGTCGAAATGCGTCACGAGGCACTGTCAACATCACGCCTTAAAAGGATTAACAACCTCTAATGTTTAGGCCAAGGCTCTGAGCTGTGTTGCGGGCATCGAGATCGTCCACGATAAGCAAATCTGCTTTGAGAAGCTGAGCCAGAACTATAGCCGCTTGCTCTCCGGGTTGAAGACGTTTGAGTAGAGTGTAGTCTCCTTTAGGCGTCAGATAAACTATCAGCCAATCAGGAGAGCTAGCAATCCAATTTTGTAGTACAGCCGGGGCACCTGTTGCCTACATTTCAGTTTGGACTATATCTGGAATGGCAATGGTTTGATAGAGCCGTGGTAATAGGCCAAATTGATGAATCAGTAACAGATAAAGAATGGGAGAAGTATCGGACACAACTGCCACAGAGCCTGTCTATTGCTGCTGAATTTGCTGAAGGGTTTGGAGATCCTGATTGAAATCAGCGATGGTGTAGTGTAGATGAGCCTGATGCTGCTTGAGGAAGGCATCGACTTCAAAACGGTTGGGATTGAGAATGCTTCCGACTTCTGCGCTGGTTAACCGTTGAACCTCGTAAGCCTCGACGACGAGCGTTTCGAGAATGTGCTGGGAGAGGGTGCCTAGATCTGGCTCAAGTTGTTGGATGTATTCATCGGGTAAATCAATCGTAATTTGCATGACTAGGCTCCGCAGTTAAATTCTTCGTTGAGTTTTGCACCAACCTAAAACATCAACTGTATTCTGAGTCTATCTCCTAGCACCTCAGCTTCTCTATTCCCTTGCCCTGCTTTCCTCTCTCCTCAATTTCATTGCCATTTCTTTGATAGTCTCTGCAACTTTCTGAAGGGCTGCGTCTGGGCTGTCCCAAGTGGTAATGGCTTCACCATTTTTAGGCAGGTGGGGAATCTGGCTGAGGGGGGTGGCGGCGTAGTCGGTGGGGCGCAGCAGGATGGGGATGATGTGGGCTTGGCCTGTGCGGTGGCGCTGTAGGGCGGGTAGGATTTCGGGATGGTAGATGGTGGTGTCGGCGATCGCGTTGGGGCTGATCAGCAGCAGGATGATGTCGGCGGTGTGGAGCTGCTGCTGCTGGATAGCTTGAGCGCGATCGCTACCGGGAAGAATTTGGCTCTTGCTCCAAATGGTGATGATTTTTTGGCGATCGAGCGGGGTAAGGTGGTTGACGAGTTGGGCTTGTAGGGGTTCGTCGGTGGGGGGGTAGGCGATGTAAAGGGAGAGGGTTTTGCCGGGGGGGATGAGGTTGTGGGCGATTTCGTAGTTGTAGAACTTACAGTTGGCTTGGATGGCTTGAATGACATCGAAAGCATCTTCGCCGGATTTAGTGTGAAAGAGTTGGCATAGATCCGGGAGAATGAGAGCGGTACAGTTGCTTTGGAATTCACTTAAACTATGCGCTGCTATCAAACGTACTTCAGGATTTCCAGATTTCAGTGCCTTGAGCAAAGCAGGGATTGTATCGTCAGAATCAATTTGCCCTAAAGCTTTTGCTGCATCCCCAGCTACAAGAACATCTGAACTTTCGATTACATTGAGTAGGATAGGAATCACTTGTTTGGAGC
>JAAUQI010000107.1 GCA_012032345.1 Leptolyngbyaceae cyanobacterium RM1_1_2 | reverse complement strand
AACACTGGCGTGGGAGCAGCACAGAAATACTCAACTGCGAACCATAGACTGGCGATTTACCACTGAAGATGCACGGGTTAAACTCAAACGGCTTTACCCCTCATTTCAACCTTGACTGACTACTAGCCTACAGCTCATCAACAAAATTAATAGTCTCAGGCTCGGCAGCAGACTCAGCTACCCACTGCTTGATCGCAGGCAGCGCCTGCACCGCCTCCACAAAAAAGCGCGCTTCTGCATCTACTTCAACGCCATAGGTCAAAAATCTCATGGCCACAGGAGCATACATTACATCAGCAATCGAAAACTGGCCAAACAGCCAAGGGCCGCGATCGCCGTACTGACGATAACAGGTACGCCAGACTGACTGAATCCTCTGGATCTGCTGCTGAGCCGCCGCCGAAAAACTCTCCATTCGTCGCGGTCGGTGAGCGCGGATATTTTGAGGCAGTTCAGCTCGAACAGCCATAAAGCCAGCGTGCATCTCAGCCGACAGCGATCGCGCGATCGCCCTAGCTTGAAAATCCGCAGGCCAGCCTACTGCCTGGGGATATTTTTCTAGTACGTACTCAAAAATTGCGATCGAATCCCACACAGCAAAGCCATTATCAACTAGCACTGGCACTTGCCGAGCTGGACTATAGCGCTCAATCTCTTGATGCCAGTGCTGCGTAAATAGCGAGATGCGGATCTCTTCAAAAGCAAGCTGGCTCTGCTGTAAAAACAGCCAGGCTCGTAAAGACCAGGAAGAGTAGTTTTTATTGCCAATAACCAGTTGTAAAGCCATTACCTCTGTAACTTTTAAGCTATGTTGGGTACACCAATTTCAAAGTGTATGTGATTATCGTGACCTCTAACATACTGGCTTAGCCCCTCGTTGATTAGCTGAGGATCGTTAAAAAAGACACGAGTAACCAAAGACTGCGCCCTCAAAGCCTGGATAATAGCCCGGGTTGCACTGCGATCGTAGCTGTTACTTTGCCACGTTGTTCCGTAGCTGCCATCGGTTCGAGGGATTGAAAGATCGCAGGCATTACCGCACTGATGACCGCTGTGATCGGGCGTATACCCGCCGCTGGGATAGCTCACATCGTTCACCGGAATCAGTGAAATCGACTGCTGCCCCTGACGATAGTTTCTTTCATAGGATTCACCTGCGGCAATAATCACATCTACCAGCAGCTGGTGCCATAATCATGCTGATCGTTGAGATCGACTCGCTCAAAGTTGATAAAACCGCTGCCCTTAATCGGCATCAGCATCCATTTCGGTGCATTTGCTGCCTGCATAAACTGGTGAGTTCTTTGCCCAACATCAATGCGCCCGTCCCCTACCACAGTCGTTCGGCCTGCAATCACAGATTGAAAAAGCTGAATAACCTGAAGCAAACCTGAATCCACATAGATTCCCGGTCGGAAAAAGACAAATCCCAACTCTGCAAACCGTTCCTTGACCTGCAAAACATCCTCAGCGTAGTTTTTCCCGTTACGTCCGACGCTACCGCTCAGGTCAATTTTTTTAGGCTGTGGCTGAGGATCAACGACATCGATCACAAAGTCAATGGCTTGATCTTCAATTTTTAGCTTTAAGTCACGCCTGCCTTCACTAAAAAAGCGATAGTTGATCAGCCAGGTACCATCCGGCTGTACCTTGGGTGCAGAAGTCGCTAAAAAATTGCCCGAGTAAAGTAGCACAGATTTGCCAACGTAGCTGCGATCGGCGAACCCCTCAATTTGAAACAGCTCTTTTACTTCGACCGAGCCAGGTACCTTAGTAATTTCAATTTTTTGCTTAGGATTGGGTTTTGGCTCAGGTTCAGGCTCATCCGTTTCCCAAGCAACAGTCATACCCCCTGGGAGATCGGGACGGCCAAACCATTCATGCATTTTGACAATTGTGAGGCGATACTCATTGCCGTGAGGGCGCTTCTCAATTTTGTCAATATAGTAGCCTCCCTGCATGAGGTACATAGCCTGTGCTGTTTCTTTGATCCAAGTCCCCATAGTTAGCCGCTTGCCCAAACATCTCTGTTCTATCTACTTAAGGCAGCTTATTCTATATCAATATCAATACAGACTGAAAGCAAGTCGGGTAAAGGAGAAGGTTTTAGATATAGCCCTCTCCCTCCCCTCAGAACCGTACGTACAACTTTCAGCTTACCTAGAGATGAAGGCATTTCCAGGACTCTATCGGGGTTGCCTCGTTCCGCACGGGGTGGAGATATGGTTGCTTTAGGACTCCTCTTTACTCCGGGGGCGAGGTGTTCTCCATCGACACTTAGACGCTACCGATGCCCATTTGCCCCAGTATTCTCGTATCAGCCATTTCGAGAACCAAACTTCACGAAGCCTCATCAAGGATTCATTTGCATTATCCCTAGCAATCTTGCCCTAGCCCTGATACCAATTTTGGCTATTCGTATCATTAGGCAATTGACCTCGTCTGCTGATGCTGCCCTCCCATTACTGGTTGAACATTCCAAGGCGGACATCTGCCTGAACACTGGCAGGGAAAGGGTTTTGGAGTCCTTTCCAACTCCCCCGAACGACTTCGAGTCGCGCGCTTAACTATTTAGTAAAATATTAGCCTTGACAATGAGAGCATCAGCTAGCTAAACACAGCAGTCCTAAATTATTCGTGGGCAAAGGAAGTTATACAAAGACTTTTTCACAGGACAAGCCTTTCACAACCCTAATAGAGTAGCTATGAGTGCTGCTCTAGCTTTTTGACTTGAACAATTCCTGAAAGAGCTTCTGCTCTAATCCAGCCCTGTTCAGCCGCATGAATAGCTGCCATCTCTGTATCGGCAATCACCAAGAATTGAGTACCCGCTTGTCTGGCTTGCTGGGCGATCGCCTGTAGCTCTCGCTGACGCTTCGGATTTTGCTGACTCACATCTCGAATGTAGATAGCTGCAATTTGTCCTTCGTAGTCTTGAGCAATTTGAGTATAGATTTCAGCATCTTGCTGTCCGCTATCACCAATCAATAAGAAAGGTAGATCAGGATAACAGTTCAAAATAGGCTCGATTTTTTCGTGCTTGTGAATTGCATGGTCAAAGTGTAATAAGCTTTCCAACGAAAGCACAGTATCTTTCAGCAACAGCGGCCCTGGTGGAATGTCTTGTAGCTCTAAAAACTCTGTAAACAAGTCATACATATTCCAGGCACTGCTAGAAACATAAAAAATTGGATTGCTAATTTGTTCACTATCCCCCCGCTGTAGCGCCTGATAAAAGGGGGCTACCCCCGGAAATGGTGAACGAGTTCGAGCATTGCCCATGTAGGCAATACGTATCATTCTGAAAAAATCAGTAGCAGCCGCATAAACGATAGTGTCATCTATATCGCTAATCACAACAAACTGAGTGGCCGCTGTTGGGACAATCATAGTTCCTACAGTAGTGGCAGCAGGTTGCCCTTCTGTAGAGGGAGGCTGCAGCAGTTCAAAGTGAGGAGTTTGGTACCATAGGCGATCGCTTTGCAAAGGATGACTGGGTACAATCTCAGTCTGAAAGTAACCCTCCTTATTGGCTACGATTTCCATCTGCTGATCAGCAACAGTAACCCGCAACCTTGCACAAGGAACGGCATCACTCTCAAAGCGGCGGTATGTATTAAGTAAGTTTTGCCATAAGGAAGCATCCTTGGGATGAGAACGAACTTTCTTGCCTTGCGAAACACGCCCCATACAAATCAGACGTATGGGCGTTCCATAACCGCGATAAGGCACGATCTGCAGCGGCTCTCGAATATGAAAAATTCTGTTCAGTCTGGCCTTGAGCAGCTCAAGAGCTGCTCTAAGCTGGCTTATCCATTGAGTCAACTGCCGTACCCAATCTCTCATGAGTCCGTCTCCAAGGATCTTCCAGCGCTACAAAAATACCTTGTTTGATGTCTTTTAGCTTGGGTCTACAGATAGACCTCATAGCCTGGTCGATAAAAAATATTGCTGGTCATAATCCAGGACTGCCCTACGAACCTAACCTCAGCTAGAAGTCTTTTTGTTGAATTATCAATAAGCTAAACGTGATTTTTACGGACAAAGCACATGGCTGAGCAAACAAAAGACTTCTCTCAAGGTGTTGCAGACGCGTTTACTTCTGCACAGCAGGCAGGCAAATTTGCAACAGAGTTTGCAAGCGGAGCTATTCAGTGGATGGCAGGCAGCACCGCAGAAGCGATTGCAGAAGTCAGCACTCAGGCAGAAACGGCTGCTCATCAATCTGTTGAACAAGCTGCAGAAATTGCCGGAAAAGTAGCGACTCCAATCATTGACAATCCGCTCTTGCAGCTAATTTCTAAAGCACCTGGTTTGGGGTGGATTGGCTCTCTGGGGCAAGCGGACATTGCTGAGGCCCAATCTGACGTCGATCGGCTTAAGCAGCAGTACAAATCTGAAAACGATGAGGAGATTGCTCACCGGATCATGGTAGACACTGCCTTGAAAGCGGCAGGGGTTGGATTGTTGGCCAACATAATTCCACCCGTTGCAGTCGCTCTGCTAGCCATTGACCTAGCGGCCACCACAAAACTGCAGTCTGAGATGATTTACCGGATTGCCTATGCCTATGGCTTCCCCTTAGACAGCCCAGCGAGACGAGGAGAAGTTCTAACAATTTTTGGACTTTCTCTGGGCGGCTCAGGGCTGTTAAAAACGGGCTTTAGCTTTGCAGAAATTATTCCTGGGGTCGGAGCTGCTATTGGTGCATCGAGCAACCTAGTCTTACTCTACAGCATAGGTTACGCAGCCCGCCGTTTCTATAGAGCTAAGCAAAGAGGTGGACTGACTCAGCTAGACGCAGATGCTATGTATCAAGATCAATCTAGATACGTCGAATCTGCAATGGAACAGCAGGTCATTATGGATTAAGTACTGGTTCGCGTATTGTCCGGCTGCTGAAACAGGGAAAGTCCGCTTCTTCTGAGACAACTTTGTCTCTTCGAGGACGGTGACAATAATCCGCGCAGTTTTGAGACCGGGCTGTTCTGCCAGCCATTTCACCTAACCGTTTTCGTAGATAGCCTTGTAACTCTTGAGCATGACTTTTTCCTGTAGATAATCCGGCGCATCTGCCTCAGTTTTAGCGAAATAGTTGGAAACTACTGTTGAGCTGCTTCAGATGGTGAATGGGCGATCGCTCTTAAACGACTTTAATGATTTTGCTGAACTCTGACTCAATCACAAGAGCAATTTGACTCAAGCAGCCCGGTTTCTAGAGACCCAAGACCCGGTAGCGAATCAGCCAGCCCAGCACCATCAAAACTGCGATCGCGCTGCACCCAAGCCAATTGGACTGGGCACCCAAAAGACAGCTTCCATGTGATTGAGTTGACCAAGCTGTAGCGATCGCCCCTCTGGCAATCTAGGGGGCAATCCGGCAGGCAGCATTGTCAGTTCTTTGAGGCCCCAGGGAGTGGTCAGGCTAAAGCGCAGGCTCAGCGGCTCTAGCGTAGATAGCACCCCCCCTGTTGGCTGAGCGACTTTGACCGAGCGCAAATCCAGATCCCAGGTGAGGTGATTGCGCAGGGCAAAAATCCAGTTGTTTTGTTTTACAGCAAGCTGCGATCGCACCTGATTGCTTCCTAACACTTCTGCTAATAGCCCCGTCGCCTCAGTCGCCATCAGTCGATTAAACTTTTCGACTAGGTCTGCGCCATTGTTGAACGGCAGCCTGATTTGCCAGGTTTGCAGCGTCTCTTGATGAGCAGAGCCGCCCAGGGATCGCGCCTGCTGTGCCACTTGAGCAAACCACTGCTGTACCTGCGCTTCACTGAGTTGAGCAAAGCGTTCCTCTAGCTGAATTTGCTGTGTTACCAGACCCTGGGTTTGGCTCTCAAAGCGAATATCAATTGCAGAGCGAAAACAGCCCGATAGCAAGATTGCCATCAGCCCCAGGCAGCTTACCAGTCCTAACCGCCGCCAGATCATGCTTTGCCCCCTACTGCTCAGAACCGGCTACCGACATAATATGTGTTTATTGAGCAGAACCTCAGCCAAGATGACGAAAATAAAGCCTGAAGCAAGCTCTCTATTCCCTAGCCCCACAAAACCAGTCCGCCCACGACTAGAGTCGCTGCCCCCAGTGCCACCCAGAGAAAGCGGTTGTCCTGGGTATTCACCTGACTGAGATCAAGCGGCTCTGGCTGCGGCTTTTGCTTTTGGGGCTTGCTGCTGGTTTGCCCGTAGCGGCTCATACTCGGCGGCGTGTCCCGGCCTTTTTCGTCAATCGCCCCCAGATCAGGAATCTGGCTCAGCCATTCTGGGCGGGCTTCGAGCTTGGGTGCTTTAAGAATGTATAGCAGCCGTTGGGCCTGCTTTCGAGTTTCCAAATCTGGATGAAGCGTCAGCTTTTCACACAGTGCGATCGCCTCTTGAGCGCGATCGACTGCCGCGTAGGCACTGACTAACCAGGTTTGAATCTCTCCCCCTAGCAGCGTCTTCCAGTTAGCCAGTGCTAGAGCTTTCTCAAAATGCTCAACCGAACGACGATAATCGCCTCGCTCAAAAAGCTGTAGCCCTGAAGCAAACTCAATCTTGGCAAGTTTGTATTTCCGGCTCCATTGTTTAATTTTTTGCAGTTCAGCAGACATCATAGATATATGGATTCTAAGAAACTC
>JAAUQI010000045.1 GCA_012032345.1 Leptolyngbyaceae cyanobacterium RM1_1_2 | reverse complement strand
TTTTATCTTCTCGATCGCTCAGAGCGGAGCGAGAGGCATAGCGAGAATATTTTTTTTCAATCCCCAGGGTAGCCGCGATGCCCAGGCCGCAAACGGCGATCGGAAAAGTAATAAACAGGCGGTTGATTGCGTTTTGCAACTCGCCTGGAGCAATGCCTTCCAACATTTTTTGACCCGCGATCGCCCCAATAATAATTCCGACCATTAGCATAGCCCAGACAATGCCCACTAGCTGAGAGCGGTTGTCTTCGTCAGAAACGTCAACAAGCAAAGCAGTGAACGGCGTTGCGCTAGCGCTAATGCAAAGACCATAAAGCGCAAACATAAAAGCCAAAAAGCCGACCCAGCCGTAAGTTTGAGCGCTCCAGCCCAAAGCGGCGCTGGCCCCTAGCTGCCAAACTACCTGCACGGCTAAAAACAGGCACAGAGCCTGAAAGACTAGACCCAACCAGATATAGCCTGTCCGGTGATGCCCCCGAATTGGACGGGCATCTGAAAGCTGCCCAAACCACACTCTAGCAGGTGCGACAAACTGATACATGGCGATCGCGCCAGCAGCTAAGGTACCGGGGATTTTCAGCTCAGAAATCATCACCTGATTGAGCACGCCCAGCGTCAGCAAAGACAGCAGGCCCAGTCCCATCTGAAACAGCCCCAAGCGAAACATGGTGAATAAATTTAGTCTCGGTAGTGAGGCGGGTGAAAGTAAAGAATCTTGGGAAGTCATTTTGAAGACTTTGGGGAATACAGAAAGAACTCAAACTGATTCAGGTTAAACCGTACCCAATTTTTCGCTAGGTGCTACTGTTTTTCCAGACTAGCCTGGAATTGACAGCAGTGCTTCACTAGATTCAGGCTCAGCGCTGGGTCAGGTTGCTTTGATTGTTTGGGCAACTGACCCAGCTTGAATGGGTACTCTTAGCTAGTAGCCTGTAGGTGAGACAGCCTCTCCTACTAAGATCACTCAAAAGAGTGATTTTGTCTGGTGTGGTTGCTTGTGCCTTGAAAAATAATGATGCCTATAGCTAACTTAGAGGACGAAAAAAGCCTGTAGCTGCCAGAAACCGAGGTTTTCTGCTAAAAGTTTTTGCCTTTGACAAAGCAGGGTTCATCGGCAACAGTTTTAATGTGACGGTTAGAGCAATATCATAAGTGCATAGCCTGAATCGTCAAAACTACACAGGTCAGTCAGTCGTCACTCTAGCGCAGGTCGGATGGCAGGCAAATGCAAAGCTGCCTCTAGCGACATTCTAGTAAACGACACCTGCAATCTGTGTGTTTATCCAACTACGCTTCTTCGAAAAATCAGTCTAGTTAATCTTGGAGATCAGGTGCAATGAATAATCAAAGCTGTCCCTGCTGTGGCCACGTTTTGCTGCGCCATGTACGCAGTAGCGGCCCCTACTGGGTTTGTACGGACTGCTGGCAAGAGATGCCGATCATCGAAGCTGCAGCCAGCACAGAGCCAGAAATTTTGGATGATGTCGCTGCTTTAGAAGAAGCTTTTCGAGTGCCCACTCAGTCTCGTGAGAATTCAGCAGAGGAAACGCTGCAGTCCCTGTAGATTTAGCCCAGTCTCAAGTCAGTAAAGCCGAGGATCTATTAGAAGTAGATCCTCTTTTTTTAGCCAAGACCTATGCAGAGTACTTATCGGCCCTGAATTAAACCCTCAAAACCCAAAACTTCCCCAAGGCTCCCAAGACTCAAAATTAAACCCTCAAGACTCAAAACTCTTGTAAGTTCTGTTGTCTTTTAATCTTTCCCCCAGACGCTCCCACAGCACCTCTGCAGGCAAGAGCGATCGCTGCTGAAGCTGCTGATTGAGAGTATCGGCAGCGGCTAACCCCGATTGCAGCGCTGCCGCAGCGCCACTGCCTGAGCACCAGTCGCCACAGCCCAGCAGCCAGGGAGATATCGCTAAGGGCAGCACTGCGCCAGCATAGGTCTGCGCGGTCAGGGCATAGCGCCACCGATGGGTTTGAAGCCAGTCAGGCTGATTGAGCCAGGGCAGCAGTCGCTCAGCTGCTGCCTGCAGCAGTTTTTCGGCAACTGCAGCTAGATCTATAGCTTCGAGATGAGTTTGAGCAAAGGCGGCACTGCTCTGCACCACTAAAAGCGGAAATTCTACGGCGCGATGCTTGCTGTTTTCCAGCCCCACCCAGCCCAAGTCAGGCTCGTTAGCAAACTCTACCTGCCAGCCAGCCGCCGGTAAAGCATCAAACTTGTCAAAGCAGGCTACCGGATAGCCCGCCATGACGCTAAAGCCGGGATAGTAGCTGATATAACCGAGGGCGGCGATCGCCTCAGTGCTAATAAACCTTGGGAATAGCGGTGTGATCAAGTCGAGGGCCTGGGCCGCTGGGATAGCTAAAACCACAGCCCGAGCTGAGAGAGTCGTGAGCGTGTCTGCAGTTTGAGCCTGAATGTGCCAGGTTTCTGAGCCGCGCTCAATGGCGGTGACTCGACACTGGCGGTGAAGCGTGAGTCCCGCTGCCAAAAATTTAGCCACCGCCGTTATTCCCTGAGGAGCAATAAACTGGGGCGGCGTTGGGATGGCACTCACCCGATGATCTTGCCAGCGATAGGTTGAGGTCTGCCAGGGTTGTAAAACGCCCTGCCCAACTAAGCAGTCAATCAGCGATCGCAGCAGGTTAGTCTCCGGCTGCAGCGATCGCGCTCCATGATCGGCACAGGTATTGTGCAGACGGCGCGTGGCCAAGCGCCCCCCGACGCCCCGCGATTTTTCTAAGACTATAACCTGATAGCCTGCCTGGGCCAGCTGTTGGGCACAGCTCAGTCCGGCAAGACCGGCTCCAATAACGACAATTTCCGTGGCGATTTTCCCAGTCATGACTTTCTCGGGTTGTGGCCTCGGCTTCAAAAGACCCGTGTAAAATAGTGGTCAGAATACTTCGCGGATAAAGGCAATCAGACGTGAATGAACTGCGAACTGCACTAGACCTAGCAACCGATGAAGAACTGCAAAGCCTTGATGACATTCTCTTTCGCCCTAAGTTTAATCCAATGGATTATCTTCTGGCCGATCCAGCAGGCGTTCAATGCAGCGATCGCCAAGCGTGGGGCGATCGCATCGAGGCCCGGTTTCGGTTTTTAGCAGCAGATGGTTTTACCGTATTGCAAGGTCGTAGCGATCGCCTCAGCTACCGGCAAATTTTAGTTCAAATTTGCCGCTACCTCAAAGTTCCTTTCTCCCCAACCTTATCTACCGAGGACTTAGAAGCCGAGCTGTTTTTAGCTCTTTTAGAAAAAACCTGGCAGCGGCTTCCGGCCAGACAAAAGCAAATGCTACAGGGCAAAACTCGTCAAGCGATCGCCCAAAGCCGCCAGTTTCAGCAGCTACCGCGATCGCTGCAGCAAGATCCTCTCAGCCTGCTAATCAAAGGCAGCAGCGCGCTGGCCGTGAGTTCGCTGCTGCGACCCTGGCTGCTGCTGCAAATTTCTCAGCAGTTTGCGCTGCACCTCACCCGCCATCAGCTAGCCAAACAAGCCCTGCTAAAAGGCGGAGTGGCTGCTGCTACCCAGTGGCAAAACCGAACCGCCCTCCAGTTAGCCACCCAGGGTATGACGCTCAATGCGGCTCGCTACGGGGCCATACGGGGGCTATTTGCCTGCCTGGGGCCAGCCCTATGGACTTATTTTGTAATCGATTTGGGCTGGCGGGCGATCGCTACCAACTATGGCCGTATCATTCCTGTGGTCTTTACTCTGGCCCAGATTCGACTGACACGGGCCGAACTCGCTACCGCTGCGTGAGCGCTTCAGATCCCATGTCAGAGCCTAACCCGCCAACCGCTAACTTCTACGATCTGCTCAAACTGAAGCCGGGTGCTTCCGTGCAGGAGATTCGGCAGCACTACCGCGATCTCAGCAAGCTCTACCATCCCGATACCACTGCCCTACCACCCGCGATTGCCAAAGCCAAATTTCAAGAACTCAACGAAGCCTACGCGACTCTGAGCAGCCCGGAGCGCCGACTGACCTACGATTACAAAATTGGCTATTCGCGGCTGCGGGTGATGCAGGCTCCGGCAGATCTCAACCATCCGGTTTCGCGCGATCGCCCTTACAAGAGCGCCAGCGCCTACTTAGATCCCAGCGATCGGCCCCTGTCAGCAGGTGAAATTTTTGCGTTATTCATCCTGGGATTAACCTTTGCGGCTTGTTTGGTACTGGTAATCACCATTGGCCTAGCCAAAGGAGAAATTGCCTTCGGGCCGCTTGTTCCCCCGGATTTAGCCTCTGAGGAAGCCATTTCTTTAGAAACTGCCGAACTCAAAAACCCCAATGCAGATTCTCAGTTTTCGGCGTCTCCACAGTTTCAGACAGTACCCCAGGCAGTGCCGACTCCACCTGCTGTTGAAGCTACCACTCGGCCAAGAGTAAATCCGGCTGACGTTCACTAGCGAGTCCTGACCTAGAAAATTTAGACAAACCGCCTGCCTTGCAGACAGTTCCGTAAGCTCAAAACAGACCCAGGGCAGCTTGAATGGCTAAAGAGTCTGGTTGACTGACAAACGTTCCTCGCGCAGGTTGGGTGGAACAGAGTGCAACCCAATGCCAACAACGGTTTTTGCTGGGTTGCACTCAAGCTGCATCCAGCCTACAGCACAATCACAGGCTCAAGAGTTTTGTCCGTCAACCAGCCAAAGAGTACGCTCAAAATTTGAACGAACAGATAGAGGGTGATACCAGTCTTGTTCTTATGAATGAGTTCAAAGTAAATTGAAAGAATACGCTGCTGCGCTGTTCTCGCTTCAGCAACTGCACACGCCATACCTTAGGAGCCTGCTCATGGATCTCGCCCTAGCCGCCGTTGTTTTCGGCACCGTCTTAGTTTTGTTTACCCGCGACGTCTTTGGTAAAAGTAAATAGCTGCGATCGCTTTTTTGGAGCTTCGCTTACAGAAACAGACTGGTCTCTATAGAGGCGCTAGTCGCTTTCGCTACAGCAAATTAGCCTGTTTTATAACTGTTTCTCTAACTGATAGCTTACCCGCTGGGGTGTAAGCAACTTACAAGATTGCCAAAATTTCTTGAAGGTTTAGAGCCGACAGCGTTTCTTGCTGCCCTAAGGTGCAGATACAGAGTTGCACCGCTCATCCCTAGGCTATAAACGTTACGTGGTCAAGCCTCTAGAAGGCTCCAAGCTAAGCCTGAGCTTTATTCCTGACGCCGTAAAAATCAACTCGATAGTCGGTAATTGTAATGCCAGTCTCAGCTTCAATTTTGCGAATTACCGCTTCTGGCAGCTCTACATGGACATCTAAAATCTGGTTGGTGTCAAGACAGTTGACGTGACTGTGAGAGTCGCTAATGTTGCCATAGAGACGGCCATCTGAGCGCTCAAGGCACTCAATGATGCCCTGCTCTGAAAGCGCTTCTAGGTTTTGATAAACCGACGTGTGGCCGATTTCTCGACCCTGACGATTGAGACGGTCGTAGATTTCACGGGCTGAAAGATGTTCCTGAGCCTGCCAGAGTAGCTCTAGGATGTAGCGTCGCTGTCGGCTTAAACGCATACCTAGCTCCTGACAGCGCTCTAGAGCATCATCTAAAGATCGAAGTGTTTTGTTTGCGATCGCTTTGTCTTGCATAAGTTTTGTACTCCAATCCTCAGGGAACACAGCGATTAAGCCAGGCTAGTTTCCCGTTTTGATTCTATCGTGACCAGATTCTCAACGTCGCAGTATGGGGTTATTCAACCTGTGAGTATAGTTTTGCCGGAAAAATAAACTGGCTCAGGCTAAGTAATGAAATCACCTCGGCTCTAACTCTTGAGGTAGTATTGCACATGTTTGACTAAAACATAGTCAGTACCACTTTAGCTTGGAAATCGACTGGGTGTCTATGAAACTAGCTGCGATCGCCTGCTCCCCAACGATCGCCCCTTTAGCCATCGGACTCTAGCCACTGGGGGATGTACTGCCACGCTTTTTTGAGCTGTTCTCTAGAGCGTTGATAGTCAGGACGCTGCTGCTCAACGCTCTGCCAGAACGCTGGCGAGTGGTTCATCTGCTGGGTGTGGCAAAGCTCATGAATTAAAACGTAGTCTACCAGCGGCGGCGGCAAAAACAAAAGCTTGTAGTTGAGGCTGATATGCTGCTGGCTAGAGCAGCTCCCCCAGCGAGTTTTTTGTCCCCGAATGGTCACTTTTGTGTAGGGCAGTTGGGCAGCTTGGCTAAGCTGCTGTAGCCAGTGGGGTAAAGCTTGTTTAGCTCTGAGTTTTAGCCACTGGCGTAGGGCGCTGTGGCAGTGGGCGACCTGATGGCTGGGGCCAGCTAAGGCTAGCCGTTGTGCGTTGAGCGCTATGACTTGCAGGCGATCGCGCTGGCTCTGCAAATAGACGATCTCCCAGGTTTCGTCTAGCGATCGCAGCTTGATTTGGCTCGGTTTGACCGTTGTCGGTTCAGCATTCACCTGTCGCTGAGCAGCCAGTCGCGCTAAAGTTTGCTCAATCCATGCCTGCTTTTGGTGCAAAATCGCCGATAGCTGCTGGGGGTCAAACTTTGGAGGTACTACGACCTCGATTTCACCGTAGGGAGAAATTTTAATCGAGACGTGTCTGGCCCTGGCACTTTCGCGGAAGCGGCAAGAATAACTGCCTACCTGCAAACCGCTAGGAACCGGGAGAAAATCCCCCTCATTCGCCACCGTAGGGGCCGCTGGTGACTTTGCCACGAAAAACAATGTACTGATAGAGGTTATAAAACAGCATCACCGGGATTAGACCGCCCACGAAAATCAGCATAAAGACTAAAGCACTGGGATCCGCAGCGGCCTGATAAATCGTAATTTTGGTCGGAATAATATAGGGAAAGACCACTAGAGCCAGTCCCACAAAGGTCAGCAGAAATAGCAGAATCGTCAAAATGAAGGGCCACCTCTCTTCTTTGCGGTTGAGACTGCGCAGCAAGAGCGTAATCAGCAGGATGCCCAACACTGGAATCGCGGCGAAAATGTAGACCTGGGGTGCCTGAAACAGGCGAGTTCGCGCATATTCATAGAAGATAGGCGTAGCAATCGTAATCAAAATTGCCCCGGTCAGGGTTGTAATAGCTGCTAGCTTCGCCGTGCGATAGTGAGTCTGCTGGAGTTCACCCTCTGTTTTCCACACCAGATAGGTGGAGCCAATCAGCACGTAGCCTTGAATCAGCGTCAGCGTCACCAGCACCGACGGCAGATTCAGCCAGCCCCAGGTACTGCCGGTAAAGTGCCCCGCCGAGTCTACCGGAATGCCAGCCAGTACGCCCCCTAGCGCTAAGCCCTGCCCCGTAGCCACCACAAAGCTGCCAGCCCCAAAAGCCGTATTCCAAAAAAACTTGCGGTTGGACTGCTCCCGAAACTCAAAGGCGACGGCCCGAAAGATAATGCCAAACAGCATGATGAAAATGGGAATATACAGCGCACTGAGGATAGTGCCGTAGGCCAGCGGAAAGGCTCCAAACAGACTGCCCCCCATGAGAACCAGCCAGGTCTCATTAGCGTCCCAAACATTGCTGAGGCTGGTCATCAAGATGCCACGACGCTCTTCAGAAGAAGAGGTGAGCGAAAGAATGCCGACGCCCAAATCAAAGCCGTCTAGCATGACGTAGAGAAAGAGAAAAAGCGCCAAAATGCCAAACCAGACCTGTGGCAAAAAATAGGTGAGGGTATCCATAAGTTTGTCACTTACTGCTGAGCTTCTACAGGGCGTTCGTCAGGCGTAAATTTACCCGGCTCGGTATTGACAGCCGGTTTGTCTTCGATGCCGGGAATCGGCAGATCCAGCCGGGGGCCGCGCCGAATAATCCGGCTACCAAAATAGAGCGCCCCGATAAACAAGACAGTATAGGTGGTGGCAAAGCCAATCAGCGTGGTCAAAACATTGCCGGGGGGCAGGTTAGAAACCGCGTCTGCTGTACGAATTTGACCATAGACCACCCAGGGCTGTCGGCCTACGCAGCGGACAATCCAGCCTGACTCGACGGCAATATAGCCCAGGGGGGCTGAGAAGATCCAGCCTCGCAGCAGCCAGCGCTGCGAGGCAATAGTTTCAGGAGAGAGCTTGCCCCGTAGCCACTGTAGCGTCGTCAGCAGCATCAGTCCGGCTAAAAAGAACCCAATCGCAATCATGGTGCGAAAAGAGTAGTAAATCAGACCCACCATACCGGGGCGATCGCTGGGAGCATACTCTTTGAGTCCCTGCACTGACTCAGATAGGTTGAGCTTAAATTCTAAAATCAGGCCCAGGGCATTGGGGACTTTGATTTCCCAGTCATTTTTTTCGGCCTGGGTGTTGGGTAGCGCCACCAGGCTCCAGTCGGCGGGCGCTCCGGCGGGCTGAGTTTCCCAAAGCGCCTCCATCGCGGCCATTTTAGTAGGCTGGCGGTGATAGACCTGCTCACCGCTGAGGTGGCCGACATAGATTTGCAGGGGAGCCACGGCGATCGCGGTGGCTAGAGCCACCTTAAAAGCTTTGGAGAAAAAAGCGGGATGTCGCTGATTAATGATGTACCAAGCGCTGATGCCGCCAATGACAAAGAGGGAAGTTTCCAGGGTTGCCAAAAACATATGAGCGACGCTGACGGCCATGAACGGGTTGAAGATAGCCTGAAAATAATCATTCACCACGAAGATGCCGTCATTGAACTGACCGCCAGCCGGGGTTTGCATCCAGGAATTGGCAGTCAAGATCCAAAAGGTTGAAAGGTTGGCACCGAAAGCCACTAGGATAGTCGCCACGATGTGAATGGTTGGATTGACGCGCTCCCAGCCAAACACCATAATGCCGAGAAAAGCTGCCTCCAGCATGAAAGACCAGGAGGCTTCAAAACCAATAATGCTGCCGAAGAAATTGCCAACCGCTTCTGAAAAAGGTGCCCAGTTGGTACCAAACTGAAACTCCATCGGAATGCCGCTGGCCACGCCAATACCAAAGTTGAGCAAATAGAGCTTTGACCAAAACCGCGCCTGGTAATAGTAGTCTGGGTTGCGGGTTTTGAGCCACAGCGCCTCGACTAGAACCAGATAGATGCCGAGTCCGGTGGTGAGGACTGGCCAAATCATGTGAAAAATGGCTGTCAGCGCAAACTGCATCCGCGAAAGCACGACCGTATCAGATAAAAAATGCATGGTAATCTCGCTGCTATGGGCTGAAAAACAGCGGCGGCAGCCGCCAGCATACGAACGATTCTATGCTAGCGGGAAAATTCTCTCAGCGCATAATTGAACCGCTAAACTAACTCTGCGTCAGTCCGTAGGCGATCGCGCTATTGCAGCTAGCTCAGGCCCATCCTAAAACCTGAGCCACTTGACGAACTAAATCTAGGGGATTAAAGGGCTTGTAGATGGTGCCAGCAACACCCAACTGGGCAAAATGAGCGCGATCGCTAGGAGAGCTTTTAGCTGTCAGCAGAATCACCGGGATTTTTTGCGTAGACGGATCTGACTGAATCGTTTTTAACAGCTCCAGCCCGCTCAGACCGGGCATAGAAACATCCAGCAAAATAGCATCTGGCTGCTCTGCTTTGGCCTGAGATAATCCTTCTGCGCAAGAGTGAGCGGTCAAAGCCAGCCAGCCGGCCAGATCTTGTAGACAGGCGCGAACGACCTCACGAATTCGTTCTTCATCATCAATAATTAAGATTTTTTTAGCCATTAATGAGCGATTGAGGACAAGTTCACAGCGGTTTTTTTAACCTGCTTGAACTGACGGCAACGTAAAGAAAAAGGTGCTGCCTTGGTTGACCTGACTGGTGACCCAAATTTTACCGCCTTGTCTTTCCACTAAACTTTTGCAGATGGCCAGTCCGAGTCCAATCCCTTCGTTATTGCTAAGATTTAACGGATCAATTTGGTAAAAACGTTCCAGAACTGAGCTGAGCTGGTCAGCAGCCATCCCCTGCCCCTGATCTTGAATAGTAAACAGAACGTTACTTTTCAAGATAGAAGCGATCTCACGATCGCTATGGCTTTCCCCGCTAACCGTCTTAATCCATACGGTGCTGCCTTCAGACGAAAACTTAATAGCATTGTTGATCAGGTTTGTCAGAATTTGCGATACGGCATCTGGATCGGCCTGAATCTGCCGGAGTGCTGGTTCAAGCTCAATGACAAGCGTTACAGACTTTTTTGGGCGATCGCCTGTAGGCTATTGGCCGCCTGCTGTAAGAGATTGTCTACTTCACAGGCTTGCAGCCGTAGGGGCACTTCACCTGCTCTCAAATGCTCAAAATTCAAGATTTCGTTGATGAGACGCACAAGGCGATCGCATTCGAGATCGGCAATTTCAAGCATTCGCCTGCCTTTGTCAGAGTGGGTGTCATAAACTCCTGCTTTGAGTAGACCCAAAGAGCCTTGAATTGCAGTCAGGGGCGTTCGCAATTCGTGACTGACGGTTGAAATAAATTCGGCCTGTCTCTGTACCTGTGCCCTACTATCGCTGATATCCTGTACTATCAGCGATAGTAGGGGCGGCTGATCTTTTGCAGAAATTAATGAAGCAGTAACTGATACCCAAATAACGGAGCCAGACTTTCGCATTAGGCGCTGCTCTAGCGTGATCTTAGTCTGAGTCGGCAGCCTTAGAGCCTGAAGACTAGCCTGATACTGCGGACAATCGTGAGGATGCACTA
This sequence comes from Leptolyngbyaceae cyanobacterium RM1_1_2, assembly GCA_012032345.1. GTDB lineage: Bacteria > Cyanobacteriota > Cyanobacteriia > Phormidesmidales > Phormidesmidaceae > Sphaerothrix. Next base: position 29,096 of record JAAUQI010000045.1, on the reverse strand, counting down.
GGTCATTAAATGATTGCGCTAGCAGCTCTGAGTGAGTGTAGCCTATCATTTGACAAAGCCTGACATTAACTTCCATCAGGTTGCCGTCAATCTGGCTGATACCCAGGCCAAAAGTAACCTGCTCCATGAGCACCTGCCAGCAAAGCTGATCTCTGGCGGTGTTGGTCTTGACCTGCCAGCGCTGGGCCAAAAAGCTGACGAATAGGGCAAAGCTAAACCCAGCAAAACACAGCTCTTGAGTTATCGGGTCGTAATCGGCTGCGAGATAGCCAATTAGACCGCCCACGAGACCAATCTGCACCGTTGTAAGTACTCTAAAGACCGCAGCCGGATGCGGCAGCGATCGCCAGGTTTTGAATGAAATAAGGGCACTATGGCAATCCTATCTGGATTGTGAGTGTGATTTCTTGTAAGGAAAGCCGCTCACACCTCTCTTCTCTCACGACTGACTTCAGATTGCTATATGTCGAGAGTAAAGCCTTTTGAGACTGTCTGGGGCAAATTCATAATCAAAGACGAATAATCCCAGCTACAGCTATGGCAGCACTCGGAAGGTTTACAAAAGGCAGTAGGTGAATCAACACATCAGGGCTACAGCAGCGCCATAGCTTCGTCACATCGCCCCTTTATAGTCATAGACATGTTTCGTTTGCTCCTTTTTATTGGCATCGCCAGGAAGCTCGTCTTCCTGGCTTTTTTATTACAGTCTTTATCTAGATCTTGTCTTAGCTTCCTGACATCGTGGATCATGGAGTGTATCAGGTGAGTGCTGGAACAGTTGCTCGAAAGGTTGCAATCATGGTGGACTACAAAGCTGCTCTTCTATGCGCACATTTGAGCCAAGAGGTTTATCTAGACTTTCTGGACATCAAATTTGCCTCTGCCCCCGTGGCTAAAGTGACGCTGCTGGAGAGCGACGACCAAGGAGCAACCGACACACAAGTAGCTCTGCTGCACGAACCTGCTATTAACCAGATGCATATTGTCTTTCGCGGCAGCAACAAAGATATTGACTGGTTTAATAATTTCCAGCTTCGTCAGAAGGTTTACCCCTATGGAGATGAAGATGCAACCGATGTGCGTTTTCACTGCGGCATCATGAGCGCTTACTTTTCGGTGCGCGATCGCCTGCTAGCTCACGTCAAAGAGACAGCGGCAAATAAGCTAATTATCACAGGTCATAGCTTAGGGGGTGCCCTAGCGACGATCGCGGCCCTGGATATTCAGTACAACATTACGCAGCACACCGGACAGCAGCTAGAAGCCTACAGCTTTGGTTCTCCTCGCGTGGGCAACGACGCTCTAGCTGAATCATTTCAGCGGCGAGTGCCCGCAAACTACCGCTTCGTCTATGGCTGGGATCTAGTTACTCAGATACCGCGCATCTGGCAGGGCTACGTCCATGTTGAGCAAGAAGAAAAGCTAGGGCCGTGGCTGAGCTGGAATATTTTTAGCCGTCAGCTAGGGGATCATGCGATCGCTAGATATGTTGCAGCCCTGGTAGAAAAAGTAGAAAGCGGTGCCTAAGGCGCGATCGCTCTATTAGTTTCAAACCTGGCTGTCTTCCTCACATTGCAGCTTGTTTTTGCCGCTTTGTTTGACTGCGTACATCAGCCGGTCGGCCCGTTGAATCAGTCTTTCTGCTGATTCAGAGAGCTTCGCGGTTGTGACTGCACCAATGCTAAAGCCGACTGACCACGATCGCTGTTGACTCAGTTCTTTTAGCTCCTGATGCAGTCGAGAGAGCGCTATTTGAGCTTGAGCATATTCAATTTGCGGCAGCAGCAGGGCAAACTCATCGCCACCCATCCGGGCGATCACATCGCTGGTGCGCAGAGAGGCTTTGATCTGCTGGGCGATCGCTTGCAAAACGCGATCGCCTTCGCTGTGCCCGAGGCGGTCATTGACTTGCTTGAAGTTATCGAGATCCAGGTAAGCCAGCGTAACAGGATAGTGATAGCGACAGGCGCGATCGAGTTCAGTCTGCAAAATTTCTAAGAAATAACGCTGGTTAAACACGTTAGTCAGACCATCGGTACGCGCCCAGCGTTTCTCGTTTTCATAGGCTTGCTTTTGGGTGGCTAGCAGGCAGGTGACAATCACAAAAAAGCCCAGCCGGGTAGCAGCGTTCCAATAAGGCAGCAGGCCATAGTCATATTTTTTTGCTGCCACTTCTGCTTGAAACCAGATGACTGTGCAAAGGACTGAAAGCACCAATGCGGTTCTGCGATCGATAAACCAGGCGGCTAGAGCAATCGGCGCAAGATAGAAAATGGAAAGCGTCAGATCTTCTTTAATTAAGTAGTCAACGCCGCCAATCAGCAGGCACAGCCCTAGGCTAAAACTGAAAACAAACAGCCGCGATCGCTGCTCTAGCAGCCGTATTATCCCTGAAAGCATTTGCGAGTCAAGCGAAAAGACTAACCATCTAGAAGCTATAGCGAAAAGATGAAGGCAGAAGGCAGAAGGATGAATAGGATGCTGGTCATGTAAAGATTCAGCGATCTGAGTTGTCCTGACCAAGCTGCGGTTTGCTATGTCATTGCCTAAAGATAGATGAAATTTTGCTATTTGCTCTGCGGGCGATCGCCCGCAGAGCAAATAGCAAAAACTCTTAGCGCTTAAGCCTGGGGTACCCACACCGAAACCGACCCTGCCAGACAGCAAAAGTCTGCCCAGCCCTCTTCATTGGTTGTGACGGGCTGATCGATATGCTCAGTGATGTCTACATAGGCAGTATTAGGGTGGCCCACTTCCATCCACTTCGTGCCTTCGTCGCCATTGCTCAAGACCACCGCCATGCCGCCCGGATGCTCCTTATCGCCTAAGCGAGTCCAGCCGATTGTGTTGGCATGGTCAAAATAGTCATACTGATCGCCATAAGCATAGGTTTGGCGAGCCTGCAAAAACTTATCGATCAGCCACTGATGACTGTCGAGCCAGATTTCGTATTCATTGCCGTCGTTAGCCGTATCTTTGTAGTTTGCTCCATAGTAGTCTGCATAAAAAATGCAGGGATAGCCATCCCGTCGCAGCAAAATCAGGGCGTAGGCTAAAGGCTTAAACCAGCCTTCAACCACCGACTCCAGCGCCTGCAAGGGCTGCGAGTCATGATTGTCTACCAGGGTTACCGCTAGGGCCGGCTGTTGCTGAACCAGCGTATTGTCAAAAATTTGTCGCAGATCATAGGTGTTGCCCGCCTGACTGGCCTGACTGAAGTTGTAGTGCAGCGGCGCGTCAAACAGGGCGACGTCTCCGTCCGTGACACTGATGAAGTGGTGCAGTGCTTCAATCTCGTAAGACCAGTACTCACCCACGGCAAATAGACTGCGTCCGGCATGACGGCGGCAGTGATGTAGCCAGTCAGGGAAAAACCGGCCCTGACGTGTTTAACCGCGTCAAAGCGGAAGCCATCTACATCAGTTGTATCGACATACCAAGATCCCCATTCTTTTAGAGCCTCCTGTACCTCAGATCTCTCCATGTCTAGGTCACAGCCCATGAGGTAGTCGAAAACGCCTTTTTCGAGATCAACATTGTCGTCAAAGGATTTGCCCTTGAGTAAGTAAACCGCGTCTTCGCCTTCGTTATAGACGTTGTAGTCTACAGCATCAAAATCCCACCAGTGCCATTCCCGGTCTGAGTATTTGCCTTGACGGCCTGCAAAAGTGAAGTGTGTCCACACTTTTGCCATCTGGTATTCTCCAATGGCCTGAGAGCGATTTTCGGGGTCAAAGGGCGTGACCTCAACTTCTTCGGTTTCATCCGCGCCCATCATGTGGTTGAGCACTACATCCGCATAAACTTGCAGTCCGGCAGCTTTAGCCGTTTTGATAGCGCTGATGTATTCGTCTTTGGTGCCGTACTTAGTCCGCACTGACCCCTGCTGGTCGAACTCGCCTAAGTCATACATGTCATAGACGCCGTAGCCAACCTCGTAGCCGCCGCCAACGCCTTTGTAAGCGGGGGGTAGCCACACAGAGGTGATTCCGGCCTGAGCCAGTGATTCGGCTTCTTGAGCTAACTGATTCCACAAACTGCCGTCTGGAGCAATATACCAGTGGAAATATTGCATCATCACGCCATTCGGTGCAGACATGATAAATCCTTCCTCGCTGGGAGGGTGAAAACTGAGGTCTAAGAGCAACTGTCAGTCAGCTAGATTGCAACGGATCGGCCTTTCGGAGCGCACGGCTTTCATTGCTGATGTAGGACAATATGACACAGGTGAAAATTTTCACTATCGTTCTTGCGAATGATTTAGGTCAGGTCTGACTCAGCCGCCGCTGCTGACTCAGAGGGTGCAGCATTAGGGGAGGCATTGGCAGGAGGCTTGAAGAAATCTGAGGGGGCAGTTTTAGAATCGCTGTCTACCGGAGTCGGGAGAATGCCTTCTTTGTTTGAAACCTGCTCCAGATTGTCTTTTAAAATGTCGAGGACGACCTGCGGATCGGCTGATTTTTTCATGATCTCAGCTTCCCAGTCGTAGCGATCGCGCGTATCTGGCAAGTCAGTCCGCAGCTCTTCAATTAGCTCGATTAGCTTGGCGGTTTTTTGCTCAGTTAAAAGATTGATTTGCAGGCTCAGGTGCGATCGCTGCTCGGCTAGCTTATCCTGACGGGTTTGTCGTACCAAAACCCCTGTGGCAATCAGCAGCGAAGCGACATCCACGCCCATCTCCTGCAGATCAAACTTGAGCAAATTCCAGGGCAAGGGGTCGGGGCCAAAACGACTGAAAAGCCACCAGCCCAGGAAAAAAATAAGCTGGAAGTACAAAAACTGCGGTTTGCCAAAAACAGTCGCAACTCTCTGCAGCAGTTGTTCATGAAAAGGAGCGCTGCGCTCTTGCTGAGCCTGAAAATTGATGACAGCCTCAATATTGCTGACGACCTGCCGGGGGAGGGGATATTTTTCGCCGTTGATATACACAGAACCTGCCGATGTATGGATCACGGAGGGGGTCTTTAGGTCGCTATCATTCATGCCTGGGGCGTTTATTATTCTCAAGACCGTATCAAGACTGTAGACGATAGCGCACTCTAAAAAAGCACACTAGGACAGATATACAAAGCTAACCTTCGCGGAGCTTGTCCAAGACGCTTTGATCTTCCATGGTAGAGGCATCGCCCACTAGGTCTTCCCCACTGGCCAGATTGCGTAAAAAACGGCGAATAATTTTGCCCGATCGCGTTTTAGGCAGCGCCTCGGCAAAGCGGATCTCTCCCGGACGGGCGATCGCGCCAATCTCTGCCACCACATGCTGCTTTAGCGCCTGCTTGAGTTCGTCGCTGGGGCTGTGAGTATCTTCTAAGGTAACAAAGGCAAACACATCCTCACCTTTAATCTCGTCTTTGCGACCCACCACCGCTGCCTCAGCCACCGCCGGGTGTGACACCAGCGCCGACTCAATTTCCATCGTGCCGAGGCGATGACCCGAGACGCTAATCACATCGTCCACGCGGCCCATCACCCAAAAATAGCCGTCTTCGTCTTTGCGGGCACCGTCTCCGGCGAAGTACACATACTGCCCATTCTGAGGAGGGATATGCTCCCAATAGGTACGGCGAAAGCGATCGTCATCGCCATAAACCGTGCGCATCATCCCAGGCCAGGGATGCTTGATCACCAGATAGCCCCCCTCGTTGGCCCCAACCGGGTTGCCGTCTATATCAACCACGTCTGCCAAAATACCCGGAAACGGCTTTGTGGCCGAGCCAGGTTTGGTGGGTATCGCCCCCGGTAGCGGCGTAATCATAAAGCCGCCCGTCTCAGTTTGCCACCAAGTATCGACAATCGGGCACTCGCCGCCGCCAATGACATGGTGATACCACATCCAGGCTTCGGGATTGATCGGCTCGCCTACAGTACCCAGCAGCCGCAGCGAGGAGAGATCTCGTGCCTTGGGAATTTCATCGCCCATTTTGAGAAAGGTGCGGATCGCAGTCGGCGCGGTATAGAAGATATTGACCCCATATTTTTCTACCATGTCCCAAAAGCAGCCCGGATTAGAGGGACGCGGTACGCCTTCATACATGAGGCTGGTGGCACCGTTTGAGAGTGGCCCGTAGACAATGTAGCTGTGTCCGGTAATCCAGCCGACATCAGCCGTACACCAGTAGATATCGGTGTCTTTGAGATCAAAGGCCCACTTTAGCGTCATGTGGGTGTAGAGGTTGTAGCCACCTATGGTGTGTACCACGCCCTTGGGCTTGCCAGTGGTGCCGCTAGTGTAGAGAATAAACAGCACGTCCTCAGCGTCCATCTCTTCGGCGGGGCAGTCGGCAGAAGCTTCTGCCTGCAGCTCATGCCACCAGTGGTCGCGGCCTGCCTCCATAGACACGTCCTGCTTTGTCCGCTGCACCACTAGCACGTTCTTCACGCTGGGAACGCCGTTGTCTTCGAGAGCTGCGTCAACTGCTGCCTTGAGCGCAATCGTCTTGTCTTTGCGGAAGCCGCCATCAGCCGTAATTACCAGCTTGGCCTCGGCGTCATTGAGCCTGTCTTTGAGCGCTTCGGCGCTGAAGCCACCAAAAACCACCGTGTGGGGCGCACCAATGCGGGCACAAGCGAGCATGGCGATCGCTGCTTCTGGCACCATTGGCATATAGAGGCCAACGCGATCGCCCTTTTTTATCCCCAAGCTTTTAAGGGCGTTGGCGACCTGACAGACCTCACGGTGAAGCTGAGCGTAGGTTAGCGTCCGCGAGTCGCCGGGTTCGCCTTCCCAAATCAGAGCGGCTTTGTGGCGTCGCCAGGTGGTCAGGTGGCGATCGAGGCAGTTGTAGGAAATATTGAGCTTGCCGCCGACAAACCACTTAGCAAAGGGCGGCTGCCAGTCTAGAACCTGATCCCACTTTTTAAACCAGTGCAGCTCTTGCTCGGCTAGCTCGGCCCAAAAAGCTTGCGGATCGGCAGTAGCTTTGTCATACAAAGCCTGATAGTCTGCCATGCTCTTAACTTGAGCTTTTTGAGCTAGGGTTTGAGGGGGATAAAACAAGCGTTTTTCCTGAAGCACAGATTCTATAGTGGGCTGTGACATAGTAATTAATCAAATCCTTACCAGCTTGGTATACAGCAAAAGTAGACTTATAACGCTTGGACAAATCAATCTAATAGCCAAGCAAGGTTTCGGCTAATCAACAATTCTGTCTTCTCAGCGTGATGAGTATTTTTCATCAAAATAGGCTGTACGGCAAATTGATAGCAGCTTGCCATATCTCTTACTTCGACTACGTTGTCATAGCTTAACAAAAACTCCCCCTTTAATCTATCAGCAAGATTGAAAAGAGCTTCATGATCAACTACTGAATATTTATACAGTCTTTGTCCAGATTTTATATAAGGTGGGTCAATAAAATAAACAACATTTCTTTGATTGGAGACTTGCTCACAAACTTCAAAAGCATCACCTTGAATAAATTCTATTTTTCCCTTGATCTTATCAATTTCAAATATACGCTTCTTCAACGTTTCAGGATACCAGCGGGAAGCTATTCCTTTACCATTTTCCCCTTTTTTAAAAAAGCTGGCACCATCAGCAATAATCTCACCGCGATTGACACGGTTTTTTACGATAGTTGCGAAAGCGAGAGATTCCAGAGATTTATCGGCAGATTTAATCGCCTCTCTTGCAGTTTCTGAAGTTAGACTGAAGTTTGTAATTTTTTCGGCTAGCCATTCAGCACCACCACCCAGAATAATCTGCCATACAGCGGCGACCCCTTCATCTTTCTCCACCATTGTCACCTTACCTACTAAATCTTCAGAGGCAGCGGTAAGACCAAAAATTCCTCCACCTGCAAAAGGCTCAAAAAGTTCTTTATCTTTATCACCTACAGCAGATAACCATTCACGAATTCGAGGAATCAGCCAGGTTTTGCCGCCAGCATAACGGAAAGGACTACGTTGTGGAATACTAGCCACGTTTATGATCTTAGAAGAGGATTTAAGGTACTCAGTATCAAATAGGTTAATTTGAGTCATTGTCTATTTTTACTGTAGAGGGACGTCCAATATTGTTTGAGTATTTGGAGGATTATCTAGCTTGTCGTCAAGCTTTTGTTGAGGTACTTGGATAAAGTCCTCTAATCTTCCAGCTTTTGGTGTTAAAATTTGATTGATTGCTGCCCAGTATTCTGTGTAAACTATGCTATCTAATACTAACTCAAAGTTATTTTCTTCTAGCTTTAATGTATAGAGACTCCAGGCAATTTCTGATGTGCTTCGTTCGACATCGATATTGCCAGCCGATTGTCTACTAGCATCTTTTAAGCGAACTTCCGTAAGAGAAGTCCATTTTGTTTCCTCTCCAACAAAATAGCTGGCAGCATTCTCAGCAATGAGCCAGTCCTGACGGAAACGCACTGGACAAGTAGTCACTGGATTGCCTCGATGATAGATCTGCAGACATGCTTTCAAAACCATACTTTTTTAAGCCGCAGCTACGTCAGAGACTCTGGTTTCCTTAACGTTCTGCCCTGATGTTCTATCAAACCGACCGTGCTTTATGCTAAAAAGTGCATATTCATCATTAATTGTCCACAGCTAATCAAATGGCGCTGGCTCACGCAATTTTAGTCGCTCTGCTCGATCGCTCCTGTAGCGGCTACGATTTGGCCAAGCGCTTTAGCAGTTCGGTGGGCTTTTTTGGGATGCCAGCCATCAGCAAATTTACCGGGAACTCTCACGGCTAGAAGAACAGGAGTATCTCACGAGCCAAAAAGTGTTGCAAGAAACACGCCCCAACAAAAAGCTCTATGTCGTCACCGAGCAAGGCAAAGCGTTTCTCAAAGACTGGATGGCCCAGCCTTCTGCCATCAGTTCAGTAAAAGACGATTTGCTAGTCAAAATCTTTGGTGGTTACCTGGTGCCTGTAGAAGTTGTGGTTGAAGATCTACTTGCTCATCGCCAGCAGCATCAGGCACGCCTAGATGAGTATCAGAGCATCGAGCAGCAGTTTTTTCCAGAGCGGGAGCGCCTGCCGCCAGTAGCGCGGTTTCAATACCTCACCCTGCGCAACGGCATTCGCTATGAGCGAAGCTGGCTAGCCTGGTGCGAAGAAGCGATCGCCTACCTGCAACCCTCAAAGTTACAGAACTCAAACTAGCTAGCCAACGCCAGCGGGTACCCTGATAGCACTAATACGCTACACCTGTGGAGGCGCTATGAACGCTTGGCTGGTCATCGGTATAATTTTGCTGATTGTTGGGGTTGTCCTGTTTTTTGTTCGGCGGCATCAGCAGTCTCGAGCCTTTAGTATCAAATCTGCCCGACGGGTAAACGTTGCTGAATTAGAGAAAATGGCCCAGGCGATCGCGGCTGAAATTGGGGGAGGCGACTGGCGAGACTACGTTAAGCTCTGGGGGCAAATTGACGCGCCACAGCCCTTAATCTCAGAACTTAAGCAAGTGCCCTGTGTCTACTACAGCTTTAAGGTACAGCGCGAGTACGAAGAAACCATTATGACTAAAGATTCAGAGGGCAACACCAGCCGTAGAACAGAGCGGCGATCGGAGGTTATCGCCAGCAACCAGCAGTCTAAGCCTTTTTATCTCCAAGATGACACCGGGAAAGTTCAAATTGACCCGGCTGAGGCGGCGATTGAGACTGTCCAGGTACTCAGCAAATTTCGCTCGGACGCTCCAGTTTCAGGTATGCTGCGTATGGGTGACTTTTCTCTGACACTCGGAGATAATGCTCGGCGTACCCTGGGATATCGCTACACGGAGTCTGTGCTACCCGCAAATCGCCAAATTTTAGTTGTAGGAGAAGTCAGCGATCGCACGGGCAGGCTCAGCATCAGCCGACCTCAAGCTAGAGATAAAAAATACATAATCTCACTTAAGACAGACGAAAGCCTTGCCGCTAGTGCCGCTCGAAATGCCCACTGCGCCCTCATAGCAATGATTGTGTGTTTAACTCTTGGGACTGTCTTAATCGTGATAGGAATGATTCTCTAGTCGGCCCTCACTTCACTCACCCAATATGCTCAGCTTGCAACAACGGCGATCGCCCTAGCCAAAACGCCTCACAAAGGTATAGATCACAAGCTTGTAGCCGTGCTTAGAAAACGCCGAGGCTTTCGTCAAGACTTATCCAGGCTGCTTATTCTATCCCTGACCGCTCAAGCTTATGACACCTGTTTCAACCTCAGCCGGGTCAGCAAACCCTCCTCAACCAGACAGTTTGGCAATTGAAAGTATTCTGGGCGTTGCCATCTTTGACTTGAATGGACTGCCTCAGGAATATTACACAACACCTGATAACCCAGAAACAAAATGGGTTCAGACGGTTTTTCAAGCCTTGGGCCTCAAGTCTTTGCTGATGGCCTCGCTGCGTTTGGAAGGATTCCAGCATATTTTGATTCAAACCGATGAGCACAAGGCCGTTGTAGTTCGCCAAAAAAATCTCTATACCGCTTTACTGCTGCATCAGCCAAAACCAGAAGCCATTACAGAGGCTTTTTTAGCTCAGGTACGTCAGTTTGAAACCCATACCCTGCGCAGCAATCCCCGCTTTACAGCAGCCTAAATACCCAGTCGCTGATACACTTCGTCTAGGTTACGCAAGTGATGCTGCGGCTCAAAGCAGTCTGCAATCTCTTCGGAGGTGAGCTGCTCTTTGACATCAGGATGGTTTTTGATTAGCCGATGAAAGTCGCCACCCGGTTTGTTCCAGGCTTCGTGAGCGCAGGTCTGCACAATCTTGTAGGCAGCTTCACGGGAAAGTCCCTTCTCTACGAGAGCTAGCAAAACTCGCTGGCTAAAAATCACGCCGCCATACAGGTTCATATTGCGCTGCATGTTTTCAGGGTAGACCAGCAGGTGCTTCACCAAGTCAGTGGCTTCGACCAGCATGAAGTGAATCAGAATGCAGGTGTCAGGCAAAATCACGCGCTCAACTGAGCTGTGAGAAATATCCCGTTCGTGCCAGAGGGCAACGTTTTCTAAGGCGCGATCGCATGACCTCGAATAATCCGGGCTAGGCCCGTGAGTCGCTCGGAGCGAACCGGGTTGCGCTTGTGAGGCATCGCTGAGGAGCCTTTTTGACCCTCAGCAAAAATTCCTCAACCTCTAGCACGTCAGTGCGCTGCAGGTTGCGAATTTCCACCGCAAATCGCTCTAGCGACGCGGCGACTAGGGCGATCGCCTGCATAAAGTCGGCGTGAATGTCTCGCGCAATCACCTGAGTCGAAGCGGTGTCGGGCCTGAGGCCAAGCTTTTGACAGGCGATCGCTTCAATTTTGGGATCAATGTTGGCATAGGTGCCCACTGCGCCAGAAATCTGCCCGACGGCGATTTGATCTTGAACCCGGCTGAGGCGATCGCGGTGACGCAGCATTTCGGCCAGCCAACCAGCCAGCTTAAAGCCAAAGGTAATTGGTTCAGCGTGAATGCCGTGAGAGCGGCCCACCATGACGGTGTCTCGGTGCTGCTGGGCCTGGTAGCGAATGGCCTGAATCAGATTTTCAACCTGGGTCAAAACAATTTGCAGGCTGTCTCGGAGCTGCAGCGAAAGCGCCGTATCAATCATGTCAGAGCTAGTCATGCCCAAATGAATATAGCGTCCGGCTTCGCCCACATATTCATTAACGTTGGTTAAGAAAGCAATGACATCGTGGTGTACCTCGGCCTCAATTTCGAGCACCCGCTTGGGGTCAAAATTTGCCTTTGCCTTGATTTCTTCAACGGCTGCTTGAGGAATGTAGCCCAGCTCTGCCTGAGCTTCACAGACCGCAATCTCAACCTGAAGCCAGGTTTTCATTTTGTAAGTATCAGTCCAAAGGTTGCCCATTTCGGGCAGCGTATAGCGTTCAATCAAGGCTAGTGTCGCAGAATACAACCGCTCTATTTTACCCGCCTGACTCCCTTACTGAACGCAGAATTTCTGCTCAAGCTAAACCGACAGGATTGGCTCTTCAAGATAGTTAAACTTTGCGGAACGGCTTGCAGATTGGGATTATCCTCAGCGCACCGGGTTTTCCGGGCTCCGTCCCCGGTATTCATCAATAAAGGTGGCAGCAGCTTGAGGGTCAAACTCAGGTATGACCAGCTTCTTCGTCCAAGCAGTGAGTACGATTTTGTCCCCTAGTCCGGCTTTAGGAACCACAACAATATCTTCCCAAGGATCGGAAAATTGATCGGCTCAGCTCTTTAGAGCTTTTATCGTCTCTGCCTCTGGCTGTTCGTAGTAAATGACAATACTGCCGCTGGCAACGAGTAGCGACAGATTGTCCTGCCGCTTTACGACCTAAATCAACAAACCCGACTCGGTACACTGCTCGAGGTATCAAGTTTGAGGACTATCAATCACTAGATTCTCTGGAAGAGTATGTGTTGATTGCCCAGGATGAAATGCGGGTTGAATGCCGGCGGCGGGTTTCATCAAATCCCGATCAGTGGGAAACCGAAATTTATGGGGAAGGGGAGCAGGTATTTTTGAAAAGTATTGGCCTGAAAGGTGCAATTTCAGATTTGTATCGAGGTATCGGCCTGATCTAAATGCTGAAGTGCTCAACCCTCAAAGAAAACCCCTTCGTAAAGCAGCCCGATCGCCAGCTCAAAGCCAACGCTTTCGAGGCGAATCGTGTCTTCACTCTGGTAAGCACTATACAGCCACAGCCGCCCTTCGCCCCGGCGATAGATTTCAACGCTGATGTCGGTAGAGCTAATCAGGACGTATTCTTCTAGACTGGGCAGGGTGCGGTATTCTTTGAACTTTTCTCCTCGATCAAGGGCTTCTGTGCCGGGAGAAAGCACTTCCACAATCAGTTTGGGATGGTGGATGGCATTGAGTGTGGTCTGATCCCGTTCATCGCAGCTCACCACCAAGTCAGGGTAGCGGTAGATCGAGGGGGACACATTGACTTTGACATCGGCAATATTGATGCGGCAGCCTTGAGGGCGGATGGTGGGTCGTAGTGAGCTCAGCAGGTTAATGGCAATATCGTTATGGGGCAGGGTGCCCCCGGTCATGGCAAAGACAGTGCCATCCACAAATTCGTAGCGCAGCTCCTGCTGGGTCTCCCAGGTTAGGTAATCCTGGGCAGTCATGGCCTGAGGCTGGGGTGTGGCAATCATGGTGAGGAAGTCTGGCCTGATGTCTTTATTATGCCGGGGCGTTGGCGAAGCTGCTCAAAGTGGGCATCGCATAGTTTTGAATGGGACTGGGTGATGTATTAAATTAGCCTGACCGCTGCCCAGTTAATTTTTTATCATTAGTTTCCTTTCCTGAAACCTCTAAAAGTTATTCGGGAGTAGGAGCAAAGTCTGGGACTGACCTTGTTTCTAACTCAGCTTGTGTTGTAACCAAGCCATTTTTTCTAATATCAGGAATGAGCCACTCCATCTCTTTGATTTCTCGGCGCTGGGCTTCGATGATTTCATCTGCCAGTTCACGAACTCGTAGATCTTCAATTTGAGCGCGATCGCTGGTCAAGATGGCGATTGAATGGTGGGGAATCATGCCTTCCATATAGTCCACATCGCTTACCGTGACCTGACTGCGTACCAGCCATAACGAAGCCCCAAACAGCACAACAGCGCTCAGATAGATGACGATATTAGCGGTGCGGTTCTTGTACATGTGCAGCATGTACGACAGCATAATCACCATCATTGCAGCACCCATAATCAGTGCCATAAAGGCCCGCGTTTCGCTAAACCAGGCATGGTCAAGAATCTGATAGGAATGCAGATACATTAAGAAAAACATGACAACGATTGAGGTGCCAATCATCGCCAGAAACCGGATGTAGCTACCGGACATTCCTTTTGCATCTCCAGTGTGGTTTTTAGTTCTGTTCTCGCTAGTAGTCATAGTGCTTTTGGCCGAAATTAATAGGATTAGGAATAGTCTTCTAAGTTGAGGGTCTCTGATTTAGAAGAGTATTAAATTTCCCTCAGAAGTTGTGTCTAATGTTTATCTAAAAGCAGCCTGTTAAAACAACTGTCAGAAGAAGGATTGGCACTTCTATCCGGTGAGGTAGAGCAATTTCATCTTGATTTCACTGACAGATGATAATGAGTTTTAATTACGAGCCGTAGCACCATCAATGCGCACATTTCACCACCCAATATATCGGTTTCACCCCGGTTCCAGGTTTCTGTCAGGTGACGACAGCTTTTGAAACGTCAGCAGGCAGAACTGAAAGTTAGGTTTAAGACCCACAAACCAGGCCGGATTGTTGGTATAGATGACTACAGAGTCAAGCTGGGTTTGCTGCTGTAGAGCCTTTAGCACAGGCTGAGCGTCAGGATTGTCGGGGGTGTGGGCGGGCAGTAGCAGGGTACAAAAGCCGCCTGAGCGCAGCAGATCAAAACAGCGTTCTAGATAGAGCAACTCTAGCCGCAGCCGCTTACGAAAAGATTTGCCCGCGTTTTGATAAGCGTATTGCTGGCTCAGGCGTAGATACTCATTGACATAGGTAAAGCGGCTCTCGTATTTTTGCCATGCTGTTGCGATCGCGCTGTTTTTCAAACACTCTTTCTTTTGTCTCAAAAACTCTCTCAAAGTAATATTTTCAGAAGCTAGCAAAGCCCCATACTCTTGACAGAAACCTACTGCCGTGGGGCCAACAGCACCCCAGGGGGGACGAGTGAGAATAATTGCAAACCCGCCCTGTTTGGTTAAAATCTGCTGAAACTGAAATCCCCAATGGATAGGAGCAAGGCTGGCAATGTCGGCTTTATCTAGCAAACGCTTTTGCCTGTTGCCCTGCATGACGCGATAGCGAATGCCGTGCTTTTGGCTAAAGTCGTTGAGCAAAAGCTGGTCGAGTTTGGCCTGGGCCTGCTGATTGAGTTCATCAATGCGATCGCGCAGAGATTCTACCCGCACATAGTCAGGAATACTGCCTTCGGCCATCAGCTCACTTTGGCTGCGGTAGTGCTCTAAGCTGATATTTTTTTCAGCCAAAATTGTGCGATAGGTTTCAGCGGCCAAAGGCTGTAGGAGGTTTCCCTGGAGGACAACAGGCGATCGCCGTCGCCGCAGGCTGGAGAGGGGTGGTGTTTCGTCAAATCCGGCTTCATCTACGCTGACTAGGCCGACTAAAGCCTCTCCAGCTAGGAGGTTGAACTCTAAGTGCGGCAGCGGTTCAATGATGCTGGCGCTAGGGGCTGAGGCTATGAGCGAGAGCAAAAGCTGCAGGCGAGCAATTTCAACAGCAATTTCTGAGCGGTCGGTGCCATAGAGACACTGACTGAGCAAACATTTTTTTAGACCATACTGAATCATTGCCGGATCGCTGCCCAAAGTTTTGATCCAGGCTTTGAGCTGAGGCGATCGCGCCTTTTGAGCATAGGCCACAATGGGCTGATAGAGTGCCATCAGCGATCGCAGCGCTGCCAGCAGCCCAGACCCTGTCCCGCAGGCCGGATCTAGCAGTGCAAGCTGCGGCAAAAGCTCCTGGGTTAGATAAACACAGAGGTCATCATCTAGGGCCGCAAGCACCTCTGCCATAGCGGTAAAAGGGGTCTGAAACTGCTGGTTGACCCGCTGTAGGATAAAAGCTGCGATCGCTCGATGCCAAAGCGCCGCGATCGCCTCTGGCTGAGTATAAAAAGCTTTAAGCGGCTGCCCCCGCATGAACTGCCAGGTAAACTGCTCAAAAATCTGAGCTAGCTGGGGCAGATTAATTTCCCCAGCATCAGGGCTTTCACTCAGCGACCAGGCAGTTTCGCTAAACCAGTCCAGCAACGTTTCAAAAACGCTGTCGGCAATCCTGATCTCAGCGTGTTTTTCCTCTAGCTCATGAGGCCAGAACAGGCTGCTAGCTAAATAAGGCACCCGTCCTACCAGCAGATGCATAGGCTCTGGACGCTCACTGACAGGCAGGCACAACCCTTGAAAAAATAGCGCTCTGAGAAACTGCTGATAAAACCGATCCGGCCCCCGCTGCTGGCTTTGGCCCAGCTTATTTTGCAGGTACCAGTCATCACCGTCGTCGATAAAGCCCCGCTTTTGCAGCAGATAGATTAAAATCAGCCGTCCCAGCAGCAGTGTCGCATACCAGTGCCGTTCTTCAGGCTCAGCTATACCCTCGATCGCCGCTCCTAGCTGAGTCTGCTGCGATTCAAACTCCCGGTAGCGTTTTTGAAAGGCTGATGAATTGTCCACCGCTCCACTACTGCTGGGCCTGGGCTGCTAGGGCATAGTCCCGAAAGCGATCTAAATCGGCCTGGATAGTTGACTCAACCACTCGCCCTAAAAATAGATTATCCATTAGCTTACCGATCAGGCCGGGGATGGCATAAGCGACCGTCAGCTTCACCGTGCTGCTGTCCTTATGATCGTAAAACCGAATAGCGCCTCGGTTGGGCAGTCCATCTACTGATTCCCACTGAATGATCTGCTGCGGCACTAGCTTGGTAATTCTGGAGAGCCAGCTAAATTCAAACCCCCGCGAGGCCAGCCGCCAGCGAGACAGCTCTGGGTTGTCTTCTAGCACCTGCACTGAATCAATCCACTTCATCCAGCGCGGCATCTGCTCCAGATCAGACCACAGGCCCCAGACAAACTCCACTGGGGCTTCCACATCAACACATACACTATGCTCTAGCCAGTCGCTCATAGTTTTTAGGCGATCGCCTCTAAAATCGCTGCTGCCGCCTGTTTGCCTGACAGGGTCGCTCCTTCCATACTATCGATATAGTCCTGCTGCGTATAGCTGCCAGCCAAGAAGAAGTTGGCAATAGGAGTTTTTTGGCTAGGGCGGTAAGGATCCATGCCTGGGGCTTCACGGTAAAGCGACTTGGCTAGCTTGACCACGCTGTACCAGGTCATGTTTAGAGTGCGAGAGGAGGGAAAGAGATCGTGAACCTGCTTCAGGACGTGATGGGCGATCTCTTCGTTATTTTTTTGATGAAGGGGTCACCGGGGGTCAAGACTAGCTGTAGCAGAGAGCCTTCGCCTTCGCGGTAGTAGTCACTGGGGCTGGTGAGCGCTAAGTCTGCAAAGCAGGAAAAATCAGCATCGGGAGTGTACAGCAGGTTGTCGAGTCCGGCAGCCTGTTTGAGCTGCTGACGCGCTTGGCTATCCTGTAGCTCCGTTACCCAGCCGTCAAAGCGCAGCTGCACCGTTGCTACCGGCACAGCGTCAAGTTTGTAGATGTTGCCAAATTCTGGCAGCGATCGCCAAGCTTCTGGCAGCAAGCGCTGAATTCCTGGCACATCGCAGGCGCAGACGTAGGCGTCTGCTGTAATCGTTTCGGTTTCGTCACCTTTGGCAATTTGTAGCCCGGTAACTTGGGTTTGACGGCCTTCCCCAGTAAACAAAATTTCCCGCACCCCTCGCCGCAGATGAATTTGGGTGCCACGGGCTGTCAGATAGTCTACGATTGGCTGACTCAGGTACTCTGCCGGAGAGCCTTCTAGCATCCGCAGCACAGAGGCTTCAGACTTGACAGCAAAGAGGATAAAGATAGTCAGCATGCAGCGGGCCGAGATCTCCTCAGTGTCGATAAAACCGAGGGCATAAGCAATTGGGTTCCACATCCGCTTGAGGCTGCCATCAGAGCCACCGTGACGGCGAAACCAGTCAGCGAAGCTAATTTGATCCAGCGCTCGGATCTGCTGCATAGCGCCGTCAAAATCTACCAGCCCCCGCACAATTGGACTGGTGCCCAAGGCGATCGCATTTTGAGCTTTGTCCTGCAGTGAAAGCTGCGAAGTCGTAAAAAACGCCTTTAGCCCGTTAAACGGCGCTCCGGTAACGAAGCGAAAATCCAGCGCTCCAATTTCGCCACCGCGATTGATAAAAGTGTGGGTGTGATCTTTGAGCCGCAGGTGCTGAAACGCGCCTACCTGCTTCATCAGGGCAAACAGGTTGTAGTAGCAGCCAAAAAATACGTGCAGCCCCATCTCTACGTGGTTACCGTCTTTATCTATCCAGCTGCCGACTTTGCCGCCGACAAAAGGACGGGCCTCAAAAATTTCTACTTCATGGCCCGCATCGACTAGGTCAACCGCTGTGGCTAAACCCGACAGCCCGGCCCCGACAATCGCAACTCGCATGCTCAACCTGTTTCGTTAATGTTCGCTTCACACATTTTAATATTGTGCGGCCCCTAGTGGCTCTTATGCCCCAAACTCGGTGCCCCAAATTGGCTGCAAATCAGGCTTAGACTTAAAAATCCAGCTCCCAGTCCACCGCAAACTGGAGCTGCAGGGGCTTGAGGTTGAGTTCTTCAGGCGATCGCGATCGCGCCTCAAAAAAGGCCATCAGGTGCTTTGGCTCGGGTTTGCCTTTAGCCGCCCCCGTCACCCCGGCGGCAATCACCACGCCGCAGCGGCCCTGAGCCTGCTGCTGCCACTGCTGCCATGCCTGCAGCCGGCCCTCATCTACCTTGTCACCTTTGAGAAATTCACCAAATAGATGAAACTCGCCGTCTCCAGTCTGCAGCAGTCCTAAGTCATACTGCTTGCCCGTAACCGGGTCGCTGCCTTGATTAAAGCAAACCGAGTGCACTCCCTGAGCCAGTTTCAGATTGTTGAGCAATTCCTGTGCTTTTGGCCGCGAGGTTTGAATTAGAACAATGGGTATTTCAGTGTCAGCGCTGTCTGCTGGCGCTGTTTCTGCTGGCAAAACGGGCTGGTAGTAAGCTTTAGAACTGCTTTGTACCAGGTCGAGCCACGACTGAGGCATCGGTCGCAAAATGATAATCGCCCCTTCGGGTACGTAGTCATCACGTAAGATCGGTTCCTCTGCCCTTAAGGTTTGATTGGTTTGATCAGCCGCCGCCTCCGTTTCTCGAATCAGCTCTGCGGCAATTTCAGGCAGCGTTTTTACCGTGACAGCTACCGTGGCGGGTTTGGCATCTGCCTCTGGATTAGGAACCCGATACTGTCCGCTCAGAGCTGGAAAAGTAGATTTTTCTAGGGAACGGTAGTGTTTGGCGAGAAAACGATGCAGGGCTTCTAAAGCTACCAGTAGGATAGCTGCCTCTTCTATAGCAATGTGGTTGCGCAGTCCTTCTAAAGGGTGCAGGCTACCAAAATCTGGCTCGATAGCACTAGGAGTCATGCCTTTTAACAAGGCAGCAAACTGGGATATTGCCGACAGCCCCTCTTCTTCATCCTCATCTTCAATCAGCTCAAAATTTACAAACAGACAGTCTTGCTCTAAAAATGCCTGCTGGAGCTGCTTAGATGAGCCTCGGATACTCAAAACTCGCTGCCGAAACTGCTTGAGTGACTCTAATGAGCGATACATCAGCAGGCCATACTCTACCCCAGCCATACCTAAAACTGACACATATAAAGTTTGAATATCCCAGCGATTGATCTCAATGGCGATAATTTGCTGCTCATTGAGAATATGCCAGGGGGCGTCCTGCCAGATCTGGTAAGCCTGGTCAATCAGTCGATCAGCATAGGCTTCCGGTAGCTGCGGCGTATTTTGTTGGACGTGCTGCATCAGGCCGGAGAAGATTTCATCAATCAGCGGCAGCGTGGAGGCATAGCCAATATCAATGTCTAGCTCTTGCAGAGCACCCCGTAAAAAGAAGTGAATCTCACGATCGCGTACTACAATTTTTTGGGGTCGTCCGGCTTCGGCTGGCCCCTGAGGACGCTCAATGGCCTGTAGCAAAGCCCTCACGACCGCCTCATGCCCCGTGTCAGCCGGAACTACGCTAATAGAACGAACGACGCCCTGGGTACCATCGACCCATAAAATACAGTCTCCCTCAGCTGGCGCTTCGTCAGTTTCAGTCTCTTCGCTCAAAACGCCAGCCTCCAATCTGCGGCGATCGCCCTCCCAAACTCCTAGCAGTTTAGGAAGACGGTTAAGGCGACGGCTAGTAAATCGATTCAGCGAACTCATAAAGCAGATACTTAACAATTAGTAATGTCTTAAATCAGGAACTATACGGAGCGGTAATCCCAAGAGAAATCAGAAAAATGGGGTTTTTTGGAGCTTAGAGATCAAAGATTTTCAACTCATGAGATAGATTTATTTAATCAATTAACGGGGCGACGAGGACTGCTTTAGGCAGAACGATCATTATTCTCTAGGCTATCCTAGAAAGATACGTGTGCAGTGATTCTAACTGGTTAGAGTCTGAGGTTGAACCAAGATACAGGCACAACTTAAGTTGAATCTATAGCTGAAAGGAATTCTTTAAACCAATGACACAAGCAACGCAGTCCCAAAGAGGCATTCAGATGACGGAGTCGGCTCTAAAGCATGTGCTCAATCTGCGTCAAAGCCAGGGCAAAGATCTCTGTTTGAGAGTAGGGGTTCGTCAGGGCGGCTGCTCTGGCATGAGCTACATGATGGACTTTGCCAATCCTGACAGCATTACCGAGCAGGATGAAGTCTATGACTATGACGGTTTTAAGGTGATCTGCGATCGCAAGAGCCTGCTTTATCTCTATGGGCTAATGCTTGACTACAGCGATGCGCTGATTGGGGGGGGATTCCAGTTTACCAATCCTAATGCCAATCAGACCTGTGGCTGTGGTAAATCTTTTGGGGCTTAACGCCTGCTGATAGCACTAATCAGCTTCTAGGCACCCCTACCCCCCGCTCACCGGCGGGATCAAAACGACCTCGTCGCCGTCTTGAACCCCAGTCTGCGGCTCGACAAACTGGAAATTAATGCCGAAGCGGGTTAGCTCGCGCCACTGGGATAGTTCAGGATGCTCGGCGATTAGGCGATCGCAGATAGCTGCCACGGGCGTTCCTGGCTTTAGGGGCAGCACTAGTTCAGAGACGCCGCAGGCTTCCTGATAGGCAGCAAAGAGTTTGACGGTGACGGTAGCAGAGTTGCTCATAAGTTTAGCGATCGCGGCCTTTATTCCATTTGTTCTATTAATCCTAACGGGCCTGACTAGCACGCCACTGGCTGAAGCTAGAGCGAATAGCCGCTTGACACTGCTGCAAATAAATTTCGGCAGCGCGATCGCCTGTATTCTCGGCTAGACAGCCTTGAAACAGCGGTATCGCCATTTGATAATTCTGCTGCTGATAGAAACTCAGTGCCTGCTCAAACTGAGCTTTAGTCAGCAGCTTTTGCCGACGGTTGGCTGAGAGATCCGCGTCAAAAACTTCATAGATTTGTACTGACTGAGACTTACCCCGCACAGCCACCCGGTCAATCAGGCGGGTGGCATAACGGTCAGGATTTTGCAGTTGAGCCAGCGTATGCTCAGTGATTAACAGAGAAACGCCGTACTCCTTGGTTAATTTTTCTAACCGGGCGGCTACATTTACCGTATCGCTAATTACAGTGGTATCGATGCGGTGCTGGCCGCCAACCGTACCCAGCATTAGCAAACCTGTGTTGATGCCGATGCCCATACTAATGGCAGACTGTTGACGAGTCGTGCGACTCTGGTTGTAGTCTTCTAGCCGTTCTAGCATAGCAATACTCGCCCGCAGCGCATCATCTGGGGTGCTGCTAAACAGGGCCATCACGGCATCTCCCATGTATTTGTCAATAAAGCCACCATTATTGACAATAGCAGGCTCCATGCGGCGGAAAAAAGCATTGATGAACTGAAAGGTATCTTCGGGGGTCATGGCTTCTGACATCGCCGTGAACCCCCGGATATCGGCAAACAAAACCGACATCTCCCGCTCAATTTGATCCCCAAGCCGCACGTCCACAACGCTGGCGCGATCGAGCAGCTGCATAAACTGGCGCGGTACAAACTGAGCAAAAGCCTGATTTACCTGAAACAGCTCGTCGGTAAACTGCTTGAGACGGCGCTCATTTTCATGGAGTTCTTCAATCAGCTGTGCCTGTTCCCGGTTGGCCTGGATGAGTTCTTGCTTGGCTTCAATCAGCTCTTTAGTCTGGTGGTAGCTGTTGAGCGCTTCACTGACGGTCAGCCGCAGGTCTTCGCTCTGCCAGGGCTTAGGAATATAGCGGTAGAGATTGGCATTGTGGGCGACGTCAATGACGGCTGCAAGGGTGGCCTGCCCGGTCAGCATAATTTTGAGCGTATAGGGCGAGAGCCGATGTATCTGCTGCAGCAGCTCGTCACCTCTGATCCCCGGCATCACGTAATCTGAGATGATCAGCGGAATCTCATAGCGATCGCTAAGCAGTGTGGCAAACAAGTCTAGAGCATCTTGGCCGCCACTAGCCATCTCAATCAGGTAGCGATCGCCAAAAGTTTCCTTTAGCTCCGTTTTGAGATTTTTAAGGACGGTGGTCTCGTCGTCTACACAGACAATTGCCTGCCTATTCATGACTGGGCCAAGCCTGATTTAATTGCTTCGATCGGTTCCGCTTCAAACCAAGGCTAAAAAGGCATCGCTGCAAATTAGCCTGTAGCCTAAGTCGCTCAGTAGCGGCTGCCTCTACCTGTTCGCTGGGCATCACCTTGGAAATTTGAGGAAACCGCTGATGCACCTGAATCGAAAACTCGTCACCCTTCATTTCTGGCATCAGCCAGTTTGGGACAACCACAATGATATCAACAGCCTCGCTACTGAGTTCATTAATAATCTCCAAAGCATTTGCTGCTTCCTCAGCAATTTTGGACTGATAGCTATCACCAAACGCTGCTTTTAGCTGAGTTTTCAGGCTGTTCAGACAAATTTTTCGTCATAGAGAGGTTGAAAACTAGCAGCGATCGCCGTAGGGCAGGGACAGGTTTCTACTCAAAGAGTGTCTAATCATCTATCATCAGGCGATCGCTGAGGCAGACTACTCCAAATAAAGCTTACTTGGTAGCTTGACGCAGCCATCGACTAACAACCCAAACTATAAAACCACCTATGAGCAGTATCCAGACAATGCCAGAAATAGGCCCTAAAACCTCTTTCACCCGCTCATAGTTAGCGCCCAAGACGTAACCCATCAGGCTTAAAAATCCCACCCAAGCCAGCGTACCCAAAGTGGAATAGAGCAAAAACGGTAGCATTGGCATCCGGGTCAGCCCAGCCGGAATCGAAATATAGGTACGAATTCCCGGCACTAGGCGCCCTAAACCAATTGCCAGGTTACCCCGGCGACGCTCAAACCAGCGAGTAACGTGCTGAACATCCTGACTGGAAAGCGTTAGCCAGCGGCCATAGCGATCGGCCCACCGCTCTAGCTTTTCAGCTTTAACGGTGTAGCCCAGGTAATACCAGGACAGCGCCCCCAAAATTGAGCCAAGTGTGCCAGAGAGAATAATGAGCGCCAGGTTGAGTTTGCCCTGAGCCACGCTAAAGCCAGCCAGCGGCATAATAATTTCTGAGGGGATGGGGGGAAATACATTCTCTAAAAACATGAGAAAGACAATTCCCGCATAGCCCATTGAGGCAATTGTGTTAGTGACCCATTCCAGCATTGAAACTTGTGGTTATCCTCTATGAACTGACGCGAGATGGCTGAAACAGCTGCCAAATTTGTCCGTAATGATGCTGGTGGCTCCTAAAGTTTCGACCGCTGAGAGCTTATTGACTAAGGCGTTGCGCTTAGCCATCCGCCACATGCCTCGGGCTAGGGCCACAGTTGCCACGATGGGTAAGCCTTCTGGCACTATTGCGACTGAAAGTGCGATCGCGCTTATTACCCACGCTGTAGACTCACAAGGGAACGCAGGGCGCGTAGTCCCCAGGATTACGCGCTTTTTTACTTCCTTTGCTGTTCGATCGGGGCACTGAATACCTGTCACTCTTTCAAGAAAAGGGCCGTATGTTTCCGAAGTCTTCAAATGGATCCTTTGCTATCTGTAAAACTGGCAGCAACGACCTAGTTCTACTCGTTTGGGCTACCTAGCCCGATTTATGATTTCATAGCCAAGAGAACATGAACCTGGTGCAAAAATTCTTCAATCGAAAAAGGTTTGCGGAGAAAGCCGTTGGCATAGGCAATAGTTGCTTCAGCCACGTCAGTTTCTTCGTGAGCGGTCATCAACAAAACCGGCACGAAGGGTAGCTGTGGGTTCTTGCGAATCTGCTGTAGAACTTCATAGCCGCTTAATTCTGGCAGCATTACGTCTAGTAGTACTAAATCAGGAGGCGACTGCTCAATCTGCTCCAGAGCACTTCTTCCATCTTCGGCCAGCGTTAATTTACAGTCTTCTTCCTCCAGGATTGCCTGAATCAGAAATAGACTGTCAGACGAATCATCAACAGCCAATATATGACTTTTTTGAATGCCGCTGCTTTGCCTTAACGGTGCCGATACCATAGCCCTGAGTAAATGTACGACTGCTGATTAAAACTTACCTTTAAGAAAAAATGCTATCTTACGCCAGTTTGATATTACCTATAGCTTAATCTTAAGCAGAGCACACCGTTTTACCCCCCCTCTGAAGACAGAACCGTCAGCGTGGACGCTCTTTCTAGAGGTGAAACAGACTTTGAAGGCTGATAATTTAAGACTGCCATAGACTACCGAGCCGATTGAGTTCGACGTAAAAATTTCTCAGCTGTCACTAGATTTTTCGGATCTATAGTTCCTGTTTCAAAATCAGCTACATTCTTTAGCGTTGTTTTGGCAATGTTCATCAAAGCTTCGTGGGTGAAAAATGCCTGATGTCCTGTAATTAGCACATTTGGAAACGTTAAGAGTCTCTGAAATGTATCATCTTGAATCACATCATTTGAGAGATCCTCAAAAAATAAATCACTTTCCTGTTCATAGACATCAAGACCAAGATAGCCAAGCCTGCGCTCTTTCAACGCTGTAATTACGGCGTTTGTGTCAATAAGTCCCCCTCGGCTGGTGTTAATCAGCATTACGCCTGGCCTCATTTTGTCAAGCGCAGCGCGGTCAATCAGGTGATAGGTTTGGGGTACGAGCGGACAATGGAGCGTCACAATATCTGCCGCTGCCAGCAGATGATCTAGCTCAACATAGTTAACACCGAGTGCCTCGCAGTCTGGGTTGGGGTTAATGTCATATCCCAGTAGATGACAGCCAAAACCGGTCAAAAGCCGAGCTACAATAGCGCCAATTTCTCCAGTACCCACAATTCCTACTGTCTTTTTGTACAGGTCAAAGCCGATGAGTCCATCTAGGGAAAAATTACCTTCCCTGACCCGGTTGTAGGCACGATAAATCTGTCGATTCAGCGCCAGCATTAGTCCCAATGTATGCTCTGCTACCGCGTAGGGGGAGTAGGCTGGTACCCGAACAACGGTAAGCTGATGCTGCTTAGCCGCTTCTAGATCAACATTGTTAAAACCAGCACAGCGTAGAGCAATGAGCTGTACGCCATATTCAGCAAGCTGCTCTAGCGTGTCGGCATCGAGCCGGTCGTTGACAAAGACACAAACGCCGTCGAAGTCTTGGGCCAGAGGAGCCGTACTGGTGTCTAAATGGGGTTCAAAAAAGGTGAGATCGTACTGCTGCTGATTGACCTGCGTGAAAAACTTACGGTCGTACTTTTTTGTGCTGAAGAGGGCAAGCTTCATAGTCTAAGCTCTTACAAATGGGATCTATTCAGAAGTGATTTACACAAAAACCGATCGCAACCTGAATGGCCACCTCATTTGAGTTGAGGTTGGGAAGCAGGTAGAGCCAGCTTCTGGTTCGCTAATAGTGTAAGGAGCTATAGCCTAAGAACCCTGCCTCTTGGGATACAGACTTGAACAGACCTGCATGGGCATTTCCTAAGGTGGCAGGATGCGAACCTGCACCTGAAGCTTGACCAGTTCTCGCACTAGCCGCAGCGCCTGATGACGATAAAGCGTTTGAGGAAAGATGCTCGGTAGCTGTTCTATGAAGGTTCTAGCAAGGTTCAGGTCGCAACCTGAAACGCGGGCAATCTCAGCCGAACCGCCGAATCGAGCCTCCTGGGTGTTGGCACTTTCAACTTGTATACGCCACTGCTGCTCAGCCAGTCTGCCCTGCTCAATCCGCTGCAGGCCACGAATGGTAGCAAGGACAATCAGGCGATCGCCTATGCGCAGGCGGATATCTTCAGACGGCATCATGCGAGGATTTCCTTGTGCGGCTGGCTGATACAGAATGGGAACCACTCCGTAGCCGTAGGCGACTTCAGCCAGAAGCTGGCCGTGGAGCGTGTCTTCTGGCTCAACTCGATATTGTGTCACCAGCATGGTTTGACCATAGAGCGGAAACAGACTGATGACGTTTTCACCGAAAGCAGCCCCGGCAAAAGCTTCTGCAGAGAGGGCTGAGGTGCAGAGTACCTGCGTATAGGGAAAAAGCTGAGCTACCTTGTCAGTAAAGCGCTGGTCGTAGGTGCGAATAATCAGGCGGCAGCTGGAATTAGTGCGGTAAGCCATTAACCCCATTTCTAGGTTCTGGACTTCGTCATCGCCAACGGCAATCAGGCTTTTAGCTGTCTCCAGGTTAGCTTTGATCAGCATCTCAGCTTTATCGCTCATGATGATCGGTAGCTGCGGCAAAACGTGAGGTTCCAGTTCTTGGGGTGCGACGCCTACCACGGGCTGATTTAGCTCTTGCAGGAGTCCCATTACCCGTCGCCCAACCCGTCCCAACCCCAAAACAATCACGTGTCCTTTTTGCGGTACGGGGGGACGCCGGGTCAAAAACTGAAATTTTAGGGTCAGCAGCTTTTCGGTCAGCAGGGCATACAGCACGCCGATGAAAGCCGTCCCTGCCAACGTTAGCCCTAGGCTAAAGAGCCGTAGCCACCAGGGCAGCACCACCGCTGGAACAAACTCGCTGAAGAGATCGCCGTAGCCTCCTAGCAGCAGCACTACCGTGGCATAAAAAGCATCTAAAACCGAAAGCGCCGGATAGTTAAACCACAGCAGCAAGGTACCTGCAAAGCAAAGTACAACAATGGTGATGGCACAGAGCAGCACCACACGACGTACCTGATTTTGGTAGTTCGTCTGCCAAAGCTGGACTAGACTTTGCCGTAGATCGCGCCAGCTTCGTAGCGATCGCAGTTTCTGCCAGAGCACCTTGTGTAGCTGGCGCTTCGCTTTTGACTGATTTCCGGGTAAAGTCCGTTCAGGCTCTGCTTCAATGGTGACAACAGTATCTCCAGCCCGCACCAGAGTGTTGGGTAGCCAGGTATAAAACTGAGCTGAGGGACTAAACGGATTGGTCGTTTGACTGATTTGGGTTGGACTTAGCCCCAGGGTATTAGCGGCGAAATGTCGCAAAACTCGACGGTTACGGTTCTCGATTTGATAGAGGCGGCGGCGATCGCACCAGCGATGCTCAGAGGTAATCTGCTGCTTCACCACTTTGAAGCGGTACCCGTCTAATTGGAAAAATCCTTTGAGATGATCGCCAAAGGCTGCTAGAGCAAACGCTGAGGCAGATAGCTGAGTAGGTTCAAAAGCTACAAAGTTATCGAGCTGGTGCGCTAAGACCTGGTTTAAGTTTTGCTGATCCGAGCGCACGACCAGCCGAATGTGGGGATTTAGCACTCGCGCTGTCAACGCCGCTTCAATATTCACCCGTTCGCTATCGGTTACTATCAGCGCTGCTCGGCAGTGACTTACGCCTGCCCGGTGTAGAGCATCGGCATAGCGGCAGTCGCCCACCAGCAAATTTTCTAGCAAATCAGGCAGGTTGGCGATCTCCCAGTGCTCAGCCATCGTGCGATCGATAGCGCTAACTTTAACCCCAAAGGTTTTAAGATTTGCTACGCAGTGCTGCCCTAAACTGCCTAGCCCACAGACTAAAAAGTGATCAGAGTCAGACGTTGGTTTAAAGTTAGGCTGCTGGAGATGAGTCGAAGAAACATTCACCACTCAAGCTTAAACAGATAAAAGGATTGGCATATTGTGGCACGCTCTCAGCTCTAATGGCCACTTGCTCAGAGTAACAAGCTTTTCTAAGGTGATGGTGACAGGTTCTGCCTTAGAGCCAGCATTTTGGGCCTGATCAAAAACGGCTCTCAATCTTTTAACCCAGACCAATATCCAGAATCATCATAATCACAAACCCGCCGATCAGCCCGAAAGTACCGCTTTGGCCTAAAGACTTTTGATCGACTTCTGGAATAATTTCATCGACAATGACAAACAGCATGGCACCAGCGGCAAAGGCCATACCCCAGGGTAAGAGTGGCTGAGCAATACTGATAATACTCACCCCAATCAGTCCCCCCACAGGTTCTACCAGTCCGGTCAGCGTTGCTATCGATAGCGCATAGAGGGCCGAATACTTGAGATTTCGCAGCGCTAGCGCCACGACTAAACCTTCAGGAATATTTTGTAAGCCAATACCGATAGCGAGCGTGGTAGCCGCAGCAATTTCGCCACCGCCAAAGCCCACGCCCACAGCTAAGCCTTCGGGAAAGTTGTGCAGCGTAATCGCAATAACAAACAGCCAAATACGCTTGAGATTTTGAGTTTCAGGGCCTTCGCGGCCTTTAAAGATATGCTCGTGAGGAAAATTTTTATTAGCCCACCAAAGCACGGCACTGCCCAGCAAAATTCCTGTACCCATAATCAGGGCCGCTTCCCCGGCGGAAGCCCCCTGCTCAACGGCAAATTCACTCCCCGGCACAATCAAAGAAAAGGACGTGGCCGCCAGCATGACGCCGCCGCCTAGCCCTAAAAGTATGCCCTGGGTTCGATCGCTGAGGGTAATCGGCAATAGAATCGGCAAGGCCCCAAGCGTGGTTCCAAGCCCGGCCAAGAGGCTGCCAATAAAGCCTAGCAAAATCACGTTCATTGGTTTACAAAGCAAAACCGCGATCGCACTACAGCGATGTACTTACCCCTGTTGTCGCGCTTTCGTAAATAAATGTCAACTAAACTGGGTTAGATTTCAACGCATACTCAACCAGTGAGGACTTTAGCGAGATAGGCGTTGTCCCATCCAGCTTTGAGCCGCTTGGCCTTCATCACCCAGAAAACTGCTCGAACAAGTCTCGGACTTGTTGCGCTTTTTCCATACTGCCACCCTACACCGCCTGCCCAGCAAAAGACTCTTGACGCGATCGCCCAAATGAGATAATCTTCCTGACTAATGCAGCAATTTCTCGCTGCAGGCGTCCAGACAATTAGCCGCACGACTCGAAGCTGCTAGCAACAACTCCGAGCCGCTAACCGACCAGACTGAACACGCAGTCCGGCAGGCTGAGGTGAATTTTAACAGTTCTCTCGCCGCCCCGACTCACTTCGCGCTGGCTTGGGGCGTCTAGTTTGTGGACAAGGAGTTAGGCCGCGCAGCGCTCACGGGCACTGCGCCC
>JAAUQI010000106.1 GCA_012032345.1 Leptolyngbyaceae cyanobacterium RM1_1_2 | reverse complement strand
TAAGAAGAAGATGCTGGCCTTTGTCGCCTACTTCAATCGCACTATGGCGAAACCCTTCAAGTGGAATTATACCGGCAAACCACTGACCTCCTGAATAGCTCCTTTATTTCTGCCGTCAGGTACTAGGGCAATGGGGATAATAGTCGCGGCAATATATATCAAATCTTGGGGGAAATCCTGAACCAACTGTGCGGGATCCAGGCGACTCCAACGCAGGCCGAAGGTTACGCCAACCATCAGCACGCCTCCAGCGAACATGCCGGTTGCGATCGCTGAGATGATATTGATTTTTTGAACGACTGAATCTTTCATATTTCGCTGTCCTCTAGATGTCCTAAAAGGGAGCAGAAGATTCATCAACGTTGCCGAGTTCGGCCATGTAGATCCAATCTAGAACCCGCCTTAGGTACCCTTCAGGATTGTCTTCATAGGAATAGTGTGCGGCGTTCTCTACCATGTCGAATCGACTATTGAGCAGTTTTTTGTGCAACCGCCAGGAGTTACTAACAGCTACAAACAAATCGTATTGGCCATGCAGAACCTGCACAGGAGTAGTGATTTTGGGAAGATCTTGATAGAGGCGGGGATTCTCCTTTGGGTAGCTAGCGAGAAGACCGATCTGACCGCGAAGCCGACCGAAGTGAGTTGAACTCTGACGATAATCCCTAAGGATGTCTTGGCTAGGGTAGGCGTTTCGGTAGCCAATGCTGTTGGCCATAGCAGTATAAATCCGTCCGCCAATCGGCCCGCCAAAGGCCAGGGTTGAGAGCTGAAACAGGCGGCTGGCGCACAGCCAGCGAAACAGAGGTTGTCCATCAATCGGCCACACGCAGCCCTCATCTCCGACAGTTGCAGATTTGATCCGTCCGGGAGTATTGACCATGTAGCGCAATACGGTGGGTGTCCCCACGTCCGGCCCTACTACGTGCGGGTTTATAAAGTCGAAGTGATCTAAGATTCGTCCAAAGAATGCACCTTGTTGGCTAACCGTTGTAACATGTTTGGCTGCTTGAGAATGCCCATGGTTGGGAAGATCGACAGCCACCACGTCGAAATCGTTCTTCAGTTGTGGCCACCAGTGGCGATAGACCAAAAGGCTCTGCGGCTGGGGCGAAAGTAGAATCAGTTGCGGTTTGCCCGGATTGCGGCTGGCCGCAAATCGGATGCGCAATCCGTCAATGGTGGTGAAGTCAATGTTCATGCAGGTTCAACAATTTTCTATAAACGTTCCAAATTGTGGGACAACAACTGCTCTCATTAGCCTTTAACCCATACATAATCCGTCTGAGTTGTGTGCTGTAGTTAGCCTCGTGGATTCTTATTCATTTGTTGAAAGAGAAATCCTGGCGCAAGGCGACTCATCAGCTTCAGTTGCGCCGACTGGCCAGGGGTAATCTCGTCAGTATTGTTGTTTAGCCCTTTAATTAGCGCGGCGACTAACTTTTCGGGCGACATGCGAGGAAATGACGGATCCAGATCGCCCGCTAGCTCAGTATCGACCACTGGTGGCAGTAGCTCAACCACTCGGACTGAGGTGGTTGCTAACTGTGCGCGGAGGCTTTGGGTGTACGAGTGCAAAAATGCTTTGCTAGCGCTGTAAACGGGTGCCGCAGCATAGGGAGTGTAGGCCAAGCCTGAGCTGACGTTAACAATCACCGATTTGCGTTTCAGCATCCCTGGCAAGAAATGGTGAACCAGGCGCACCGGGCCTGACACATCAATGTCGATTTCTTGAAGCTGTTTCTCCAGCGGGAAATCCTGAGTCACATCAAACGCGTGCATAATGCCAGCATTGTTGACCAACACATCTGTGCCGCCGCCTGCATCCATAGCGTCGCGCAGGGCGACAACAGCCGCCTCGTCAGCCACATCGCAGACCTGGGGTGAAATGTTGGGATGGTGGGAAGCCGCTGCCGCTAGCTTAGTCTGATCGCGGCCCGTGATCACCACGTGGGCACCTTCATCCGCGAGCGATCGCGCCATGGCCAACCCAATCCCTGAACCGCCGCCCGTGATGACAATGCGCTTTTTGTTTAGATCCATGGGGATAGTTCCTCAGCCAGTCATGGCCAATCTAGCTAGCTTGCAAAACACAAGCGATTTAGCTTGCGAAACAAGAGTAACTTTTTGGCTAGCAAAATGCAAGCTATAATCCTGAAGCTCTTGAACCGTCAGCGATCATCGATTCATGCCGTCTGGCAAAGATATGCCGCGCTCAAACTGCCCGATTGCCTGTGCTCTAGATTTGTTAGGGGATCGATGGACTTTGGTGGTGCTGCGCGATGTGCTGCTGGGGCAGCGCCGCACATTCTCAGAAATTGCCACTGACGAAGGCATCGCCACGAATACCCTGACTGACAGGCTGGAGCGATTGATCGAGGCTGGCGTACTTGAGCGGCGAAGAGATCCACTCGATGGCCGCAGTCGTCGATATGTTCCAACCGAGTGTGGACTAGAGCTGATTCCGGTGCTGGTCGAGTTGATGGTCTGGGGAAGTAAGCATACGCTAGGCACAGTGCCTGCCGAACTTGTTGCTCGTGCAGTGAGCGATCGCGAAGCGTTACTGGCTGAACTTGTTGATCATGCCCGTGATGCTGACAAATAGTGCAATCTCATATCGTTTTAGGCTGGTTCGTCGTTAGGAAACCCAGCATTTCTTGTCATTCAGTACTGCAATCGGTTTTCCCGATCCGGCGATCGCTGCCTAACAATGCCCATACCTGTACGACATTACAGCGTTTTTGAAGCTCATGAGGTACAAAAACAACCCCGAAACCGTTACTGCACGGACATGGGCTGTACCTCACTAGGCAAGGAAACGCTGTAACGGCGAGGAGCTAGCGGCGTCCCTGGACAATTTGGCGGCATCTCGCCCGATGGTGAGACGCTCGCAAGCTATGCCAATGGGGAGACCAATCTCTACAGAGTCAGCGTCAGCAACTCCCCAAAAGGCCAGACAAAAAGCATTGAGCCTGTCAGTTAAAAACTGACAATCGCTAGGAAGCAGGCTGCAGCTCTCGGGTTAGCTCAGGAGAATTGAGCAGATAGTCAGGAATGCAGTTTTCTTCCATAAAGGCGCGGTAAGCCTGAGTTTGGCGATCGCACTCAGCTTCGCTCCAGCCGCAGTGCTTAGCCAGCGCCCCCAGAATGGCAGGTAGCGCGTCGAAGCCGTAGTTGGCCTCCATTGACAGCATAGTGCGACGGCGGCAGATATCAGCCAGGGTGTAGGCTAGCTCAGAACGCACCGCATAGACTGCTTGGGCCTTGATGTCAGGCAGGTAGTTTACAATCTTTTCCCCTAGCTCTGCGTCGTCGTCTACCAGCGCTAGCACTTTAGGGGCCAAGGCTCCGTATACGGCAAAAAGGTGGTGAATAGACTCAGAGGCTACGCGATCGCCGTAGTTTTCTAGAGCCTGGTCGATTTCAGGAGCATTGGGCAGGATGGCTCCGGGCAGGCGCTGCTTATCCGTCAGGCAGGGCGGTGCTGGCTGCTGCCGCTTACGGTAAACCCTGTCTACCATCTCTTCACCCACCTGACGGTGAGTGGTCAGTTTGCCACCGACCAGAGAGATCAGATTGCTTACTCCCTCTTTGGTGTGGTCAAAGAGAATATGCTTGCGGGTAATGCTGCCAGGCTTTTTGCCTTCAGCATTGGGCAGCGGACGCACGCCAGAGTAGGTGAACTTAATGTCTTTGCGGCTCAGGTGCGCCGTGGGCAAAACCCGGTTGGTTTCGCCAATCAGGTAGTCAATCTCGTCGTCATCGGCTTTGACCCGGTCGAGATCGCCAGTGTAGCGCAGGTCGGTAGTACCAATTAGGTACATATTCAGCCAGGGTACGATGAAGTAGGGTCGCCCATCAGAGGCCGCTTCGACATAAAAGGCCGTATCAGGCGCACCGGGGAAAGTGTCTACAATGATGTGGCTGCCTTTGGTGCCGCCCATTTTTTTGCTAGTGCCAATGGGTGCTTTGCGATCGCCGCGCCGACCTAGGCCCAGAACCTGATCGACCCAGGGGCCAGAGGTATTGATCACGACTGCTTTGTCAGAGCCTTGGACAGTAAAGCGATCGCCTGTGAGCTGGTCTTCGCAAACCAGATTAGTAATGCGATCGTCCTGCCGCTGAATCTCAGCCACCGTTACGTAGTTCAGCGTCACAGCTCCGGCCTGCTGCGCCGACAAAACATTTTCTAAACACAGGCGTTCAGCATATTCTGCCTGAGCGTCATAGTACTGAGCCGCCCCTTTGAGATCCTCGGGATTCACCGAGCGAAAGAGCTGCCGCATCTTCTTGGCCGAGAGCATCCGGTGGTTCAGCAGGGTTTTGTCGAAGCTGAGAATGTCGTAGAGCAGCATTCCAGCCTGAATTTCCCAGTAGCTGCGGGAACCGCTGCCGTAGATAGGAATAGTCATCTGAATCGGCTTGGCCAGGTGAGGAGCCGCGTGGAGCAAAACTTCTCGCTCTTTCAGCGATTCGCGCACCAGATTAAATTCAAAATACTCCAAATAGCGCAGCCCGCCATGAACCAGTCGCGTAGACCAGCTTGTCGTCCCTCCACCAAAGTCTTCTTTATCGACAACAATCGTTTTTAGACCTCTCAAAGCAGCATCGCGGGCGATCGCAGCTCCGTTGATACCGCCGCCAATGATGATAAGGTCATAGACCGTGTTTTGGATAGTTTTTAAATCGCGCATAGCGTCTATTTTGGAATACTACTGAGAAGGGTGGTTAACGGTGCTCCAGTTTCACTGTAACCTCCCTCCTATTGGGCTGGCGTCACTCTCTGGCCGGATCTCCTTCTCCACAGCTTGTTACAGCGTTTTCAGGTGGACACATCTGTCCACCTGACCTGTAGCTGAACTCAAAATTAGACCAAAGCAGGCAGCGATCGCTGGTTTCAGCAGCCTTGGCTTCGCGGAACATGTGGTTGGCCCACTGCTGCACGTCGTAGCGCCTGACGGATTGGTTCAACTGGGTCATGCGCTGGGCCTGCTCGTCAGCAGACATTGCCAGCGCCTGATCAATACAATCGTCCATACTTTTGTCAGAGTAGGGATTGGTCAGCACCGCCTCCGGCAGCTCTACCGCTGACCCGGTAAACTCAGAAAGCACCAGCACGCCGTCTTTACCTTCATGGGCTGAGATGTACTCCTTTGCCACTAGGTTTAGCCCGTCACGCAGGGGACAAATCCAGGCCACATCTGCCGCTTTGTAAAAAGCCATCAGGTCGTCAAAGGGCACAGGCTCGGTAAAGAGCTTAATCGGCATCCAGTTAAGCTTAGAAAAGCGGCCATTGATTTTGCCTACAAGCTGCTCAATTTGCGACTGAGCCACCCGGTAGACTCGCATCCCAGAGGCAGCTTTCACCGCCGTCATGATTAGGTTTATGTTGCCAATCAGCTCTGGCTGCCGCTCCAGCAGGCGCTCATAGCACAGCAGCAGTTCTCTAGTGCCTTTGACATAGTCCACCCGTCCAGCCGAGACAAT
Source organism: Leptolyngbyaceae cyanobacterium RM1_1_2 (assembly GCA_012032345.1). Classification (GTDB taxonomy): domain Bacteria; phylum Cyanobacteriota; class Cyanobacteriia; order Phormidesmidales; family Phormidesmidaceae; genus Sphaerothrix. The sequence continues at coordinate 1,147 of JAAUQI010000106.1, read as the reverse complement.
CAGCTTGTTATCGCCAATATCTGCCCGAATCTGCTGAATACGCTCCTGTACCTCAGGCTTATTCACCATGTTGACAATGTAGTCAGGGCTGGTGCCGACAGGAAACGCATCGAGATTGATGATACGGTCGTTGTACTTAAGCTGGGTGGTCATTTCTGGCTCTGCCAGGGCCGTGCCAACTTTGGTAAAGCAGTCAGGTACGGGGGTGCGGGTAACAACCTCGACTTCGCGGCAGCTGCGGGCGGCTGAGACAAAGTTTTCTACGTAGCGAGGAATATGGAAGCCGCAGAGATCGCAGCAGAGCAGGCTGTCGATAATGGCAGTGCGCCAGTGCAAAATGTTGAAAACGTCGGCTGCGGGGAAAGGGGTGTGGTGAAAAAAGGCAATCTTGGCGTTCGGCAGCTTTTGCCGGATGTAGTAAGGCGTTAGCCAGAGATTGTAGTCGTGAATCCAAATCAGGGCGTCGTCAGCAGCATCTTCGCAAGCAGCCTCGGCAAAAAGCTGGTTGATATGCTGAAAGTTTTCCCAGTCGGAGCTTTCGTAAGTGAAATGCTCAGGAAATGAGTGCAGGATCGGCCAGAAAGCTTCTTTAGAGGTGATGTAGTAAAAATCTTTTACCTGCTCAGGCGTCAGCGGAATTCGGCGTACTACGCAGCTTTCGCTACCGCCGTCCATCGTTACCCGCTCTTCAAAGTTAATCTGCTTTTTGCTAGCCACCTGCTTCCAGGCAATCCAGGTGCTGCTCTCAGCATTGGCAAAAAAGCTTTTCAGCGTCGGCACAATGCCGTTGGGACTTTTTTTCTCGCGGTAGTAAATTTTGCCGTCTTCCTTAACTTCGTCGTAGGGTTCTCTGTGATACAGAATCACTAAAGAAGATTTCATGGAGTAGCCTCCTGATTTTTGCACTTTGAAAGTTGAGCGATCGCCGCAGTCCCTTTTAAAAAACTTAATACTTATGAGCAGTTACTGAGCTATTTAGCAGAGAGGGCTACAGCTTTTGCTATGCCTGAACTCGTGCTATCTAGTCACAAAAATATAGCATTTGCTTCAATTATGTTTACAAAAGCATACCCGATAACATCTGGCAAAGATAGGTACGCAATCGCAAAATATTTGGTAAAGACATCAAGTCTGAGCAGCGATCGCC
>JAAUQI010000044.1 GCA_012032345.1 Leptolyngbyaceae cyanobacterium RM1_1_2 | reverse complement strand
GGGGCGTCAACGCGCCGCACCCAACTGCCCCATGTCCCTGCCAGGAAACGAAAGGCGACTGTCAGGGAGCCGTCATTGACGTGGACATCAAACAGGTCTAGACCTAAATTAAACTGCGATCGAAAGCAATTACCTGCTGGGTATTCCGCTGCGTCCATTCCTGAAAGAACCGCAGGGCCGACACTTGGCTGCGCCCCTGATCGTCAGCTCCCGGCGCTAGGGGAAAAGGGCCAATATCCCCTAGGCCCAGACGGGTTTGGCTCTCCTGACGGGCGATCGTTAGCCCCACGGCCAAGGTTTGTGTCGGCTTTTGCAAAACTGGCTGGCGCAGTGTCAGCTCATAAAACCTGGACTCGGCGTCAATTTCGAGGATATCAAAGGGGGCTTCGATTACGCTGCTGTCGGTTGTGCCCAGAGCCAGTCTCAGGGTGCCACTGCGCGGATTGAGGGGAACTGTGTAGCTCAAATCAAAGCCGCTGCTGCCGTCTGTGGTGCTGTAGCCTAGGCTCAGCCCGTCCCCAAAGCCCAAAAGGTTGCCCTCATTCACCTCAATCTGATGGCGAACGCTGCCAACGCTGGGCGAGCGATTGTTGTCTAGCGTATAGGTGACGTCAAAGCTATCGGCCTCCGTCACAGCCACCACCAGCACATTCGTCCCCGGCTGAGTCCCTGCCTGCAGATCAGCCGAAATGCTTTCGATGAGAGGATCTAGCTGCAAGAGCTGCAGTCGCTCCAGCAGGCGATTAACGTTGAGAGGCGGCGAAGTGCCAATTCCCAAACGACTGCTGATGTACTCGGGCCTGAGGCGGCGGGTACCGTTGACGGCGATCGCTTCTAAGCGGCCCTCAATCACCTGAATGGTTGCTACACCGTTTTGAAGCTGCTGGGGCGGAAAAATCGCGCCTGAGGTGCGGTAGCCATTTTCTACATAAAGCTGAGTCACTGCCGATCGCGCTTGCAAAATCTCAGCAAAAGTGACGGGCCGCTGAGTATAGGGCGCGGTGACTGCCGCTAGCTGCTCCTGGCTAAATACCGTACTGTCTAAAAAATTAAACCGCTCAATCACTACCGTAGCCTCTTCTGAAGAACTCTCTGGAGAATCATCTACAGAAGGAAATAGATCCTGATAGGGAATCGGCGGCTGTGGGCCTAATAGATCTTCAACCGGAGATAAGGCAGGCAGGGGCGTCAGTTCTTCAAACGGCGCTGGTTGAGGACGGGGATTGAGATCTTGAAGAGATGGCAGGGCTTGGGCAAGCTGCAGCAGTGGCTCTTGCTGCCCCAGTAATGCTTCAGCCGCCTGACCTGGCATACTAAGCAATCCACCCCATATACCTGCGGTTAGGCTCAGCCAGCCTAAGAGCTTAAGGTGTGGCAAGATATTTCCCCGGTATGATGGATGCTGAATTAATACTACAGCGTTTTATTTGCAGATATTGTATTGGCAACTCAGAACCCCGCAGGGGCGATCGCCCTGGTTGATCTTGAGCTATCGCTGTTATGAGCTAGACAGCTTCGCTCAGGGGTTTAGCGACGGTTTCGAGCAGGTCTGTAGGCGATCGCAGCTGCCAGTGTTGGTTCTGATCGAGCTGCAGGACGTGCTGGTGATAGGCGGCTAAGGTGCGGCGGTGGCCAACGCTGACGAAGGTGGTTTGCAGGGTTTGCAGGTGGTGATAGAGGCTGGCTTCGTTCTCTATATCCAGGGCGCTGGTAGCCTCGTCAAGGATGGCGTAGTCAGGCTGATTCACCAGCAGCCGCGCAAATGTGAGCCGCTGCTGCTCACCCAAAGACAGCACGTCGCCCCAGTCCTGTTCGGCCTCTAAGCCGCCAAAGCGCTCAGCTAGGTCAGGCAAATTCACCTGCTGCAATATCTGTAGCAGCTTTTCGTCTGCAATCTCGGCTTGCACGTTGGGGTAGGCAAGCTGATCGCGCAGCGTCCCCAAAACCATGTAGGGCTTTTGCGGCAAAACAGCATGTTTTCTAAGTCTGGACGGGCGATCGCCCCAGAGCCTGAGTTCCATAGCCCTGCCATTGCCCGCAGCAGTGAGCTTTTGCCGCAGCCGCTTGGCCCCACAATCAGCAGTCCTTCCTGAGCTGGAACCTGGAGCGAGAGATTTTCAAGGAGAGTCCGCTGGTAGTTGGGAGTTTGCAGCGTCAGGTCATTAAAGGCAAGCTCGTCAGCGCTCTGGAGCTGGATTAGCGGCTTTTCCTCAGTGGCCGGGGCTATGGCACCGCCGAGAAAATCGGCAAAGGTATAGAGGCGGTCAATGCCAGCGCCAAAAGCCGTCAGCGACTGGAAACGGGCCACAATTACGTTGAGCGAAAAGAACACCCGTACAAAAGCACCCTGGGCTTCTGTGACTTTGCCGACTTCTAAATCACCCGAAAAGACGCTGGGGGCCACTACAATCGCAGGCAGCACGTAGGGAATAAACTCGTAGGCATTGGTCAGGGCGTTGAGGTTGAGTTCCCAAAACAACAGGTTTTTGAAGTTGTCAAAGGCGGCGAGAAAGCGATCTTTAACCCGATGCGACTCCTGCACTTCGCCCTGGTAAAAGGCGATCGCTTCGGCATTTTCTCGAATGCGCACCAGGCTAAAGCGAAAGTTGGCCTCGCGTTTGAGCTGCTCAAAATTTAGCCGCACCAGAGGCTTACCAAAAATAAAGGCGGCTATCAGAGTGCCCACCACCGCGTACAAAACCAGAAAAATTACCAGGGATCGGGAAATGCCCCACAGCACCCCGCTAAAGGCAATCACCTCCAGCAGCGAGTCTACAATAATCAGCACAAAGGTGAGGGACTCCTGGGTAAAGCTGCGCACGTCTTCAGCAATCCGCTGGTCGGGGTTATCGATTTCAGGGGCGCTCTGGTTGAGCTGGTAAAAGGCGCGGTTTTCAAAGTACTGGTTGACAAAGTGATTAGTTAGCCAGCGCCGCCACTCCAGCCCCAGGCGATCGCGCAGATAGGTATAAGCTGCCAGCAGGGGCGCATACAGCACCAGCACCACAATAAACACGCTCACGGTTTGCCAAAAGCGCGACTCATTTTGAGCCGACAGGGCCGAAATCATCACCCCGCGCTTGTTGTTTAGCAGCACGCTAAGGCCCGTATAGGCCAGCAGGCAAACGACGACCACCAGCAGCAGCCCCCTGGCTTTCCATTTCTCATCGCTAAACCAGTAGCCCTTAGCGATCGCCCAAAACCGCCCAAACACGCTGAAATCGACTCGATCCATCACCAGCCCTATGAAAACTCTTTACAAAGCTTAAACTGTCGCCCGCCGCCTGCCATCGGCACTGCGAGAGAACCCCGACAGTTTTGAATTTTGGGGGCTGACTCGTCAGGTACCAAAAGAATGCCCCGTGCTGCTGACGCGCCTCAACCTGCCCTGGATTTCACCCACGCTAGGCATCAAATTCGATATGTTTGAGGACGGACTGGCGCTGTTTTATCCTGATGGCGATCGCTTTAAAGATCCAGAAGAACTATTCCAGGAGCGCAATTGGGCGCAGCAAAAGCTAGATCAGGCGCTGGCCAAGCTAAGAGAACTCGGTATTGACCCAGATCAGCTTTAGGGAGTCCTAAGTAGTCCTAAAGAGAAAAAGATACATTGACTGTGGGGGTAGATGAAACACCCCTAAAAATTCTACTGGTAGCCAGCCGCCTGCAAGGTAAACAAGTGAGCATAGCGGCCATTTTGCTGCAGGAGTTCTGCATGGGTGCCCTGCTCAATCAGCTTGCCAGCGGCCAGCACCATAATCTGATCGGCCATCCGCACCGTCGAAAAGCGGTGAGAAATCAGGATTGCCATCTGATCTTGGGTGACGGCGCGAAACTGATCAAACAGCTTGACCTCAGCTTCAGCGTCCATAGCCGAAGTGGGTTCATCCAGCACCAAAATGTCGGCACTGGTGCGCATAAAAGCGCGAGACAGGGCAATCTTTTGCCACTGGCCGCCGGAGAGTTCCTGGCCGTGCTTGAACCAGCGGCCTAGCTGAGTCTGAAAGCCTGCTGGCAGCGATTCAATAAACTGGGTGGCGGTACCTTTGCGGGCGGCGCTGCGCCAGCGATCGCCTGATTCCAGGTGATCTACATCCCCAACGCCAATATTTTCTCCCACCGTGAACTGATAGCGGGTAAAGTCCTGAAAAATGACGCCAATCCGCTGTTTTAAGACATCTGCGCTCCAGTCTTGCAGGTCAAGTCCGTCTAGCAAAATTCGGCCTGAGGTGGGCGTATAAAGCCGGGTCAGCAGCTTAATCAGCGTCGTTTTGCCGGAGCCATTTTCTCCCACGATCGCCAGTTTTTGCCCCGGCTGTAGATGAAAGGAAACAGACTGCAAAGCAGGCTGCGTTCCCCCAGGGTAGGTAAATGACACCTGCTCAAAGCGCAGCCCGTCTTGAGGGACTGGGCCAGAGCGGGCATAGCCTTGCTCGGCTGGCACAGGCCGCTCTAAAAACTCATACAGATTCGACAGATAGAGGCCATCTTCATACATGCCGCCAACGCCGCTCAGCCCAGAGGCAAACGTGGTTTGACCCTGCCGAAACACCGTCAGGTACATGGTCAGGTCGCCTAAAGAAATTCGCCCCGCGATCGCCTCTAGCAAAATCCAGCAGTAAGCGCCATAGAAAGCGGCTGTACTCAGCAGGCTGAGACCAAAGCTCCAGCTGCTGCGACGAATGGTGAGATCTCGATCTTCGGCGTAGAGCTGCTGGAAAATATCTCGATAGCGCTGCAGCAGCATCGGGCCGAGCTGAAACAGCTTCACCTCTTTGGCATAGTCTTCACGGGCCAGCAGCACCTCTAGATAGGTTTGCTGACGGTTTTCGGGCGATCGCACTTAAACAGCCGAAAGGCGGCCCCGGCAAAGTAAGTCTCCGCCACAAAGGCAGGAATCGTTGCCCCTAGCAGCAGCAGCACCGCCCAGCCCGAAAACTGCAGCAGCAGGCCGCCGTAGGTTATCAGCGCCAGACCATCCTGCACCAGACCAAACGTGCGGCTGGCCATGCTCAGCGGACGGCTAGAGGCTTCCCGCCGCGCCTGGGTCATCTTGTCGTAAAATTCTGAATCTTCAAACTGGGCCAGATCCAGGGTCAGCGCCTTTTCTAAAATTAAGACATTCACCTTCTGCCCCAGCAGCACCCGCAGCAGCGACTGGCTCAGGCTCAGACCCTGCCGCCCCCCAGCCATGATAGCCACCAAAATTGCCTCTAGCCCCAAATAGCCCAGCGCTGCCATGCGATCGGCTCTCAGCCCCGACTGCGCCGCCTGCACCACACCATCAACAATCAGCTTGCCCACGTAGGCGATCGCGGCGGGTAGCAGCCCCGCCACAATTGTTAAACCCCCCAGTGCCAGCGTCAGCCGCCAGTTTGTCTCCCAGACCAGCTCAACCGCCCGTCGCCCGTACTGATAAATCGAAAGCGATCGCCCTAAGTCCCGCCACCGCGCAGAGATGCGCTGTCTTCTTGCTGCCATGCTTCCACGATAGCGTTCTCTACCGTCGCCTGTCGCGGTAGCTGCTCGGGGGCCAGGGACTGCACCAGGCTCAGCGGCAATGCCCTACCGCTGAGCAGGCTGATGTAGGCCGGCGTTAGAAACGCTCGATAGTCTTCCTCTTGGCTCAGATAGGTTTTGAAAAAGGCCAGACTGACCGCTTGGATATAGCGCCTTGCCTGGGCTGGATCAGGGCCAATCACGTTTTCAGGCAGGGGGATGACTCCCTCCCCCTCGACAGCATCATCCAGGGTCGAGAAGTGGGTGCCTTTCTGCATTAGCAAGAGATATCGCTGGGGCTGGCTGAGCCAGGTAAAAGGGCGAATTTGCTCAGCCAGCGTCGGCGTCACCGTATCGGCACTGCCGCCCACCAGCATCAGCGGCACGTCAATTTGGCGGTACCCGTCCTGACCAAAAATAGCGCTGCCGAGGGGGTTGATGGCGATCGCGGCTTTGATCCGCTGGTCGGCTAGCTCAGGGGTCTCTGACGGTAACTGTAGCGCCAAACACTGGAGCAGCAGCGACAGGTTGAGAGAGTCAAAGCCAGGGGGGCAACTGCGCTCTAGCTGGGGGCGGTTGAGGGTGGCTCCGGCTGAGGCCAAGGCGGTGTAAGCCCCCAAGGACTGGCCGAGTATGCCTACCTGCTGCAAATTCAACCTGGCTCCCAATTCAGGATTCGCCTCAGCCTGCCGCGCCAAAGCATCTAGCAGCGTCTGGATCGACAGCGGACGTTGAATTAACTCTTCTGGGGCAATCACCTGGGTGGCTCGACCGGCTAGCAGGTCGGTAATCTGCTGGGCGCTGCTGCCGGGATGCTCGATCACAGCCACAGCAAAACCGTGAGAAGCCAAGTGCCGAGCTAGGTAAGCCAGCGTAGTGCGATCGCGCCTAGGCCGTGAGAAATTACCACTACCGGAGCAGCCTGACGAATCTGGGGCAGATAGAGATCGGCAGGAAAATCTGCGATCGCCGGATTTAGGGGCCTTTTCTCCCAGCCATGAGGCCCTTCAGCAGTTAGGGACACCCAGTCAAAAACCGAGGCGCTGCTGGCTGCCGGATCTGCTCGAATAGCCTGCTGGGCCTGGGCCTTAACTGCTCTGACGGCAATCTCAGTCTGGTTCACCTGATCAAAAGCTTCACGAGCAATCTGAGCCGACCGTCTAAGGTCAACTCGAATCTCAGGGGTAGGAAACTGCTTCAGCACGTTTAACAGCGTCAGCCCATCTTCGTCAGCCGCCGCCAAAATCACCGCCGCCCGAATCGCGGAGAAGCCGGGCTGCCGCGCCCCGGTGCGAATCACTTTACCCAGCTCTGTTAGCACTGCCTCGCCCTGGGGCGTATAGAGAAACTGGGAGACAGAGACCACGTCTAAATCGGCTTTAACCAGCAAACCAGACTGCAGCGCCGCCAGCTGATCTTCAGAAAAATAGCGGGCATAAGCCCGCAGCTCGCGGCTGAGTTTGCCCTCACGGGCATAAACTTCGAGATCTTCAATCGGGATGGCTCTTTCTAAAACCGAATAGTTGAGATAAATCCGCTCAGCTGCGATCGCCGGGACTGCTAGCAGCATTTGCAAAAAACCCGCCCCCAGCGCATAGCGAACCGGACGAGGAAAGGACTTTATCTGCGGCAGTCGGAAATGAGCTTTTCTCAATGCTCCTGGCAGCAGTTGGGCTGGGCGAAGCGGTTTTGGCATTACTTCCCTAGATCTAGATCTCTAGGATCTAAGGTAAACGCCAGCCAGCCAGCTATTGCCTTTGAGACGTTTTATTTATAAAACTTTCTTTTGGCCCCCACATTCTAGGCTCAGCGAATGCTACGGTACAGGTCGGGTTTTGGAGCTAGACAGTGCGATCGCAGCCGCTAAAAAATTCTCGTTTGGGGTCGGCCTTCCTGACAGCGGTAGCCGCCTTGTTGTCAGCCTGTCAGCCAATCGCCCTCTCTGATACCGTAACGCTCACGATGCTTAAGCCCAGCTTGCAGCAGACACTACCGCAGCCTGCTGCCTTTAACGGTCGGCCCCAGCTCAGTCCTCGGCCTCAGCCCCAGTCAGTGCAGCAGTGTCAGGTGGTGGTGATTGGCGGTTCCCTGGGGGGGGTGGCAGCAGCGGCCCAGGCGATGCAGTCAGGGGCAACCACCTGCCTGATTGAGCTAACACCGTGGCTGGGAGGGCAAATCAGCAGTCAGGGCGTCTCGGCTCTAGATGAGTCACTACAGATGCGCGATCGCCAAAACTATTCACCTAGCTGGGCGAGTTTTCGCCAGCGCATTGCCCAGCAGCCGCTGACATTGCCCAGTTGGGTACCTGTAGATAGCCCAGTCTCGGTGGCTGATATCAATGCCTGCTGGGTGGGGACGCTATGCTTTCCGCCGATGGCCGGGGCGACAGCCTCGGCAGAGCTGTTGCAGCAGGCCGCTCAAAATGCGCCTCAGAGTCTCTGGCTGACGGCAACCGCCTTTAAGGGCGCTGAATTTGACGCCGCCGGACAAAATATTAGCGCTGTCTATGCCGTGCAGCGAAAGCCCCGACAGGTTGACTACGTGCCCGCTGGCAGACTATCTGAGGAAATCAGCGACTGGTATAGCTGGTCACCCAGCGCCACCTTTGAGAAAAAGGCAGTTCGGCTGCAGCCCCCGCCGGGAGAGAGCCTGATTGTCATTGACGCCACCGACACCGGAGAACTGGTGGGCTGGGCAGATATTCCCCATCGGCTAGGATCTGAGGCGCGTGAAACAACGGGGGAAATCAACGGCAGCGATCGCAATAATCCCCAATGCACCCAGGCGCTGACCTATCCTTTTGCGATCGCGCTGCATGATGATAGCGGTCAAAGTCTGGCCCAGCTCAGCCAGGTCGAGTCTACTTATGAAGCCGCAGAGCATATTGCGAACTTTGCGCTAGAGAACTTTCCCGTCTTTGCCGGACGCAGCCTGTTTCACTACCGCCGCATTGTCAGCACCACCCGCAACAATCCCTATACTGGCCTGCCCGCTCTTGGCGACATCACCATGATTAACTGGAACCGGGGCAATGACTGGAACTGGATGAATCCGCCGCTGATTTTAACTGACGCTGAACTAGACGCCTCCGGCCAGCGGCAAAACTGGCTGGGGGGCATTTCGGCTCTGTCCCTTAAGCACGCCGAAGACCGGGCTTTGCTATTTGCTAAGTGGCTACTCGAAACCCAAGCTACGCCAGAATTTCCCCTGACTTATCTTGCCGGAGCCGCTACCCCTATGGGAACGCAGACGGGCCTAAGCATGACACCTTACATTCGGGAAGGTCGGCGCATTTTGGGCCGTGCCGCCTACGGTCAGTCGGCCTTGATGCTACGAGAGGCAGATTTGCGTAAAGATCAGCCGGGTGGTAGAGATTTTCAGGCATCTGCGGTGGGCCTTGTCCACTACGATATTGACATTCACGGCTGCCGCTACCGCAACTGGGAACCCTCCGGCGAAGCCACCGCCGCTCCGGCCCGCGAATTTGTCGTGCGACCCACACAGATTCCGCTGGAGGCGCTGATTCCGCAGGGGGTGGAGAATGTGCTGATAGGCGGCAAGGCGATCGCAGTGACCCACATTGTCAACGCCGTGACCCGAATTCACTACAGCGAGTGGAGCACTGGCGCAGCAGCGGGGGCAACAGCGGCATGGCTGGTGACGCAGGCAGAGCCGGGACTGACCCCGGCTAAAATTGTAGAGTCAGGAAATATGCCAGAACTACAGGCGCATTTGCGTCAGCAGGGGCTGAGCTGGAGCTGGTAGTCAAGTAACACTCAAAACGTGGATAAGCAGACCTTCATCACAATTGCTAGTTCAAGTGCTAATTCAAGCCGCTCAAAGAATAAGTTGTCGCTTGGGGCCAAGCTCAGCTATAGTGGGAGATACGTCGCGGGGTAGAGCAGTCTGGTAGCTCGTCGGGCTCATAACCCGAAGGTCGTTGGTTCAAATCCAGCCCCCGCCACCAAATAATTAAAAAAAGCGCTGGGGGAACTCCTGAGCGCTTTTTCAATGAGCCTTAAGCCTTTTCATTTTGTGGGGCACAACTGTGAATATGCTCGAACATGCAGCCTGAGTAAAGAACTTGCGCTGCATCAACGGCTCAATAGCCAGACTGCGATCGCGTGAATAAAAGGTGACAGCACCAAAGCGGGCAAAAAAGACGCCACCCGAATCTTGCCCACCTCTAGCAGATTCAGCCCCAGGCCCAAAATCATCAGGCCACCGACCCCCGTTGCCAGCAAAATGCCTGGATCGCCAGCGGGATCTCCCAGCACCTGAGCCAGCCCCCCCGCCAGCAGCGACACCCCGCCCTGAAAAACTAAAATGATTGCAGCCGAAAAGCCTACCCCCAACCCATAGCTGCCAGTCAGCGCGATCGCGCCAGCCCGTCCATAGCTGCTTTTAGCGTCAGCAGCGTATCATCACCGCTGAGGCCATTGTTCAAGCTGCCAATCAGCGTCAGCGGCCCCACACAAAACAGCAGGCTAGCCGCGACAAAACCCTCCGTAAACCTGCCCCCGCCGCGAAACTGCCGCTTCAGGCGATCGCCTACCGCCTCTAGCCTAGTCTCAACTCCCCCCCACTCTCCCAGCAGGCCCCCTACCACCAGCGCCACCAGCCCTAAAATCACCCCATCAACCGGGCCAGCCTCAGCCTGGGCCAAACTGCCTGCCATGCTCACCCCGATAAACAGCGTCAGCAGCCCTACCGCCTGGGTGATGATTGTCTGCATTGAACGCGGCAGGCGATCGCGCAGCAGCAGCCCACAGCCTGTCCCTAGCAGCACTGTGGCGACGTTGATCCAGGTGCCGCTGGTTTTGGCAAAAAAGCTGAGCATGGGGAAAGGATATACTGTCTCAAAGCCTCACTGATTCTTATGTATCATAGGTGCTTCCTCTTTCGATAGAAAAAGCCTCCAGAAGGGTAAAGCGATTGAATCTACCCCACCTTGACTACCTTTCGCTACGCTAGACAAAAAGTCTCGCTGGAAACTCATAAGCTATGCCTTCTACCGTTAGCCTGCTTCGCGCTACCACCTATGAGCTTTCGCCGCTGCGTCAGTCGCTAGAGCAGCTTTTAGCGCCGCTAGGCGGGATGAACGCCATTGTTAAACCGGGCGATCGCGTGCTGCTCAAGCCCAACTTGCTAACTGGGGCACGACCGACTAAAGAGTGCGTGACCCGCCCAGAGATAGTTTACTGTGTGGCGCAGATGGTCAAAGCAGCGGGAGGAGAGCCGTTTTTGGCAGATAGTCCAGCCTTTGGCAGCGCCCGTGGAGTAGCAGAGGCCAATGGCTATTTGCCGCTGGTCGAGGCTCTTGGTTTACCGATTGTGGAGCTACACGGCCAGCGTTACGAAACGGGGAGTGCCGACTTTGGCAGTTTGCTGCTGTCGCGGGAAACAATGAGCGCCGATGTGGTGATCAATCTGCCCAAGGTCAAATCACATGTGCAGCTGACGCTGACGCTGGGGGTGAAAAATCTTTTTGGCTGTGTTCCTGGCAAGATGAAAGCCTGGTGGCATATGGAAGCGGGCAAAGATCGCCAGCGCTTTGGCGAAATGCTGGTGCAAACGGCTCAGACTATTAACCCTGGACTCACGATTTTGGACGGCATCATCGGGCATGAGGGCAATGGCCCCAGCGGTGGCGAACCGCGAGACTTGGGGCTGCTGGCGGCTTCGACTGATGTTTTTGCCCTCGATCGCGCTGTGGTAGAGATTCTCAGCGTTGATCCTCAGCAAGTTCCTACCCTGGTGGCAGCGCAGCAGCTGGGTCTCAGCTCTGAGCTACAGGCGATCGCGTTTCCGCTGCTGCGGCCTGAGACGCTTAAGATTACCGACTGGCAGCTACCAGAAAAACTGGTGCCCATTGACTTTGGTCTGCCCAGAGTCTTACGCTCAACCTTCAAACACCTCTACATCCGCCTGATTAAAGAGCCGTTTGCTGCTTATGCCAGCCACGCCCAGAGGACTTAGAGGCTTTATAAAAGCGTTAGGGAGGCGATCGCCCCATGTCCAAACCCAAGACTAAATCCAAAAAGCAGTCTGTTGCTGACGGTAAAAATTCTAAAAAACCGGACAAGCCCAGCGATACGAACCACACATTATCCAATGACTTCCCGACTGCCGAGCAGCTCAGCAAAAAAGTTTATAAGAAAGAGCTGGCCCGTCTGCAAATTGAGCTAGTGAAGCTACAGGAGTGGGCGAAGTACAAGGGTTTGAAAATCGTTGTTGTCTTTGAAGGCCGTGATGCAGCTGGCAAAGGCGGCGTAATCAAGCGAATTACTGACTGCTTAAACCCGCGTATCTGCCGGATCGCAGCTTTGGGCAAACCGACAGAAAAAGAGAGAACCCAGTGGTATTTTCAGCGCTATGTGGCTCAGCTCCCGGCTGCCGGAGAAATTGTGCTGTTTGACCGCAGCTGGTATAACCGCGCTGGGGTTGAGCGGGTCATGGAGTTTTGCACTTACAACGAATATGTCGAGTTTCTGCGCTCCTGCCCAGAATTTGAACATATGCTACAGCGCTCCGGCATCGTCCTGATTAAATACTGGTTTTCTGTGAGTGACGAAGTCCAAGAGCAGCGGTTTCAGGACAGACTGGCCGACCCCATCAAGCGCTGGAAGCTCAGCGAAATGGATCTAGAAGCTCGTGCCCGCTGGGTGGAATATTCCAAAGCCAAAGACGAGATGTTCGCAGCAACAGACACCACGCGATCGCCCTGGTACGTCGTAGAAGCCGACGAGAAAAACAAGCACGGCTCAACTGCATCAGTCACCTGCTAAGCTGCATCGAGTACGAAGACCTCACGCCCAAGCCGATGAAACTTCCCCCCCGGCAAAAGCTCATAGAGTATGAACGCCCCCCCATGACGACCCAAACTTTTGTGCCCAAACTGTACTAGTGCATTGTCACGGCTAGAAATTAGGGTTGGTAGTCGGTGCTTTAACGCTGAAGCGCTAACTACGAACTATGCATCATCCTAAAATTAAGTGCTGACGCTGCACTAGCAGTCTGCGGCGGAAATTTATCCTCTAGTGGGGAGCTAGATGATTGACAAAACTCTTGAACCTGTGATGCTGCTGTAGGCTAGGTGAAGCTTGGGCGCAACCCAGCAAAACTTTTGTCAGTCAATCAGAGCGGGAAGTCATACCCGTTACCTTTGAGGATGCATCTGATGCATCTGCTGAATGCCTGAAAACTTTTAGCAGTCAGGCTTTCAAAAATTGCGATCGCCCTACCGCCACAAAAATGCTCTATCCGTAGACCAAATCAGTAAATTTCTTCAGTTCTACCCCCGGAATTAACTGAAGACATACTGAAGATTACTCACAGCTAGAGAAAAGCTGCTTAGGCTAGAACAAATTTTACCTGCGATCTACTGAGCGATCGCTCTCTTTAGGCCCAGCCCAGCCCCCGCAGTCTATCTTTTGAGGCGATCTTGTGACAGATGCAGCAAATCATACAGCCCCCTACTATGCCCGCAAACTGTACGCCTTTCTCCGCTCTGCCAAACTTAGTCACGCCGCCGTCGAACAGTTAAATCTCAGCTGCCTCAAATCTCATCTACCACAGCTCAATGATTGGTGGCGGCCTGAGTTGGGCCAACAAGCCGAAGATATTGCAGCCTCCAGCGATCGCGTCAACCTTCATGCAGCTAGGTCTCAAGTCGAGCAAGTCTCTATTCGTCACCCCATCAGCGGCGACTGTGGCAACGTTTCCCCCAAACCAGAGTTTCCCACCCTTCCCGCTGATATTCTGACCCTCCTCCGCCGTGAATCAGACGCTCAAAAAGTCTTTGCCTGGTTTTGGCGCTTCTATCCAGAACTTTGGCTTAACCCGCAAAGCGAAATTCTCTCAGACGGGTTGCTCTATCCAGCTCACTTAGTTCTCCCTGACTGTCCCATCCATAGCTATCAAGCCACCGTTTCAGCCATGACAGGCGCAAGGTTCCCTACAGGCTGGCAAACTGGAGACGCTCCCACCCATCCCTATCTGCTTATCTTTACCTTTTCCCCCATTCAGGACTTTATTAAAGCCTCGCGCAAATTTCTGGATTTTTGGGCAGGCTCTTATCTGCTGCACTATCTCAGCGCTCGCCTCTGCTGGCATATTGCCCAAAAGTACGGCCCCGACAGCATCATCGTGCCGTCGCTGTGGGGCCAAGATATCATTGCCGCCTTTGCGCTCAAGCATCATCAAGAGACAGACTTCGGTTCTCTTTTAGAAGTAACGTTTACACAAATTGGCGACCAGAAAACTCCAGTAGAGCGTTTTGAGGATGGTTCATCTACTAGCCTCAGCACGGCAGGTTTTCCTAACGTCATTACTGCTCTGGTTCCAAGACTGGGGGCTGCTAAAGAGCTGGGCGATGAGCTAGCAGATATATTGCGCGATGAGTGGCTAGCGATCGGTGAGAAAGTGCGCGATCACATTCGCGGCCAAGTCAGCCAGGAAGCTACCAAGATTCTAGATAACCAGTGGGATGAACTTTGGGCTGAAATTAAGGCAGGCTTGCCTAGAGATGAATCCAGCGAACCCTATCAAAGTGACCTGAGCAAATGGCGATCGCAGCACAACCAGTACAACCAGCCCACGTATCCTAACTGGGAATGGTGTCAGCTCTGGGACGTGCAGCTCAAAAATGCCTGGGAACCTTACTGGGCCGCTGTTCCCATAGGCGATCCACACCAGCCGCTCTCTGTGTCAAAAGCTAACGGCCAGTTTGACGACGCTTGGAAACAAGCCCAACATAACCTGTCGCAAGCCTGGGTTGAGATCCCCAGCGCTGCCGAAGAACACGCCTTTGACACCCTCAATGTGGGCAGCTGGTGGGGCAGCTTTCAGCAGCGTCTGCGCATCGCCATCCAAACCGTCAAAAACACCCGCACCTGGAACATTCCCGTTGCACCGGGTGAGCGATCGACTATCTCCGGTCAGTACAGCGCCGTCCACCCTAACCTGAACTACCGAGTCGTCACTCGTCGCGGCGTAGACCAAGATTTCCGCGAAGGGGGCGGTCTGCCCGAAGGCTCCATGCGGCTGTTTTGGCTACTGATGTCGAAAGCCTATCCCGGTCTCTTCAGCGGTTCCGAGCGGTTGAATGCCTTGGAGCTGACTAAGCGGATGGCGTGGCAGTTTGGGGGCGTGGCGTCGTCTTTAGGAATTCCCATCTTTACCACTACTGATATTGATTTGTCAGATAACGATGCTGAACAGCTCAATATTCAGACCCATCTTTCTGACGAAGACTACGAGCGGTTAATTCTTTTCCCTAACCTGAGTTCGATTGCGTCTGCGCGATTTGTGCATGATGCGATCGCTGAGGCTAAACAGCTAGCTCAGAGTGATCCAGCCAATCGTGTCCTGTCTAAACCCCGGCAATACTGGAACATTCTAGCTAGAGAAATCAAACAAGATTTTGGTAATCAGCAGCGTAGTCGCTTTGCTTGTCGAACGCGTGGACGTTCCTTCCAGGTTCCTAAGACTGATCAGCAAGTTAATCCTCATAAAACTCCAGGACAAGATTTCAACGGGGTCATGTTTTCGGCTAAGTGGTTAACTGAAGACATGAACCTAGATAAGAATTCATCCAGCAATAATCAGGAAAATAGCGAGGTCGCCAAGCTACGATGTGCTGTTGAGAAAGCTCACAAGCTAGCGGGATTCAAAGAGGGTAGCCCTTCGGACTGGTGGGCGATCGTTTTAGCTGACGGTGACGGCATGGGTCAGTATATCTCCGGGAGCAAGCTGGAAAAATACCGGGCCTACATCAATCAAGACCTAATCCCTGAAACTCTTGGCCTAGCCGAGCTTTACGCTACGCAAAAGCGCATGGGGCCAGCTACCCACATTGGCCTCAACCGCGCCCTGCTAGATTTTTCCAATCGCCTAGTCCCCTACCTCACCGAAAAACGCTGCTGCGGCAAAGTCATCTACAGCGGCGGCGATGATGTCATGGCCGTGCTGCCGATTGAAGATTTGCCAGACTATCTGCGATCGCTGCGGGCCGCCTGGAGCGGAGCTGCCGATCCCCAAGCTGAGTTTGACCACGGCGATGGCTACTGGCGGCCTCAAACAAGCTTAGAAGACATTCCCAACCGTCCGCTCTTTACAATGGGCCGCACCGCCACTATGAGCATGGGCGTGGTGATTGCCCACAAGTCCGTGCCGCTGCCGACCGTCTTAGAAAACCTATGGGAAGCTAAGAGCGATCGCGCGAAAGAAATGGTGGGTAAGGACGGTCTTTGCTTCCGGGTGATCTACAGCGGCGGCAATGTGCTCGAAGCCCTAATGAAAGGCCATTTGCTAGACCAGTGGGCCGCTGTGAGCCAGCACTATGATGAAAAGCTTAGTCCGCTGCTCTACCGTTTAGCCGAAGAACTGCCCAAACGGGCCGACATTAACTATCCTGACTTGTTTCCCCTCGCCGCCCAGGTGATCATGAACCGGCGAGATAGCGAGCGTGATCTACCAGCCGTCGAAGCGCCGTTGCGAGAATGGCTAGCAGCCTGGGCACAGTGGGCACACTCTACCGCTGCTGCCAACCCTGAGCAACCGGGGGCGACTTCAGAAGATATCGGCTATCTCCTGCGGTTCACTGCTTTTTGGGTAGACAAAATGGTGCAGCGTCAGCAATGGCAACACCCCGCCGAGGACGCGCCTAGTAGTGCCCCAGACTTAGCGGCAGCAAGAAGGTAAGTCATGCACTGGTTTGGCCTAATGCCCCTAGACGTTTTGCTGTTTCGAGAAGCCAAGCCCTTCAGCCCCGGTGAGGGAGCCTGGGCCAAGGGTCTGTTCCCACCGATGCCGATTACGGTTTTTCAGGCGATGCGATCGCTGCTGCCGGACTATGGCGAGGGCGCAGCCAATCGACGGCGCGATCTCAATTTTTTAGGGCCATTCTTACAAGACCCAGACGGCAACCTCTGGCTGGCAACCCCCAAAGATCTCGTTGGCATTCGCCATCGCAGCGAGAACGACGAAGAACCTAAACCCGATCAAAAGAAAGCCTCTGACCAGTGGGAACAGCTCGTTCGGCTACAGCCTGCGGCGGCGGATGGCGTGCTGGGCTTTAGTGAGCGATCGCTGCCGCCAATGGTCTTTCCGGCTTTAGAAACAGACCAATATGTCTGCGGCAAGCCCGATGCCTGGATGCGTGCTGATGTGCTGACGGCTTATTTGGGGGGCAAGCGACGTTTCGCCAACCAGAATTTACCCATGACTTTAAAGCGCCGTGGGTGCGAGGTAATCCGTGGGATGTCCAGATTTTGCCTCATATCCACATGCAGGAGGGGGCGCGGCAGGTGCTAGAGGCGGATGGCTACTTTACTGAAGTGGCTGTGCGGATGGATCCGGGTTGGGGATTTGTAGTGGGGATTGAGTCAGATCCATCCGAGGAAGAAAGTCCCTTCAGAGAAATAGAAAAAGCGGTGATTCGGTTAGGGGGAGAAGGGCATAGGGCGATCGCTTCCCAAATCTCAACGCCCAAACACTGGCAAGCCTTGCAACCCTTTACCAAACCTCAGCAGGCACAAACTCACTCGGCCTACGTGCTTACGCCCGGACTGGCTCAGGCCCACGCCAACCAACCGCTCTACGGCCTCTGCCCCCATGACTGGAGCGACACTGTCAAAGGCTGCGCCAGTGATAAGCAACTGCTGTGGGGCGGTGTCAGGAAAGTCTGGCGGCGGCGCAATCCAGACAACCCGGATGAGCGATCGCCGGAGTTTGGGCTGCTGCCCCAGCGGGCGTTTGTGCCACCGGGGACGGTGTATGCCTTTGAGGAGCTACCGCAGACCCAGCAATTGCTGCCAACGGATAGTAAGCAGCGTGAAATGTTTGAAACGTTGAACTACGGCAAAATTTTGTGGGGAATTAGACCAGTATGAGTAGATTTCGCTTGGGGTACCTGTATGCGCTGGCACCGCTCCATCCGGGAGGTGAAGGTGATTTGGGTAATATTTTAGATATTGTCCGAGAAACTCATACCAACTTTCCCTACATTCCAGGTTCCTCGCTGCGAGGATGTTTGCGAGACGAAGTAGAGTATTGCGGCCTACCCAAGGCACAAGCTATTGCCAATCGTCTGTTTGGCGACGAACTGGATACTAGCACGGGTAAGATGGGCGTTCACCAAGCTTGGTTTGGAGATGCGCGGTTGCTTTGGGTACCGATGCGGACGATGGAGCTTGAAGGTAAAGGCGATGTGTTTACCTGGGTGAGCTGTCATACCCTAATTCGCGATCACGCGCTGCTCTCGGGGCAGGGACAAAGCTTACCGAAGTTACCAGATACTCCTGTCGGTACGCGCATAGGCACCTACTGGGTGGCTGATTCTCAAGTTACCGTCAATCCTATGTCAGATGAACTAAAAGCAGCAACGGCGCTGCCCAAGTGGGCCACGTCTTTAGACGGCGAGGTGAAATCCACCTGGAATGACTGCCGGATTATTTTGTCAGATGATGACTTTGATGTGCTGATGGAGCACGCGCTCTGGACGCAGATCCGCAACAAAATCACGGCTGAGGGCAACGCTAACGGCAAAACTCAGGCGGGTTCAGCAGAGGTCTTTTGGACAGACATTTGCATTCCTAGAGATACCATTTTGTACTTTGCCTGGGGCTATCGCAAAGATAAGCCTGTTCTCGAAAGCGATCACGAAGCTTTAATGTCTGTTGTGGAGGCGCTTTTCCAGGTCGGGGGACAAGCCAATGTAGGGCGTGGTTGGGTACAAGGCTGGGTTGCGAACGACCAGCCGCCTGAAAATCTCAAAGACCCTATTGAGATAGTAGAGTCTGACTCCTCTGATGCAAAGATGCCAACCCTGACTGGAGCTGAAGTTTGAGATGAGCAAAAACAAGTATCAGAATCAAAAAGGCCGTTCTAAGCGGAGCCAAGAAACATCAATCAAGCCTTCACCCGCTGCCTCTTCCAATGGCACCGCTGAGAACAACACCTCTCAGCAGAGTTTATCCCCATCGGGAGTCAAGTCCCCCACTCCACCTTTGCAACCTGAGCAGATGAGCCTAGAGGCGTATCGCCATATTCAGGAGTGTTTGCAAACTAAGGAAGTGAGCGCTCTACAGAAGGAGGATGTGACAGCGGTGGTGCAGCTGGCTCAACATCTCAGAGTCTTTGGACTGCTCTCAGCCGTGGGCTATGTCAGACATGCCAGAGAGGGCAAAATTCGAGATCGGATTCGCCCGATGTGGCTACCTTTGCTGTGGCGACTAATCTGTGGTGACCAGAAACTGCCCTCAGATGAAAAGCAAGCGCGGCAAACGTTGATGAACGCGACTTACACCTTATCCACTCAAAATCAAAAAGGCTACATGGTGAAGTGGCGTCAGGCTCTGAAGCTATCGAATCACTGGAATTTTTGGGCACGCGCCTGTCAAATAGAGGAACCTGATGAACAACGCTCCGAAGACAGCAACACTGCTGGTTGACCTACTGGCAAAACAGCACAAAACGCGATCGCCCCATCTGTTTAGGCGAGGAACGTTTACGCTAGTATGGCGGGCAAAAGTGGGATCAACGCCGTTCCCAAACTTAGAAACGATTGTTTCAGCGGCTGAACCTTGTGGTCGCTTTGACTGGCGATCGCAAAGAAATGCTGACAGGTTTCAGTACGACCGACAGCCACCGGAAAATGAAAAGACGGAAGCCACGCCAGAATACTTTGGCAACCTCAGCGATTTAGCCAATCGTAATAGACACTTAAAGCTCAATGGCTACATTCCCGGTTCGGCTATTCGCGGCATTGCTAAATCTTGGGCACTGCAGCGTAGCGATTTGCAGGCTGACGCTATTCGCCTATTCGGTCAGCAAGACCGCGATCGCGACAGTATTACTCCTGGAAAGATTATATTTCTAGATGCCTGGCCGAAGGAACCACAGCCTCTCTCGCTAGATATTGTCAATCCTCAGCAAGACTTTCAGGTGTATCATCTGCCCCAAGGCAGCACTCCTCAAGCCTGTAATCCTCAAGCAATTTATACGTTGGGTGATGGTAGCCAACAGCTGAAGTGTGTGGTGGCTATTCGGGCAATTTCAGACTCAACCTGCTCCGTTGAGCAAATAGAAAATGATCTTGATACAGTCTGGGACTGGGTCAATCAGGCTTTAAGCCTTTATGGTGTTGGCAGTCGAACGGCTTCTGGCTATGGAGCTATGAATGCTCCTCGATCCCCACAAACCAAACCAGTGCTACCGAGGCCAGATCCAGGCTATGTCCGTCAACGGTTTGTCTTTGATTTGTACAGTCAAGGCTGTTACGGCGTAGACAAGGACAATCGCAACAATCCTGAACTTCGGCCTTCTCACTGGCGCGGTTGGTTGCGTTCATGGACACTGCGTTTTTTACTGGGTGTTTTGCCTAAAGAGCAGGCAGAACTAGCCTTAGCTCATTTGTTTGGCACGATAGAACCTCAAGCCCATAAAGGCTGTGTTCGCATTAGGATGTATCGAGGCAGAGTTTGGGGCGATCACTCTGACGATCACTCTGACAAATCTCCTTATTTCTATGGTTGGAAAGGACAGCTTGAGGTGAGTGCGCCATCAGAGGTCTTGACGGCAATCATTTTGCCTATCATGCGAGTGGCCGTCACCCTCGGTGGTGTTGGGCACGGTTGGCGCAGGCCGCTCCATATTTTCTACATGAACAACAATCATCCGGCTGCACGAGGTTGCTGCTTGACTTTGAAAGCACGCGGTTCTAGCTCTGCCGAAAATAGTGATGATCTGACATTACCCTTAGATACGGACTGGAGCCAGCTATATGAAACCTGGCGAACCCACGCTCAAGCCTATTTCAGGAATCAAGGTCTGCGCTTTGAGGGGAATCCCAATCGAACCTTAGACGCCGAGATTTTCTCTCCCCACAGGTGTGCGGTCTATGCGCTACCTGGTCCATTGACCAATCCAGTTGACGAGGAAGGCTTAGATTGGAGTTTGGACAATAATCAGGTCACTTTTCAATCAGCCGAAAATACCCGAGGCGATGGCGTTTGGCTAATTTATCAAGATCGCTATAAGCGCAATCCTGATGTAGGCGGTGATGCCGGACGGGGGCCAGCTTCGTGTTCATGGGTGAGTATTCGGCGAGTGAATATGCCTCATCCAACGGTTGAAGCCGACTGCCAGGAGATGGTGTGTTTATTTTTAGGCGGACAAGGAGAGCAAGGATTCCAGCGCGATCGGTATCAGTTTCTTCAAGACTTGAGATCAATAGAAGGCTCTATTCATCTTTTTGGGAAGAGTTCGCATGAATGATTGCGATCGCCTGCAAAAATCAGATCAACACCAGTTTAGTTAACAGGATCTACGCCCCATGCGAGAAAAGAACCGATCAACTCTCTCTGAATGGCTAAAGGGATTGAGCTTGATTGCTATTATTTTGGCATCAGTTGCGGTTATTGTTGGCGCAGTCAACTTTTCTCCAGTCTCTGGTCAAGCTGGACAAGTCGAATCGGAAGTTCTAGCAAAGCAGCTCGAATTTATTCTTAAGCTAAACAGTGCCTTTCTAGGCTTTTTAGGGATTATTGGAGCATTGCTTACTTGGTTCTTTAAAAGTAGCTTAGAAGACGCCAAAAAAATAACCAGAGAAATTGTTAGAAATGAGTTAATTGACCATATTGAACCCTTCGTAAAAGAAGAGAGTGATTCTATAAAGCGTTTATTAAAAACGGAGCAAATTATTAGAGATACTACTGTTTATTACTATCTTGCTTCAAATGTTTCCGAAAAACCGCTTGAATATAAGCTACTTGATGCTAGAGAATTCGACATTAAATTTTTTAATCAGGCTAAAAAGCCTAAAAGACAGCTAGGAAATGTTTTCGTTTTAGATGTATCGAATACCGATGAAAATATAAAATATTTAGAAACTCAAGACAATACTCCTGAACAGGATGAATGTTTCAAGCTATTAGAGAAGCTCATTGAATTAAGTTTAGCAGGCTTAATTGGCAATAAAACAAGTTGTCAGATGCCGATCATAGTCGTGTATGTGCGTCCAGGTAAGAGAAGAATAACGTTGATTGATAGATTGAAGACTGAGTTCACAGAGGTTAAATATTACACGTCAGCTAATACGCCTGTTGCTCTGATGGGTTGTGTTGTCGATTCAGCTTACGTGGCCTATGGCGATCGCCTCTCGAATCGTTCTCACTAAAAATCTCAACTCATATGCAAAGTCATATACTCAGAGCGATCGCTCAAACTCGTACACAGATCTGGGCTTGAGAGCATAGAACTAGCCGGGAAAGCCAAGGCATAACGGCCTTGAGTAAAAAGCTTTTCTGGCGATCGCTCTATGTTTGAGGAAAGCATGATGACGACGATTTATGTGGCTCAGCCGCAGACAGAGCTACGGCTCCAGTCTCAGCAGCTTCAGATTTTTCAGCGGCAGCGGTTTTGCTTTGCGGTGCCGCTAAACCGGGTGAAGCAGGTGATTGTGCTGGGTCAGCAGCCGTGGGCACAGAAGGCGGTGAATCTGGCCCTGTCTTTGGAAATTCCGGTACTTTATTTTGAACCGAACGGGCAGTGCGTCGAATATCTGAAGCCATCGGCAGAACCTGCGGCTTATCTAGAGGCTCAGCTGGAGCGATCGCATGAAATCACCTTTGTGCGGGATATGGCTGAGAGTTTGGTGCGGGCAAAGCTGCACAATGCGGGGGTGCTGCTACGACAGCGTAGCCAGGAAGCGCAGGCAGCAGTGGAGCAGGTATTGGTGTTGCTGGGTCGGCTGAGTGATGATTTGCCACTGGCTCCCTCTTTGCCGGTGCTGCAGAGCTATGGGGAGACGGGCAGGTCTTTTTATCGGGCGGCGCTGCACCGGCTGCTGCCGGATGGGTGGCGGCAGTATAACCGGGGGCTGGCTCCGCTGCGGCGGCTGACGGAGCTGGGGGTGGCGCTGCTGAGTCAGCGGATTCAGTTGGTTTTGCGGGAGTATGGGCTGGATGAGGAGATTGCTAATCTGCATTGTGATGCGCTGGTACGTCCGCCTTTGGTGTGTGATTTTTTGACGGAGCTGCAGATGCCGCTAGTAGATGCGCTGGTGTTGGATCTGTTGGTCACACAGCAGATTGGGCCGGAGGATTTTGTTTGGCTGGGTGAGGGGCTTTTCTTGAGTCCGTCGGCGCTGGATATTTTTGTGCAGCACTGGGGTCAGCATTTGGCGTCTCCGATTTGGCACCCTGTGGCGGGGGAGACGACGCACCGGGACTGTATTGAGCTGCAGGTGGAGGCGTATGCGGCGATGGTGTTGGGAGATGAGGTGGTGTATTGCCCTTTGTTGTTGATGGAAAAAGAATAGCTAATAGGAATTAAAAGAGACGCTTCGCGACGAGGAAATGTTTAGCGAAGCGTCTTGATTGAGACTCCTGAATAAGGGGTCTTTTTTGATCTCTATTAATTTAATTTAATGGAAACGGATTTTCACCAGCGAAAATCGTTTCCATTAGTTCAACTTCCGAAGAAGTTCAAAGGGTCGGGTTCTAGAACCCTTGCCATACCTGCATTCTACACCCCCATTTTCGTCGGGGTCTACCCGTTGCCTTTATAAATGAGAAAGACTCGCAATAATAGCCTGTGGAAAACGTCTGTGTCCCTTGTATACCAGTGTACCCGCTGGGTTTAACGAAAGAATGCGGGTTTTGGCGATCGCTAGACTCCGAGAAGAAATAGAGCATTTCTGAGATTTTGAGCGATAAACAGGTTTAATCAGACTAGATCGCGGCTGACGCCGAAAAATGAGCTTTTGATGTTTGAACGGATTCGACAAATATACCGCAAAGCTTACCAGATCAGCATTTCAGGCGTTTAGTTTATCAAAGCTGTCAACAACAGATAATAAAGAGCGATCGCCCCATTAAGAAAAAGCAAACCAGTAAGATAGAAAAATCGCCTAGAAGTCAAGACCCATGATAGCTATACAGCCGCGACGGTTTACGGTGAGCGAATACTATCGCATGAGCGAACTCGGCATTTTGCAACCAACCGAGCGCACAGAGCTAATTGCAGGAGAAATTATCTCAATGGCGGCTAAGGGAACAGCCCATACCTCAGCGGTTCTGCTAACCCAAGATTTATTCAAAGAAGGGTTAGGTCGCCGTGTCTTTGTGAGGTCACAAGATCCCATTCATCTGAGTGAAACCTCCGAGCCAGAACCCGATATCGTCGTCGCCGTGCGCGATCCACTCGCCTACAGCACCCATCACCCCACCCCCGCAGAGATCCTGCTGGTGATAGAAGTAGCCGACTCTAGCCTGAGCTACGACCTCAAAACTAAAGCCCCCCTCTATGCCCAAGCGAGTATTACTGACTACTGGGTTTTAGACGTGATTGCCAGACAGCTCTATGTTTTTCGCCACCCAGCAGCAGGGCAGTATCAGTCGCAAACGATTTTAGCGGCAGCGCTTGAAATTGCCCCGCTAGCGTTTGCTGACTTTGCCATCCAGGTGGCGCAAATGCTACCGCCTCAAATGAGTGCTTAACTTGCTTAAAGCCAATCCTGCCCATCACGCCCTAGAGTTCGTAGCACAGAACCTCAAACCGTCTCAAAGCCCCCTTGCTTCCAGTATCAAGCTCTCAACACTGGCCTGCTTGCCATATCGCTGAATGACAACCTCCAACAAAGGCGCTTGAGGTCATAGCGCACCACCTCTCGCTCATCAGCCCTAGCCAAAACGCTAAAAAACTGCCCCGCCTCATCTCGCCTCAGCACATAAAGTCTGCCCTCAGCAATCTCTAATCCCAGGGCTGGGCTGCACCACCCGTTCACGGCTGCGCGCCACCTCCCAAGCACGGCCAACCACCGCAAAAACAGCGATCGCCAACTGCACATCAGCCGCCCTACCCCCTGCCGCTGCTGTCGCCTGCCTCAAAGCCGCCGACAGCTCAAACTCAGCCGCCCAGCCATGCACATGTTCGTAGTCCAAACTTGAGCTGTTCCTAAGGGCTGTCTTCAGCAATGAGCAAATCAGCCCGCGAAATCGTATCAATCTGAAACAGGGGTGGAGTTGAGGTCACAAGACAGAAGGCGATCGTTGCCAGTAGAGAGCTATTGCCGCTTGCAGTCATTCTGGCATATTGGGCAGATTAAACTGTCGCAAAAACCCGACTAAACGCTACCCCTGAACAGCCAGCCCGTTGAAAAACACGCTTAAATTAAAATGTCTACGGTCGAGTACAGCCCCTAGCCCTCGTAGCTGCAGCCTTTTTATGCAACCCTTTTTTGAATTTGCGATCGGTAGCCTGCTGGCCTTGTTTCCAGTGGTTGACCCTGTGGGGGGTGCGCCTATTTTTTTAGTGTTAACGACGGACGCTTCTCAATCAGTCAGGCGGCGACTGGCACAGCGCACAGCGCTGTATGTGCTGCTGGTACTGCTGCTGTTTTTGCTGATTGGCGGCGGCATTCTGCGGTTTTTGGCATCTCATTAGAGGTGGTGCGAATCTCGGGGGGCATTGTTGTTTTTCATGCCGCTTGGCAAACCATGAACTCTCAACCCAAGCTGACGCCGCGAGATAATGCCGCTGCTGTTCACTGTGTCGATCAGCACGAAGATATTTCACTCATTCCCATGACTATTCCCATGCTGGCAGGGCCAGGATCAATTGCGGTGACCCTGGGCTTAGCCGCACAGGCAGGCCGTGATTTTTCTGGCGAGACTTTTTCAAACCTGGCGGCGGCGGCGGCGGCGATCGCGCTGGTGAGTCTGACGGTTTATCTTTCGCTCAGTTCTTCGACGCTGCTGTTAAAGCTGCTAGGCGATCGCGGCATTAGCGCCATGAGTCGGATTTTGGGGCTGTTTATTATGGCAATTGGCGTACAGCTTATTCTCAACGGGCTAGCAGACTGGCTAGAGCTGGTTGGCCTGCGCTGAGATTACTGCCTGACCAGCTGCTCCTGCTAAATCCTGCTGCTGCGCTAAGCCATTACCCTGGCCGGAGCCAGCGTCAGCACCTCTACCCCGTCCTCTGTAACCACCACGGTATGTTCAAACTGAGCTGAGAGCTTGCGATCGCGGGTCAGCGCCGTCCAGCCATCGTCTATGACTTCGACTTCGTAGCCCCCTTCATTAATCATCGGCTCAATGGTAAAAACCATGCCTTTGCGCAGCTTCTTGCCCTTGCCGCGTACCCCATAGTGAGGAATTTGGGGCGCGGTGTGAAAGATGCGGTGTACCCCGTGCCCGACAAAGTCTCGTACCACCGAGAAGCCCTCAGCTTCAGCATGTGCTTGAATAGCAGCCCCAATGTCGCCCACCCGCGCCCCTGGCTTGACCGTGCGGATGCCGCGCCATAGGCACTCTTCTGTCACTGCTACCAGTTTTTTAGCCAGTGCTGATGGCTCACCTACCAAAAAAGTCCGCGAAGTGTCCCCGTGAAAGCCATCGACGATGGGAGTGACATCGATATTGATAATATCTCCGTCTTGCAAAATTTGCTTAGCATTGGGAATGCCGTGGCAGACAACCTCATTAACGCTGGTGCAGATAGATTTAGGAAACGGCATTTTCTCTGGGCCATAGCCTAAAGGTGCGCTTCTAAAGCCGTGCTTCTGCGTCCAAGCCTCAGCCGCATCGTTGAGGGCTAACGTGCTGACACCAGGTTTGACCATTGGCTCTAAATAGTCGAGCAGTTCAGCCGCAGACTGACCTGCCTGACGCATTTTTTCAATCTCTCGTTTTGACAGCAGCGTAATGACTTCCTGTTGTTCCACGTTTTTATCTGGCCCTAAGAGTGACTTTGCTAAAGCGATCGCGGTCTGCGGGTTGCAGACTATCCTTAGCCGTAACGCTACCAGCATAACCAAGGATGACAGCGGCTGTGAGATCAGATCGCTGCCAAATCTTGACAACAGGCTAAAATTCGCTATTCTGCGGTTACGACCAGTCTTAAAGGCGATCGCTCAACCCGCTCAACCCAAAGTACTATGGCAAGGCTCTGGCTGCTCTGTTTTGTGTTTCTCTTTGCTCTAGCAGAAGGCTATCAGTGGGTAGCCGATTTCCCCTGGCTGACGAATACGGAACTGCCACTGGCGATCGCAGGCGGTATGCTACTGGCGATCGTCTCAAATTACGGACGGCTAAAAGCGTCATCGCCAGCGTCTTCTCCGGTAAGAGTTTTGCCTGATGTTGATCTCCCTGGCCATGAGCCTGAGGCCAGCAGTTCAGCTGGCTTTATTCCTGCTGGCTTAGAATCAGCAGAGCCGCCTTCGCGTCCCTCAACTCAGGCCAGCGCGTCATCTCCAAAACGCTCAATTTCATTTGAGATTCATAAACCCCAGCGGCTTCAGTGGCAGGCATTTAGACAGGGGTCGAATTTTGAGCCGCACAAACACTGAAGCTTCACGACAGTTAGACAAAGCCCCTAAAGCACACTGTAAGTTTTCTGAGCGCAAGGACTCATCAATGCGGTGAGACAGCAAACCCAACCGTGAATTCCGTAGAGACTGCTGTTGTTGCCGTTAAGATTCTGTGATTATACTGACAGCTTCCCCTTTTGAAATCAGGGATACTAAAGACTATTGAAGATTTTTTAATCGTCCACTCGTTTTTGATTTTAGGGTGTGTAGGGTTATGGTTGCTAGATCAAATCAGGTGCCAACGCCCGCGATCGCACTGTCAGAGGGCGATTGTTCTGTTTCATCCGTTAGCATTTCCAATGAAATTCCTGAAGTTTCTGAGTTTGAATCATTTTTATCAGAACAAAGGGGCAGCTCGGCTGAGCTGAGTCCTTACCAGCAGTGGTACAACCGAGGCGTTTGGCTAGGGCAGATGGGGCAGCCCGCAGCAGCGATCGCTAGCTATCGCAGATCTCTAAGTCTCAATCCAGTATCTGTAAAAGCCTGGTACAACCAGGGCAATCAGTTTGCCCAGATGGGGCTTTACGAAACTGCGCTACACAGCTACGCAAAAGCCCTTAGAATCAATCCCAATCTTTTTATCGCCTGGTACAGTCGCGGACGGCTGCACTGTAAGCTAGGCGACCATCAGCGGGGGCTGAATGACTACAAGCGGGCTTTGGTGCTGCAGCCCAATTTTTATCCGGCCTGGTGCTATCAGGCAGAAGCCCTGATGCAGCTAGGTCAGTATGAGGCGGCAGTGACCAGTTTTAGCCAGGTGCTGGTGCTCAAACCCAATTTGCATCAGGTCTGGTATCGCCACGGTACGGCCTTTTATAAACTTAGCCGCTACCAGGAAGCTCGAACTAGCTACGAGCGTGCTCTAGAGCTTAAGCCTAACCTGGTCAAAGTTTGGCACAGCCGGGGCAATACGCTGGTGCGTTTGGGGCAGCTACAGGCTGCAGTAGACAGCTATGATACTGCGATCGCCCTGCAGCCCAACTGCAGCGATGCCTGGTACAGCCGAGGCAAAGCCCTCGCCTACCTGGGTCGCTATTCTGAAGCGGTCATGAGCTATGACCGCGTGCTCAAGCTCAAGCCTGATTTTCCCAACGCTCGACACTGTCGTCAAATTGCTCTCTGCCACCTGATGCCACACATGGTTTTGCAGCACCACTGGCTGCTCTCTAACTTAAAGCGGGCACAGGAAAGAGTGGGAGGCTCTATACCTGGCTCTACGCTCTAAACCTCAGATCGCACTTCAAAGTCCCGCGTCCGGCCTGCAAAAAAGATCTAGAAAGGACACAGGGGTAAAAGACACGCTACCGACCCATCTGGCGCTTTAGATCTTCGAGTTCTTCTTCGGTTTCCCAGCGCTGAAAGGTTTCTTCTAAAGGATCAACAGGGCGATCGAAAGTGGTGTACGGGCTTTGATTCCAGCCTGTGGTGCCCCAGCTTGTAGCTGGCTCTGGAGAGGTCGCTTTCGCCGCTCGGGCAGCAGTCCGCTGGGCTTCGGCCCGAGCAATTTTAGTTTTGAGTTCTCGTCTTTTTTCGTGAATGCGTCGCTGCAGCTCTCGGGTTTGCTCAATCTGCTCTTTAATGCCTTTCATCTGCCCCCAGAGATGATTACCCTGGCGCAGCAGCGCCGCTTCTCGCTCCTGAGCTGCCCGCATTAGGTCTTGGCGTTGGGCAGCGGCAGCTTTTTGCATCCGCTCATGCCAGCGCTGAATATCCTGTGCGGTTGAGAGGACGCTGTCTTCAAGCTGTTTTTCTCGCCGCTTCAGGTCTCCTAGCAGGTTGATGGCGTCTTCTTCTTGACCCCGCAGCTGCTCCTCAAGCGCCATTAGCTCTAGATGCGGATTCGCCCGTAAAAACTCATCTAGCCGCGTTTCTAAAAATCGGCTGAGATCTTCAAACAAGCCCATGCTGATATTCCTGAAGATTTAGAACTAAAACTTTTGTCCAACAATCACTGAGCGCACGTCCCCGTTGCGGCGAACGACAGCCCTTTGGTTCGCCACAGAAACCAAAGTCCAGCCGCTAGAGCCGATTGGCTGACCGATGTAAACATGCTGAGGCACCCCATCTACCTCAAACAGCGCCGCCGAGCGATCGCCTAATTCTAGAATTCCCGACAGCAAATGAGAGGCAGCGACAGCAGAGGCTGCCTGAGGCGGCTGTGCTGGCTGGGGGGTATTGGCTGCTGCTGTAGGTGCAGGGGTTCTAGTAGCGGCTGTACCTGCTGGCGGCGTTTGATAGAGCGTCTGTGGGGGCTGATAGACCGGAATGTATACCCGCTCAATGACGCTGGTCTGAGGAGACGCTGCTAGAGTGCCGGGTAGGGGGGGCAAGATACCTGAGGTGCCGCCTGGAACGCCTGCAAGGGGATTTAGGGCCACGGTAGGGAGCTGAGCAGGCGGCACGGCGGCACTGGCGACTTCACGCTGCTGATCGATGACGTTGAGCGATCGCTCTAAATATTCAACATACTGACGATCGGCTTCAGCCCGAAGTTCTGCCGCCGTCATCACCTCATTGGGCGCAACGGTTACCTGTTGGCGAGCGCGATACTGGCTATCAACTAGCCAAAGCAGCAGCGTAAACACCAGCGACATACAGGCCGCGCTCAAAAAGAAGCGATCAAAGGGTCGGCCAAACCAGCGGTGCGGCGGCGCAGTTTCAGGAGGTATCGCAGCCGATTCAGACAGTGCGGATGCAGGCAGAGTGGGAGAGGCCAGCTTCAACCCAGCGCCAAACGGCACAATGGCTCCAGCAACTGAGTCGTTTGCATAGGCACTAAAAGCAGCCTCTGGCTCAGATGGTGACGCTAACTGGGGTTCAGCATAGTCATTAGATAGCTCAATCTCCCCCTCCAGGATGCGCTCAACCTCTCCAAATAAATCTCCCATCAGATTGTCTGCATAGGCGTCAACCAAATTAGTCGCATCTAACTCAGGCAGCTCAGATGAGGCAGACGGGGTTTCTAAGGTGGGAGCATTCAAGCGATCGCGCTGAGTCATCGTTGTCATCTACCATTCTTGCATTGCAACTGGAGCATACGGTACCCGCCAGACGTTTGCCTAAAACTTAGCAAGATATTCAGGTCAGAGAAAGATCTGCAATGAATTGTTAAGTAAGCTATCAGTTCCTCGCAAGATCAGCAATGTAGGGGGTCAGGATTTTGAGTTTACTCGAATTAAAGCACAACTGGCTTGAAATGAAGCTAAAGTGCTGCCTGTTTTTGGCAGTTAATTCAGGCTAAAGCCCCGTCTTTTTAAGGAAAAGGCAAGGTTGTCGGATTTCACAAGAGTAAAGTTTTTTAACAAATTGCCCCGTCAAGCCTGTGGAAAACTGATTAATCTCTGTGGAAAAACTGGGGAAAATTGGGGGATAAATCAGCCTGTTTAGTGGAAAAAAACTGACGTACTATAAGGTCTGTGGAATACTGGGTTAGTTTTCCACAAGTTTTCCACAGGCCAGCGATCGCCCAAGCCGCCGCATCCAGAAAGATCCCCCACTTTTTCCACAGTTTCCCCAGGCCCTACTACTACTACTTTAAAAGAATTTTTAAAATAGAAGAAGATTAGAGGCTGGGGAAAATTTGAATTGAATCGCTAAAAATAAGGGTGCTACGATTGGCATCCAGCCCCCAGAGCTGCCAGCCCTTGAAGTTGTAAGTGAGCTGTTCCATCCGCTGGGCTAAACGCCTTAAACTCGCAAAATCTATGAAACCCGCTATGAAGTTCGTCTGTTCTCAGAGTGACTTAAATACTCATCTTTCTCTGGCCAGTCGGGCTGTTCCTTCTCGACCGACTAAGCCTGTTCTGGGCAATGTTTTGCTCATAGCCGACCAAGACTCCCAGCGGGTGATGCTGACCGGGTTTGACGAAAGCTTAGGTATTCAAACCAGTTTTTTGGCTCAGGTTGAGCAGGCCGGACGCCTGACGCTACCCGCCAAATTACTCAGCGATATTGTTTCGCGCCTGCCCTCTGAGGATCTGGTTTTGGAGGAAGCCGAGGATGAAATTGTGATGACGCTGACCTGCTCTTCTGGCCACTATCAGGTACGGGGCATGGGCGCAGAGGACTATCCCAATCTGCCTGAGGTAGAAGCCGGACAGACGGCCCAGCTATCGGCTGAAATTTTGCTAGAAGGGCTGCGGGGGGCTTTATTTGCAGCCAGTACTGATGAAACCAAGCAGGTATTGACGGGGGTTCATCTGCTTAGCGAGGCCGCAGCGCTGGAATTTGCGGCGACGGATGGGCATCGGCTAGCTGTGGTGCAGACACCTGAGCAGCAGACTGATGCAGCCGATAGCGAAACTGCTATAGAGGTGACTGTTCCAGGCAAGGCGCTGCGTGAGCTAGAGCGCATTTTGCAAATGCAGCAGAGCAGTGAGGCGATCGCGCTTAAGTTTGACCCAGCCCAGGTGATTTTTGAGCTAGGGCAGCAGCGGATTACAACACGTCTGCTAGAGGGACAGTATCCCAACTATCAACAGCTGATTCCGCGTCAGTTTTCTCGCCAGATCACCCTCGATCGCAAGCTGTTTGTCTCAGCCCTAGAGCGGATCGCAGTGCTAGCCGATCAAAAAAACAATATCGTTAAGCTCAGCTTAGATACCGAGCAGCAGGCGATCGCCCTGACAGTTGAAGCGCAGGAAGTAGGCAGCGGTCGTGAAAACCTGGCCGCCCAAATTACTGGCGAGAGCTTAGACGTTGCTTTTAATGTTCGCTACCTGCTTGACGGCCTCAAAGTATTTAACACCTCAGAGGTACAGCTACAGTGCAACAGCGCTACCAGCCCGGTGGTACTCTCTCCCCTAGGCGGCTCCAAAATGACCTACCTGGTGATGCCTGTCCAGATCCGTAGCTAAAATCTAGCTACGTCGAAAATCAGTCCAGGCTGTACCCGACATAATCATTAGCCAGTTCGGTTAATCAGTCTGCTCTAGCGAGTTCAGAGCAGGGTCACTGGCTTTGCCTGAACTCTCTGACTGCTTGCGGTCTAAACTCGTCCAGAAGCTGGGTCATCTTGATTGCCCTCTGCGGCTACGCTGATAGCGAATGACATTAAAGTTTTCATCAGGTGAGGGTACCTGAAAATGCTTCGTAAGGGCGTCAAATTCAGCATCGCTCGTGAAAGCGAAGCCTTGAGCAAGCTCCTTGCTCCGCTCTCGCAGCTGAAGCTTGCACAACTCGTCAGTGACATCAATGTAGTGCAGCTCATGAGCGGCGTTCGCATTTTCAAATAGCTCCCGAAACCAGGCCCGCTGTGTTTTTGTGTTGCCGGGAAAATCGAGCACAACAGATATACCCTTCGACAGCAGTGAGCATATGTGCGCCGCAAGAGCATCTCTCAGCCTTGATGAATATTTGACAAAACTAGGAATGTCTACGACTTCGCCCGGAAACAACTTAAGCATTAACTCGTCTTGTACCATCAAAACCGCATCCTCTCGCCGCGCTATTTCTCTTGCGAGGGTCGATTTTCCCGCTGCCATCTTTCCACAAAAGAAGAAAAGCTTTCCTGACTGTTTCATACCCTACATACCTCAGCCTAACGGCTAAAGTGAGCGGCGGCAAATAACCTTAGCATCATCCTAAAAGATCGTCGCTTATGAACGGGCAAAGAATTGATTAAGAACCTCAACGTCTGGTCGTTCGCGCCTTGTCTATAATCTCCGAACTATGTCCCAATCGAAAAATTTTACCTACTTGAGCATCAACACCTACAGATACGCTTACAAATGCACCCCAACCGAGGTCTAGCGCGCTAACGGCTCAAATCAGCGGCGGCAGCTAACCTTGAACTCAACACCAGCACCTTTCAACCGTCCGCTGCATTTGAATTGTTAGCCTTTTTGTTACCGCCTCTAACAATTTCTTGTGGCACCGGATTGGGGGAATCAATCCGATTAACCCAAAGTGCTGTTGGGATCATAGGTAGTATCGGGAGCAAGCAAATCAACCATTGCTGCCAAGTCAGGGGAGCCGTAGCAAATAAGGTATTCATCACACCCCATTGACTAAACAGGATTTGTAGGACTGTTGCAGTAACAATCCCCATCATGAGGATAGGGGCATTGGCAATCGCATTAGCTCGACCGCGAACATACTGGACAATATTCGCACCCAATTGCTGATGCTCACTAAATAGACAATTCGAGCCGCAACCAGAGCTTGAATCGCCATTGTTCGCGCCACCGCAACATCTCCCGTTGTGGACTTTGACCATTCAAAGAGTCCGAAAATCAAAATCCAATTAAAGACCGATACAACCAGAATGCGGCGGAGTAATTTGGGAGTTAGTAAGGGTTCATTGGGGTTGCGGGGTGGCTGTTGCATCGTCCCCAGGGATTTCGGTTCAAAGGCTAGGGGAACCGTCATCGTGATGGAGTTGATCATATTCAGCCAGAGAACTTGCAAGGATAAAATCGGCAATTCCCGCGCCAACAAAGCACTGATCAAAATCGTCATGGATTCTCCACCATTAACAGGCAGCAGAAAAGCGATCGCTTTCCGCAAGTTTTGATACACAGTCCGTCCTTCCTCCACAGCAGCTTCGATGGAAGCAAAATTATCATCGGTCAACAACATGGCAGCCGATTCCCGCGCAACTTCCGTGCCACCTTTACCCATTGCAATGCCAATGTCTGCTTGTTTAAGCGCAGGGGCATCATTTACGCCATCGCCTGTCATAGCCACGATGTTGCCCTTGGCTTGGAGCGCTTCCACCAGTTGCAGCTTTTGAGCTGGGGCAACTCTCGCAAAGACTGAACCTTCCGCCGCTGCTTGCTGCATGTCCTGCTCATTCATTTGGGCTAATTGTTGCCCTGCCAATGCCACCACCCCAGTAGCAGTTTGAATTCCCATTCGTTGCGCGATCGCCCGTGCCGTGGCAATGTGATCACCTGTAATCATCTTGACTTGGATGCCCGCTGACTGACAGGCGTGAACCGCCGCGATCGCCTCCGGACGGGGCGGATCGATCATGCCCTGTAAGCCCAGAAAACTAAGTCGGTGGCAATGTCCTCATGGTCGATCGCGTGCTGATGTGCCACTGCTGCTTTTTGGGCAAACGCCAGCACTCGTAAGCCCTGACCTGCCATGATCTCTACCTCTTGTTTGATTTGGGCAGCATCGAGGGCGATTGCTTGTCCCTGGGCATCCAGCATCTGGGTACACCGACTGAGCAAAGCCTCCACCGATCCTTTGACATAAATCATCCGAGGCTCGGTATCGTGCAAAGTCGCCATGTACTGATAGTCTGACTCAAACGGAATGCCATCCAGGCGAGGTTTCGCTGCCGTCAGCCCGACTTGACTCAACCCTGCTTTTTCAGCCACGGTAATTAAGGCTCCTTCCGTTGGATCGCCCACCACTGCCCAGTCTGCTCCGGTTTGTTTTAAATGGGAGTCATTGCACAAGACCCCTGCTATCAAACACTCCGCTAAAACAGCGGGGATTTCTGCTTCTACAAAAGCGATTTGATTCCTGCCATTGCCCGGAGTAATATCACCCTTGGGACTATAGCCGCCACCAGTAACGCGGTAGTGCTGCCCTCCCGCATAAATTGCCTGGACGGTCATCTGGTTTTCAGTTAGCGTCCCGGTTTTGTCGGAGCAAATCACCGTAGCACTGCCCAATGCCTCTACCGCTGGCAATTTGCGAATGATGGCGTTGCGTTTTGCCATGCGGTTGACTCCGATCGCCAGGGTAATCGTCACGACAGCAGGTAGCCCTTCGGGAATGGCGCTGACTGCCAATGCCACTGCTGCCTCAAACATCTTAATCCAGGACTCTCCCTGCCCCAGCCCAACGACAAAGGTGAAAGTTGCCAGGGTCAAGATGATATAAAGTAAGGTGTGGCTGAATTTCTCAAACTTGCGGGTCAGGGGTGTACTCAGACTGACTCGATTCTCCATCGACTGAGAAATCTGCCCTACTTCAGTGGCATTGGCAGTCGCCACCACAATACCCTGTCCCTGCCCAAAGGTGACAAAACTACCTGCATAAGCCATGTTGCGACGTTCGGCAAGGGGCGCATCCGCAGTGAGAACTTCGACTGATTTCTCCACCGGAACGGATTCTCCCGTCAGGGCTGATTCATCTGCCTGTAAGTTGCGAACCCGCAACAACCGCAAATCTGCCGGAACCTTATCACCAGATGCCAGCGAAACCAAATCCCCTGGAACCAGTTCCCGCGAAGGAATCCGCAGGGGTTGCCCCTCCCGCAATACGGTGGTTTCGGTAGTGACGGCTTTGGCAAGGGAGGCGATCGCCCCTTCCGCCTTGGCTTCTTGCACATAGCCAATAATGGCGTTAATCAGTGTGACTCCCCAGATTACGGCTGCATTAGTCCAGGAGCCTAAAAACGCCTTTACGATTCCAGCCAGCAGCAAAATATAGAGGAGCGGCTGATGAAATTGCAACAAAAACCTTAACCATGCTGGTTTTCCTGGCTTAAATTGCAATTCGTTCCAACCATACTGTTCGTAGCGGCGAGCAACCTCTTCAGGGGCTAACCCAGTCTCTGCACTGCTACGAAAACTCTTTATGACTTCATGCTCAGGAAGTGCATGATAAAAACGTGTGGGATTCTGAATGAGCATCACATCCTCCAAAGGCTAGACACACCTTCTCCTGATAACGCATCACTCTTACAGGTGGCAACTCCTATTGTGGAGAACTATAGCTTTTAGGTGCTAGCTAAAAAATTAAGTCGGAACTATTTCTTAGCTATTACAGGAATATGCATCCAACCCAGAAGGCTAACGGTGAAGTTGTGCGGCGGCAAATAACCTCGAATATCCACCAATAACCTTTGTGCCGTCCGCACCAACGAAGTGTTGTACCGCTGTAAGTCAAGGTGCTGAGAGAAGCTTCACTAGCAATTCAAGGGGAAAACAGCGATGATGAACAGTCTTTGCCAATTTCCCCTTGACGCTTGAAGCTAATACTTAAATAGCGGAATAATCCAGCCAGCCACGATAGTCACCAGAATCAGAATTTCCAGGACGATCATCGCTGTCATTGGTTGGAACCAATTTGTCCAAGCTCCTTGCTGAACCTGTGACCACCACTGGGAGACATGAGCTGGCCAGAGGGTGGGGCTATCTTTGTCACGAAACTGCCAGGTCAACATTGACAGCAGCAATGGAGATCCGCCCACCTTAGCAT
The DNA here is from genome assembly GCA_012032345.1 of Leptolyngbyaceae cyanobacterium RM1_1_2. GTDB lineage: Bacteria > Cyanobacteriota > Cyanobacteriia > Phormidesmidales > Phormidesmidaceae > Sphaerothrix. The sequence goes on along the minus strand of JAAUQI010000044.1, from coordinate 3,716 downwards.
TTATCAGCAGGTGCAGCGCGATCGCGCCCACCATCACCAACCACGAAACCAGGTGAGTATAATACCAGAAATGATGTAACTTTCCTTCAGGCAACCAGGTCTCGTCCATCATCTTGCCGCTGAATAGGGCAAAGGTTAACGCCAGCAGGGCCAGGGTGTTGGTCACACGATTCAAGGTGTACCACCAAATGGGTTTGCCTACCTGAGTCAACTTGCTCAGAGAATCAGACTGCATCAGCCGCTTCTGTCCCCGGTGAAAGGCGTAGATCACAAAGGCCGGGAATACCAGCAAAGTCCATAATCCGAAGGTGCCGTGGATCCCCTCAATGTTCTGATAAGCAGGCAGGGGAATGCGTCCCCAGCGCCCGTCGTAGGTGTCGTAGGTCCAATAGGCCGTCAGAATGGCGGCAATCAGGCACAGTTCCGTCAGGCCATGCAAAACCCGCAGGAGGAACGGTTGATAGGGACGGGAGGGGGAAGTCTTCTTGATCATCGTTTTAGTGAATTGGATCTAAGGTTGAATCAAACGTCTCAAGCAATAACAGGTGATAATTAAGCGCTTTCTATGGCAGCAAGGATGCCAAAACCGATAAACAAGGCACCACCCAGAGCTGTCATCAGGCGCTCGGAAATGCGCCCAGCAATGAGTTTGCCGCAGGCTACTGCAATGGCGGTACAGATAGCATGTCCCAAGATGGCTCCCAACAGCACACCATAGGGATGGTGGGAAGAGGCCAGGGTAATGGTGGCAATTTGGGTGCGATCGCCCCATTCAGCAACAAAAGTGAGGGTAAAAGCTTCCATCACCACGGCTCTGGCCGACCAAGTGGCGATGCCCTGCTCTCGATGCTCAACCGCTTCTAGGGCTTCGGCCTGTTCCCCATCTAGAGTCTCTTTGCCAGACATGCGGCTGGCATCATAAAGCAGTTTTAACCCGAAGCCAATAAACAGCGCTACGGCAATGCCTTGAACATAGTGTTTGGGAAAAAACGATGCCAGTTGACCAATCCAGACCGAAAATAAGGTCATGATCGCCAACGCCGTCGTTACCCCCAGAAATACCCACCGCCGGGGATGGCGCATGGCTAAAATAGCGCCAATAAAAAAGGTTTTGTCGCCAAGCTCTGAGAGCGTAATCAGCAACAACCCGGATGTAAAACCCGTCAAAAAGTTCATGCACTACTCCAGCTAGTAGCGAGTTGAGCAGGCATGACGGATATCTAAAAAGACCCCACCAAGCCCACTCTTCCCGTGGACTTAGTGAAGGTCTCGCTGACAAATTAGAAAGCCAATTTGCTACCTGAACCAGGCTCATCGCCAGTATGTTGATTCAGATAACGGGCTGATATAGCCCTAGCTACTCCCCTTCAATAATTTAGAAAATATCACAATCTGGGCAGAAGTGGTAGAGGATAGAGAAAACTAGAAAACAAGAACCTCCATCTCAAGCGGTACAACGTTTCGGGTCAGCGGTTGCAGAGAGCTTTGCATCCAACCCAAGCGGCTCCGGGCAATCCGCTGCACCCGAATTGTTAGACAGTCGGTGATGCTCAGTCTTGTTAAGTCATACTGTGCTACTCACTCTTTTGTTCTCTTCGATGCTACTCACTCTTTTGTTCTCTTCGATAGAATCGGAATGCAAAATCAGTATCAATAGCCTCTTTAATTCTTTCAGGGCAACAAAAAGAGATGTGAGGTGAATTAAGCCCTAAACTTAACCCTCCACGCCATATTAAATCACTATCATCACTTGTGACAAAAGCATTGGCTTGTAAAGCAATGGCAGCTAAGACTAACTCAAAATCCTCGTTTGGGAGTAAGGAGTCTTGAGCGAAAGCCTGCTCCCATGAGAAACCTTCAAATTGATACCAATCTGAACCAAAAACTTCAAAGTAATGAAATACTGTTACTCCATTGTCAGAGATTTTCTTGTTGACTTCTGAAAAGGCTTGTCTTAGAGCTATCTTCCAATCAACAAAATTCTTTTGAAGAGCTAACATTTCTCTGGCTTCTTCTTGTCCAGATTGCACACAGTACTTCTGAATAAGCTCTTCATAGGACTCAAAATAATCCGACCACATCCACTCCTCGCACAAATCGAACCAGTAGTATGTATTTGCTTTGTGATCAATATTAGTGTTTCTAAACAACTTTTGACCAATATCATTGATCTGTGGCTGCAAAAAATCCTTCAACGGATGATTATTCCTTGATTTTTTATCTCGTCTGTCACTTGTAGTTCCTTTAAGAAGTGAATAAAGCTCATATACACATTTTGAGAAAGTAATAGCTTCAATGCCTGAATCTTCTAAATGCTTAATTACAGATTTTCCTAGTGATGTGTTGCCAACAATTAATGCCAAAACATTAGTGTCAATGAAAACCCGCTTCTTGGGTTGCCAAGGTACAAAAGGCTTATGAGGGTCATGTGCAACCTTTTCAACGACTCTAGACAAAAGCTCTTCGATTGAAACTCCCCACCTGTCGGCTCTGGCTTGCAATCCCAACCAACGTTCATCTGAAATTTGGATATTAATGGATTTCATTGTTCTTCAAATGCCTGCACTTGTGCTTCTATCTTAATCTCCGTGCTTTCAAGAGGGTAAGAGGATGAGTGCAAAGATAAAGGCTGTCTAACGTCGAAGTTGTGCGGCGGCAGATAACCTCGAACCCTCACCGATAACCTCTATGCCGTCCGCACCAACGCAGTGTTAGCTGGATCGGCAGGAACATAGACATTTGCTGACTCAGAGGTATAGCCATAAAATAAGAATAGTAGTAAGGAACGTAGCGATGAGCCTTGTTGTCCCTGACGAAATTTTAACTGCAACTCGCATGACTGAAGCTGAGATGCGTCAGGAAATTGCCGTCATGCTCTTTCAGCGTGAAAAGCTTACCCTTGCTCAAGCGAGTCGATTTGCAGGAATGCACCGTGTCGCCTTTCAACACCTACTCGCTAGTCGCCACATACCAGTGCATTATGGGGTGGAAGATTTTGAACAGGACATTCAGAACCTGCGGGAGATGGGCAGATTGTGATTATTGTCAGCGACACATCACCCATTAACAACCTCGCTACAATTAATCATCTCTATCTCCTTCGTCAACTGTACGGAACAGTTATTATTCCCGAAGCTGTTTATCGAGAACTCACTGACCCAAATTTTCCCGTTGCAGGTGCGACTGAAATACAAACCTTTGATTGGATTCAAACTCGTACTGTTAGCGATCGCACCCTTGTCGAAGCACTGAGTAATGAACTTGATATTGGAGAAGCAGAAGCGATCGCTCTAGCAGTTGAGATTCAGCCTGATCAAGTTTTGATTGATGAACGCCGAGGTCGGTTAGTTGCTAGCAGGCTAAATCTTCGCTACACAGGTATCTTGGGAATCTTAGTCGAAGCGAAAAGTAAAGGCTTGATTGATGGGGTGAGACCGCTATTGGATGCGTTGATTAATGAAGCTGGATTTTGGGTTGCAGAACCTTTGTATAACAGCGTTTTACAACTTGTTAACGAGATTGATTTAGCTTGAGCTTTCGGAGAACAGGGAAGCTTTGTGCATGTCCCACAGGCGGGATAGAGCCAGCTAACGTTCTGGCTGAGCGGCTGCAAATAACTTTTGAATGCTACCTAAATCCCTTAACAGTCCGCTCCAGCCAGGTTGTTATGCAGCGTTGAAGCAAATTTTGATTATTTAATTAAGGAAAGTTGTTTC
>JAAUQI010000043.1 GCA_012032345.1 Leptolyngbyaceae cyanobacterium RM1_1_2 | reverse complement strand
CTTTATCAGCTCTTCACTGGACACTTTATAGTAGGTTTGCAATCAAAAAGTGAACTGTAGAAGTACGGATTTAAACTAGAAATAGAGAGAATGGATTTAAGTTAGAGTCCTATCTGCTAAAAAAATATTGACATACTTCGGTCTTTACAGATACAAGAAGTCAACATAAGTCAGGCGCTTACAAAATACTAGTAAGCACAAAAAAATGCCTTATTCAAATTCATGTTGCAAAAAAATTACGCGGCCACAAATGTATCCGATTCTTGCATATTTTTTCAAGAGGTCAGTGAAAAGTTCGGCCAAATGGCTTAGGAGCAATATTCGACAGCTTGAGATTAAGCTTCCTTAAAAAAAATTTTTGAAGGCCAAGAAATTTCAAAAGATCTATAGGACAAACTTAAGTTTTGACCTGTTTGATCAACTTTATGGCGATTTGCTAATAAGCCTATTTCTAAGGCTAAGAAGCTAGGGAAGCTCTTCTCTTAATGAGTTCTTTGGATATTGATAACAAGCTTCATTAGTCTCTAAAGTGAGGTCGGCAGTTTACTTTGACTTGTGAAAATAGGCAGCTTTAGTTTTCCAAAAGGCTATGTTTGAAACTACGCAAACTGGAGCGGCACCTGAGTTTTGTAAAATTGAGCCGTGACCTAAGGCTAAATCAGCGCTGGAGGTGAGCGTTGATCCTCTTTTACCCGTGTCCGTTATAAGAGATATTACTTGGGGAGGCCATCAGTAGTAGTACGGGCTTGCTAACTCAGGCTCCTATTTTGGGTCATCGCTCGACCTTTTTATCGGCTTCCTTAGGGGGTTGCTTTTAGACAAGAAGCTGCTACTAGGGTTTGGCGATCGCACTATTCTCATTAGTCGCTATTGTGCTCAAAATAGTTCCACAGCGGCGACAGTATTGGGCATCAGGTTCGTGCAGGCTGAGTCCACAGCCTGTACAGGTGACTTCAAGAGCGCTGGTAGCTTTACTAAACTGCCGAATCAGATTGCCAATCTGAGTGGGAATTAAGGCGATACCCGTCAGAATCATCACAACGGTAAGCCAGCGTCCGGCCTCAGAGACTGGCGTTAAATCACCATAGCCAACCGTTGTCATGGTGACGACGGCAAAGTAGACGGCGTCTAGAAAGGTGCGGAAGTTGCCGGAATTTTGTGGATGCTCGATTTGAAACATCAGTCCGGCGTAAATAAAAATAATGGCAAATAGAGTAAAGAAGATCCGGGCGACGGCGAGACTGTCGGTCGTTGTCAGGCGGCCAAATAAGGTACGGTCTTCGACAAATCGAATCAGTCGCAAAATCCTCAGCCACCGCAGCAGTCGGATAAAGCGTAAATCAAAGAACCCCAGCAAGAACGGCAGGATGGCGATCAAGTCAGCGATCGCATAGAAGCTCAGCACATATCGCCACCGATTTTCCGTTCCCCAAAGCCGCAACAGATACTCCAGCGTGAACAGCGCCAGAATAGTGCGATCGGCAACCCTCAGCAGGGCCTGGATAGCGGCTGAAATCGGGTAGGTTTCAACAGTAAAAATGGCCGCAGAAAGCAGGATCAAAGCGGCGATCGCAAAGTTAATCCCTTTGCCGACTGGGGTAGTCGTGTCTTCTAGATAAAAGGCGACCTGCTGACGTAGGGACATAGTTTTTAGATTCGGGGGTCAGATGCCTCTAGGCGGCATTTCGGGGAGCGAGGTGGTGGGCTAAGATAGCAGGGCACTTGTGAACAGTGACCAACAGGGAAAGCCCGGTGAAATGCCGGCGCTGTGCCGCAGCTGTGATGGCGGAGTTTGGGTCTTGAACTGATAAAGTTTTAAACTCAGACAATGCCTAAGTCAGAATGCCTGCTGGCCGCTTTTTCACTCTACTTCCTGCGTTACACAGGAGCGGAGTTTTAAGATGATGACCTCTGAAAATATTATTTCAACCTCACCGCAGAGAACCGATGCGCCAACGCTGGCGGCTCTGCCCCGGCAGCGTCCGCTGCTGCTAGTCGGACACGGTAGCCGCGATGCTGAAGGCCGACAGCGGGTGCTGGACTTGGCCGCTGCGTATCAGGCACTTGACGACTCCCGGCCTGTGATCCCTTGTTTTTTGGAACTGACGGAGCCAACCATTCAAGACGGGGTCGATCGCTGCGTTGAGCAGGGTTTTGCTGATATCTCAGTTTTGCCTATTCTGCTATTTGCGGCGCGTCACAACAAATTTGACGTCACCAACGAACTCGATCGCGCCCGTCAGCGCCACCCCCACATTACGTTTCACTATGGCCGTCACTTTGGTATTGCACCAGAAATTTTAGATCTGTGGCGATCGCGGCTTGACTGGCTAGATCAGCTCCAGCAAAATCCCGAGGGCATCAGCCGCTCAGACACCGTGCTGCTGTTCGTCGGGCGGGGGGCCAGCGATCCCGATGCCAACGGCGATGTCTATAAGCTGGCTCGAATGCTGTGGGAAGGCAGCGGCTACAAAACCGTTGAGATTTGCTTTATCGGCATTACCCACCCGCGTCTAGAAGCAGGCTTTGTGCGATCGCGCCTCTATGATCCCCAGCGTATTGTCGTGCTGCCCTACTTTCTATTTACGGGCGTGCTGATGAAGAAAATTTTTCAGATTGCCCAGCAGCAGCAGGCGCAGTTTCCTCAGACAGCGATCGCCTGTCTGCCAGAAATGGGCCTGCATCCGCTGCTGCTGCAGGTGATGCGACGGCGTGAAGTTGAAACTCAGCTAGACCAGGTGCAGATGAATTGTGAACTCTGCAAGTTTCGTCTAGCAGCGTCCCACACCCATAGCTCTTCCCACGGTCACGATCACGCTCATGACGGCCCTGGTCACAGTCATGATCACCCGCCGGATCACCCAGTCGAAGATCCCTACGCGCACCCAGATCAGTACCATCAAAGAGCGTGGCAGGTTCCTTAATCTTTCAGGGTCTGCTAATGGGTTACGCTAGCCCAGTCACCGCTCCTTACAAACCACTTTAAGGCTATGTCTGACTTTGCTGTTGGCGATCGCGTTCGCGTTGTTACCCTGCCGCCGTACCTGAAGACCGCTGACACTATGCCGATGCTGCGGCCCCCAGATCTAGTTCAGATTGGCGAAGAAGGCATCGTTGTCGATCGCCGTCCGAGCAGCTACTGGGGGGTCAAGTTTGAGCGCGGTACTTTCTTAATCGATCGCCAGTATATAGAAGCGGCTCAGAGCCATACCCGCGAAGAGCCAGTCAGCGATTCTACAGGTAACGACATCAAGTAGGGACATCCCACCCTGAAAGCAATCTTATTCGCGGTTTAGTGAGCTACAATTGTTAAGTCTTTGTAACGGGATTTTATTAAGTCAAGAAGTCCTGCTGCTCACCTGCTCAAATACCTGTACCGCCAAGGTCTTGGAACCATGACTCTGCCCATTCGCAACGTTGCTATCATTGCCCACGTTGACCACGGTAAAACCACCCTCGTAGATGCCCTGCTCAAACAATCTGGCATTTTCCGTGAAGGCGAAGAGGTTCCCGACTGCGTCATGGACTCTAACGATCTAGAGCGGGAGCGCGGCATTACGATTCTGTCGAAAAACACGGCGGTTCATTACGGTGAGACGCTGATCAATATTGTTGATACCCCCGGCCACGCTGACTTTGGCGGCGAGGTTGAGCGCGTTTTGGGCATGGTAGACGGCTGCATCCTGATTGTTGATGCCAACGAAGGGCCGATGCCTCAGACCCGATTTGTCTTGAAAAAAGCCCTAGAGAAAGGGCTGCGCCCGATCGTGGTCGTCAACAAAATCGATCGACCCCAGGCTGATCCCCACGGCTCGGTAGACAAAGTTCTAGACCTGTTTTTAGAACTTGGTGCAGACGACAGCCAGTGTGATTTTCCCTATCTGTTTGCCTCAGGTCTGAGCGGCTACGCCAAGGTTAATCTGGAGACTGACAGCGACGACATGAAACCGCTGTTTGAAGCCATCTTAGACCATGTTCCACCGCCGATTGGAGACGCCGAAAAGCCGCTACAGCTTCAGGTGACGACCCTGGACTATTCTGAGTATCTAGGCCGAATCGTCATTGGCAAGATTCACAACGGCGTGATTAAGTCGGGCCAGCAGGCGTCATTGCTCAAAGAAGACGGCAAAGTTGTTAAGTCCAAAATCTCTAAGCTAATGGGCTTTGAGGGGCTGCAGCGCATCGAAATTGAAGAAGCCTCTGCCGGAAATCTGGTAGCCGTAGCTGGCTTTGCAGATGCCAACATCGGTGAAACAATTGCCTGCCCCGATAATCCAGCAGCGCTGCCGCTGATCAAGGTGGACGAACCAACGCTGCAGATGACGTTTGCCATCAATGATTCACCCTTTGCCGGCCAGGAAGGAGATTTTGTCACCTCGCGACAAATCCGCGATCGCCTGACCCGCGAACTTGAAACTAACGTAGCTCTACGAGTTGAAGAAACCGACTCTCCCGATCGCTTTTCTGTCTCTGGACGGGGCGAGCTGCACTTGGGTATTTTAATTGAAACCATGCGTCGTGAAGGCTACGAGTTTCAGGTATCGCAGCCACAGGTAATCTACCGTGAAGTCAACGGTCAGCCCTGCGAACCCTATGAGCTACTGGCTCTAGACGTGCCTGAAGACGCTATGGGTGGCTGCATTGAGCGCATCAGTCAGCGTAAAGGTGAAATGCAGGACATGCGGGTATCGGGTACTGGCCGCGCCAATCTGGAGTTTGTGATCCCGGCTCGGGGACTGATTGGTTTCCGAGGTGATTTTATGCGGCTGACTCGCGGTGACGGCATTATGAACCACAGCTTTTTGGAGTACCGGGCGATGTCAGGAGATGTCGAAACCCGCCGCAACGGAGTGCTGGTCTCCTTTGACGAGGGGGTAGCAACTTTCTATGCGCTCAAGAACGCTGAAGATCGCGGCTCGTTCTTCATTGAGCCGGGAACTAAGGTCTACAAAGGCATGATCGTGGGTGAAAACAACCGCGCTCAGGATCTAGAGCTGAACGTTTGCAAGACTAAGCAGCTCACCAACCACCGGGCGGCTTCAGGCGATGAGCTGGTGCAGCTACAAACCCCCATTGAGATGAGCTTAGAGCGGGCGCTAGAATATATCAGCTCTGACGAGATGGTTGAGGTGACGCCTGAGTCAATCCGGCTACGCAAAATCTCAAAGAAGCTGGCTCGTCGCTAAGCTGTGGTCACTGTTGGTTAAGGCAGCTTCTGAGCTGAGTTCTTGCATAGAAGCCTAGTAAAAACATTGGCGCTGCTGGTTTAAGGATGAATCAGCAGCGCTAAGCTTTAAGCGGCTACCTTGTCAAAGGCTTTATGGTCTATTAGTAGATATAGCTGTGGCCGTTCTAGTTGAGACACGTCAAGCAGCTCATAGAGCAGGTAGAACATTCTGAAAATGTCGTAACTCACATGGCGATCGCTATATCGATTTGCTGTTTGATGTGGGCGCGGATTTTTCGATGAGTGTGGCGATTTTTCAATAAAATTAGGAGATCCTCAGTGGAAGCATTCAATTATGCAACCTGAAGTTGAAACCAAATCTATTGCGCTGTACGACACGGACTATCAACTTTGGCTAGATCGAACAGTTGCCCAGTTGAAAGCACAGGATTTCAGCAATCTTGACCTGGAAAACTTGATTGAGGAGATCGAGAGCTTGGGTAGAAGCGAAAAACATGCGATGTCTAGCTATCTCATGCGGCTTTGTGAACATCTCCTCAAGATCAAATATTGGGAATCTGAACGAGATCAGTGCTTCAGAGGTTGGAAATTAGAAGTGCGAAACTTTCGACTGCAAATTCAAGAAGAATTGGAAGCGAGTCCAAGCTTGAATTTATTTTTGCAGAATATTTTTACCAAACAGTACAGAAATGGTAGAAAGCTATTTTTAGATGCCAGCGGCCTAAGCGCAAAACTAATTCCTGAAGAACCTGACTTCACCCTGGAGCAGGCCCTAGATGAAGACTGGCTTTCCTGGCAACTCGAATAGTTTGTAGTGTTTACTCTCGGGAGAGCCACTAGTCACAAGGCTGGCGTTGAATTTTGCGATCGCTACACCAACCCACACAACTGTCTGCGATCGCCCCTGCATCCCTTAAAAAGCTCAATTTGGGCTCCAGTTCAGCCTTGCGCTCCGGGAGTTTCTTTAAATGCCTCCTGGGCCTCCGGATCACTTTTGCGATGCCGTCTGGTTGATAAACGTTTCCCCATCAGTTGGTGCGGTGTGGGTTGAGGCGACCACGGCTGCGTCAATTTTGGCTCTGACTTCCTCGACCCACTCGGCATCGGCCCGATCGTACTGGTTCAGTAGCCTCAAAGCCGTTTCCAGAACTTCTTCAGCAGAACCTTCCATACAATCCTATTCAGCTGGTAGTTTAGCTGACACAACTAAACTACCTGAAACCTCACTAAATGATTGAAACATAGCCATCTTAATAGATCCTCTGTACTATAATCACTTTATCAAAACAGTAAGAAAATGCGCTGTAAATATGTCAAGTACTAAAACTGGTATTGAATGGACAGACAAGACCTGGAATCCGACTACTGGTTGCAATAAGGTAAGTCCAGGATGTCTGCACTGCTATGCTGAAGCGCTCACTAAAAGGTTCCCTCAAAATTTTGCGGAGGGGTTCAAACTAACGCTACATCCAGAAAGGCTAGCTCAACCAAAACACTGGCGTACACCTAGTCGAATTTTTGTCAACTCAATGAGCGATCTTTTTCATGAAGATGTGCCGTTTTCCTATGTGAAAAGTGTTTTTGAGGTGATGAGCGAGACACCTTGGCATATTTATCAGATTTTAACTAAGCGAGACGAAAGACTGATAGATTTAGCCTCTAAACTTGAATGGCCTGATAATGTTTGGATGGGAGTGTCTGTAGAAAATCAAAAGTACGTTCGTAGAATAGATGCTCTGAGAAAAGTACCTGCAAAAGTTCGATTTTTATCGTGTGAACCTCTGTTAGATAGACTAGATCTAAACTTACAAGATATCCATTGGGTTATCGTAGGCGGTGAATCTGGATCTAATCACCGACTGGTGGAAGCGGAATGGATTTGTGATATCTTACAGCAAACAAGAGAAGCAGATGTTGCCTTTTTCTTTAAGCAGTGGGGAGGAATTCACTCAAAAGCTAAAGGCAGGAGTTTAGATGGAAAAACATGGTTAGAAATGCCACTGGCTTGGAAGGAACACGTAATTAAATGGGAACATAAATTCCCTAAGCGACTCAGTTTAGACGAATTAGAGAGAAACTACTTAATTTCCATTGAGTAACGGAAAATTCACAATGAGTCGATTTGGTAGCGAAGGTGAGGACATTGTTGGGCGCTGGTCGGAAGAAAAGCTAGATTTACTGGCACAGTATCTGAAGGCTTACTCCAATATAATGAACAATCAAAAGACTTCAAATAATCCAACAGGAAAGCCCTGGTTAAGGGCATATTATTACATTGACGCTTTTGCTGGTTCAGTTAAATCCAAATCCAAAGAAGATGAGTCTCGATACATTGAAGGTTCTCCTTTACGGGCTTTACAAACGGAACCTAAATTTGATGGGTATTGGTTCGTAGATCTTTCTCCTCGACGTGTAGAACGAGTAAATCAGCTACGCGAAGAGTTTCCTGATCGTGTGATTGAGACATGGCAGGGAAACTGTAACAATGTCTTGTGCAACGAGATTATCACGCGAATTCCTTCTTCCTCAAAACAAAGAGCCTTCGTTTTTCTAGATCCCTATGGACTGCAAGTAAATTGGGAAACAGTAAGGAGACTAGCAGAGGCAAGAACCTGCGATATCTTTGTTAACTTCTCAGTGATGGGTGTTACCCGCCTTCTTCCTAAAAATCAAAGTCCAGGGACACAAGTGATAGAGCAGTTAAGTAAGGTGATGGGTAGCACAGATTGGATCAATCAAATTTATCGTCTACCTACGGAAAATCAGCTTAATTTTTTCAGTATTCAAGAACCTCAGCTAAGACGTGAGACTATTCAGCCTAAATGGCTAGCTGTTTTATACTTAGAACAGCTTAAAAAACTTTTTTCGCATGTTAGCAAACCCGTTCTCATGCGGAATTCTACAAATTCAGCTTTGTACGCTTTATGCTTGGCAAGCCATAACAAAACTGCTGTTAAGATTACAAACGATATTTTCAATCGTTACGAAAAATTAACTGTTTAGTATCAGCAAGATCAACTCCAATGCGATCGCTTTCCTACTTTTGACATTAAGGTCATATCTTTTGAGGAGATATGCAACAAGCCAACAATTCAGATGTAAGTTATTTTCGAGTTTTGTACCACAAAAAGCACCCGATTCCCACCACTGCTGTGATTGCATGAGAAATCCCGTCAGAAACTGCTTCGTTTGTTATCCCAAACATGCCTTGGAGTACAAAGTCATCAATTATTTGCCCAATTAGCGCACCCAGTGCGGTTGAGAAAAGAATCGGTAGAAAATCCTCGGTTGATAGACGTTGCTCCCAGTGCTTGACTCTTTTCCGAAGCAAAATCCCCACAACTGAGCTGCCAACAATAGTGCATCCTATACTAATCGCAACGTATAGCAAGTAGCCTGACATTATCTACCCTTCATAAATGAACAACTCTTGCAGAATTTATATTCTCTAAATTAGCACAAACATGAGTCGTGCTAGGGGTGTTTTAGGTGCGGTAAAGCTATTGAAATCTTATGGTTTGCCTCAGCCTTCACTAGCCTTATCATGACCAGCCATCCCGCCGTAGCAATACGCCTGCTACCGCAAAGCCAGAATATCTAATCACTGTTTTGACCTGATCGAGGATACCGACAAACGCCACTGCGACCAGCTTGGCAACTATCAGCATGGCGAGAGAATAGACAAGTTCTGTCCATTGTATCTAGCGAAGATAGGACAGTTCCCGCTACCTGGTACTCAGCTGGAGGCTGAGTACCCCACCTGCGGCCCCGTCGCGCAGCCCGAAGCGGGAGCAGCTAAAAGTCATCGTGGTTTGCGATCGCCTGCTGCATTTTTTCTAAGACTTCCGGCACCGCGATCGCCCCTAGTTCTCCTGAGGCTCGGGTGCGAATGCTGAGACTATTGCTCTCTACTTCTTTAGCACCGACAACCGCCATCACCGGAATTTTAGCTTTCTCGGCATTGCGGATCAGCTTGCCTAAGCGATCGCCGCTCGTATCGACCTCGGCCCGGATCTGCTGTTGCCGTAGCTGCTCAGCCACCTGCTGCACATAGCCCATCTGCTCCTCGGTCACCGGCAGCAGCCGAATCTGTACCGGAGCCAGCCACAGCGGAAAGTCTCCGGCATACTCTTCAATCAAAATGCCGATCAGCCGCTCCAGCGAACCAAACGGAGCGCGGTGGATCATCACCGGACGCTGACGGCTGCCGTCGTCGGCTACATACTCTAGCTTAAAGCGCTCCGGCAGGTTGTAGTCCACCTGCACCGTACCTAACTGCCACTGGCGATCAAGAGCATCAGTCACAATAAAGTCCAGCTTCGGCCCATAAAAAGCTGCCTCGCCAATGCCTTCAAAATGACTCATGCCCAGGGTTTCAACAGCGCGGCGAATAGCGTTTTCGGCCTTGTTCCAGGCATCATCTGAGCCAATATATTTGTCGGAGCTAGGGTCTCTAAAGCTGAGTCTGGCCCGGAACGAAGTGTCCAGCCGCAGCGCTTTGAGAATTGACTGAATTAGATCCACGACCTTGAGAAACTCATCGTCTAGCTGCCCCGGCGTCACAAACAGGTGAGCATCATCCTGGGTAAAGCCCCGCACTCGGGTCAGGCCGCCCAGTTCGCCTGACTGCTCGTAGCGGTAGACCGTACCAAACTCAGCCAGACGCAGTGGCAGTTCTCGGTAAGAGCGCAGCGTAGACTTATAAATCTGAATATGAAAGGGGCAGTTCATGGCTTTGAGCACAAACCCTTCCTCTTCGGACTCCCCCATCATCGGGAACAGATCTTCTTTATACTTTTGCCAGTGCCCGGATATTTTAAACAGTTCTACCCGGCCAATGTGGGGCGTGACTACAGGCTGATAGCCGCGCTTGACCTGCTCCTGCTTGAGAAAATCTTCTAAGGTTGAGCGCAGGATGGTGCCTCTCGGCGTCCACAGGGGTAGCCCTGGCCCGACCTCATCCGAGAAGACAAACAGGCCCAGTTCCTTACCCAACTTGCGATGGTCGCGCCTTTTAGCTTCTTCACGCCGTCGCTGATACTCCGCTAGCTGCTCGGGCGTTTCCCAGGCGGTGCCATATATTCGCTGTAGCTGTGCCCGCTTTTCATCCCCGCGCCAGTAAGCTCCGGCTACGCTTTCTAAATCAAAAGCTTTGGGGTTGAGGTCTTTGGTAGTGGCTACGTGTGGCCCAGCACAGAGATCCCACCAGTCTTGCCCCAGGTGATACAACGTAATCGGCTCTTCTAAGCCCTCTAAAATCTCCAGCTTGTATGGCTCCGCCTGCTGCTCGATTCGCTGTCTGGCTACTTCCCGGCTGACTTCTTCGCGCTCGATCGCAAGGCCCTTGTTGATGATTTTGATCATCTCTTTTTTGATTGCCTTGAGATCTTTTTCAGTGAAAGGCTCAGGATGATCAAAGTCGTAGTAAAAGCCATAGTCAATCCAGGGGCCAATCGTCACCTGCGCTTTGGGAAACAGCCGCTGCACGGCCATTGCCATCACATGAGAGAAGGTGTGGCGAATGCGCTTGAGCGGCTCTGACTCATCGGTGCGAGGCAGATAAATTTTTTCTGGCGGGACGAGAGCGGCGTTAGCTTCTGCTGGAGACATTGGTATCAGGAGATCTAGCAAGAAAGACTTTAAATCAGTAAGCGGAGGTTGCGCTTCTCTTATCTTAACGACGGTGCTCCTAAACTATGGAACAAACTTTAGTAGGTACAACAAAAAGCGCGTTAAGAGTCGCAAACTCAATGCTCTACATGCAGCTCACTGTGGTACCAGCTTCTAGTATTAAGCGGTAAGCTAAGCATATTAAGCATATATAGCTAGGCAGATATACACAGTCACCGAGGCGCGGGAAAAGTCATGAAAAGCAATGAGTCTCCCCAGCTCAATGCCACGGGCACGCTTTCAGAGCGAGAGCTGCAAATTGTTGAACTGGTCGCTTCGGGGCTAACTAACCAGGAAATTTCTGAGCAGCTAGAAATTAGCAAGCGTACCGTAGATAACCATGTCAGCAATATTCTGACCAAAACCGCCACCGGAAACCGGGTGGCACTGGTGAAGTGGGCGCTACAGTGGGGTAAGGTCTGTCTCGAAGATGTTAACTGCTGTCCTTTGCCCAAAATTTCTCGAAACGGGATAGCCTCATAATGACTTCTTGTGACTTTTGCCAACGGGCCAGATAGATGAGTCAAACTAGCTCAATTTTGTCAGACAGTTCAGGTGATCAGGGGGAGTCTCCGAAGCAGCTTCAGTTTCAGCTACGCTGTCCGCAATTGCCTCTAGCCGTATATCGAGAAGTCGCTGCCCATTTGCGACAGCTTGACCGGGTTGAAACCGGGTTACTGCCTCAAACTTCACAGAAATTTGATTATTTACAAAGCCAGGTAGGCGGCCTGTGGATTCGCTACCCGGCTGAGTCCGCCGAGACGTTTCAAGCGCAGGTAGAAGAAATTTTGGGCTACTACGGCGATCGCTACGGTGCTTGGGAAACCATTGGTCGCTAGCCGCTTTCTACTACAATACGATGGGCCAGTTAAATCTAGTTTTTTGCAAAGGTTAATGGGGACGCTACAGAAGCTGACGGGAACTGAGGATATTCTGCCGATTACGCAGTTTGTGGGGCAGGAGATTAAAGTAGCTGACGTAGGCATCTGGCAGCGGGTAGAGGCGATCGCACGAGAGATTTTGCACCGGGCTGCCTACCGCGAAATTCGCACGCCGATTTTTGAGCAGACGGCCCTGTTTGAGCGCGGCATTGGGGAAGCTACCGATGTCGTTGGCAAAGAAATGTATACTTTTAAAGATCGCGGCGATCGCGCTTTGACCCTGCGCCCGGAGAACACCGCTGGGGTAGCGCGGGCCTATATTCAGCACAGCCTCTATGCCCAAGGCGGGGCGCAGCGGCTTTGGTACAGCGGGCCGATGTTTCGCTATGAGCGTCCCCAGAAGGGGCGGCAGCGACAGTTTTCCCAGCTTGGCGTCGAGGTGATTGGCAGCCGCGATCCTAGAGCAGACGCGGAAGTAATTGCGATCGCTACCGATATTTTGCAGGCGGTGGGGCTAAAAAACCTGAGCTTTTACCTCAACTCGGTGGGCAATCAAAGCGATCGTCAGGCTTACCGAGAGGCGCTAGTCGAGTATTTAACGCCATACAAAGATGAGCTAGACGCTGATTCGCGCGATCGCCTCAGCCGTAACCCGCTGCGCATTCTTGACAGCAAAGACGCCAAAACCCAGGAAATTGTCCAGAGTGCGCCCAGCATTCTGGCCTATCTCTGCGACGACTCCAGGCAGCATTTTGACACCGTACAGCAGCTCCTCACTGACTTAAACATTGTTTACCAGCTCAACCCCTGCCTGGTACGCGGACTTGACTACTATACCCATACGGCCTTTGAAATTCAATCTGCTGACCTCGGGGCACAGGCGACCGTGTGCGGCGGCGGTCGCTACGATGGCCTGATTACAGAGCTAGGCGGCCCGGATACTGCGGCGGTGGGCTGGGCAATGGGCCTAGAGCGTCTGACGCTGCTGCTGCAACAGCTACAGGAATCTCAGCCGCCCGAACTCGACTTTTATTTAGTGTCGCGGGGAGAACAGGCCGAAGGTCAAACCCTTGCGATCGCCCAAAGGCTGAGGCAGGCTGGGTTTTCAGTTGAAATTGATCTGAGTAGCTCAGCCTTTGGCAAGCAGTTTAAGCGAGCCGATCGCAGTGGAGCAGTGGGCTGTCTTATTTTAGGCGATAGCGAAGCCGAGCACGGGACGCTACAGCTCAAGTGGCTCAGGACTGAGGAGCAGCAAGAGCTGTCTCAGGCGGATTTGCCCAGCGCCATCCCCCAGCTTAGACAACACATACAGCAGCAGCGTCAGAGCCTCTAAGCCAGTTTTATCGTCCCAACGCTGCCTGCACATACTGTCGCCGCATTCGGGCGATCGCGCTGATTGAAATCCCTTTGGGGCAAACCGCCTCGCATTCGCCATGATTAGAGCAGTCACCAAAGCCTTCTTCAGCCATCTGCTGCGTCATCTTCAGCACCCGCGACTGGCGCTCTGGCTGTCCCTGGGGCAGTAAAGACAAATGGGCAACTTTGGCGGCTGTAAACAGCGACGCCGAAGCATTGGGGCAGGCAGCAACACAGGCCCCACAGCCAATACAGGCCGCATAGTCAAAGGCCAAGTCAGCAGTGTTTTTAGCCACTGGCAGCGTATTGGCTTCTGGCGCAGCTCCGGTGTTGACAGCCACATAGCCGCCCGCAGCGATAATGCGATCGAAGGCTGAGCGATCGACAACGAGATCTTTAATCACCGGAAACGCCGCCGCTCTCCAGGGTTCGACCACTAGCAAGTCACCGGAGCGAAAATGCCGCAGGTGGAGCTGACAGGCCGCCGTCTGAGACTGTGGCCCATGGGCCTGACCGTTAATCATCATGCCGCAGGAGCCACAGATACCTTCTCGACAGTCGTGGTCAAACTCAATCGGGTCTTGGCCCTGGTGAATAAGCTGCTCGTTGAGGACGTCTAGCAGCTCCAAAAAGACATATCAGGGTCAGCCTCAGACACTGTGTAGTCTGCAAAGTCGCCAGCGCAGTCTTGCCCAGCCTGACGCCATACCTTCAGCCGAATTTTCATGAGATCAATCAGAAAGTCTCTCTACTAGCCTAGCGTGCAGAGCTCAGGCTGGATTGGCACCGCCTACCCAAATGTCATTCTGTTTTTGGGGAGCGCTCGCAAGGCAGACAGCACCGGGAGATCAATGTTGCTGATTTTCTCTAACTGGCGGAAGATGTTAAGTATTGTTAACACTCACTAAAGTATGACGTAACGTGCTTGGGTGTATCTTCTAGAACATTCTGCTCTGCACGAGCGTACTAAATTGCCTTTATTGTGCGCCTGTCGGGTTTTGCTTAGCTTCGATCAATCTGGTGTTACTGATGATGCATAAAACTGAGTTTGAGCTTTTTCAGTTAATGGTAGAGGCTGGGGCGGTGCCGGGAAGAGACTTTGCTTTTGACCCGCAAAAGCAGGCTTACTGGCTCAGCGATCGCTGCTGTGAACTGCTGCAGCGCCACTACCCGGCCCATGACTGGACTCAAACTTTTGCAGACTTTGAGCAAGGTTCAGCTACCCAGGCGATCGCCTTGCTGCATCAGCATCTCGGCGTTGACTTTGCTGAACGCATTGTCCGCTATGTTTGCGATCGCCTCAGGTTTTGCCTGAAGCTCAATCTGCCTGGTATCTCCAGCAGATTGTCTATGGTGTAGAGCAGCGCACTGGCATACCGCTCTACGACTTGCTCAAGCAGCAGCTAGACTTGTCGGCGCAGGCTAGAGTTGAGTGCTTACTGCGAGAACAAAAAGCTCTGGTACCCTGCAGCGAGTGGATGGCAGATCTGATTTTGGCAGCAGGCGGCAGCTTACAAGATTTTGAGCTGCTGCAGGGCGAAGAAGCTCTGCTCAGCGAGCGGGGAATTCGTCTGCTGGCGGTGGTCTGGATGGGAGAGTGTGATCTCTATGCCAAAATCGCCCGTCAGCACCAGCAGATCAGTGACGATCTGCTGGAATAAGGACAGCTCAGGTAAAAAGCTCAGCGATCGCGCCAATACTGTCTAAGATGCCGTCTGGCTTGACCTGAGATTGGGCCACGAGTTCTTCACGGTACTTGCCAGTCTTCACCAAAAAGCCCTGCATTCCCATCGCTTGTCCCCCGGCAACATCATCTTGAATGTCATCTCCGATCACGGCTACTTGCTCAGCAGGCAGTCCTAGCTCATCAAGCGCCAGACTGTAAAAAGATGACGAAGGCTTGCCCACAATCAGTGCCTGTTTGTCCGTAGAATATTCCAATCCTTTGACAAAAGCGCCAATATCAATGTGTAAGCCGCCTTCCCACTGCCAGTATTTAGCCTGGTGCAGCGCAATTAGACTGGCTCCCTGCATCATCAGCCGAAAGGCCCGGTTCAGCTCGTGATAGTTCCAGGCGTTGCCCATATCGCCCAGCACCACAGCGTCGGCACAGCTCTCTGAGGTCGTAAACTCCGCAAAGTCCTGCTTCACCTCCGGGCTTAGCAACAAATAACATTTGGGATTTCTGAGCCGGCGTAGATGCAGCACAGCCGCATAGGGAGCGCTAATGGTTTCGTGAGGCTTAATCTGCAGGCCCATTGAGTTGAGGCTGTAGCACAAAGCATCAACCGATTCTGTGGTGTTATTGGTGATAAAGCGAAACGGAATTTGCCGCTCACGCAAAAACGCGATCGCCTCGGTCGCCCCAGGCACAATCCGGTTGCCCACATAGAAAACGCCATTGAGATCGAGCAGCAATCCTTTAATGCCTTCAAGGTTGGAGAAGTCTTTGGTAGGCATACCCAACATTCCTCTTAAACTTCTTAAACTGCTAGATCTGGAGCGTAGTTGATCTAGTCTGGCGGAAGGTGGCTCAAAAGCTACAATCGCTCAAGATAAGTTTGGCTGATCTCAAGCACAAAATCTCTACAGAAAACGGTACGTCATTCTCGAAGTAGAGGGCCAAGCAATGGAGCCTTCAGTCGAAGCCCATCTAGAACTAAGGGTGAGCCAAGCAAAGAAAAGTTTGGCTCATCCCTCTTAGAGATAATTAATCAGGTTCAATCTGCTTGATACTGCAGGGCTTGGCTATAACAGTAGTAGGCTTCACCAATGTGGCTCAGGCGATGGCAAGCTACCCCCTTAAACAGCCATGACTGAGCATGAGTTGGGGCTACTTCCAAAGCGCGATCGCACAGCTCAAGGGCCAGGCGAGGCTGACTCAGGTGCAGCCAGCAAACGGCCTCAGCTACTAGGGCCTGGGGCCAGTCAGACAAAAAAGACAGGGCTTTCTCAAAGCTGTCGATCGCCTCACGATAGCGGCTCAAATTAGCCAAGGCGTCACCGCGAAGGTACCAAATTTCTTCATCATTGGCCCCTTCAATCAGGAGAGCCTCGATAGTATTCAAGGCAGCACGATACTGCCGTAGCTGCAAGAGTGACTGAACTGAGCAATACAGTGGGTTAAAAAGACTGCGATCGCAAGCAGAAAAGCCTGAGTGAAACTTTTGGGGAACTGAAGTTGTTATCAACTGCTTTAGAGACTTTTGGGGCATTGGGAGCAAACACCCAGCTTCCTAAACACACAAACCACTGACTGATGTCTGAGCCGCTTTGGAAAAGACAAAACTGACCCAGCGATGAACCCTGAAGCATAGGACTAAATCGCCCGTCGGCTTAGCCTGAGCGATCGCCTTTATTCAATTTGTTGCCTTTGATATCAAGAATAGCGAGATCTTCATCAACGAGCCAAAATCCTTTGCATAAGTTAATTTTTGATTAACATCCAGAAAAGCTCTGTAGAGTGAAGCTTGAGCAAACCAACAAGGCTCCCGAAAACTACTAGAAGCTGCTCTTTATGAAGAAATGTTTCGTTATTGACGCTAAAACCGCTTGATGTCTTGACAGCATCCGGCAGAAGCCTTTATCTTGTCATTCATACCCGGGTACTCCCTATTTAAGAACAATATGTCGGATAAGCGAAAGGTCACACTTTATATTTCTCCGGACCTGCATCGTCAATTAAGGGTTCAGTCTGCTCTTGATGGAGAAGCGATGTCTGCTATAGCTGAAAGAGCGCTTGATTTTTATCTGGCTCATTCTGAAGTAGTCGATGGTATTTCGGGTAGTCCAGATGGCCATAGCCATCAGGTTTACAGTTGTCCGCAGTGTGCAACATCTGTTGTAGTTCGAGATGGCGACTTGGTTTCATTAGCCAATCAGCCCACTATCGAAGAAAGGGAGTTGCCCAACGCTATGCAAGAGCTTGTCACCAGTTCTAACGCTCTAGAAGATGGAAAACTGGTGCCCTGCTAAAGGTCGCGTTGAGTTTGAAAGCGTTATCTGAACTCTCCAAGCGCCTTCCAAGCGCAGATAGAGAATGTTGTATTTGAGCTGAGAGTCTGCCTAGCTTGTCAATAGTCTGTCCGCAATTGATATCTATGCGTCAGATTTTCTCAAAATTCTCAGCTAACTTACAAGCAGTTGATATTGTCTCATAGGGGCGATGGTTATGAAAGAAGAACTTAGCGTTCTGCTAAAGGCTCAGTATCCGCTAATCTATCTGGTTACATTTGAAGAAGAGCGAGCTGAGCAAACCATCGCCGCCTTAGCACAGCAGCGACCTCAGCGCCGAGTCTACACTTGGACTATGACCCACGGCCTCATAGAGCATGGTCAGCCTCAGAACGCAGTCCAGCACAACAACACGGTTTCACCCGAAGCCGCCGTAGAATGGGTAATCCGACAGCGTGAACCCGGTATTTACGTCTTCAAAGATTTGCACCCTTTCCGGGATTCTCCTGCGGTCACGCGCTGCCTGAGAGATGCTATTGGCAGCTTCCGAGGGACTCAGAAAACAATCATCCTGATGTCTCCCGTTCAGGAGGTGCCCATTGAGTTGGAGAAAGAGGTCGTTGTTCTTGACTACCCTCTGCCTAACATGTCAGAGCTAAACCAGGTTCTTTCTAAGGAGCTAGAGTACGCCAAGAGCGCTAACATCTCTACCGAGGTGCGCGAAAAGCTGCTAAAGGCGGCTTTGGGTCTAACCCGAGACGAGGCTGAAAAGGTCTACCGGAAATCGCGGGTAATGACCGGGAAGCTAACGGAAGGCGAAGTTGACATTGTTCTATCAGAAAAAAAGCAGCTGATCCGCCGCAATGGAATTTTAGAGTACATTGAAGAGGATGCAACGCTGGACTCTGTGGGCGGCGTTGATATTCTTAAGCACTGGCTCAGACAGCGCTCTAACGCTTTTTCTGAGAGAGCTAGAGAGTATGGACTGCCCCAGCCAAAGGGTCTGCTAATCCTGGGTGTCCCTGGCTGCGGTAAATCTCTAGTCGCTAAGACTACGGCTCGACTTTGGGGATTGCCTCTGTTGCGACTAGACATGGGTCGTGTCTACGACGGCTCAATGGTAGGGCGCTCGGAAGCTAACCTCCGCAACGCGCTCAGAACAGCAGAGTCTATTTCACCCGCGCTGCTGTTCATTGACGAAATTGATAAGGCTTTTGCCGGGGGAGCTGGCTCAGCCGATTCAGATGGAGGGACTTCCAGCCGAATTTTTGGCTCTTTCCTCACCTGGATGCAGGAAAAAACCTCACCTGTTTTCGTGATGGCTACGGCCAACCGGGTAGAGCGCTTACCCAGCGAGTTTCTTCGTAAGGGACGATTTGATGAAATTTTCTTCGTCGATCTCCCCAATGCTGAAGAGCGCAAAGAAATTTTCAACATCCACCTGAAGAAGCGCCGTCGAGATATTTCACGCTTCGATCTTGACCAGCTATCTAGTGTATGTAAAGGCTTTTCGGGAGCGGAAATCGAGCAGGCCATGATTGCGGCCATGTACGAAGCGTTTGCTCAAAACCGTGAGTTTACGCAGCTCGATATTATTGCAGCAATTAAGTCTACGCTGCCGCTCTCGAAAACGATGGCAGAGCAGGTAACTGCCCTTCGGCAGTGGGCCGGAAAACGGGCCCGCTCTGCAACTCCACCCGATGAACGGGAAGAACGCGAAATCGAATACAAGCGGATGGAGTTTTAACAGGCTTTCTCTCCTGCTCCCAACAGGAAGAAGGGCTAGCGATCGCTAGCAGTTCAGGTCACTCAGCTTTGTCGCTTTTAGCTAACGGCTGACGTGACTCTTATCAACTCTCAAACCTAGTTGTCTCTCTCAATTTCTCTACAGGAGGAAACACAATGTCTCACTTTAGCACGCTACGCACCAAGATCACCGAATCTGAAATCCTCAAGGCTTCTCTGCGGGATCTCGGTATTGCGGTCAAGAATGATGCTGATGTTCGTGGCTACAACGGCCAGCGGGTTCGCGCTGACATCGTTGCAGTTCTCGAAGGTGAGTATGATTTGGGCTGGTCTTGCAATGCAGACGGTTCATTCGACCTGATTGCCGACCTCTGGGGCGTTGCCAAGAAGCACAATCAAACTGAGTTAATCAACTCTATTAACCAGAAGTACGCTATCAACAAAACACTGGCTGAAGTTAAGCGTCCTGGACTACAGAACGCCAACGTCAAACTGGTACTCCAGTAGTTTTTGAAAGCGTTCCCGATTTTTTGGGCTAGCCAGTTGGCTAGCCCATTTTTTTGCTCTCAGACTGTCCTAAAAGTCTCTCAGCTACCTCTAAACTACCGCTTAACAATGTCCCCCTATTTGTCTTCATGGCAGCAAGAAAAAATTCAGTCGCTGATGATAGAGGCCGGACAAAAAGCCAAGCAGCTTGCAAGCCAGGAATTTGAAGTTTTTGAGAAAGGCTTTGAGGACTACGTCACCAATGTTGATCGGCTTCTAGACCAGATGCTGGCGTCTGGATTTGCAGCTTTGTTTCCAGATGACGGCGTCATTACTGAAGAAAATACGGCTTCTCGCCAGGTCTTTGACACGAAACAGTCTCGACTTTGGCTAATCGATCCGATTGATGGCACCGAAGACTTTATTCACCATCGTCAAAATTATGCGGTCATGGCAGGGCTTTTGCAGGACTATCAGCCCGTCTTAGGCTGGATCTATGCGCCCACTCACCAAAAATTTTACTGGGGAGGTGCTGATTGGGGCTTATTTCGAGCGATCGCGGCTGAGCCATCAGAGCCGCTGTTACCGAAAATGGCTGAGCTAGAGCCTCAGCGCTGCACTATTATTTTGGGCGATCGCGATCAGCGCCGCTTTGGACAGGCGATCGCCGAGCAGATACCAACCGTTCAGTTTTACTCGTTAGGCAGCTTTGGTCTTAAAGTCATGGAAGTCTTACAGGGACGGGCTGGGCTTTATGTATATCTAAACGGTCGAGTCAAGCTGTGGGATACAACGGGGCCAATTGCCCTGGCTAGAGCGGCTGGGCTAACCTGTTGCGATTTAACGGGGGCACCTTTGTCCTTTAGCCCCGCTCAAATTGAGCCTAAAACACTGAGCCATCGTCAGTCCATTGTCATCGGCTGGCCTGACTGTGTTAGCGCCCTTCGGCCTCAGCTTCAGCAGGCAGTGACTCGAGTTTTACGAGCCGAAGCTCAGGCAAAATTATGAAGATCAGAAAATTGCTTATAAAGCTGCCCAGTCTCTGATGAGATAGGGCAACATAAATAAGTGACCCTGAGCGGCTTTATCATTACTGTGGCTATCAGCATTGGCTATCAGCCCAATAAATTAAAGGCGCGTCCGGTAAACCTCTTTGTTTATCAGTAGTACTATGTGCATAAGCAAGACTGTGCGAATTTTTATAGTTTTCTAAGAAAAGTCGCCCTCTTGGCTCTACCGACTGTTGTTCAGTTCACGCTAGCCTAAATTTTTCCCATGCAGCCTGAAGCTTTCAGTAAGCTTTTTACCCTTTTCAACGCCGCCAATCCTGAAACAATTGATTGGCTTCTTACAGTTTCAACGACTCACGAATACCCTGCTGGCCGCGCTGT
The DNA here is from genome assembly GCA_012032345.1 of Leptolyngbyaceae cyanobacterium RM1_1_2. GTDB lineage: Bacteria > Cyanobacteriota > Cyanobacteriia > Phormidesmidales > Phormidesmidaceae > Sphaerothrix. The sequence goes on along the minus strand of JAAUQI010000043.1, from coordinate 19,859 downwards.
TCTCATGGAAGATGCCTGGGGCAACGCTGTCTACTTCGTCGAATCTGGTTGGGTAAAAGTGCGGCGTCACGTTGGCGAGGAGTTCTCCACCCTGGCCGTCCTAGGCAAAGGCGACTTTTTTGGTGAGATGGCTATTTTAGATGAGTCGCCTCGCTCAACTGATGTGGTGGCCCTTTCAACCGTTAAGCTCTTCAGCATTTCGGCTCAGCGTTTCATTCAAACGCTATTCAAAGATTCTCAGCTACATCATCGGATGTTGCAGCTAATGGTGCAGCGGCTACGGCAAACTAATTTCCGCTTTCAAATTCGCAACCAGCCCCCTGCTGTAAAGCTAGCCAATACGCTAGCAGGGCTGAGCGATGCCTACGGCCAAGCAGCCGATCAGGGTACGGATATTTTTAATATTCCGATTGCAGATCTGGCAGATGTAGCCGATATCTCAGATGATGAAGCTCAGAAAATTATGGGGAAGCTAACTGAGAAGGGCTGGCTTAAGACAGACGACGAACATAAGGTAATCCACATTTACAATAGTAAACAACTGGCCCATCTAGCCGGCAGAGTGTAGACAAATAGCCTAAGTGAGCAGCTTTGTGCAGTTAGCCAACAGGCCACAAGAAACAAATGGGAGCTGTCAGGTTTGTAGTTGAGTATTTATACTCAACTACAAAAAGTTGTTTCACAGACGTAAGGTGACACGCTCCCCAACAAATAAGCTAGACGCTCATAGCTAACATACGCTGTATTGGCAGCAGAGCAGCGGCGCGAATATCTTCAGGTAGCGTGATTTCTGGCTGACGATTTTTCATCGCTAAATATAGCTTTTCCAGAGTGTTTAGCCGCATATGGGGACACTCATTGCAGGCGCAGTCAGCCTGGGGCGGGGCGGGAATAAACAGCTTGTTGGGTACCTGACGCTGCATTTGGTGAATGATACCAGGTTCGGTAACAACAATAAACTGATCCTTGGGACTTTGCTGAACGTAGTTAAGTAAGGCCGTGGTCGAACCAATAAATTTTGCCTGCCGCAGAACAGGCTGTTCGCATTCGGGATGGGCAATCACCTCAGCCTTGGGATACTCTATCTGCAGTTGCACAATCTTCTTTTCAGAAAAAGTCTCGTGAACAATACAGCTTCCCTGCCACAGCAGTAGCTCTCGCCCGGTCTGCTCCATAACGTAGCGGCCCAGATTGCGATCGGGAGCAAAAATAACGGGTTGATCTCTAGGAATCTGATTTACCAGCCTGACAGCATTAGAACTGGTGCAGATGATGTCGCTCATCGCCTTGATCTCAGCCGTGCAGTTAATGTAAGACACTACTATGTGGTCTGGGTGAGCCGCCTTAAACTGAGCAAACTCAGATGGAGGGCAACTATCGGCCAAGGAGCAGCCCGCATTAAGATCTGGTAAAAGAACCTGCCTGTTGGGGTTGAGAATTTTGGCAGTCTCCGCCATAAAGTGAACCCCAGCAAACACGATTACATCAGCCTCTGTGCTGGCCGCTTTTTGGGAAAGCCCCAGGGAATCGCCAATGTAGTCAGCCACATCTTGAATGTCTGGCTCTTGATAGTAATGGGCCAAGACAATAGCGTTCAGGTCTTTTTTGAGGGCAGCGATCGCCTCAAATAGATCTACCGATGGCTGAACGGAGTGTGACTTTGGAGATGCAGTAGTAAACACAGAATACTCAACTTTTTGTAGAGTTTATTATTTCAGTTGCTTCTAATTATAGTTACATCTACCAAAAATGAGCCGGCCCAAGACCAAAATTTCACAGCTCAACTCAGCCCCAAGCCCAAGAGTCGCCCCGCTCCATTCTTGACTCCCCCGCTGCCCTCTCCCACCCGGCCCTCACCGCGATCGCCCAGCCCTCTGGCCCTGGCTGAGGTGCAATCTGCCAGCCGCGATCGCTAAGTCTGGGGTGTGGCCCATCTTGCCCCGGAATCACCACAGCGATATCAACATTTTCAAGCAGGTCAATATCATTGGGGCTGTTGCCTAAGCCAAGCGTTGTAATGGTGCCACCATCGGGCAGCGCAGCCTGGTAAAGTGCTTTGAGCTGGAGGGCGGCAGCACCTTTGCCTGCTTCGCTGCCAATCAGGTGTGAAAAGCGATCGCCGACAACGACTCGAAAGCCCATCTCGTTGGCGGCAGCTTCGAGAGCCGCAGGTGAAACATTTTTAGGGGTCAGAAAAGGTTCAGTAAACTCGCGGGCTTTGGCTTCTTTAGCGTCCTGAGCGGAAAGTCCTGTGAGCTGCTGAATTTGCTCAATAGAAAGGTCGCCAAAGCCCTTAAGAGGCCGACCGATAGACTGGGCGATCGCCTTGAGGCCAGCTCTAGTCATCACGTAGGGGCAGCCAAGCTGCAAAATCCAGTAACGTCCTACGAGTTCAGCCTCTTCAGGCAGTTCAAAACCTTTGTACCCAACCGGAATAAAAACGCCGCTGCCGTTTTCAGTAATAAAAGGCGTCTCTAGCGAGAGCTGCTGAATTAGAGTTTCGACTTCGGTGCGAGTTTTGCTAGTGACTGGAATGACGGCGATACCTTCAGTCTTGAGCTGCTGTAACAGGGGATAGGCGGCTGCGTAACTGTAAGTCTCGGAATCAAGTAGGGTGCCGTCCAAGTCAGTGAAAATAAGCAGCGAGGAAGAGGACATAGGAATCAGCTCAGGCTAAGTAATGAACGACCATTTTGATGAATGTCGTCAGATCGCGCTCAGGCGCTAGCGCTCAGGACGGACACATAAACTATGGTAGTACGATTGCTTTGCTGAGCTAAACAGAGAAGGCACACTAGGCCCAAATCAGGGCAGACGGCCTGACCAGATTTAGCCGTACTAGCGATAGCAGACATGAGAACAAACTTTCCCCTTATCCTAGGGAAGGGAAGATCAAGAAAACTTGCATGACTAGTCTGAGACGACAGCCAAAAACAGCAGTTCGAGTTGCGATTGTGGGAGACATTCACAATCAGTGGGAGTCAGAAGATGCCACGGCGCTGCAGCGGTTAGGTGTGGATTTGGCCCTGTTTGTGGGTGACTTTGGTAACGAGGCAGTAGAGGTCACACGGGCGATCGCGGCGCTGGATTTGCCGACGGCAGTTGTGTTGGGCAATCATGATGCCTGGTATAGCGCTACCGAATGGGGCCGTAGAAAGTGCCCTTATGATCGCACGGTAGAAGACCGCGTACAGCAGCAGCTCGATTTATTGGGCGCTGCGCATATCGGCTACGGCAGGCTAGAACTGCCGCAGCTTAAGCTCAGCATTTTAGGAGGACGCCCCTTTAGCTGGGGTGGCTCTAAGTGGGAGCACGTTGCCCATTTTTATCAAGAACGCTACGGCATTGATAGCTTAGAGACTTCAACCGCTCGCTTGCGATCGCAGGTAGAGCAGGCCAACCACGAGACGATTATTTTGTGGGCCACAGTGGCCCATTCGGCCTTGGAGACGCGCCAGGATCTCCCTGCGGCAAAGACTGGAAGCCAGTCGGGGGAGACTATGGCGATCCAGATTTAGCCGCTGCGATCGCGCTGGCGCAGCAGATGGGTAAGCAGGTGTCGCTGGTGACATTTGGGCACATGCACCACCGCCTGCGCCACACGCAACAGCTGCGGCAGCGACTGGTGCAGGATCGAGCAGGCACCGTCTACCTCAACGCGGCCAGTGTCCCCCGTATTATCAGAACGGAGAGCACCTGCGTGCGAAATTTCTCGCTAGTGGTGATTGAGCAAGGTGAGGTGGTCGAAGCAGCTCTGGTCTGGCTGGACGAAAATTTTGCGATCGCTTCTCAAGAAGTGCTTTATTCTCGTCCAGTTGAGTCGTTCTCGCTCAAGTAGCGCAGCGCTATTTGGCCTCAGGATTCACCCTGCTACCAGCGGTTCTCAAACTCCAAGAGCAGACCTGAGCGCTCACTAAAATCGTCATAGCTGGTCGTGCCCCTCAGCGTGAAGCGATCGCTAATGCGGTAGCGCAGGTTAAACTGAGGCGGATCGCTCGCCGTGACAATCTTCAGCAACGAGGCAGATAGGTCACTAGAGATAGTAACGCCCACTTCAGCCCCAAGTTCGATACTGCCGCCGGTCTCCTGAGCCGATGAGCTATTGGCTGGAAAAAGCCTAAATTCGCTGAGGCTCAGCGCATTGCCAATCGTATCCTGCACTGCAATCAGGAAGGCGCTACTGGCTAACGTCACCAGTCCCTGAAACTCGTCTCCCCCGCCTGAGCCGACAGACTCTAAGGCACCCACAAAGCCTCCGCTCAGCAGCGCTAAAATCTCTCCCTCACTACGGGGGGGAGAGCTGGAAAGCACAAGATTGTCGCTGATATTGCTATTGAGCTGGCTGGCTGGCCCCATGACCTCAGCTCGAATCCGTACCGTTTGGATGGAGCCTTGGTTTAACCCCAGCAGCTCGGTTGGCGGTTCACTGCGCTCGGAGGGAGGATAGGGCGTGCTATCGGCAAAGATAAAATCAGAGGTGCCAGCTTCTTGAACCGAAGCCTGAAGCGTTACGTTCAAGTCTGGGTCTAGCCCCTGTCCTGGCGAGAATGTTGCCGTATTATCGTTGCCCACGACTCGAAACTGAGTTGTGTAAAGATTAACGCGACCTCGCGGCAGAGAGATGACGCCATCTGGCTGCAGGTTGCTAAACGTGCCATCAATCGTTAGCGTTCCTCTAGCGATAAAATTGAGCAAGTTACCCTGCTCAATTTGCACATTGTCTGCCAAAATCAGGTCGAGATCGCTAAGCTGAGGCGGCGAGATAATTGCCCCTGTCAAAGCCGCTGAAACTGAGGTATCGGCACTGACAGAGTCGTCTCCGCCCCTATCAAGTAGAAAAACGCGACCTTCAGACAGACGTACCTCACCGCCAACGAGCGGGGTAAAGGCACTACCTCCCAAAACAATTGTGCCTTCAACATTACCTCGGTAAAGCCCTTTGAAGTTTAGAGCAATTTGATCTAATACAATCGTCAACGGCTGGGTAGCGTCTGCTGAAATCGCTAAACTGTCGGGGACTGTGGGGGAACCTTCAGTTTGCGTCTGATTGGCTTCAGGATTGGCCGTGATGGGGGCGATTAGGGGGAAAGTGCCCTGACCTGTAATCCGTCCGTTACTGAGATCGCCCGAGAGACTCTGAACAATGATTTTATCTCCCTCAAAGGTAGCCTGAGTGGAAAAATTAGTCAGATTCTCATTGGGTAAGAGAATGGAGCTGAGGGTTGCATTTTCAACCTGGGCTGCGCCAACAACGTTGGTAATGAGCGGGAAAGGTAAATAGCTAGGCCAGATACCCGTGGCTTCAAAATCAACATTACCCTCACCCGATTCCCAGGCAACCTGCCGGGTAAAGACATTGAGCAGAGCCAGACCTTCATCTTTAACGTTGGCGGTGGCTTCAAAGCGATCGCTCTCAGGATACACCGTCATAAAGTCAAAGCGATAAGGGAAGCTAACGGTGACCACTAAAGGATCGGGTTCTTCCACCACAACGCGGCTGATGACGTTAAAACGGGCCTGATCGTAAATAAAATCTGCCCTACCAGAGGCAATGTTGCGATTGTTGATGGTGCCTTGATCTAGCGTGACGCTACCCCGCAGCAGCGGGTTTTGTAAGCTCCCCGTCAGGCTAGCCTCAGCGTTGAGCCTGCCATTTAAGCTGACAGGGAGCCGTTGCACCAGACGACGTAGCCGAGCAGCGGGTAAGTTTTGAGCCGTTAAACTCAGGGTGCGGCGTTCGGCATCGGCCTGTCTGAGCGCTACCTCTCCCGCCAGACTCAGAGAAATATCATCTGTGGCAGAGCGCAGCTCAACCGGAGCAAGGGCCAGAATGCCCTCTGCGTACTCGCCTTTGGCAACCACTTCATCAGCCGCGTAGTCGTCGCCCCAGCGCCAGTTTGAGCCGACTAAATCAAAGTCTACGTCCAGACCGGTTTGGGATGAGCTGGCTACCTGCACTTCGCCTGTAAAAGTTCCAGTTAGTTCAGAGAGCGGCGGCAGCGGGGCGGCGTCTTCTGCCTCTGCTTCAATATCCTGGAGAGCGGCAATTTCGGAGAACCGCTGCAGCTGTCTAAGCAGAGAAGCATTAGCGCTTCCTGCTGGCTGCGTAGTCAGATAATTTTGGACTTGTTCTGGGGAAAGCTCTGCCCCCAGCGGCGGGGCAAAGCCGCGCTTGAGGTCATCCAGGCTGGAGATCTGTAGGGCCGCTAAGATATCCTGAATTTGGCCCTGCTCCACCTTGAGGTTGGCTAGCAGGGTCGGGGTGGTGCCGGGGGCATAGCGTCCGCTTAGCAGGTATTCGCTGGCGCTGCGCGTCAGGCGTCCCCCGGTCAGCTCAGCCACGCCGTCTCTGTAGGTGACTTTGCCGGTAAAGCGATCGCCGCTGATGTAACCCACTCCAGGCCGAGCGATATCGAGGTCGGCAATAAATTCTTGGCTTTGCAGGTCAATAACCAGCTGAGCCTGGTCGATCTGACCGCTAACCTGTCCTAGGCTACCAATACCCCCAGGGGGTAAGTTGAGCGCTATTAGCGGGAAGTTTAAAATTTCTACCTGTAGCAAGTTATTGTCGGTGGTGCGGCCAGTGGCGCTGGCGTCGTCTAGGGCTATGGCAAAGTTTAGGTTGCGATCGCTGAGACGATAGTCTACCTGAATTTGATCTTGCGGCCCTCTCAGTGCCAGATTAAACTGATTGCTGTTGGTGAGGCTAATGTTGCCACTTAGGCGCGGGTCGAAGGCCAGCTCGTTGACTATCAGGTCTGAGAGCGCCAGATCGCCAACCAGGTTGAGGTTGCTGGGCGTCCCAGAGAGCCGTCCTTGAAAGTCGGCGCGTCCGCCTAAAGCCACGACGCTGGGTAGACTAACCGGCAGTGCCTGGAGCGGAAAGCTATCGGTGCGGAGGTTGAGGTCAATACTGGCGATCGCGGGTGCATTGACTCCACTCAGCCGGGGCGTGATGGTGCCGCTAGCCTGTAGACCTGCGCCGCTGGCTTGAGCAATGTTAATTTGTTGGCCATTCCAGGCCAGGGTTGCGTTTAAAGCCTGGTCTAGCTGAGCTAGCTGCGGAGAGTAAGCGGCAAAGCTAGCCAGTCCCTGAGACAGAGCCACGCTTCCCTGGGCTCGGATGCCAGCCAGACTCAAGTCCTCAACATTGCCTGAAAGCTGGAGCTGGCCGCTGGCGTTGCCGCGTAGGGCTGAGGAAAACTGGCTCAGGGCCAAACCGCTGCTGCGCACATCTGCGTTCCAGAGGCCATTGGCAAGTCTGGCATCAGTCTCTAGACGGCCTGAATCTAGCTGTAGCGCAATATCTCCCTGACCGTTGATTCCGGCCACACTGAAGTCTTCAATACTGCCCGAGAGCCGGGCCTGGCCGCTGGCGTTGCCGCGTAGGGCTGAGGAAAACTGGCTCAGGGCCAAACCGCTGCTGCGCACATCCGCGTCCCAAAAACCATTCGCCAGCGTTGCGTCAATATTCAGGCGACCTGCCGCTAGCTGCAGCGCCGCGTCTCCCTGGGCGCGAATGCCCGCCACGCTGAGGTCATCTAGGCTACCTGAGAGTTGAAAATCCCCGTTGGCCGTGCCGTCAAGAGCGTTGGTAAACTGGCCGAGCTGAATCCCCTGGCCCTGTAGATTGGCCTGCCACAGCCTGTTGGCTAGGGTACCGCTGCCGCTGATGGTTCCCCCGGCCACCTGGACGACAGTGTCTCTAAAGTTAATGCGATCGCCTGCAAGTTCAATCAGGCCGCGACTGGGATAGGAGGCTGCTGGAGCCTGCCAGCTTATAGCCCCCCGCAGATTGTCGAGCGGGCCAGACACTTCGGCATCTACCGCCAGTCGCCCCAGCTGCACCGTTTCTGGCAGGCCATAGGCGCGGCCAATCTCATCGGCAGGTAGGGCTTGGCCTTCCGCCTGCAAAAACAGCTCTCCGGTTTCTCCCAAACGGTAGCGGCCTCGACCCACCAGCTGTCCTCCCGCCGTGGGTAAGGCCCGAAACTCGCTAATGGTTAAAGTTGGGCGATCGAAAGCAAAAGCCAGCTCCAGCTCTGAAAAACTGACTTTGTCAATTAGTGCACTGCCCAAAGACTCAATCGTACCGATGACGTTAGGATCGTTTAGCGGCCCGGTGACAGCCACCTCTGCCGTAAAGGCTCCCTCTGCTTCAACGGGTAACTCTACTGCCAAAGTTTCAACGACCTGCTCAACCGTAAAGCTATCGATCTGGCCGGTCAAGTCATACCCTTGCTGCAGATTGATCACCCCGGCGGCGGCGGCTTCAATTTCGCCATAGCGAGCGGTTGTGTCTTCTAGCCTGATTTCAGATCCGTCAAAGCGCATCTGGGTGTTGAATGCTGTAACTGGCTGGGGTAGAGCCTCAAGCGTGACACCGCCGTTGGTAATTGCCGCTGTCCCTGTGAGGGCTAGAGGTTGATCAGGGCGAACTTCAATTTCGACATTGCCGCTGAGCAGTCCGGCCTGAATTTCTAGGGGCAGCGGTGTCTCAACCAGTGAAAAAGCCAGCGGGGCAAAATCTGCAATTCGTACCGATTGAACGTTAACGGCAATATTGGCGTTGGTGCCTGAGGCAAATTCCTCTGTTTCTACGCCCTCTGGCAGCCGCAGCAAAGACCCCTTAGCGTCAAGCTGCCCCCCTACGGTCGGCTTGGCTGCAACATCAAAGCTAATTTCTTGGGGCTCGATCGCCAGTTCTTGACCTTCTTGCTGGGGCAGGTTGTAGGCTGCAAAGTCAACTGTACCCGCAATATCTTCGAGCGAAATCAGGTCATCTTGGGCATCTAGCTGGTTGTAGGGAATCAGAATCAGCTGTCCGTTGTTGACCTCGACCCGACTCAGCTTAAATTCGATAAAAGGTTTTTGCTCTTGCTCAGGTATTTCTAAATCCGTCCACTGACGGGCAGCGTTTTGCTCTAGATAGCCCTGCACATCGTCTAGCTCAAGCCGCAGTTTTAAGTCACGAGTCAGCAGGGTTTCTAGCAGGTTAAATCTTACCTGAATGGTTTCAGCAAACACCTCATCAGGGTCTTTCTCGGTTGCAGGCATGGCTGAAGGGCCAAACTGGATGCTAGAGAGGGTAACCCGCTCAACCTCTCCTAGCTGAATCGGGCGATCTAGCAAATCGGTGAGGATTTGAGAGATGCGTGGGGACAGGCGCTCGTGAATAAAAATCCAGGCCCACAAAGCACCGCCCGCCGCCACTAGAACAGCGATCGCGCTTAAAACCAATCCTATACGAATCCAAAGCTTACCCCTAGATGCCTCGTCTGCTGACGGCCCATGCCGGGGAGAATTTGTCATGGCTGCCCTATACCACCCATCTCACCACATTCAATAAAGCAGACACTCTACTTTCTGCCAAGTCTAGCAGGCCAAGGATTCTGTCTAACTCTATGACAGTAAAAAAATGCAGGTTTAAATAAAAAAGGATAAAGAGCATATTTGGTGTATCTAAGGCGACACACGACCACTAAGATAGAATCACATCGATGCTTGTGAAACTGAGACAAGTCAATGCGCATTTTTATCGTCTTGTTTAACGCTCGCTCCGAAAACGAGGGCATTCACACTCTAAAGGCGGGCGATCGCAACGTCGTTTTGATGTTTGAGAATGAAGAAGATGCGGCTCGCTATGGGCTAATGCTGGAGGCACAAGATCTGCCTTCTCCTAGCGTGGAGGCTTTCGAAGTAGAAGAAATTGAAGAATTTTGTGCAGGAGCAGGCTATGAATATAAGCTAGTGCCTGAAGGGACACTGGCGATTCCACCTGAGCAAAACGTAGACAAGATCGATTGGGATCCTGACGCCAAACCTGCTGATGAGTTCCCGGCACCATCTGGCCCGAAGGATTTGTCTGACTCAGAGTTAGATCAGATTCGTCAGCGGCTTGAGGGCCTACTTTAGCTTATAGCTGGGGTGTCAATCGAGCTGGCTGTTTGGATAAAATCTATCGCCGCTTCAAACTGAAAATTACTGATCCAGGCATCTAACTGCTGAGCTAAGGGAGCAGACGTAGCCGGTATCTCCTCAAGCAGCTTTAAGCATTGCTGATCAAAGCCAACTAGGGCGGTTGCATAAAATTGTCTAACCCAAACATCAGGCATTTCAGCTAGCATCTTCTGCAGCCTCTGACTCTCGGGCACACCTTTGGAACTCTGTCCAGTAAAGGCAGCAGTATCAGCGGGGTAGCTAGCGGTGAGATGGCAAACAATCTTTGCCAAGAGCGTTTCTTTCTGCAGCGGTTTACTGACAAAGTCGCTACAGCCCGACTCCATACACTTGCTTTGATCCTCAACGAAGGCATTGGCAGAGACTGCGATGATAACTGGAGCGCTCAGCGCTGAGTCTGTGGACTGAGCGGCCCGAATACGGCGAGTAGCCTCACAGCCATCCATCACAGGCATTTTAACATCCATCAAAATCAGATGAGGCTGCCAGGTCTGCCACTGCTCTAGTGCCACCTGTCCGTTAGCAGCTTCTCTAATCTGAAAGTCAGCAGCCTTGAGAATTTTTTTCATTAACAGCCGACTAATGGCATCATCATCTACAACCAAAACCCGGTAATCTCCCCAATGTTCGATCTGCATCTGAGCATCGGCAAACACAGCAGAGCGAGAGAGAATATCTTGAGCTTGACTGACTGGAATTTGCAAATCAAAGACCGCCCCCTGGCTGACGATACTTTTTACACTAATATCTCCACCCAGTGCCTGAGCAAATTTTTGACTAATTGCCAGCCCCAACCCGGTTCCTTGTAGAGACTGTTTACCGGCTTGAGCCTGCTCAAAGGGCTGAAAAACCTGCTGCATTTCTGCTGCTGTCAGCCCTGGGCCAGTATCTTGAACAGCAAACGATAGCCTAGTCAGGCTTTCTTGGCGATCGCGCTGGGTTTCAGGCCCCGAGCATTTCATCACCTGAAGTTGTACAGTTCCCTGTGGCGTAAATTTAATAGCGTTGTCGAGCAAATTTAGCAAAATCTGCCGCAGCTTGCACTCGTCGGTTGAGATGTATTGAGGGATATCAGCACCGTAATTAAAGATTAGCTGCAGCGGCTTGTTGGCTACCTTGACCTGCAGCATTTCTTCTACATTGTCTAGAAGCTGATATAAATCAAACGTATCTTTTTCAATTTGAATATTACCCGCTTCGATTTTAGACACCTCTAAAATGTCATTGATCAGTCCTAAGAGATGCTGACCGCTACGATTGACAATGCTTAAAGAATTCTGATGTTCACAGCTCAGGGTCTTGTCCTGCCCCATAATTTGAGTAAAGCCTAGAATTGCGTTGAGCGGCGTTCGCAGTTCGTGACTCATACTGGCTAAAAATTGGCTCTTAGCTAAATTGGCGGATTCTGCAGCTTCTTTAGCCTGTAGTAGCTGCTCTTCAGCCCGCTTGCGCTCGGTGATTTCAGTGGCTACACTCAGCACCAGGGTAGTCTGTTCATCGCCAGCAGAAATAGGTTTTTTAACTATTTGGAAATACCTGCTGTTGCCCGCAGCAGGCAGCTCTTCTTCTAAAACATAAGATTCTCCCGTCTCTAGAACGTGGCGATCGCCGCCTGAGAAAAGATTGGCCTTGGCTACCGAGACAGCGCAGTCAGCCACTGTTTTACCCATCAGCTCAGGAATAGTCGTTTCATACGTTTCAGCCGTAGCTCGATTAGCTAAGACAAATCTGCCGTCAGCGTCCTTGGCAAAAATCAGATTAGGAGGCGTATCAATCACGCTATAAAGAAAATTCTTTTGCGCCCTAAGTTCAGCTTCAGCTTTAAGCACGCTGAGGTATTTGCCCATGCTTTGAGCCATCAGCTCAATAATTTCTTGCTCATGATGGGTAAAACCGTCTCTTACCTGAGTTGAAAAAAAGCAGAGGGTGCCATAGAGCGTATTGTCTACCCAAACAGGCGTGCCGATGTAGGATTCTATTTTGAACTGCTGATAGAAAGGATGGTACTGGCGCTCAGTGTCATGCACCTGCGTGTAGGCTACAGTGGCTTGCTGTTCAAAAACCTGATGGCAATAAACGCTTTCTAGCCTGAGCGAAAAGTGAGGAGACATGCCCGCTATATCAGAGCGAACCGCCAAGATCGTGTAGGTTTGCTCTGCGATCGCCCCGACTGCCCCGGCGCTAAAATTCAGCAGGTCGCAGCCGGTTTTAATGTAGTCGGCAAACAAATCTTCTAAAGATTCAAAATGCGCTAGCTGTAGTCGATGGAGCTGACCCAGGTTCGAAGCAAACTGCGTCAGTTGAGCAGACTGCTTGAGTAAAGTAGTTTCAATAGCCTTATAGACAGTAATGTCCTGACTGATCCAAACAGTTAACCAATCGGAAAGGGGTAGAATCTTGGTGCTGTACCATCTTTTGCGTTTTTCAATCATCAGCCAGTATTCGCAATCAATCCCGGTTTGGCTACTGAGGGCTTGGCGAATGTAGCTAATAAAGTAATCGACCTGACTGACCGAAAAGACGTCGGCTAGGGTCTGCCCTGCGCTCGCGGACACGAGCTGGTAAGTGCGCTCAAACTCAGTGGGTACTACTTGCAAATAACGCCCTTGAGCATCTAGCACCCAAACCATGTCTCCTAACTCCGCCAGTAACTGCTGTAGCGGTATTGAAAGCGGCAACGGCGGCTGGGCAGTGGAGAGTTGCAAGAGCCGACGAGAACTCAGCAAGCCAATAATTTGTTCTTGTCGATCGACTACTGGCAAAGCTGACACCGAGGATTGAGCTAGCATCTGTAGAGCCGTGGCGCGCTCGGGTAAGCTGCTTTCCTGCAAAATAGCTGGCGGCTGAGACATCAACTGCTGCACGCTTGAGGCGGACAGCTCGATTTGGCTCGCAGCGGCTCTGACAATGTCTTGCTCTGTCAGCCAGCCCACCAAACGGGCTGTCCCCGCAGTAGTTTTGACCACTAGAAGACAACGTGATGAAGCCTGATAGAGCTGATCGATCGCGTCTTGAGCAGGGCACTCGGGCGAAACGCTGACAAAATTGGAATCGATAGCTTGAGAAATTGAATCTACAGTTAAATTCACGGCTTCTCCACCTAGCCTGCCGCTAATCCAGATTCATACCCTATCATTTGCCAGTCTTCTCGAAGACCGCCATCTTGCTTAACTCTTAGTCGTGATCAGGCAGAGCCTGGTAAAGTAGAGGGCAGCTAACCTGAAGCAAGGGCACTTTGTGAACCAGCCTGAGATGTCCTCACCCCTTATTCTCTCAAGCGATCGCGGTCACCTACTCACCGAGCAAGCCAACCCTGAGAGCCAACAGCTCGATCAGCTCTCGGCGTTAGAAATTGTTGACTTATTCAACCGCGAAGACCAAAAGACACTGGCCGCGATCGGCGGGGCAAGGCAGGCTCTAGCAGCGGCTATTACAGCAACAGCCACCGCCCTGCGCAATGGTGGCCACCTGTTTTATGTGGGCGCAGGCACCAGCGGACGGCTAGGCGTTCTAGACGCGGCTGAGTGTCCGCCGACGTTTTGTACCCACCCCAACCAGGTGCAGGGCATCATTGCTGGGGGCGCGGGGGCGCTGGTGCGCAGCTCAGAGGGGCTGGAAGATATTGAGCAAGACGGTGTAGAGGCGATCGCCCTGCACCAGATTACCCAGCGAGACGTCGTTGTGGGCATCACAGCGGGGGGAACCACGCCCTACGTGCATGGAGCGCTCAAAGCGGCCCGCCAGCGGGGAGCGACCACTATATTTATTGCCTGTGTTCCAGCTGATCAGGTGCAGGCTAAAGCTGATGTGGATATCCGTCTGCTGGTTGGCCCCGAGATTTTGGCCGGCTCTACCCGGCTGAAGGCAGGCACCGTCACTAAGATGGCGCTGAATATTTTGTCTACAGGCGTCATGGTCAAGCTCGGCAAAGTTTATGGCAATCGTATGATTGACGTTTCGGTGACTAATAGCAAGCTCCGCGATCGCGCCTGAGGATCCTCTGCGATCTGAGCGACCTAGATCGAACCCAGGCTGAAATCTGGCTGGATAAAAGCGGGCAGCGGGTAAAGCTAGCTTTGCTGATGTATTGGGGCCAGCTTGATGCCGCAGCGGCGGAGCAAATCCTGGCCCAATCTCAAGGTGACCTGCGACAGGCGCTGCAGGCTATTGGCTAGCTCAAAGACCTACTGTAGGGTTGCCAAACGCTGGCGTAGAGCTTCAATTCCATCTAGGAGAAACTGCTGTGCGGGATGGTCGTCGGTATAGGTAATTTCGTCAGTGGCATACTGCTGCTCTAGTTCAGTGATCTTAGCCTCTACAGCGCTTGTCGTAGCAGCAGTTACTAAAGTATCCTCATCCTCTGGCTGCAGCTGAGTCAGGCAGGCTTCTAAATCGATTTGTTTTTGACTTAGGGCAATAGCCTCAGGATGAGACTCACTCACCAGTAGATCTAAAAGAATCTGCTCTACCTCTACCTGGGCAATTGCTTGGGCTAGATCTGTAGAAGTAGCGGGTTCGCTAAAGCCGACACAATCAATGCTTGTGAGCGTCTCAGGGTCGGGAGATTGAGCCTTGACGACAGTGCTAACCGACGTCAGAGCAACGCCAAATATCAAAAACGCTAGATAATTTAGTTTCATAAAAACAGCCCGATAGAATCTGGTTGAATAAAGCTTTTCACTCACTAGCCTGGACTGACTATCGGGTGTGAAAGTTCCTCATTTCTCTGAGCACTTATTCTAGTCTCACGGTGATGACTCCACTAGCGTCAGATATGAATCTTATGACCGCTGCTACCCAAAGCGTAAGAGGGATGCAAGGCTTGCATCCCTCTTACTGCGGGAAATCAGTTTACAGGTGTCAGGAAATTTTAGGCGAGTGGGCTAGCCACTGTTTCAGGCGATCGCACTTCGAGCTGGCCACAAAGAATTTCGTTAATCAGGGCAGCGTTGGCATAAATTTCGAGCTGTGCTTCAGCAGGAGCTTCAAACATCAGCCGCTGCCCCGGAAACAAAATTCGCTCAAAATACCAGTCGGTAACGTTAGCAATACGAATAACCTGGATCTGGCTACTCGTATTGGCGTAGTAACAAGTAATTCTTTCAATCACCATTATGAACCTGACTACTTTTTTAAATTTGGGTATGTTTGAGCACTTCCCTCACGCGGAGACCTGCTCCCTTCAGTATGGTAAACAAAAGATAAAGCAAACAAATCATTCATAGAAGCGAATTGTATATAGATACATCTTCAGACATAGCTCTTCTTGATGCAACTAGACTGACACTAGCAGTCCGTCTGGCTGATGAATTCTAACAGTTCTCTAGCCGCCCTGATTTGCTTATGTAGGCTTGCCAGGGTCGCCGTGCGAATGTACAAAGTACTGTAGATTCTTTGTCTGCCACTTTGCGCTCTATGACTCTTCTAAAAAACTACATTAACGGTCAGTGGATTGCCTCCAGTGCTTCGGAGCAGCTGCTTGTCACCAACCCAGCTACGGCTGAAACCTTAGCACAAGTGCCCCTCTCGCCAGCGGCTGAGGTGGAGCAGGCTGTACAAGCTGCAGCCGAGGCATTTGTGCAGTGGCAACGGGTACCGCCGACCGAGCGCATCCAGTTTTTATTTAAGCTCAAGGGCCTGCTAGACAACGGCATAGACGATATTGCTCAAACCATTACCCTGGAGTGTGGCAAGACTTTGAAAGAGTCTACGGGAGAGCTGCGCCGCGCTATTGAAAACGTCGAAGTGGCCTGTGGTATACCGACGCTGATGCAGGGCCGTAACCTGGAAAATATTTCTCGCGGTATTGATGAGTTTATGTTTCGCCAGCCCCTAGGCGTTGCCGCCGCGATCGCCCCGTTTAATTTTCCAGCCATGATTCCGTTTTGGTTTTTGCCCTATGCGATCGCCTGTGGCAACACCTACCTGGTCAAGCCATCTGAGAAAGTACCGCTGACGATGCAAAAGATTTTTGCCCTGATCGATCAGCTTGAGCTGCCCCCCGGCGTGATCAATCTAGTCAACGGTGGCAAAGCTACTGTAGACGCCCTGCTAGATCATCCGCAAATTCGGGCCATTAGCTTTGTCGGCTCTACTCCTGTCGCCCGCTATATTTACAGCCGCGCTGCCGCCAGCGGCAAACGGGTGCAGTGTCAGGGCGGTGCTAAAAATCCGCTGATTGTGCTGCCGGATGCCGATATGGAAATGACAACGCGAATTGCTGCCGACAGTGCCTTTGGCTGTGCCGGACAGCGTTGCTTAGCGGCGTCTTTAGCAATTACAGTCGGGGCAGCTAGTCAAACCTTTACTGAGGCGATCGCTGCAACTGCCAGCAGTCGCAAAGTGGGCAATGGCCTCGACCCGGATGTTCAAATGGGGCCAGTCATCACTGCTGAGAGCCGCCAGCGAATTGAAGGCTTAATTCAGCAGGGCATTGAAGATGGAGCCAAAGCCATAGTAGATGGCCGCAACCCTAAAATTAGCGGTAGCGAACAGGGGTATTTTGTCGGTCCTACGCTGCTGGGTGACTTAGAACCAGACAGCGCCATTGCCAATACCGAAATTTTTGGCCCGGTTCTAGGACTGATGGCCGTCGAGACGATTGATGCCGCGATCGCCCTAGTCAACCGCAGCCAGTGGGGCAACATGGCCTGTCTGTTTACCAGCAGCGGGGCTGCTGCCCGCAAGTTTCGCTACGAAGCTGAAGCAGGCAATATTGGCATTAACATTGGCGTGGCAGCCCCAATGGCCTTTTTCCCCTTCAGCGGCTGGAAAGACAGTTTTTTGGGTGACCTGCACGGACAGAGCGATCACGCCGTTGAGTTTTTTACCCAGACTAAGGTAGTGGTTGAGCGCTGGCCCAAAGAGTGGTCGCGGCGGTTTTGATGTCTGTTTTATGTCTCCTTCAGGTACATTGCCAGCCGCTCAGGTACTCACAGTTTGACGATGGACAATATCCAAATTAGCGGCATCCGCGCCTACGGCTATATCGGCGCTCTGCCTGAAGAACAGGTGCTAGGCCAGTGGTTTGAGGTGACACTGACGCTGTGGCTCGATCTGTCTGTGGCGGGTCAGAGCGATCGCCTCTCAGACACCCACGACTACGTCAGCGTCGTCCAGGCTACGCAAAAAATTATTCAAACTCAAAAATACGCGCTGTTAGAAAAGCTAGCAGAGCAAATTGCCCAAACAGCCCTAGCCTACGACCAGCGCCTGAGTCAGGTCAAGGTGAAGTTGACCAAACTAACGCCGCCAATCGCCAACTTTGACGGCCAAATTACAGTAGAAATTACCCGTACTCCCCCGGAGCGATAAAGATCAGCCCCGCTCAACACCAGTGAAGAATTTGAGCAGGGCTGAAAACGCAGTTAGGAGGTATCTAAAAACACCTTATCGGCAGAGTGACGAGACGCAAAGACTTTTAATAAGTTCTTAATGTCTAATTTGGCAGCGAAGTCAACTCGTGTTTTTCTAAAGATTCGCTGTCAGGATATGCTCACATAGGCAGCGACCCCATTCGGGCGCGGTTGTCTACAGCACTGGCCTCTAGTTTTTACAGCGTAGAGTCTCCTACAATCTATACAGATGGGGGGAAACACCTCTAAAGCGATCGCCTTCATGCTTGCTTCTAACCTGTTTGATTCAGCTCCGGCAGAAACTATCCCCGCTAGGCGTATCGGGGTGATTGGCGGTGGTCAGCTGGCCTGGATGATGGCGGCTGGTGCCAAAAAACTCGGCCTAGAGCTAATCGTGCAAACCCCGCAGGCGACAGATCCGGCAGCGGCGATCGCCACAGAGATTATTTTGGCCCCGATTGACGACGCGGCGGCAACTGCCGAATTAGCTAGCAGGTGTGACCTGATTACCTTTGAAAACGAGTTTGTTAACCTCCCGGCTTTAGAGAAGCTCGCCGCTCAGGGCACCAAATTTTATCCTTCGCTAGCGGCAATTAAGCCTTTGCTAGATAAATACGAGCAACGCCTCTACTTACAGAAAACGGGTCTGCCCACGCCTCGGTTTACGGCCCTTGAGTCTGAGGCCGACGGGCTACATCTGGCTGAAAAAGTAGCTGAAATCGGCTTGCCGCTGGTGCTCAAAACCAGACGGCACGGCTATGACGGTCAGGGCACGTTTGTGTTAAAAACTTTGACAGCCGTTGAGCAGACCTGGCAGCAGCTTAACTACGCGCCTGTGCTGCTAGAAGAGTTTGTGCCCTTTGCGCGGGAATTGGCAATTATGGTGGCGCGATCGCAGCTCAAACAGGTGATCGCCTACCCGGTGGTTGAAACTCAGCAGGTCGATCAGGTTTGCCGTCGCGTCATTGCCACCGCTAAGGTTGATCTGCTAGTGGCTGAAGAAATTGGGGCGATCGCGCGGACGGTGATGGATAGCCTGCAGGCCGTGGGTGTTTTTGGCATTGAGTTTTTTCTCACGCAGGACGGGCGCGTTTTAGTCAACGAGATTGCCCCGCGCACTCACAATTCTGGTCACTACAGCCTAGATGCCTGCCGCACGTCGCAGTTTGAGCAGCATCTGCGGGCAGTAAGCGGCCTGTCTTTGGGATCGCCTGCGATCGCCTGTCAGCAAGCCGTGATGGTAAACCTGCTGGGCTACAAACAGGCCGCCCGCGACTATGCCAAACAGCGCCACCAGCTTAGCCAGATTCCCAATGCCCATGTCTACTGGTATGGCAAAACCGAGTCCTACCCAGGGCGCAAACTTGGGCACGTTACCGTTTTGCTCGGCACCCAGGGCCAGGTCGCTGAGCGCACAGCCGCCGACGTCATCCAGCAGATTGAATCTCTCTGGTATCCAGCTTAGTAAATATCCTTAGTACTCAAACGGCCATCAAACCAACCTGCTAAACTTAGAGATACTTTTGTAATCATTTAATCAAAATATCATAGTAGTACAAGTAAACTATAATAGTATAAGCGTTCTTTGTCTGCCCTTGCTGCGAAAAATGCACGGGCTACTGCACAAGGGGCAAGAATTTTTCATAAAACTTTGTGAGCAAGGGGGGGAGCTGGTTGATGTCCTGCTTTGATATAGCAGACTATTTTATTTGGCTATCGAATGAGACTGGCTCCTTCATTAGTAATTTGAAGCTTCAGAAGCTGGTCTATTATGCTCAGGCTTGGCATATCGCACTTTATGACCATCCTCTTTTTGAAGAAGATTTCCAGGCTTGGGTGCATGGGCCAGTAATTCCTTCTTTGTATCAAAAATATAAATCTTTTGGATGGCAGCCAATCTCGGAAGATGCAGATCCTGAACTGTCTGAAGATGTTTCCCAATTTCTCGACGAAGTTACTGAAGAGTACTTTGCTTGTGATGCCTACGAGCTAGAGCAGATGACCCATGCTGAGGATCCTTGGAATTGGGCTAGGGGAAATCTACCTCCAGATGCTTCTTCTAGCGAAATCATCAAGAAAGAGTGGATGAAGGAATATTACGGCTCCCGTGTCGAAAAAAATTAAAAAGACTGAGATCCCAAAAAATAGTAAATCTGGGATTGAATCAACAAAGCTGAAGCCGCAAGGCATCAGCTTTTCATTTAAGTACTATCAAAGCGATCGCAACAAATTCTCTTGCGATGAGAAAGCTGTTACATACTGGCTAACCCTAATCAATCGCTTAAAAGATTTATCAGGTTTATTCAAGCAAGAGCTTTTGATAAATCGTAGCAGTACTCTTAGAGGATGTTTGAAAAGTTGTAGGGGGTCAGATGTTACGCCAATCGCCTTATCATATCGATCATAGCCAGGTAAATAAACGTTTCCGATGTTTCTGGCAGCAACTCATAATCTCGGACTAAACGCCGACAGCCCATCAGCCAACCGAACGTGCGTTCCACGACCCATCGCTTTTTCAGCAACACAAAGCCTTTGGTTTGCTCT
>JAAUQI010000042.1 GCA_012032345.1 Leptolyngbyaceae cyanobacterium RM1_1_2 | reverse complement strand
TAGTCATCATAATAACCCCCTTAATAAACCAGCCATGACCGATCCAAACAATGAGCTGCAGCCTCAGGCGCTCTAGCGATCGCTTGGAACTTGCCCAGATTTTTTGAAGCTAGGCACTATCGGCTTTGGTGGCCCCCAAGCCCATATTGCAATGGCGAGTGACGAAGCTGTGGTGCGTCGTCGCTGGCTGACGCCGGAGCAGTTTGCTGAAGGGCTGGCGGTTTGCGAAATGCTGCCGGGGCCAGCTTCGACTCAGATGGGAATATATATTGGCTATGTTCGAGCCGGACAGATTGGCGCTCTAGTCGCTGGGTTTTGCTTCATTGCGCCTGCCTTTTTGATTGTGGTAGCGCTGGCCTGGGTATATTTTCGGTTTCAGAGTGTGCCCCAGCTAGAGGCTATTTTTCTAGGAATTTCCCCCGTCGTTACGGCGATTATTTTGGCCTTTTGCTGGAAGCTGGGTAAGAAATCTGTTCGAGACTGGAAACGCGGGGCGATCGCGGTTGCCGTCTTCTTGATTACCGTTTTTACTTCCCTGAGCGTGCTGATCCAGTTCATTGTGGCGGGACTGCTGGGCCTTTACTGGTTTCGCCCCCGCAGCGATAGCAACAGCCCAATCAGGGCATGGCTGCTGCCGCCTTTGCCCCTGCTGGCGGCAGATCTACCCGTAGAAACCCTAACGCTGGCTAGCTTTTGGGGTACGGAGCGCATTGGCGATTTTTTTCTGCCGCTGGCGCTATTCTTTCTCAAGGTGGGCAGCTTTATTTTTGGCGGTGGCCTGGTAATTATTCCGCTGCTAGAGTTTGAGGTGGTGGAGCAGCTGCACTGGCTCACCCGGACTGAATTTATCAACGGAGTGGCGATCGGTCAGCTTTCACCAGGGCCAGTGGTGCTGACGGCGGCTTTTGTCGGCTACAAGGTAGCCGGAGTCTTGGGGGCGCTGACGGCCTCTGTCGCCATTTTTACCCCCTCGTTTGCTTTTATTATGCTGGCGGCTCCGCTGCTGCTAAGGATTCGTCAAAATCCCTGGATTCGAGCCTTTTTGCAAGGGGTGACCCCTGCGGTTTTGGGGGCGATCGCAGCGGCGGCTATTCCTCTGGCCCAAGCTGCCCTGGATCAGCCTACCTGGCTTTACTCACTGGCGGCAGCGCTGATTGGCCTAGCAGCAGCGATCGCCCTAATTCGCTACAAAGTTCCCACCTGGCAGCTAGTACTCCTGGGCGCGGTGGTGGGTTTGCTGATTGGCCTGATTTAAAGTTTTGAGAGCTTAGCGGGTCACACTAGGCTCAAGGTGAGATTTTAACAACGGCCTGATGCCTACCGACTGATGTCTAGAGCCACGGTAAAAAACGCTGACCTAGCTAGAGGTTTTACTCAGCTTGCCATTGAGCTAATTGCGCTGGAGCAGTGGACTGACTCAGCTACCCCGCGACTGTATGGGGCGGTCTCGACCAGCGATATCTGACAGTTCGGGGCGCTCGATCGCCCACAGCCGCAGATTAATCAAAACTTAAATCTTTACCGGGTGCCCGCCGATCTTGAGAACCTGTTTAGCATTTTGGTGGCGATTTTGGCGAATGGCTCGTAGGGCAAGGCCGAGGCGATCGAGCTGGCAACTTTGGAACAAGACAATTGCTTTAAACTAGAAAAAATGATGCAGATCTAACCTGTTTAAAGGGTTAAAAGCAATGATTGCGATCGCCAAAAAGTCACCCACCTTCGAGGAATTTCTCAACTGGGATAATGGCTCCGGCAGATCCTTTGAGCTATTGACATCCTCTCCGGCCTAAAGGCACGGAGATTCGCCGGAATAGCACTACTCTACACACTTAAGTTGAACTCGCTCACTTTCCTTTTCACTGGCATGGAATGTCTTTTTTTAGTGTTAAATCTAATTTATTCAGGGATCTGTCAATTGTCGAGCGGCTGACATCGATACCCGTTTCAGTAGCAAGTAGCCCTTGTAACTCTTCTAAAGTGGCATCATTCTGCTCTTCGACTAAACGACCTAAAACAGCAAGCTGTTCATCATTGAGAATGGGAGGAGTTTGCTGAGTACGAAGTTTTGGTGCTACTGAATCCGTTTCCCGATATTGTTTGAGTAGTTTTTGAATAAAGCTCAATGCGACATTGAAGCATCTAGCCAGTTTTCGTTGCGAAATAGCTTCGTTCTGATAGACTTTGATAATCTTCTGACGAAAGGCTATGGAGTAGGGTTTCATGGCTGGCAGATAAAGCAGGATCAGGAAATATTAGGTGTACCTCATTAGGGTGAAAAACGCTATATGTCTGCGAGTATTGCCATTCTTCAGAGCGATTGAGTGCTAATCGGTTTACCGTTGATCATGTCATTCCAAAATCTTTGGGTGATTCTGATGAACTTGACAATCTTGCACTTGCCTGCAGTCGCTGCAATGAGAGACGCTATAGCTTTGTAGCGGGTGTTAGCCCAGAGACGCAGGCAATTGTTCCTATTTTTAATCCCCGCCACAATTTCTTGTCAGGAAAATTATGTGCCGATGCTAAATGCTAGCGTAGCCTCAGGATCAAGTCTTTTAGCCAAAAAAATTAGACATGATTGACTTTGCGCCTTGGGAGCGGCTGCTGCAAACTTATGTCAATACGGTGGGCGAGGTAGACTATCAGCGCTGGCAGGCTGAGGCGGCTGAGGCGCTGCAAGACTGGCTGCAGGCATTAGAAAAGGTTGAACTAGAGGCTTTAGCAGAGGACGAAAGGCTGGCGCTGCTGCTCAATCTCTACAACGCGCTGGTGGTGCAGCAAATTTTGCAGCTGTATCCGCTAGATACGATTCGCCCCCAGATTTTGGGTGTACCCAACTGGGTCGCCTTTTTGTACTTTTTCTTGAAGCCAGTATCTCGTTTGGGCGATCGCCCCATCAGCCTCAATACCCTAGAACACCAGCTTTTGCGCCAGCAGTTTCAAGAGCCGCGTATGCACTTTGCTCTGGTGTGTGCCGCCCTCGGCTGTCCCCGGCTGCGCAACCAGGCTTACTGGCCCGACACCATGCGATCGCAGCTAGAAGCAGACGCCCAGCTTTTTATCAACAATCCCGCCAAGGTACGCTACGACAGCGATCGCCAGATCCTCTACTGCAGCAAAATCTTCAAATGGTACGAGGCCGATTTTTTGCAGGTAGCCCCGTCGATCGTGGCCTACATTCAACCCTACTGGCAGAGTCAGCCCAAACCTGGAGCTGAGGCCGCGATCGCCTATTTGTCCTACGACTGGAGCCTGAATCAGCGCACCTCTTCATAAAAGCGCTTGAGCTGTCGGGCCGGAACGCCGAGTCCCCAGAGACAGCCGATACTGAGGTAAATTAGCTGAGCTTTCAGCGGCCCCCATTTTGCCACCCGGCGATCAGAAGACTGCACCACCCGATTGACCTGGCGAATGCAACCATAGCGGCTGAGGCGAATGCAGAGATCGGCCTCTTCCATAATGGGCAATTCAGCATTGAAGCCGCCGCTCTGCCAGAACAGCGATCGCGGGCAAAACATCACCTGATCGCCAAACAGCAGCCGACAGCCCCGCCAAAAAAGGTGAGGCCGAAACAGCAGCGGCGCGTAGTAGGTCTTGAGAAAGTTGTGTAGGCTAATGCCCCAGTAGGTTCGCAGCGGCCCGGTCATCAGAGAAATGAAGCCCCCACAGGCGATCGCGGGATTGGCCAGGGTTTTTTCAATCACGGCGGCTAAATCGTCGGGCACCTGGGTATCGGCATGTAAAAAGCAGAGAAACTTACCTGTGGCCTGCTGCGCCCCCAGGTTCATCTGTAGCGATCGCCGTGCTTCGGCATAAATCACTTTGAGACCTGCACTTCGGGCGATCGCTACTGTGTTGTCAACGCTGCCGCCATCAACTAAAATCACCTCGCGCACAGGCGGATTCAAGCCCTGCAGCTGCCTCAGCGTCCGGGCTAGACAGAGTGCCTCATTCAGCGTCGGGATAATCACAGAGACATCAGCACTCGGGTTAAGGTTTAATATTAGTTCTGAGTTTTGTGTGTTCAATTTTGAGTTTCGGAAGTCTTACATAAACGGGAAGTAGCATTTATCGGTAGGCGGTGCCCGCCTACCTCATCTGTGTATCATTTCTATGAAGCTCAAAAATGATTTAGGTTTTTACGATCGTCAGGCCGCAGACTGGTGGCAGCCCAGCGCCAAGGTTTATGCCCTGCATCAGCTCAATCCGCTGCGATTTCGGTTTTTCGATCGCTATGTCTCAAGCTGGCAGGGACTCAGCGTGCTTGATGTGGGCTGCGGTGGCGGCTATACCTGCGAATTTTTAGCTGAGCGCGGTGCCCTTGTCTGCGGCATTGACCAGTCGGCTGCCTGCATTGAAGCCGCCTGCCAGCACGCTTCCTCTCCTATTGTCTATGGAGTAGGGGCTGCAGAGCATCTACCTTACGGCGATCGCCAGTTTGATGTTGTCACCTGTGTGGATGTGCTAGAGCATGTAGACGACCTGGCTCAAACGCTATCCGAAATTCGCCGGGTGCTAAAGCCAGCCGGTCTGTTTTGCTTTGACACCGTCAATCGTACCTGGCGCTCAAAGCTGATCATGATCTGGCTGCTGGAGAATATCTTGCGAGAGATTCCCACAGGCGTTCATGACTGGCAAAAATTCATCACGCCAGCCGAACTTACAAGTCACTTAAGCTCAATTGGGTTCACCCAGGTTGAGATGCGAGGGTTTAATCTGTTTGGCAGCAAGGTGACTGATACCGTCACTACCTACTGGCACTATCGCCGCACAGGTCGGTTTCAAATTAGCTTTGATGCGGATACGTCTGTGATGTATATTGGCGTGGCTGGCAGTGGGTTAGCTTGGTCTGGGTGATGTTCAGCTCGAAGTTAGCCTGAGGGAAAACCCTGTGGAAAACCCTGTGGAAAACTAGCCCTTTAAATGTATTAGGCTTAACAAAAGTATATTCTGTACTCTCGAATACGATAATTTAAGGTGGGTGGGCGATCGCTGAATTTAAAGTGGGCACTGCCCACTACGGCTACTACCTGCGGAAGGCATGGCGCGATCGCTGCTGTAGCTTTTACGAGAACCTGAGGGCTGCTTGTGTTTGAGTGTTTGCAACAAGTTTGACAGGCTGTCTTTTGAACTGACTCGGTCAGGTATGGTAGTGTCCGGGATAATCACTGAAAAAGTTCAGTGCTCTAAAGGTTGTGCCTCTGTTGGTTTCTGCAGAGGCTTTTTCATGGGGTCTGATCGCTCCCCTTCAGTCTGATTTTCTAAAGCGTGTGCCTCTTGAATAAGAACAGATAGCTTCTTCAGCAGTTCTAGTTTCTCTGCCATTGATAGTAATTCGGCAATATCGATCGCTTGTTGTAGTCGTAGGGTCATAGGGTGGCTTCCTGATTTTGAGCATGCGTGAAGGTTTTTAGCTGTTTCTGTGCCCATTTTCGCAGTTGCTCATTGGGATTATTGAGGGCGCGATCGCGTAGTAGTTCAGCGCAGAAATTCAAGCATTTGGGATGGGTGAAGTCGTGAGTTCAAGTAATCCCTTCTAGCTCAGGAACATGCTCAGTTTCATAGTTTTCAATTAAGACACCAATAACGTCCATCATTGAGGCCAGAGGATGAGTTTCATCTTCACCTACTTGATCAATGAGACTATCTAGCAGCTCAACTAAATGTTCATATTCCTCTTCAGTGTGGGGAACAAAAACTGTTTTAGCAAGAGATAACCAAGCTATGATTGTTTGATCCAAATTAAGGTTTTGCATTATTCTTTCCATCCCCCTTCATCGTATTCTGTATGAGTTAATACAGCCCGAATGTAAACCTTTTTCGGTTATAGTGAATTGCAGCAATGAGTCTAGCCTTATTGCCTCCGACATTGAAAACTGTCAACTTGCCAACTCGATCAGCCGATGGGAATAATTTACGCAGTTCAACAAATGATGCAAACTCATTCTGTTTAATAATTTTGTACCACTGAGCCAGAGCGCTCTTAACATCTAGATGAAGTTTGGCAAATTCGTTAAGTCGCCTACGAGTAATCACATGCACGTTAATTTAGTTGTGCCTCCTCCATTTTTGATTTTGCATTTTGAATGTTTAATTTCTCTAATTGCTCCTGTGTCCATTCTCGCAGTTGCTCATCGGGGTCATTGATGGCGCGATCGCGAGTAGTTCAGGAATTTTGGGATGGGTGAAATCATGGGAACTGGTTATCCTTGCTTGTAATCATCACTCCTATTCCCAAGTTTTATCCAGTTAGTCAGATTAACAGTTTCCTCTTCCGCGTAATCACTGGGTGTACCAAACTCGGCTTCTAGTTCTGCTTGTTCGGCATCATCAACATAAGGTATCAAAACTTTTCAGAGCGTTAACCGCTCTTCCCGCAAAACCTCTCGCATACTTTCTTTGATCAGTGCTTTCAAGTTTTGGATTTCCACTTTTCCCTCCTAAAATCTAAGTTTTATTTGCCTCTAAACTTGTTCCTACTATTTCTCTTCTAGTTCCTTTAATTGCTCCTGTACCCATTCTCGCAGTTGCTCACCGGGGTTTTTGGCTGCTTTTTCATGCCACAGTTCGAGGATTCTGGGATGGGAAAAATCCTAACCTTTCCAGTTTTGTTTAGCTCTAGAAAAAATTTCGTCTAATTGCTGTCCTTCATAGATCTGACGAGAAATTTCTACATAGTCAGTCGAGTTTTGGTTGATTAATGCCAGAAAGCGCAGAGTAGCTGCCATCCCAAGTTCTTGTTTGAGAGTAGCAAGTGCTTTAACTCGAAGTTGAGCATCATTCAGGGTTTGTGTAGGATCTGTCACGGGGTTTCTCTCCGAATATAATCAACTGGATTCAGGACTTCACAAGCTAATGTAAGCTTCTTGGCTTGTCGCATCAGGGCATCATCACAGGTGAGAAAGAAGTTTGCATTAGCATAGCTGGCACAGGCCACATGCAAGATATCCTTTGCCGAGAATCTACCTTGCTGCATTAATTGTTGGGCAAGGCTGGAAATAGCGTCTTTTGGGCCAATTCTAATCTGACACAGGGTGGAAAGTTCCAGAGCAAACTCCTGTCGTTCTGGAAATGGGCAGAGTAGCGTCTCGTCTTCATGCATAAACGACCAGATTAACTGGACTGTTTGAGCTTCTGCCCGATTGAAGATTTCTTGGCAGGCTAGCGCTTCAATTTGAATGCGAATCTGGTTAGGGTCATCAAATCTTCGCTGAAAGCAGTTGTAGTCCAGGTAAATCAAGTCCATTCAGTTGATTCTCCCTGAGTCTCCATCTTTTGCAACTGCTCCTGTGCCCATTCTCGCAGTTGCTCATCGGGGTCATTGATGGCGCGATCGCGCAGCAGTTCGCTCGTTTGGGGATGGGTGGAATAATGGTTAAGGAGAGCACGGAGAGCAATTTTACGAGGATTAATCATTAGCGTCTCTATGTCAGATTGAAAGGGATCTTCAACTGTAAGATTGCACAAAAGCTCGAAGATTTCAGGGTTTTCTACATAGCTTTGGATTAATTCTTCTAGTGCAGCTCGTCGAATCCGAGAATCTCTATTATCTTTAGAGTGTTTTTTTAGGATGCATGATGCTTCTGGGAAATCATAAAAGTATTGCCCTATGATCTGTAGAGCTGAAGTTTTCACTAATGATTCATCGTTTGACGAAATAAATTCATCTAGCCATACTAAGCTGTCCTTGGATTTTCGGATTTTGGCTATCCTGTCTATTGCTCTTAGCTGAAACTCCAAAATAGATATCCAGAAATCTCCAGGGATTAACGTATATTGAGCCAGACCTTTGAGGAATTTTATGATCTTTGATTCTGTATCTTCGAAGATACTTCTATGTCTAATTTCCAGAAAGCAGTCGGCAGCAAGAACAACGTTTAGAAATAAGTGCTCTTTTTGCTTGTGATCTTGCCCTAACAGAAGATTTACAATTTGATTCCCAAAATCACTATTAATCCTTGAGATAATAAGTTTTAGTACCTCATGCCAGGTTTCATCTTGCCAATGCTGACCAAACACCTCATCTCGCAATTGTTCAAAAGTGAGAGTGCGTTGTTTCTCAAAACGATGGACAACTTCAACCGCACAGAAATATTCTAAAAAGGTGCGATGCATGAAGCCGTAGGTATCGGCTCCGCGATAGCAGAGGATGAAGTTCCGTTCGCGCAGTTGTTGAATCAACCGATTAGCTTTTTCGCGAGATTCGCTGAAGCCCTGATCGCGCAAATAGTCAGTCAAAATACGGGTGAGACGATCGCTACTGATCAAATTGCCCTTCAGACCTTCCTCTCCTGCCTGCATTTCATAGGCAATCAGGCGCAACATCTCTTGTTTCTCTCGCCGCCCGATCGCATCTATCGGAATCTGCAATCGCTTGTGATCCACATCCCAGTGATAGAGCAATACCCGTGAAGCCTGGTCGTAGAGATCAGCGCGATCGCGCGGTAGCTCCTGTCGCCGATTTAGAATTGCCATCATCGTCAGCAACAGCGGATTATCTGCTAGGTTGGCGATCGCTTGAGAATTAGCGATCGCATCCTTCAATCGTTGCTTCAGCCGCACTTTATCAGGATCGCTGCCCATCGATAGGTCATACCAGCGATCGATGAACTCGTGAATTTCGGTGGTATCCAGGGATTGAATTGTGAAGTGACGAAAACTGCTGTGCTGGAGGCGATCGGGGTTATATCCAATGATGCGAGACGTGACTAGCACCTGAGCTTTGAGATATTGCTGGGAAAAGCGAATAATATCGTCAATGACGGTCGATTGGGTGGCGCGATCGAACACCTCATCCAAGCCATCAAACATCACCAGCGTAGGAGACTCCAGCAAATGCTGATGAAGTTGCTGCTGGTCAAACTGCCAGTCCACGCCCCGACCTCGATGTAGAAATTCGAGGAAGTTAGCAGATGGATTGATGGCAAATTCCCGTAACTCAATCAATAAAGGCAGTTTCTCGGTTTTACCCTCGACCCATTCCAGTGCCAGATATTGCAACAGACTGGATTTACCCGATCCTGGATCTCCTAAAATCACCGCTCGCTGCGAATCTGCTGCTGCTTCTAAAACCTTTCGTGCAGGTTGCTGAAAATACTCATGGCGATAATGCTCTAGGGCTTCAGGTGATAAATCTGCTTCGAGTTGTCCTGCGGCTTGTAGTTGTCGTTTCACATCCAAAGGCAGGTCGTAGCGCATGGGGGGCAAAGCTTCTCGCACCGTTTGCTCAATGAACATTGCCCATAACTTGATGGCATCGACGCGATCGGTGCTATCAAGGGTATACAGCTTTAGATAGCCATAGCTAGACTGCAAACTGGCTCGATAAGTCTCAACATCAAAGCCCGGTGAAAGTTGGGCGGTATTGCGGGCAATGTCTTCTAGTAGATCGGTTTCGAGGAGCGATCGCAACTCTGAATTCGCTTTAACAATGCCCTTGACCTCATACACATATTCCTTGCAAACACCCCGCCAATCAAACTCCTCTGAGGGGAATTGCCATCCAGAGTCTTGATACTGTTGTGTCCAAATTTGTTCTAACTGCCCGTAATCAATTTGTTTGCAATCCTTGTCAAAGGCTTTTCCCAGAATGGGGCGCACCAACCTATCCTGCACAAACTTCTTAATCGCTGCTTTGTAGTGATGCTGAATACTGGTTTCGGGAACGTCGTTAATCTGAAGCTCTTTAATAAATCGCTTGATAAAGTAGCCAACTGATTCCGCCATCGGTGTTTTCAGTGCTGTGGCATTGAGTCGGCTGACTCCGCTACTCAGGCTATCTTTGAAAAAATCCTGAACATACCCCTCTAGGACAGGCTTACTCAAATCAAGAACCTGCTCTAGCACCAGCTTGCCTAGCTCTATGCCTGTTGTGGCCGCCAACCATTCCAGCATACTGAGATTTCAGAAGTGACCGAATACTATCTCCAATATTGCATCCCTGTTAGGGAGATGCCAGAGATTTCACGCTCAAGTGTCGTTTTCACGCTCAGTGTGTAGCAAACCGCAGTTTGGTTAGAACAGCTCAGATCGCTGAATCTTTACGTAATCGACATCCTATTCACCCTTCTGCCTTCATCCTTCTGCCTTCATCTGGAGCGACCCCACACCCACCGGACGCCCCAACGAGTGGTTTGCCATTGTCACCAAGCGAGTCTGGGTAGAGTAGATAAAGAATAAAAGAGTGGCAGCGATCGCCTTTTTATGGCATCACAGGCGATCGCTGCCACCACCAAGTAGGGTGGGCACTGCCCACCTGCCCAACCCGTAACTGTAGGTACTTAGCCCATCACCAAACCGCTGCGAACCGGAACCGTCAGCCTCAGGCTTTCGTTCTGCCAGACTCCTTTACCAGAGCCATAGAGCGTTTTTTGCAGCGGACTGTCTGAGCCTAGCTGCGCTCTGGTTAGCTCAACAGTCACGGCTGACTCACCCACGTTGACGGCCACCAGCACAGTTTCCTCGGGCAGCGATCGCTTAAACACATAGCACAGCCCCTCGGTGGCCAAAGTCTCATAGCTGCCGGTTCTCAAGGCCGGGTGGGCATGACGGAGGGCGATCAGGTCTTTGTGGGTACTGAGCAAGTCCAAGTTCCAGTCTTTCTCAGCCGGGAAGCTGTAGCGGTTGTCGGGGTCGGTGCCCCCCGCGAGGCCCACCTCATCGCCATAGTAGATACTGGGTGGCCCCGGAAAAGTCATCTGTAGCAGGACTGCCAGCTCGAAACTGGTCTGGTCTTCTGCAACTACCGTCAGCGCCCGGGCAATATCGTGACTGGAGAGCAGGTTGAGCTGAGCTAGCTGAATCTCCCAGGGGTAAAGCTGAAGCAGGTGCTCAACTTTGGCCCTGTAGCCCGCTGCGTCTAGGGCCGGGTAGGGGTAATATTCTGGCCCTTCTACATATTTCATCACCACGCGATCGCCTGCGGCAAACGCAGCGCTGGCCCGGTAAAGAGATAGTTCATGACGGCATCAAACTGGGTGCCGTCGAGCCACTGCCGCGCATCTGTCCAGACTTCACCAACAATGTAGGCTTCTGGGTTAATGGCTTTAACGCGATCGCGGAATTCCTGCCAAAAACCGGCTTCCTTAATTTCAAAGGGGACATCTAGCCGCCAGCCGTCAATGCCCACCCTGAGCCAGTGTTCGGCAATCTGCATAATGTACTCTCGCACCGCCGGATTGCTGTGGCGAAACTGAGGCAGCGCCCGATTATCAGCCCAGCCCAAATAGTTGGCCGGGAGGGCACCGTCGTAGGCAGATAGCGGCCACTGATTCACCTGAAACCAGTCCAGCCAGGGAGAATAAGGCCCGTTCTCTAAAATATCGTTAAAGAAAAAGAAGCCCCGGCTGGCGTGATTAAAAACTCCGTCTAGCACGACCTTCATATCGCGCTGATGAGCTGCCTTGAGAAAATCATCAAAGGCTTCATTGCCTCCCAGCAGCGGATCAACCTGGTAATAGTCGTGGGTATGGTAGCGATGGTTGCAGGGCGACTGAAAAATAGGGGTGAGGTAGAGCGCCGTGATGCCCAGATCTTTTAGATAATCAAGCCGATCAATGGCTCCCCACAGGTCGCCACCTTTGTAGCCCGTCATCGTGGGTGGAGACGTCCACGGTTCCAGCGCCACTGCCATCTCAGGCTTGTTGTGTACTCGCTCGGTACGAGCAAAACGGTCAGGAAAAATCTGATAAAAGACTGCGTGTTTGACCCAGTCCGGCGTTTTAACGTCCATCAATACTTTCTATACTTGCACTTCTACTGGTTAGATTAACGAGATTGCTGCCATTTCAGCAAAGCTCAGCCGAGATAGCCAGATTCAATCTCCTGCAGCAGCGCTAGCGGTGGCCGCCAGCGGTACTGGCTCAGAGCAACCTGACCGGACGGGCTAAAAGCAATCCCTTCAGCTTCCAAAAGCTCCCTTTGCAAATAGTCGCTGCCGTGGCGCAGTGATGAGTGAGAGACTTCTCCCTGAGCGTTGATGACTCGCTGCCAGGGAATATCAGAGTCGGCAGTGACGCGGTATAGGGCATAGCCCACCAGCCGAGGTTTACCAAACAGTCCGGCTAGCTCAGCCACTTGCCCGTAGGTAGCGACCCGTCCCGCCGGGATTTGCCGCACAATCTCATAAATGCGATCGTAGGTTTTCATGCTCACATGTTGTCTGTGGCGCAGGTAATCACCTGCACTGACTCATCGCCGCAGTCAGCGGTCTTGAAACAGAGCGGACAGTGCAAAATTATCAGCGACTGCCCCGCTACGGGTACCTGGTCGGCTTTGCCGTACTGTTTGCCATCCGTGACAAAGCCGCCTGCCTTGGTATCTAAAGTCACCTGCCACGCCTGCTGCTGCAGCGTTGTCGGAATGGCAAACTCGACGAGGTCAGCCTGGGCGTTGAAAAATAGCAAAAAGCTGTCATCGACTACGCGCTTGCCTTGGGCATTGGGGGTTCGCAGTTCTTCACCGTTAAGAAAAACCCCAATCGCTTTAGCAGAGTGGTCGTGCCAGCCATCGTCTCGAATCGCCGTGCCGTCAGGGTTGAACCAGCTAATATCCACCACGCCAGAGCCGTGAATTTCTCGGCCCTGAAACCAATCCCGCCGACAAAAGACCGGATGCTGACGGCGGAATTGAATCAGCTGTCGGGTAAAGTTTAACAGTTCAGCGCTTTCTGCTGACAAATCCCAGTCAAACCAGGAAATTTCGTTGTCCTGGCAGTAGCCGTTGTTGTTGCCGCGCTGCGATCGCCCAAACTCATCGCCTCCCAGCATCATCGGCACGCCCTGAGACAGCATCAGCGTCGCTAGCAGGTTGCGCTGCTGCCGTCGCCTGAGCTGCAAAATCTCCTCGTCATCAGTCGGGCCTTCAGCACCGCAGTTCCAAGAGCGGTTGTGGCTCTCGCCGTCGCGGTTGTCTTCGCCGTTGGCTTCGTTGTGCTTTTCGTTATAGCTAACTAGATCGCGTAGGGTAAAGCCATCGTGGCAGGTGATAAAGTTGATACTGGCGTGGGGCAGCTTGCCGTTAAACTCGTACAGGTCTGAGCTGCCCGTTATCCGAAAGGCAAACTCACCCAAGCGGCAGGGCTGATCTCGCCAAAAGTCGCGCATGATATCGCGGTACTTACCGTTCCACTCTGACCACAGCAGCGGAAAATTGCCCACCTGATAGCCGCCCTCGCCCAAATCCCAAGGTTCAGCAATCAGCTTGGTCACCGACAGCACTGGATCCTGGTGAATAATGTCAAAGAAAGCCGCTAGATTATTGACCTCATACAGCTCTCGCGCTAGGGCCGAAGCCAGGTCAAAGCGGAACCCGTCTACATGCATCTCCAGCACCCAGTAGCGCAGGCTGTCCATAATCAGCTTTAGCACCTGCGGATGGCGAACGTTCAAGGAATTGCCGCAGCCAGTGAAGTCGATGTAGTAGCGGGGGTCTTCCTCGCTAAGGCGGTAGTAAGCGGCGTTGTCGATGCCGCGCAGGGTCAGCGTTGGGCCGAGCTGGTTGCCTTCCCCTGTGTGGTTATACACCACGTCTAAAATTACTTCAATTCCGGCTTTGTGCAGGGCTTTCACCATCTGCTTAAACTCTTGCACCTGCTGGCCGTGGACGCCAGCGCTGCTGTAGCCAGCATAAGGGGCAAAGTAAGCGAGAGAATCGTAGCCCCAGTAGTTGTGCAGCCCAACGCCGACAAGATGACCCGGATAGCGGTTGAAGTGGTGAACCGGCAGCAATTCGACTGCCGTAACGCCGAGAGACTGTAGGTGAGCGATCGCCGCCGGATGGCCCAAACCCGCATAGGTTCCTCGCAGCTCTGGTGGAATATCGGGGTGCTGCTGGGTGAACCCTTTGACGTGGGTTTCGTAGATGATGGTCTGGTACCAGGGCGTTTTAGGAAAGCGATCGCCCTCCCAGTCAAAGCTGGGATCAATTACGATGGCTTTAGGAATAAACTCAGCATCGTCTTGCTTATCACGCAGCAGATCGCAGTCTAAGTCAGACAGCTGCTCTACCGGATAGCCAAAAATTTCGCTGCTGTGAATCACATCTCCCGCCAAGGCTTTGGCATAGGGATCAATCAGCAGCTTGTTGAAGTTAAAGCGATCGCCCTGCTCAGGCTGATGCGGCCCATAAACCCGAAACCCATAGCGCTGGCCGGGGTGAACCCCTGGAATATAGCAGTGCCAGACAAAGTTACTGACCTCCGGCAGCGGCACCCGCGTCTCCTGATCAGCTTCGTCAAACAGGCACAGCTCGACTCGAATTGCATTCTCTGAGAAAAGAGCAAAATTAGTGCCGTCACCGTCCCAGGTAGCCCCCAGTGGGTGAGATTTACCCGGCCAAATTTGTAGCTCCATAAAGACTCCCACTAAATCACTGATGTCAGCCTCTCCACCGTATTTTAATAATTGCTTAAAAACTTCAATTCTATTTTCTGATTAAAGAATGTATGAAGTCAACTCGGGCTGACTTTGAAGTCTTGATGAAAAAAACGTCTTTTAACCTGGACTTAACTTTATCGCACCTTTGCTTAACCATTCCGCGTTTTTCCTTAATCTGCGATCGCTAACCTACGGAGGCGTATGCATTTATACCAGGCATGGTGCATTAATTTCTGCAACGACTGCGCTACTGTGTTTCTGGCAACAGCTATCAACCGTAGAGTTACCATTTTCTCATTTAATATGTATAAGCTCCTCAAAAATACCGCTTTAGCAGCTAGCGGCCTGAGTCTTCTTGGCCTGCTCATTGTTGATCCAGCTTCAGCATTTACCCTGACGGTCTTCCACAACAACGACGGCGAATCTGCCCTGCTGCCCGACGCAGGTGCTGCCGGTAGTGAAGGCGGCGCGGCTGAGTTCATTGGCCTGCTCAACAATCTCCGCAGCACTGCCGTGAACCCAATCACGCTGTCTTCAGGAGATAACATCCTAGCCGGCCTCACCTTTTCTGCCAGCCAGGAAACTGGCGTGCTCTATGACGCTCAGGTGCTGGCTGCAATTGGTTACGATGCGATCGCCTTGGGCAACCACGACTTTGATTTCGGCCCAGACTTTCTAGCTAACTTTATCAACACCTATGCCAATGAGTTTGGCGGTACAGCCCCTTACCTCAGCGCCAACTTAGACTTCACCGGCACGCCGCTAGAGCCTCTAGTGGCAGCAGGTCGTATTGCTAAAAGCACCATTGTCAACAAAGGGGGAGAGCAGATCGGTATTGTTTCTGCTATCACCGAAATCCTGCCGTCTATCTCCAGTCCTGGGGATGTCGATGTCCTGCCTGTGCTGGCTGAGGTACAGGCTGAGATCGATCGGCTTCAGGCTCAAGGCATCGATAAAATCATCCTGATCAGCCACCTACAGTCAATTAATATCGAACTTGACTTGATCCCTCAGCTCAGCGGCGTTGACATTGTCATTGCGGGCGGCGGTGACGAACTGCTCATCAACGACGTCAACAACGCTCTGCCCAGCGATCAGGCAAACGTAGCTAGCGGTAGCTCATCGGTGTTTGGCCCTTATCCTGTGACTGCTACCAATGCAGACGGTCAGCTTGTACCGGTTGTGACAACGCCGGGTGAATACGGCTATTTAGGTCGCTTGGAAGTTGAGTTTGACGACAGCGGTGTCGTCACCTCCTTCAACGGCGAACCCGTGCGGGTCTTTGGCCCTGATTTGGCAGCCCAGGGTATTCAGCCCGACGCTGCGATCGCCACTCAGGTGATTGCTCCGGTTGAAGCCGCTGTGGCAGCACTAGATGCTCAGGTCATCGGCACCACCGAGATAGAGCTAAACGGTGTCCGGGAAGCTGTGCGCACCACTGAGACCAACCTGGGTAACCTGATTGCTGATTCCCTACTCTGGCAGGCTCAGCAGCTAGCAGACTCTTTCGGCGCTGAAACCCCCGTGATTGCTTTGCAAAACGGCGGCGGCATTCGCAACAGCGTTGTTATTCCCGCAGGTGACAACATCACCGCTAAGGACACCATTGACATTCTGCCTTTCTCAAACTTTGTGTCTGTTGTCTCTGACGTCATGCCTGACCAGCTCAAAGCTATTTTTGAGAATGCTTACTCTGCGGTTGAAAACGTAGGGGGAGCTTTTGCTCAGGTTGCTGGTGTCAAGGTGGGTCTTGATCTATCTGCTGCACCCGGCAGCCGAGTGATAGACGTGCAGCTAGATGACGGTACCTTTATTGTCAAGAATGGGCAGGT
Organism: Leptolyngbyaceae cyanobacterium RM1_1_2; assembly: GCA_012032345.1. Taxonomy (GTDB): domain Bacteria; phylum Cyanobacteriota; class Cyanobacteriia; order Phormidesmidales; family Phormidesmidaceae; genus Sphaerothrix. The sequence continues at coordinate 24,546 of JAAUQI010000042.1, read as the reverse complement.
CGTTAGCGGAGCGCCGACAATCGCCCTAGCGACCATTGACTTTTTGGCTAGAGGCGGTGATAACTATCCCCTAGCTGATAATCCGCTCACTAACGTGGGCGTATCCTACCAGCAGGCGCTAGCAAACTACATTGAGACCGGCGTTGACCAAGGCGGTTTAGGCGGTGTGGTGACAGCAGCTCAATACCCCGTAGGCGGTGAAGGCCGCATCTTTGCCACTGAGGCCGTCGTGCCTGAACCCGGTACCATCTTAGGGCTGCTAGGACTCGGTGCCTTCGGTGTCAACCTGCTGAAGCGACGTAAGTCACTCGTCTAACGACGCTCTTGTGATCCGTTCGCTCCTTTGATTCCAATGAGCTGAATTGAATTTCCCTGAGCGGCTTTGCCGCTTCAACCGGGTGCCCAGGCAAAAGCTTGGGCATCCGGTCGTTTGTGCTAAACCCCTAGTTAGTCTGGCTCCGATCGCCGTCTGTAGCGCCGCATCAGAGCACCCAGCCCTCCCCCAGCCAGCGCCGCCAGCAGAAAAGACGGCTCTGGTACTGGTGAGGGCGATCGCGGTACGCTCAACAAAGGAATAGGAGCTGAAGCTGCGCCGCTAAATTGGCGATCGCTCCCTGTCAAGCTGCTTAAGGCCAAATCAAAAGTTCCAGCTCCCGTAGACCGATTGATCAATAGCTGCTCACCGCTTCGGGTATAGCCATACAGCGCCCCGTTGCTGATGGCTAGCCCCGTCACCGCTGAGAAACCGACACTGCCGATATCCTTTGAGAGTCCGGCCATCGATAGCGAGAACAAAGTGCTAGCGGGACTGATACCCGCTGCTTCCCGAACGCCAAAAAAGTGATTGCGATCGGCATCAAAAACAATATCGCCATAAATACCTGCAGGTAGACCTCCGACAAACGGCGCTGCTAGTCCCGTGCGAGTATCCACCTGATAAACCTGACCCGTCTGCGATTGGCTGTCTAGACCTAGGGCATAGAGTCGGCTCTGAGTATCAAACCCTAGACCGGTAACAGCAACCGATGCGCTCAGCCCCAAGCTGCCGATTGCCGTGGCCGTACTGCCTTTAATCTGGTAAAGCTGGCCATCTGCGCTAACGCCAACTGTGTTACCTGCCTGAGATAAAGCAATGTCGCTGAAAGCAGGCCCCGAGAAAGTCGGCGTAAAGCTGCCAGAGAAGGGATCGGCTGCGCCTATGTCTCCTGAGTCAGTATTGAGGAGAATCGAAGCAGCCTGTGCGCACTGGATGGTGCCTGAACAGGTAAGGAAAATGCCCAAAAAAGCGCTAAGCGACAACCACGCAAGATTCATGAGTAACTACCTGTCTTAAAGGTATTTTTGATTCCTGTCTATAAAAAGCTTAACTTTCCTGCCTATAATCTCAGCCCGTAGATGGAGGTGAATCAGGCAAATTAGGTAGGTGAGACAATTTACACAGCGGTTACCTGTGAGCTGTCTTTGCTACTTAACTGAGGCTATTCTACTGAATTTAGTATTACAAAGCACATCTATCAAAAGCTGATTTTAAAGCTTGAAACCTTCTTGAGCGCAATTCGTACAATGGAGATAGGTTTTTTAGAGTCACGAGGTAATTTGATGGAAACGTTGGCCTTGACATCTGACAATGTCGAACAGGTTTTAGATGAGATGCGCCCTTATCTGATGGCAGATGGTGGCAACGTCGAGCTAGTTGAAATTGACGGCCCCATCGTCAAGCTGCGGCTGCAGGGAGCCTGTGGTTCCTGCCCTAGCTCAGCGATGACGTTGCGTATGGGTATTGAACGGCGGCTGCGGGAATTTATTCCTGAGATTGCCGAAGTTGAGCAGGTGATTTAGCCCCGCGCTCAAGTAGCCTGGTACCCGAATTAGCCTCCAGCGACCCGGCTCTGCTTTGCTCTTAGTGGCTGCAAGGTCTCAGTGGTCACAGGCAAGGCTATTAGCGTATGAGGCTTTTAACCTCTGCGAATGCTGTGCCCTCTCAAGTGCTTTTCTACGAAATCAGAGAGTCTGAGAGGGCTGACATTTGTAGATAAGCTGAAATACTGTTTAAGTGTATTCAGGCGGTTTTTTCAGCGTTGGCTCAGACCCGCTTACTTGCTTTGGCTAACTTTGCTGAAGTAGATGAGACCGTTCACGTCTTTTGCAGAGAGAAGATATTGTGCTTGACCTAAAGCAAATCCGAGAGCACCCCCAGCCCGTTCAAGAGCGCCTGAATCTTCGAGGTGACTATGACGTGCCTGCTCTACTAGCCCTCGATCAGCAGCAGCGATCGCTAGAAACTGAGCGATCGCTGCTGCAGGCCCGCAGCAATGAAATTGGCAAACAGGTGGCTCAGGCCATTAGAGATGGGGCAGATGCTAAAGGGGCTGAGGTTCAGGATTTGCGAGAGCAAGGTAACCAGGTCAAAGCGCAGCTTACTCAGCTAGACCCCCAAGAGCGAGATCTCAAAAGTCAAATTGAAACAATTTTGCTGAGCCTGCCCAACTTGCCAAGTCCCTCGACTCCGCTGGGCAAAAGCGAAGACGACAACGTAGAAGTCCGTCGCTGGGGTGGCGACTATCTGCCAAAAGGCACTTTGCTACCCCACTGGGAAATTGGCGAAAAGCTAGGCATCTTGAACTTTGAGCGCTCTACCAAAATAGCCCAAAGCCGCTTTGTCACCCTAATGGGCGCGGGGGCAGCGCTAGAACGAGCGCTAATTCAGCTCATGCTCGATCGCCATATTCACGCCGGATATACCGAGGTGATACCGCCTTTTCTAGTGAATACGGCCTCGCTGACCGCCTCCGGGCAGCTGCCTAAATTTGCGGATGAAAGCTTTAAGTGCGATCGCGATGATCTGTGGCTATCGCCTACAGCCGAGGTGCCGCTCACCAATCTGCACCGGGATGAAATTTTGGCAGCGGGGGATCTGCCTTATTACTACTGTGCCTACACCCCCTGCTTTCGCCGCGAAGCTGGCAGCTACGGACGCGACACGCGAGGGCTGATCCGTCTGCACCAGTTTAATAAAGTGGAGATGTACAAGTTTGTCCATCCTGACACCTCTGTCACCGAACATGAAGCGCTGCTCAAGGACGCTGAGGGGGTTTTGCAGGCGCTCAATCTGCCCTACCGGGTGATCGAGCTGTGTACCGGGGATTTGGGCTTCTCAGCCAGCAAGACCTATGACTTAGAGGTTTGGCTACCCTCTGCTAACAGGTACCGAGAAATTTCTAGCTGCTCTAACTGCAATGACTTTCAGGCGCGTCGGGCCAATGTTCGCTTCAAGACAGCCGGACAAAAGGGCACCCAGTTTGTCCATACCCTCAACGGTTCCGGGCTAGCCATTGGCCGGACAATGGCCGCTATTTTAGAAAACTATCAGCAGCCAGACGGCACCATTACCATTCCAGAGGTTTTGCAGCCCTACCTAGGGCGCGAGTCGCTCTAGGGCGCGACGGTGCAGGTATCCGCACAAGGATTAGCAATTGAAGCGATAGAATAGAGCAACATTGGTTTGAAAACTTAACAAACAGATAGTTTCTATGTCGGTTTTGGCAGCGATCGCAGTATTAGCACTTCTCGTCTTTGTTCATGAACTCGGGCATTTTCTGGCCGCCCGATTGCAAGGCATTCATGTCAACAAGTTTGCCATTGGGTTTGGGCCTATCCTGCTTAAATATGAAGGGCCACAAACTCAGTATTCGGTGCGGGCGATTCCCTTTGGCGGCTTTGTGGGGTTTCCAGACGATGACCCGGATAGCAAAATTGCTGAGAATGACCCCGATCTGCTAGGAAACCGGCCTATCTTAGACCGTGCCATTGTGATTAGTGCTGGCGTTATTGCCAACTTGCTGTTTGCCTACCTGGTTTTTGTAGCCCAGTATGCGACTGTGGGCGTCCCGCAAAACTTTTCCTCGGAGCCGGGTGTCTTGATCCCGCAGGTGATGTCTGAGAGCGCCCCCGCAGCTGAGGCTGGACTAAAAGCCGGAGACCTGATTGTGGCAGCACAGGGAAAACCTCTGGCAGCAGCAGAAGAGACGATTCCAGGCTTAATCGAGCTGATCAAAAACAGTCCTGGAGAGCCGATTGATCTCTTGGTGCAGCGCGGCGATCGCCAGTTTGACGTCACGGTCATTCCTGAGCGCGGCCCGGACGGTAACGCCATCATTGGCGTACAGCTCCAGCCCAACGGCACCATCATCTATCGTCGAGCCGAGAACCCCATAGAAGTCTTTACCCTGGCGGCGCAGGAGTTTCAGGGCATGTTTTTAAGGACGCTGCAAGGCTTCGGTATGCTGATTGCCAATTTCTCTGAGATGGCAGGTCAGGTAGCGAGTCCCGTGGGCATTGTTGAGCAAGGGGCCGGACTGATTCACTCCAATGCGGCCAGCCTGTTCCCCTTTACGGCAATTATCAGTATCAATCTGGCTATCATCAACATTCTGCCGCTGCCAGCCCTCGATGGCGGACAGCTAGCCTTTTTGCTAGCTGAAGCGCTACGGGGCAAGCCTCTCCCCGCTAGGGTTCAAGAAAACGTGATGCAAACGGGTCTGGTCTTGCTGCTAGGTCTTGGCGTCTTTTTAATTGTGCGCGATACGACTCAGCTACAAATCTTTCAAAACCTGTTTCAGTGAGTCGAAAACCTACCGTCAAGCAAAGGCAGGCGCTAGAAATTCTCAGCCGTCTCAAACAGCTCTATCCAGAGGCGACCTGTTCCCTGGACTACGAGACCCCCGTGCAGCTGCTGGTAGCCACTATCCTCTCAGCTCAGTGTACAGACGAGCGAGTGAATCTGGTGACCCCTGCCCTGTTTGCCCGCTTTCCAGACGCAGCCGCTCTGGCTAGCGCTGAACTCAGCGAACTAGAGCTACTGGTGCGCTCCACCGGCTTCTACCGCAACAAGGCCAAAAATATTCAGGCAGCCTGTGCCAAAATCATGATCGAATTTGACGCTCAGGTGCCTCAAACCATGAGCGAACTGACCAGCCTGCCGGGGGTTGCTCGTAAGACCGCTAACGTTGTCTTAGCCCATGCCTTTGGCATTAACGCTGGTGTCACGGTTGATACCCATGTTAAGCGGCTGAGCCAGCGGCTGGGGCTGACCCAGCAGAGCGATCCGGTTAAAGTTGAGCAGGATTTGATTAAGCTGCTGCCTCAGCCAGATTGGGAAAACTGGTCTATTCGCCTGATCTATCATGGAAGGGCTGTCTGTAATGCGCGTAAGCCAGCCTGCGATCGCTGCCAGCTAGCTGATTTGTGCGCAGCTCGTTTAATAGCAGATCGGCCTGCTAAAGCTAGCGCTGCTAAAAAAACAGTTAAAGCTACTTAGAGTTGACCTAATCTCAAGCAAAATAGTTTATAATTTTAGACTGTGTCTTTGTCTAAGCAAAAAGCAATAATTTTACATGGCTAAAAAAAGCATGATTGAGCGGGAGCGCAAGCGTGAAAAGCTTGTTGCTAAATATGCCGCTAAGCGACAGGCCCTGCTAGAGCAGTTTGACAACGCTGAAAATCAGCAGCAGCGGCTGGAAATTCACCGTAAAATCCAGCAGCTTCCCCGCAACAGCGCCCCTAGCCGCTTACATAACCGCTGCTGGCTCACGGGTCGTCCACGCGGCTACTACAGAGATTTTGGCCTTTGCCGCAACGCCCTTAGAGAAATGGCCCACGAAGGTCTTTTACCCGGCGTTGTGAAGTCTAGCTGGTAGTTTGGTTGATAATTTCGGCTAGGCGCTAAGGTTTGGGGCAGGGTGTATCATGCCCTGCTTTTTAGTATGAGAGCGATCGCCGTCAGCTCAGCTACCACAGCATCAATCGATGCCTAGGCTGGCTAAGAGCAGGTCACCCACGGCGTTAGCGACGGCAAATTCGCTGTAGAAACTTTTTGAAAAATCGAAGCCCTGCATCTCTGTTAAGATAGCCATGACCAGCGCGTCAAGATCGTTCTCGCCCTCCATGCGCTGCCGCACAAAGACCTGACTGGCTCTCTGGGCAATATCCTGATTGATAGCTTCAGCCAAAAATTCTTCATCCAGCCATTCATGCAGGGCTGTTTGTAGCCACGCACCTTCCTGGACGGGCTGCTTAGCGGGGGGTAGCGTCACAGATTCGATCGGTTCAGCCATTAAAGTTTCGGGTTTAGATCTGACCGATGTCATTTAACGTTCCTGCCATTGTTGAAGGTTATGCCAAAGGCTACTTTCTCATGGCAGACAACACTGGCGAGAATGTTACTTGGTATTCTAGCCGACAGCGCACCTTAATTCCCTTAGACGACCGATTTCGTTACCCCAAATCTCTGCGTCGTGCTCTCAATCAAGACCGCTTTTCTGTCTCCATCGATCGCGCTTTTGCAGCAGTGGTAGAAGGCTGCGCCGACCGCGACACTACCTGGATTTCTGGTGAACTCAAGCAAATTTACTGGGCGCTACACCAAAGCGGCTGGGCGCACAGCTTTGAAACCTGGCAGGGAGACGAACTAGCCGGGGGTATCTTAGGCATCGTAATTGGCGGAGCCTTCATTGGGGAATCTATGTTTTATCACATTCCTGAAGGCTCAAAAGTCGCTATGGTAAAGCTGGTAGAGAGGCTACGATCCCAGGGATTTGTTCTATTTGACGCTCAAATGATGAACCCCCACCTAGCCCGTTTTGGAGCCTATGGCGTATCTGGTCGAGCTTATCGCAGCTTGCTCAGGCTGGCTTTACAGCGTCAGTGTAGCTTACTGCCTACCGAGTGAACTAGCTTTAGAACTGAGCCAGCCCCGCACTATCGGCTACTCCTGCCGTTTTGACAGTGACTCACTCATCTGACTGAGCACCTCAGTAGCGATCACATCAATGATCAAAGCAGGCTTTTCGGGAGCTCCCAGCCAGCGGCGAATGACGGCAAACGGGTTGTAGAGAATGCGCTTTGGCGGTACAGCAGGGGGTAAAACTTCTACGAGCAAACCACTGCTGCCCAGCAAAAACCAGCGGCCTCGCCGGAGATAGTTGCGCCAAAAATAAGGCAGGTTTAGATAAAAACGACTGGCTCCCGCAGCAGCCAATCTTTGTAATTTCAGGCAAACTCTGCTGCCCCACAGCTGGTATCGGCTGAAATGCTGAGAAAAACCCTGAGCGTATCTCATAAAGTATCTGGTTGCAAAAAACACTTTCAGTACCAGGCCACCAGTCTCACAATATAGAAAAAATACCCAAGAGAGAACCACCCACGCCATCAGCTGATAGACTATTTGAGAGTGAAGCACTGCGGCAGTTGAAGTATTTTACCCGGTTTTTAATCGGCATTTGGCTAGGGATCGCCCTGTGCGGCCCTAGTTTGGCGACAGCGCCCTTACAGCCAATTTCATTCGCGGCGGCGCAGGCGGCGGTGAGCGCGCCTCTGGGCTATGACCCTCAGCTTTGGCATAGAAGCGGCGGTTCGGGAGACTGGCGATCGCTCCTGCAGGCTATTGACTATAGCCTTCACTATTTAGAGACCCCTGAGGCGATCGCTGCCTATGCCCAGTATCCGGTAGCAGGCGTAACCCGCGATCGGGTGCAGCGTAGCCTCAGACGCTTTCGTCAAATGGTACGCACGAGTTCGACGCCAGCGGCGCTGCAGGCGGCGATTGAGCGCAAGTTTACCCTATACCAGGCTAGCGGATACGACGCTGCTGGTACCGTAGATTTTACTGGCTATTTTGAACCTACCTATAGCGCCAGCCGCCAGCCAACTGCTGAATACCGCTATCCCCTCTATCGCCGTCCCCCGCTAGAAAGCTGGCCCCTGCCCCATCCTACCCGGGCTGAGCTAGAAGGCAGTGACGGCCTACAGGCATCCCAGGGGCTACTGCGGGGGCTAGAACTGGTTTGGCTAAGCGATCGCCTAGAGGCTTTTCTCATTCAGGTGCAGGGATCGGCGCGTCTGAACCTGACTGACGGTAGTGAGATGAGCGTAGGCTATGCCGGACGCACAGAGTACGACTACACCAGCCTAGGCCGCGCCTTGGTTACAGCCGGTAGAGTGGCTGAAGCCGATCTAACGCTGCCGATTTTGATTGAGTACTTTCGCCAGTTTCCAGCGGAGCTAGACACCTATCTGCCGCTAAATCAGCGCTTTGTCTTTTTTCGAGAAACCTACGGTTCGCCTCCTACAGGTAGCCTTTCAGTCCCGGTGACGGCAGGCCGCTCCATTGCTACCGACAAAACCCTGATGCCGCCGGGTGCCTTAGCGCTAATTAATCTGGAACTGCCGATATATCTAGCCGATGACACTTGGGCTGTCGAAGCTGTCAGCCGCTATGTTTTAGATCAAGATACAGGCGGGGCGATTCGCGGGCCAGGGCGAGCTGATTTCTTTATTGGCACCGGGACAGCGGCAGGCGAGCTAGCAGGCCGTATCAATACCTCAGGGCGGCTTTACTATTTACTCTTGAATGAGGGATAGCAGGTTCGTGCTGGCGATCGCGCCTGTTCAGTAAAAATACTGATCAATTTCTGCAAATATCAACATCAGCTCAACTTTTTATAGCTGCGATGTTCTTGAATGAGCATCTTCATCATTTCTTATTGGTAGAGTCGCTGTTGCAGAGGTCTTGCAAACTTTGCCGCAAAATCTGCTACTATTGTTCTTCGAGATCGCTTAAGACTCTGGAGAGGTGGCTGAGTGGTCGAAAGCGGCAGATTGCTAATCTGTTGTACGGTTTATATCGTACCGAGGGTTCGAATCCCTCCCTCTCCGTTCAACTATATTTTCTTGAGCAGAGAGCAGAGCCATAATTGCCTGAGCGGAGCTGAAAGAAACTCGCTAAGGCCGAAACTGCAGAGGCTGTTCTCCTGAAGGGCTAGGGGCGGTCGCGGACTTTAGCCAAACGCCATAAGCTGAGGTTATTTATGCGTTTAGGCAGAAGGCTTATCTGCTGTTCCAGAGTCAGACGCAAACTTTGGCACCACAATGTAGCCGTTTTGGCGATCGCCATAAAGAGTATTTCTGCGTAGTCCGTGCCAGCTCCAATAGGCAGCCAGATAGGCGCAGGTGAGCGCGTCTAGGCGATCTTCTAAAGCTTTAAGGGCGGTGCCTTTCTGGGTGGTATCAATAGCAAAATCTAGCTCTAGATGAGGCTCCAGTTTGCCGAAATACTGCTGCTGCTGCTCAAATAGCTGGGCTAGCCCCTGTCGTCGTTCGGCCACTTTGCCTTTTTTATACTTAAGGATCTGCGACAGCCCAAACAGCGTGATGCTAGCAGCATGAGGATAGACCTCTAGCATGACTCGCTCACCAGCGGGGCAGTCGGTGGCGTGGGCAAAACCGCGCTGTGCTAAGGCGGTGGTAAACTCGCGCATGGCAGCATAAAAGGGCAGATTTTGATTGGCCGGATAGCACCCGGCATGATAGCGGCCAAAGTGCTGATGTAGCAGGCGATCGGGCAGTCGCATCCCGGTAGGATTGGGAATAAGCAGAGGCGCATCAACCGCGATCGCTACCTGAGCTTTACCCGCGATCGCCCGATCCAGCCAGTCCAGCACGGACTGATGGGGAGCCAGAGTATCCCAACCGCCAAACGCCAATCCTGCCGAATCCTGGCGTAGGAGGCAGACCCCACTGCTAGAACTCGCCATCCAGCCCAAATCAATACCGATAAACACGACTTGCTAAAAACTCAAAAAATGTTGCTACACGAACTAACTGCTCTGCTACACAACCCGGTTCTACACAAAAGAGCACGTTCTTTCGTATGCTTGTCATCAATGTGCGGTACTTGTGAGAGTAATTCCTGTGCTGACGCTTCAGATTCAAAAAGCTTACTCTTTTTACCAAACATACATCCTTCAGAGCAAACAAGCTTACAAGACGATTTAGGAAAACCTACACCAACCTCAGAGAACTTAATAAGCCGGGGCTGCCAGACAGGAAATGGCCGCGCCTAGGGCGGAGCCGACAATCACCTGTACAGGTGTGTGACCGAGCAGCTCTTTCAGGCGATCTTCATTGAATTCTGTGTTTTCTTGAAAAAACTCATCCACAATTTGGTTAAGAATCCGCGCTTGTTTCCCGGCTGCCTGTCGTACCCCAGTGGCGTCGTACATTACAATGACGGCAAATACAGAAGTCAGGGCAAAAGCCGGACTTCCCCAGCCCATTGTTTGGCCAATGCCCCCCGCTAGAGCCGTCACTAGAGCAGAGTGAGCGCTGGGCATGCCGCCCGTTTCTACTAAAACCCGTAGATTAATCTTGCCGTGCCGTACATACTCAACCACGGCCTTGAGTACCTGTGCAATTAGACAGGCAATTAGCGCCACCAAAAGCACATGATTATCTAAGATCTCGCTAACGTCCTGCATGTCTAGCCAACCTCAATGTGTACGAGCTGTGATGTAGTCGGCGATCGCTGCTAGAGGTCGCCTGCTGTCGCCAAAAGACCGTAGTTCTTGCTTGGCCGCCTCAACGAGCTGATGGGCCTGCCGTTTAGATTCCTCAATGCCCCAGATGCTAGGATAAGTCACTTTTTGGGCCTGCACGTCTTTGCCAGTTGACTTGCCCAACGCTTCGGGGGTTGAGGTGATATCTAAAACATCGTCCACAATTTGAAAGGCTAAACCAATATGCTGGGCGTAGCGCGACAGTCGCTCAATATCAGCCTGCTCTGCACCCGCCAGCACAGCGCCTGAAACTACAGAAGCTTCCAAAAGAGCTGCCGTCTTGTGCCTGTGGATAAAGTTTAAGGTTTCAACACCTACTTCGCTCTTGCCTTCTGACTCCAGATCAACCGCTTGCCCTCCTACCAAACCAGCCGCTCCTGCCGCTCGGCCCAAATGAGCAATCACCCGCAGCACCCGCTCAGCAGGTACTTGCTGGGTCTGCACGGCAATAAACTCAAAGGCATAGGCTAACAAACCATCTCCGGCCAAAATAGCGATGTCTTCGCCATAGACTTTGTGGTTTGTCGGCTGGCCTCGACGAAAGTCATCGTTGTCCATTGCCGGTAAATCGTCATGAATTAGCGACATGGTATGAATCATTTCGAGGGCGCAGGCAGTTGGCATTGCTATCTCTGCTGTGCCGCCCGCTAGTTCTGCTGTAGCCAGGCATAAAATGGGCCGCAGCCGCTTGCCGCCAGCCATCAGGGAATAGCGCATCGACTCATAAATGCGCTCTGGATAAACGACCGCGATCGCTTGCTCAAGGGCAGCTTCGACCTGCTTTTTGCGCTCTAGCAGGTAAGCCGACAGGTCAAAGGGAATGGTTTGGGAGTCAGTGGAATTGGTTAGCACCATTGGGTTATCTTGCAGTCGTTGTAAAGACGCTAGTGAAAAGAAGACAATGATTCTGGAACGTTGTGCCGTCTACAGTAGCTCCATACTGTATTTTGCAACAGCATGGTCACAGTCATCGGCCCTACTCCTTTAGGAACAGGGGTAATGGCTTTGACAACAGGCAGAAGCTGATCAAACTGCACATCACCGACGAGTTGGAACTGTCCTTGAGCATTGGTAACGCGATTAATTCCCACGTCAATGACGGTACTGCCCGGCTTAACCATATCAGCCGCGATTAGACCTGGACGGCCAATGGCTACCACTAAAATATCAGCTACCCGGGTCAGACTGACGAGATCTTGCGATCGCGAGTGCGCAATTGTCACCGTCGCGTTGGCCTCTAGCAGCATCAGCGCCATCGGCTTGCCCACCAAGATACTCCGCCCTAAAATCACCACCTGCTGCCCCGCTGGATCAATATGATAGGCTTGCAGCAGTCGCATAACGCCAGCAGGCGTGCAGCTTCTCAGACCGGGTTCCTGACGCATAAGCCGTCCCAAATTGACCGGGTGCAGGCCATCAACGTCTTTGTCAGGATTAATTTGATTGAGTAAGATGATGTCGTCTAGGTGAGCGGGCAGCGGCAGCTGGACTAAAATGCCATCAATCTGCTCGTCTTGGTTAAGCTGGTGAATAATCTGGGTAAGTTCTGATTGGGTGGTTGAGGTCGGCAAATGCTGGCCAAAAGAAGTAATGCCGACGCGATCGCAGGCCCGTTCTTTATTGCGGACGTAGGCGGCACTAGCCGGGTTGTCACCCACCATCAAAACCGCTAGCCCCGGCGGTCGGCCTAGCTGAGGGACTAGCGTTTGAATCTGCTCTCGGAGCTGCGATTGAATCTGCTGAGCTAGAGATTTGCCGTCAAGAATCTGCGCCATACCAAAAAATGCATAGGTGAGCAATGACAGCTAAAATTGCAGCCATTCCAAAAAAAGGCCCTGCTTTAGTCTCTCACGTATTTTTTTTGCATCGCCCTGACTCAATATTACGCGCCTATCGCGCCTGTTTTTTCTGGAGCCTGCTGCTGTTGCTGCCAAACTTGCTGGGCTGTAGTCCTGCAGGCGACAGCAGCAACCCAATTGCGGATCTAGCGGTACCTGCGCCCGTTCGACTAGTGGGGCAGGTACAGGCGATCGCAGATATTCACAAGCAGCCCCTACTCCCTCAAAACCCCGTCTATCTGCGCGGTAAAGTGCAGCAGCAGGTACCGCTGCTAGATGGTTGGGTCTACCAGATCCAAGATGACACAGGACTGATTTGGATTGTGACGCAGGCCGAACAGCCGACCTTGGGCGATGAGATTTTGGTTAAGGGTCAGGTACAGCAAGAGAATATCAGCATAGGTGACGAAGATATAGGCGAACGCTACATCCAGGAAATTGAGCAGATCAGGTAGCAAAAAACCTGTGTTAACTTCTGCTAACACAGGTCGGAGTGTAATGTATCGCTGAGTGATTAGTTTCGCTCTGGATGGTAGATAATTTGCGTTTCTTCAGCCAGGTTAGTACTTGCCGACGGCCAGTAAGACGTCGTGTGAATCTCCCCATCAGCCAGCCAAACGGAGGCATCGGCTACCTGACCGCCATTGGCAACCAGATAGCTGTTAAGGATTCGCTGGGCTTCCCCTTTTGAGTCCACCGTGTAGCTAACCATAAAGCAATAGGGTTTTCTTGAGGACTTCTCAGGGGCCGTAGGCTCCCAGATTTCTAAGCGATAACCCTCTTTTTTAGAGCTTAAACGGTAGCAAACAGTATGAGATTTCAGGAACATAGTTAAGCACCGACCAATGTGACATCGATCTTTATGAGCGCCCTTATTATGCCCAATTTCTCAAACGAATCGCCTATGCTTGAAAATTAGAAGCAGGCCCAAAATATTGATTGGTAAAACTACCGTGCAGCCCATAGGGAATATGATGGTTCAGCTTTAGTCTAGCCACAGGCCCCTGATCGACAGCCTGAGCCGAAAGAATAGCCAGCTCTGAGCAGCGGCGCTCGGCATCATAAAACAGCATTAAAACCCAGCCGTCATCGGCGGCACTGCCCCCGGATCGAGGAATAAACAAAGGTTCCCCCGTAAAGCCTCTAGGAGCGGCACTCCAAATTTGCTCAGCCCCTGTGACCAGATCGCGCTTAAGGACTGCTTGCAGAGGCGCATTGCCCGTGGGCGCATGGGCCGCCCCCAGGTAGACAAAGCGGTAAGGGCGACCTACCTGGGCTGGGTGCAGGCTGGGGAATTCGCAGCAGCGCTGAATCAGCGGCTCAGCGGTAGCCGTAGCGCTATCGAGATCCAGCGCGAATCGCCAAAGCTGACCTTCTGGCAGGGCGTCAAAGTCTACCTCGCCGTAGCTGCTGCCTTCCTCTAGGGTGGGAAAGTCAGTGTAGCAAATAGAATCTACATAGACTTTACCTGCCTGCTCAAAGGCATTGGCGTGATGAAAAACAAAACAGGGATTGGTTTCGATGATTTTGACTTCGCCTTCGCCGCTGCGCGGAATTAAGATCACCTTAGTGGCTGCTTTGGGGTCAAACTGAATGCACTCGGCTGCTCCCTTAAAGCCCAGCAGGTAGGGCAGCGGGTTAAAGCTCACCGGGTTTTGAAAGAAAATAGCGTAGTTGGGGGTGATGGCAAAATCGTGTAAGAAGGCAAAGCCCGCAACTGAATGATTGTGCTGATTGACAAGCTGACCCAGCGGGTTGAACTCGTAGAGCGTAATCGTGCTGGAAAGCCCAGGTTTAACGGCAAAATTGACCAGGCAGGGAGATCCATCGAGGCGATCGCAGTCTGGATCAATCTTGGGATGGGCGGCAAAGGCAGCACCTTCTTGCAAAGTCCCGTCTAGATAATCCAGCCCGATTGTCTCTAGGGTTTGCGGATCTAGCCGATGGGGTTCAGCCGCCTCCCACAGCGCTAGCAGCTTACCGCCCCAGTAAATCACGTTGGTGTTAGCAATGTTTTTGAGCCGTAAATCAAAAGCATTGGCCAGCCAGCCCCCTGGCTTTTGAGTGCCAAAGACACCCCGGTAGAGCGGTTTTTCAGCTTTTTGCTCGGCGACATAGCCCTCGGTGCGTACAAAGCGATTGCAATAGTAGGCACGGCCTCTCGAAAAGGCGATCGCGTTGATCATGCCGTCCCCGTCAAAAGGGTGACGAATATCATAACCGTGGATATCCAGCAGGCCGGGGCCGTTGCGAAAATAGGTACCTTCTAGCTCGGGGGGAATTTGGCCTTCAACATCCTCAATCCAGTAGGCAAATTCTTCTGGCTGGGAGCGATAGCCGCTGCGCCAGTCTTCCTGGTCAAAAGCCTGAAGGGGCAGCGTTTGCAGGGGATTTTCAATGGATTGCATAGCACCTCATGAAGAACTCGGTTAACAGTAGCGAGGCCCAGACTAGCGGATATGTCTCTGGGGATATATCTTTATCTTCGGTGACAAAAATTACTTTTGCAGCTCCAAATCTAGCCCCACAGGAGGAACAGAGGCTTCTCGGGTTTGGGGATGCATAGCCGCAAACTCTTGAGTAGATGCGGCATTAAGCTGCTTCGGTGCCTGAGCAGTTTCGGTTTGAGCGGAGGCTTTAGGCAGCAAAAAGAGGAGCGGTAGCGGTAAGAGAGTGCTGAAATTAGTGATTAAGACCAGCAGCCAGAGCTGAGCAAAATCAGTTTCGGTAATGCCCAGCCAGTAAGTCAACAGGGCACCCAGCTCGTGAGACAGCAGGCTGGCTAGGTTGACAATTGACATCAGCAGGGCAAACAGGGTCGCTTCGACCCCAGGCGGGCACAGGCGGGCTGACAAAACCAGCACCGGCATAAAAGCAATTTCCCCTATCACCGTCAGTACTAAGCTGTCTCCCAGCGAAAACCAGTGGTCGTCAATGCCTAGCGTCCGGTTTGTGTGGGTTACCAGCAGCAGCATGGTCATGCCCAACAGGGCCGAAAGCACCGTAGACCAAGCAAAAATGCGCCGAAACGAGATCGCTCGGAGAAATCGCTGAAAAATCCAGATGCCGACCAAAGCAGCCATGCTGGTGACTAAGCGGACTCGCCCTAAAAACTCCGGTTCAAATCCTAATTCGTTGGTAGTGAAGAAAAAGAAAGCTGAGTCAGCCGTTGGCGTCGCCTGCCAGAGAAACAAAAATAGGGCAGGCATCCAAATCGCTTTTTGACTGATGGCCCCCCAAAGCTGACTCACCTGTACCCGAACGATACTGAAGCTAGGAGCCTGTTCCACAGGAGTCTCAGCAATTAATCCTGCTACCAGCGAGACAACCAGCGGGAAGAAGGCGGTAATGCCAAAAATAATGCGGGTATCAAACTGCTCTAACAGCAACCCTCCCAGATAGGCTGTAACCAACCCTCCTAGGGCTGAAGCTCCCCAAGCCAAAGACTGAATGGCACCAGCCTCACTCTGCGACTCCTGACGGGCGCGTTCAACCACCAGCGAATCGACAATGACGTCGCTAAGCGCCACTGAGAGAGAACTGAGGGTAATCGCCGCGATCGCCGCTGCCGCCGTATCAACTATCGTAGCCATTGCCAGCCAGGCCGCAGTCCCTAAAAAACCGGACAAGATTAGATAGGGTCGTCGCCGATACTTAAACAGCGGTAAGCCGTCTGAGATAAAGCCAAAGACGGGTTTGATCGTCCAGGGCAAAGCCGCAATGCCCATCAGAGCTGACAGCTCAGCCGGAGTCAGGCCAATGTCGTCCTTTAAAAAGAAGCTAACCGCTAAGCGGGTCAGTCCGACAATACCCTGGACAAAATAGACCAGCAGAATAGCCATTAGCTCCAAGGTCAAAGGCTGCCCCAGAAAGACTTTTTCTTCTAAAAAAGCTTTGACGCGATCGCCTGTAGGAATTGAAAATGTCATGCAGTCTGGAGTAATGCTAAGAACATTAAGAAATGTCAACTGACCTTATGATAACGTCCTTGCTGCGGTGGCCCTCATCTCTATGACTGTTGAAACAATTTTCGGCTCTTTGGGTACGGCTGTAGTTCGGTGAGAAAATCCCACCTTTGGGTGAGGTTCTCTGGACTGGAGCGATCGGGTTTAGTCTTGCACCATAGAAACTGTAGAGCAATTGAGAGTGCGGTTGGGAACCGCAGACTCAGTTTCCACATTTCAAAAGAAAAGAGGCTAAAAAACTATGATCGTTCGCTACTGGCAATCCCCGCGTGAAGTTGAATCCTTTCAGCGTCAGCTCGATCGCATTTTCAGTGAATTTAACTCAGCAGATATGAACATCAACACTACCTGGACACCCGCTATTAACCTGATTGATCAAGGCAATGACTTGCTGCTACAGGTGCAGCTACCGGGAGTCAGCTCCGAGCATATTGACATTCAAGCTAGTCGTGAAGCCGTCGTCATTTCCGGGCAGCGCCAGATGCCTCAGCTACCTGAAGGCCATCGTCTGCTGCATTCTGAGCTAAGCTACGGTACCTTCCGCCGGGTTGTTTCTCTACCGATTGCTATTCAAAACACTCAGGTTGCTGCCAGTTTCGAGCACGGTTTCCTGAGTCTGACTTTGCCTAAAGTAGAAGAAGTTCGCAACCGCGTCGTTAAGATCAGTCTCGACTCACCGCAGGCAGAAGCACCCGCTGCGATCGCCGAAGCAACGGCTGAGTAGTGTTCTGATGTCGATGTCAGGAGATCAATAGTTTGCTGACGAATATTCAATAGATTCAGCGGCTGGAAAATAATTTTTCAGCCTTTTTTTCGTCAATCAGCAGAGTAACTTGCCCGACCTGACCCACAAATCGCTACATTGTGGAAAGGGCAAACCGCAGTGCTGACACCCGCTGCTGGTTTGGCCGAACTGGGTCACTCACATACCTTTCAGTTTTTTGGACTTAGACAAAAATGGCTCTAGACACGCTTGAGCAAAACGGCCATCAATACGTCCCGGCACAGCAATGGCCTTTGCCTGAATGGCCCTGCGTTGTCAGCAAGCAGCCCCTGCCTACGCTCACGCTCAAAGAAGACGATCTTTTTATGATCACGGATTTGCTGGGCAATATCTCTGGCTGTTTAGACGGCAACCAAAACACCAGCATGGGGCTTTTTTGTCGTGACTCCCGGTTTTTGAGTCGCCTAGAGCTACAAATCGACGGGCGATCGCCGTATTGCTCAGCAGCAACGCCGATATTGGCTTTGCCCTGTCGGTTTTGTGCGCCAATCCACCCCTGACTGATATCACCCACGACACCATTGGCATTCGTCGAGATATTGTGCTTAACGGTGGCCTGTTTGAAGACATTGAAGTAACTAACTACAGCACTGACCCCGTTAGCTTTACCCTGTCCCTGAGCTTTGATGCTGACTTTCTGGATGTTTTTGAGCTGCGTGGCTATACCCGCAGAGAGCAGCGGGGCACTAGGCTACAGCGGCTGCCCAGCCAAAACGGTAAAACTGTGGATGAAAGCGAACTACAGGCCCTGAGTGAGCGCGTCACCGATCGCCTTAGCCTCTCCTACCTAGGCGTAGACGGCATCGTCATGGAATCACAGATTGAGTTCTTGCACCATCCGCCTAATGTTTGCAAGGGCAATACCGCCCTCTGGGATCTCACCCTTGAACCGCACCAGTCGCAAAAGCTGGGCTACCGTCTACAGCTACTCACCGACGGCCAGCAAACCCCCTCAGACGGGATTCCGGCTACGCTGGCTCAGGCGATCGCCTCTAAACCTCAGAAGAAGACCAGTGGCTGGGTCAGGTAGCGCGGATCAGCTCCGACAACGAAACTTTTAACCTGATTGTTTCACGGGCCGAGCAGGATACCTATCTGCTGCGACAGGACTTTCACGAAGAAACCACGCTCTCGGCTGGGGTGCCCTGGTTTTCGACCCTGTTTGGCCGCGACACGATTATCGCGGCGGCACAGACGCTGATGCTAGATTCCAGTATCGCCCAGTCCACCCTGAAGCTTCTGGCTCACTATCAGGGCAAAAAAGACGACGAGTGGCGCGAAGAACAGCCCGGTAAGATACTCCACGAGCTGCGTCACGGGGAACTGGTGCGGGCTGGCGAAGTGCCCCACACCCCCTACTACGGCACCGTAGACGCCACCCCCCTGTGGCTGATGCTCTACGCTGACTATTATGCCTGGACGAACGACCAGATTACCCTGGAAGCGCTGTGGCCAAATGCTCTAGCCGCGATGCAGTGGATCGATCGCGCCTGTAAAGAAACCGGATATCTAGCCTACTACCGCAAGTCTAAGGGGGGCCTCGACAACCAGGGCTGGAAAGATTCATGGAACTGTATTGTCGATCGCCACGGTCATTTGGCTCAAGGTGCGATCGCTCTCTGTGAAGTTCAGGCTTATGTCTATGCGGCGAGAGTGCGCTTAGCTCAGATCGCTCGGCTGAAAAAGCGCATTGATCTGGCTGAAGACTGGGAAGAATCCGCCAGAGAGCTTAAACACCGCTTCAACCGCGACTTTTGGATTGACGATTTAGATTTTTGTGCCCTAGCCCTAGACGGAGAAGGCAAACCTGTAGACAGCATTAGCTCAAATCCAGGCCACTGTCTCGCTTTGAATATTCTGACGCCAGAGAACGCTGACAGCGTAGCTGAACGCCTGCTAGCGCCGGATATCTTTAGCGGCTGGGGCCTGCGCACCCTCAGCAGCGACTCCCCCGCCTATAACCCGATGGGATACCACATTGGCTCAGTCTGGCCCCATGATAATTCGCTGATCGTGGCCGGATTGCGATCGCTCAATCATATTGACGCGGCCACTGAGGTAGCAAAGGGCATCTTTGAAATGATGAACTATCAGCCTTATCAAAGACCCCCGGAGCTGTTTTGTGGCTTTGAGCGCATCAAAGGCGTACCGCCAGTCCAGTATCCCGTAGCCTGTTCGCCTCAGGCTTGGGCCACAGGCACCGTCTTTCACCTGCTGCAGACGATGCTAAACCTGGTGCCAGATGCACCCAGTAACCATCTACGCATCATTGACCCCATGCTGCCTGACTTTTTGCAGCAGCTTGCTGTGCGCAACCTTAAAGTGGGGGCGACAGTGCTGGATCTAGAATTTGAGCGCTCTAACGGCACTACCGCCTGCCGGGTAGTGCGCAAGCGGGGTAATCTGCGGGTGGTGATTGAGACTTAGAGTTGACCTATGCAAAAGCGTCTGATTATTGAAATGGGGATGGGAATTGATCAGCACGGTCAAGACCCTACCGTGGCCGCAGCCAGAGCCGTGCGCAATGCGATCGCCCACAATGCCCTGCCGGGGGTTTGGGAAGTTGCCGGGCTCAGTCATCCCAGCGAGATGATTGTAGAGGTGCAGGTGGCAGTGCCTTACCCGGAGCAGGTACGGCAGGAGGAGGTATTGGCGGTGCTGCCCTTTGGCCAAAAGACACTGAAGCTGGAGTCTGGCGGCATGGTTGTGACGGGGAAAGCTATTGCTGAACTAGACGACAAAAACGATGACATGTACATTGCGGTGGCGGCGGTGACGGTTTCTATCCCCTAGGAGTTCAGAAAGGTTTTTGATAGGGTCCGCCAAACTTCTGCAAAGCCAGCCTAGCTGCGCCAACCATACCCGCCTGGTTGCCGAGTTCTGCTAGCAAAATCTTGAGTCCGGCGCGAGAACTGGGCAAAACCCGGGCTTCAATTTCAGCGATCGCACTCGGCAGAAACAGCTTAGCCCCAGCGCTGATGCCACCGCCCAGCACAATTGCTTCCGGCGTCAGCACATAGATCAGGCTGGCTAGCCCTGCGCCCAAGTGGCGACCATACTGCTGCCAAAAGGCGATCGCCTCGGTGTCACCCGCGATCGCCCTCTGAGCCAGATTGCCTGGTTCAAACCCAGCCTCTCGACGAATTGCCTGCACCGAGCAGTACTGCTCCAACGACCCCTGATTGCCGCTGTTGCAGGGCGGCCCTGCGGGATTAAGCGTGATCAGCCCCAGTTCGCCTGCTGTGCCGTCGCGCCCGATAAACAGCTCTCCGTTGAGAATAATTGCGCCGCCGACGCCTGTGCCCAGGGTCAATAAAATCAGGTCTTGAAACTGTCGTCCCGCTCCCAGCCAAGCTTCTCCTAGGCCCGCGCAGTTAGCGTCATTGGCTAACACCGCAGGCCGCTGAGTTGCCGTTTCTAGCCAGTCTGCCAAGGGCACATCCCGCCAGCCTGCCAGGTTAATGGCAACTCTAGCCACCCGCCCGTCAGCGTCTGCCGGGCCGGGAGTGCCGACCCCGAGGGCGATCGCTTCACGCTGGGGGTCAACCTGGGCGATCGCTGCAATCATGGCCGCAGTTACAGCCTCGGGGGTAGCGGGCTGCGGAGTAGGAACGCTGAGCACCTGAATGTGGTCGCCTTGAGCGCTAAAGCGCCCTAGCTTCAGGGCCGTGCCGCCTATATCAATGCCAATAACCTGCCGACTGACCATTCTAGAGTCTCTTAGAGATGGGCCTGGGCCGCTTGTGCTACGGCATCAAACTCATCACCCGCCAGCTTTTCTAGGGCCTGCTTGACCTCAGGATGCTCGTCAAAGTGGCTCAGAGCCTGGGCCAGACGCAGCCTTGTTTGCCAGTCTGAATCTTCCACAAACGGCAGCAGCAGCGGAATCGCCTCAGCATTTTCAAGTTCGCCTAGAGCGCCAATCGCCGCTGTCCTAAAGAGCTGATTGTCAGCGCTGAGAGCGTCTTTCAAGAGATCAAAGCTGCGCGGATCGCCGAGTTCGCCTAGGGCGGCTAAAATGCTGAACTGCAGCAGCCAGTCTGCGGTTTCTTCATAAACTATTTTGAGATCGTCGAAGGCTTCTGTGAACTGGAGCGCGCCTAAAGAATCAGCTGCGGCTGCCCGGACATCGACTTCGGCATCGGTGAGCAATGCTTTTTTCAGCAGGGCCAAGACACGTTCTCGATCTTGATTGCCGACGTTAGCAATCTGGCTAACAGCGGCATATCGAACTCTGGCATGGTTGTCTTCGGCAGCTTGACACAGCAGTCCGAGCGCATCTGCCGGATCAAGCTGTCGCATCTGGTTGACGGCGCTAATGCGATCGCCATAGTCTTCAGAAGCTAGCAGCTGTTTTACACTGTCGGGGGTATTATCCATGAGGCTTTGCTTTTGAATTTTTTCAACACAGCTTCCCCACAGACTACCAGCGACATCAAAACAGTCTCCTCAGTCATGGGAAATCAAGGGATTTTTTCAATCTAGCAGTAAAGGGGAAGCAACTCATTAACGAACTGCTAAGCTGCCCAGAGCGCTGTAGCGGAAACTGTAGCTGCGACTCGTTTCCCCCTCCCCTGCTTTGTCAAGTGTTAGCTGCGCTCACTGTAGTTCTTAGCCATTTCGCGCACAATATCGCCCTGAGTTAAAATACCCGTGACCGTCTTAGCCTCGTCTACCACGATCAGGCACCGAATCTGCTTGTCGTGCATAACCTGAGCGGCTTTACGAATAGTCTCATCAGGCGCGATCGTGATGGGTTTGTCCGTCATCAGCTCGCTAACCGTCTGACCTAAAGCTTTGTGCAGTTCCTGGTTGTATCGAGCGGGATTCTCCAGGTAGATGACGCTATCAAGCAGCGTGACATAGGCCGGAATCTGTGCTCCAGTGACCTGCCACATCAGGTCAGCTTCAGACAATACACCGACTAATTCATGGTCATTGTTGACCACAGGCAGGCTGCTAATTCGCTTTTCAGACAGGAGGTGTACGGCTTCCTTCACTAGGGTTTCTGGGCGAACAGTGAACGGATCGCAAGTCATCACGTCAGCTACCGTTTTCGCCATAATTTTCTCCTTTTGCGTGCCTGGAGCACAGCCATTATAGTGATATTGCCTTTCCATTGTAGGAAATTTGGAGTAAGAGCGCTCGGGGGCTTTCACAGGTCGTTACACAGATATAGCGATCCTATTTGGATTGTGAAAGAGACTTTTTCGTAAGGAAAGTCCTTTCAAAACTCTCTCTAAAAATGATTTGGGACTGCTGTAGTCTGGATCCAGACTACAGCAGAATCACAGGTTAAAGAGTTTTTTCAGTTAGCCAAAAGTGGAGGTTTAAATCTACAAAATCCAGTAGAAATTAACTATTCAAATCAATAGCGATCGCACCTGCAAGCAGATGATTAAACGAGGCGTGTATGACTAGAAACCAATGGTTTTAATCAAGCCGGGATGAATCCACAGATGCCGGAAATGAGGGCGCTGCTGCAGCGACGCTGTGGGGATGTGATCTAAAGAATTATGCGATCGCACTAAAAGATCACGCCGTCACACTCAAACATGCAGCGATGACATCAAAGAATTGAGCGATCGCACTAAAGCCTTGCACCCCTACAGCAAGCGATCGCGTCATCACACCAAAGATGCAGCGATTGACAGAAGCTTTGTGCAGTAACCCATCAAAGGAGTTACGCCTAAATGCAGCCCTGGTATAGCAAACCACAGTTTGGTTAAAACAACTCAAATCGCTGAATCTTTACGTGACCAGCATCCTCTTCCCCCTTCTGCCTTCTGCCTTCCCCCTTCCCCCTTCATCCTTCTGCCTTCATCCTTCTGCCTTCCCCTACAGCCCTACTGAATCAGCGCTTGAAAACGGGGGTCGCTGCGGAGAGCGGTAAAATCTGGGTCGGTTTTAGCTAATTCGATGTATTTATCTGGAGCCAGCGCGATCGCCTGCTGCAAAAAGTTCAAAGCCGCTTCCGGCTGATCCAAAAGAGCGTAGCAGCAGGCTTTGTTGTAGAGCGCTTTGTGCACATTGCACAAACAGCAGCCCAAACCCCCGCGCCCAGCTAATCGCCCGCACCAGCGCCGCATATTCCTCCTCTGGCAAGCTGTCGAGGTCTTCATCCCACTCAGTTAGGTCTGGCTGGGTCATGGGCTAATATCCTCTAGCGGAGGGTGCCATCCTTCCTGTATCCAATAGCTTCTGCGGACTTAGGCGGGTTGAGCGGAGTCAAAACCCACTTTAAAGCTAACGTAGCTGATTTGATCAATAAAAGGCAAAAAGGGGGTGTTCAGAAAATCGGGATCAATCAGCCTGAAAGCTTTGATTCCTCGTTTCTAAAAGAGCGGTTTACACAAAAATTGGATCAGTCTCAAGTCAACAGGTCTTTTTCAAGTCAGCAAAAGGTGAGTAGGCCAAAGCGGGCATCGGAATCAAGCTCGGCCAATACATCCACGTCGCTGGTGTCGGTTTGCTCACCTCGCACAAAGGAACTAAAAATGCCGAGTTGCCGCATCTGATATTTTTGGCGCACTTCTGGAAGATGTCGCTTTAGAGTGGATTGAATATCAGCTAAGGTGGTCATGGGTCAAGATTCTCGTTTTGCTGAAGCTGTTCAATGCAGTCTTTTAAGGGTTTTAACTCCTGTTGGATGACATTCCACACGATGCGGGTGTTGATGCTGAAATAGGCATGGGCGATGATATCCCTCATACCAGCGATTGCCTTCCATTGAATTTGTGGATACTTGCTACGAAGGGAGTCAGGAATTTGTTTGGTTGCCTCCCCGATAATTTGCAGGTTATGAACGATGGCATCTAGGGTACGTTCGTCCTGCATTAAGTCCTCGTAGCTGAGTCCGGCAGTATGGCGCTGAATCTTGCTGATACTGGTCAGAATGCTTTACATCGCGTCGAAGCCGGGAAGACAAACTGCCAAACCCATTGACGATTGGCATTCGGGTATTTGTGGGCTAACGCAAAAGGTAATGTAACCGCTCCATATCCCAGGTTTAAATCTTGCTGATGAGTGCGCTTAACCTGCTGTAGGTGTTCCTTAAGCGGCATCTGCACACTGTTGGGCAACATCGTGAGTCGGCTTTCTTGGCCCTTGGCGTCACGCACCACAATCTGAGACTGGGGAAAATCCAAATCTTTAATGCGGAGTTGCATCGCCTCCCGCAGCCGCAGGCCGCTGCCATAGAGCAATTGCACAATTAAGCGATGAACTCCTGACATGGGCTGGATCACGGCCCGGACTTCTTCCGGAGTCAACACCGTTGGCAGCTTACGGGAAGACTTCGCTCGAATGGCATCAATCCGCTCATTCAGTGGTAACTGCAAAACATGTCGATACAAAAACAACAGGGCACTAAAAGCCTGATTCTGAGTTGAAGCCGACACACGCCCTTCTACAGCCAAATGGGTCAAAAATGCTTCGACCTCTGCCCCGCCCATATCTTTTGGGTGCTGTTTGTTATGGAAAAGAATGTACCTGCGAATCCATCCGACATAGCTTTGCTCGGTTCGATAGGAATAATGTTTTAGACGAATCGCGTCGCGAACCTGATC
>JAAUQI010000041.1 GCA_012032345.1 Leptolyngbyaceae cyanobacterium RM1_1_2 | reverse complement strand
CCCCGGCGCACTGTATCGTGATTGCCACAGCCAGTAATCCAGTGATCCCCTTGAAAATCACTTCACAAACTCGCCGCCACTTGCGATCCCAAAATCCCTGCAGCGTTGGCGTATTATGGGCAAAAATTAGCGGCCCCCACTGATAAGATTCTGGCTTTAGCTCCACCAGTTCCCGGTAAGTTGAAATTTCTTCCCAACCGGGCTGTGGCCAAGGACGTCCATCTTCAAAAATAGTAAACATCAGCCGCCGACAGCCATTAATCTCCTGCACGACATCGCTCATCGCCAGTAGATAGGCATCATCCTGCTCTACAATGCCCGTCAGCGGGTTGAAAAAACGAAAGTCTTGACCACCGTCTACTCGAATACCATCAGCTCCGGTATTGAGCTTACGTCGCTGCATCTCCAGTAAGATAGCCCGAACCTGAGGAAGCTGATGGTTAAGATCCTGGCCGTACATATTTGGCCCCTTAAAGAACTGCTGGGTCAGCAGTTCTAAAGACTGGTTATCGGCGTGACCATAAACCAGGTCGTAAATAATTTTGATCGGGCCAGCAGAAAAATTGTGCAGCGTGGCAATTAGATCCACGATTTCGTCAGGCCGCAAGCTGCCCAAAACCGCTGGATTAGTGGCTGCAGATCCCAAAATAGGGACGTCATAGCCCCAGTTTTGGGTATCGGGCTTGCGCAGCCTCACTTCTAGCTCTAGGCTCTCTTCATCTACCGCCTGATCGGCTGCTGTCTCAGGGAGATGAATAGCAAAAAACTCGTGTTCAATATTATCGTCTTCCCGGCGGTATTCGATTGTGGGCTCAATCGGTAAAAGCTGCACCGAATCAAAGCCCATGTAAGCCTGTTCCAAGGGTGTCAGCGGTGTTTGGTTGGCTAGCTTTTCTGAAATTTGTTTGTAAATGCTGGTTAGCCCTTCGAGGCTGCCTTCTGCAGAAGCCGTCTTGACGTGAATTTGCAGGATATTGATCGGGTCAGGCACCCGGGGAATGGGGGCGTCTGGCACTGAGGGCGGAGCAGAGGTGCGGCGTAGATAGGCCATATCCGCACGGCTGCGCTGGAGTCGCCGCATATCGTAAAACTCTGCGGGAGCAAACACGCCGTAGGGCAGCGAATAGGCCAGCGGATCGCGGATGATGTGTACCCGGTTTTCGGCATCGACATAGCGTAGCCAGTAAAAAGAGCCAGCACGAGCGCGGGTGCCCGGACGCATTCCAGCAACAACCGCCCAGATAAACTCTCCCTGCTTCATGACTGGGACGCGATCGCGCCGAAAGCGAACGGCCTGATCCGGCACTCTAAAATCAATCGGCTCTATTGGCGTAAAGATTTCTAGATCAAGCTGGCTTTCAGACTGAATGATATCGCTGACCAGTTCCGGTGTCCAAAAACCTAGCTCAGCCAGCCCGTCTCGTCGGTAGTGCGCGCCTAAACGACGGGCTAGCTTTTGCCCTTTTGTGAAGTAGGTTTCATTGGACTCTGCGATCGCAGCCGCCCAGCCCAGCAGCGTTTTGGTTTCGTCTTCAACCAGATGAGTGTTTTGACGTGTTTTGAGCACCGTAATCCTTTTGAGATAGCCAATAAAAGTTTGCTAGCAAAATTTGTTTGAAGCCCCATGTCATCCAGGTAAGGATGATTCATAGAGGCTGCATTTTGAGTTCGCAATCATCTTATATTTTCTAGTTTAGGCAGGCGATCGCCCCTGATTGAATCTTCACGGTGATGTAATCATGACGTAAAGGTATGACCCGCTAGCGGCTATTGAGGAAATTTTCCACAAAAATTGGGATGAGAGCTACTAGCCCCATCCCAATTCTAATCAAGTCGTAGAGCGTCGTTAGAAGGACATCTCAGCAGCCTGGACTTTCTCAACCTGCTTCTTCTTCAAGACCAGCATAATCTGCGAAAGCGTTACCGCCGCGAGAAACGCTACTAAGCCTTTAATCCGGTTAGGACTTTGCAGCACGATTTCAGTATCAACCTGACCAAAGCCACCCATGTTGGGGTTAGTGGTTAATGCCTGACCCGCCTCAACCTGATCGCCTTCGGCTATGAGCAGCTCTGGGCCGACTGGAATCTGAGTCACGACCGCGTCACCTTCGGCTGGCTGCAAAGTGACGCTATAGCCCCCATCAGCTCCAGCTTCAACCTGGGCAATAGTGCCAGCTTTAGCGGCGTTGTAGGCGGTGTTGTTGCTGGCTTGGCCGTTAGGATAAACCTGTCCGCGACCTCGGTTGCCGCCGACATGGATAGAGTATTTGCCAAAGTGTAGGCTTTTGTCCTGACCAGGATCAGGAGCCAGCACCGGAAACACAATTTCCTGATATTGCTCGCCGGGTAAGGGGCCAACAATCACCCAGTTAGGCTGTTCGTCACTGTAGGGCAAAAAGTAGGTGTTGCCGACTTCTTCTCTAAGTTCTTCAGAAATGCGATCGTCAGGAGCGATCTTAAAGCCTTCAGGCAGCATCAGGATTGCACCTACGTTGAGGCCACCCTTGCTGCCATCACCCAGTACCTGCTGAGTCTCTAAGTCGTAGGGAATTTTGACAACTGCCTTAAAAACGCTGTCAGGTAAGACTGCCTGGGGAACTTCAACCTGGGTTGGCTTTGCTGCTAGGTGACAGTTGGCGCAGACGATTTTGCCTGTGGCTTCACGGGGACTTTCGTAGTTTTGCTGTGCCCAAAAAGGGTAAGCAGCAGCAGACTGCGGAAAAGATAAGCCACCCGTTAACAGCAGTGTAATAGCCGCGATCGCAATTAAGCTTTGTCGAAGAACTGCTTGGGCTAGCTGACGCAGGCTAAATACTCGTGAGAATTGAATCTTCATTAGTAAAATGTATGCAAATCGAACAAGTCAATTGATGCAGAGCAAACAGAGAGATTAGCGAATAGCGCTAAATCTTAGGCCCACCAGGGATTTTCGCCCGTTCGAAAATCAGTTTCAGTCCAAGGCGAAAGCACAACCTTCTCATCTTCGGTGACATCGGCATGGGCCAGTGCCAGAGACAAAGGAGCAGGCCCCCGGACTACCTTACCAGCAGCGTCGTATTGGGAACCGTGGCAAGGACAGATAAACTTATTCTCGCTGGCATTCCACGGAACAACACAGCCCAGATGAGTGCAGATAGAGTTGATGCCGTAGCTAGCTAAAGCACCGTCTTCTTGAACCACTAGATAGGTTGGATCACCTTTTAGACCCTGTGCCAATGTGCGAGAGCCAACCGTGTGCTCTGCTAAAAACCGGCTGACAACAATGTCGTTGCCAAGGGCGTCCTTGGCCGTAACACCGCCACCCGCAGCCCCACTTGAAGGCGGGATGAAATATTTAACGATCGGATACAAAGCACCCAAAGCGGTACCTGTCACGGCACCAAACGTCAGGAGATTCATGAATTGACGGCGTCCGAGATCAGGGACATCCGGAGTTCCAGAAGCTTGAGTCATGATTTAAGGCAAATAAACGTCGAGAACAAAAGTATAGGTATTAAGACTTTATATCAAAGATGAATCGGCCAAAGCCGATCAACTGCAAGCGTTTTTGGTATTTCTTGCTTGTTGCCAGCACCACTCCACAGACAGACCCTGCTGAATTTATGAGTATCTGTGAAATAAGTTTGCAGATTTTCTACAGGTATTATTACATTTTGCTGCTCTTGCAGACATCCCATTCTCAGGAGTCTTGCTAAGTTTTTTACGGCGTTGCTCAATTTTTAATCGGATAGAGATCCAAAAACGCTTTACAATCAAGGCATTTCTTAATCCTTGGTCGTTGATAAGCTGATACGTTCAAGTATCCTTCAATCCACTAGATTTAACTAAAGGCTCCATCTGTCATTAAGTAATGTAAATAAGTGATTTCTTTTTTAGAGTTTGTTGAACGCTGCCTGCGGCTTTCGACTAGCAGGATAATTAGGTTGTTCACAAACATTATGCACCGCTGAAGCTGCTATGACGGGACAGGAGCTACAGGAACTACTTCTTGACAAGTGGGGATACTCGTTTGATATTCAACTGCGCCAGGCGCAGGGTAAAGTCTTTGTGCAGGTAATGTGGCGCTATCTTGAGCAAGCTTCTTTTCCTATGGACGAGGTGGAATATCTTGAGCATCTAGATGATGTTGCAACTCACCTAGAAGAGTGGGGCAGCGTAGGCTATGTCAGACAATACATTGAGAAAACTCAAGAGCGGCCTCGTTTGGGTAAAGCTGTCAGTATTCCAATTGATTTGGGGGAGCGGGCGTCAGAGTGGCTAATCAGCGATTTTTAAGCACTCTGGACAGTTCAACTGCCCGTAAGCTGCCAGTGCGATCAGTTAATCATCTCAGTTAATTTCAGTTATAGACTATGCGCTGTCGCTTTCGGCTCTCCCTCAATCCCTGGCTAGTCTTGTGCTTGCTGTGGCTTTTAGTTGTGGCCACAGATACTATCTGGCTCAGTTTAGATCGGGCTCCTCCGGCCTGGGATCAAGGCGATCACCTCAGCCGCGCTATGAACCACTGGCGTGTACTACAGCAGCCCCAATGGCTGTCGGCAGAATGGTGGCGAGCGTTTTGGCAACAGGCTCCGACGCAGCGAGGGCCGCTAATTTATACATTGACCACCCCTTTTTTCTTTTTGTTTGGCCCCGGTGCCGATCAGGCGGTTCTAGTCAACCTGACTCTGATGGCGGTCATGCTGGTCAGCATTCATTTGACGGGGCGGCGGCTGTTTTCTGCTCAAGTTGGGGGTTGGGCGGCGGGATTGAGTCTGCTGTCGCCAACGCTGGCGGCTTTGCGAATTACCTATCTGCTGGATTTTGGTCTGGCGGCTGTGTTTGCAGTGGCCCTGATGAGTCTGACTTACTGGTGGACTGCTGTAAAAAGCCGTCAGCAGTGGCTGTGGGTGCCTGTTTGGGGCGCGAGTTTAGGGCTAACTTTGCTGGCTCGAACTTCTGGACTTTTATTTATCATGCCGCCTTTGGCATGGGCTTTGGGTGTGAGTCTATGGCAGCGCCGCTGGCAGCAGTTGCTACAGATTTTTGTCGGCAGCGCCATTGCCGCTGCTGTGATTTGGCCTTGGTTTAGCACCAACTGGCTGACAATTGTTTCCACAACTTTTGGCGGGGCGCAGGCTGGAGTCATTTACCGCAAATCGCCTCAGGTGAATACGCTGGCGGGCTGGCTATTTTATCTACAGGTTTTGCCAGAGATTGTTTCGTTCCCCGTTTTGTTGGCTGCGATCGGAGCTTGGCTAGCAGGATTAGGGGCGATCGCGTTTGGCTACGGGCACTTGGCTACGCTTGATCAAAAGAACATCAGCCAAGATCGTTTCTTGGGAGCGACTCGCCAAAGCTGGCTCTGGCTGCTGGCCTTTTTGGTAGGTATCTACCTGTTGGGCACCCTCGGCCCCAATAAGCAGCCGCGCATTATCATTGCCTTTTTCCCGGCCATAGCGATTGTGCTAGCTCGGGGGCTGACATTGGGGCGCGATCGCCCCTGGCAGTGGCTAAGGTGGGGAGCGGTAACCCTCTCAGCGCTAGTGCTGCTGGCTAGAATGTTTGCTCTACCTGATGCTGGCTTGATTAAAGGGGCTAAGTGGCCCCCGGATCGAGGCGGCGATCGCTGGCCAAATGCTGCCGTTATTGACGCCATCACTCAGGATATGCCCTATCTGCAGTCCACGCTGGGGCTAGCGGTCAATACTGCCGCTGTCAATCCTCAAAATATGGACTTTTACGGGGCGCTCGATAGCTTTCAGGTTAACGGTCGTCAGCTCTCCTTTAGCTCTAAAACAGCTTTACAAGATAGCCGCTACCTCAATTGGTATCTGACCAAAACCGGCTATCAGGGCGACTATGGCAGCATCGAGGCCGGACAGGCCCAGCTTAAAGCAGCCCTAGAAACGTCTGATACCTTAGAGATTTTTCGGCGCTGGCCGCTGCCAGATCAAAGCGAACTGCGCCTGCTACGGCGTTTTGTGCCTCAGGTTCAGGTCGAACCCTTAAATCAGCCCGCAACCACTGTTGAGTTCACAGCGGTCGAGGTGGCTCGGCAACTGTCACCGGGTCAATCTTTTCCCATCACTTACCGTATCCGAGGCCCGTGGCCAGCCTTAGAGGCAGGGCTATTGCTGCTCACCTGGCAGCCCCTCAACGACGACAGCGGCGCTCGCCCCGCCTGGATTAGCGATCACGCCATTGGACTAGGGCAGGTAATGGCAGGCAAAACTCACCCTGACCCAAATGATGGTTTTCTAGTGAGCGAATATTTGGCAGTGCATCCTCCAGAAGCCTTGCCTGCAGGACGCTATCGGCTTCAAGCCCGCTATTTGAATCGGCATACAGGAGAGAACTATGCCTTGGAGATACCTGGGGTGCAGGTTGATCTAAGCGCCGAGGCATCAGTGCCTACAGCAGTACCACCGCTCGATTTAGTGACCGTACTGCGGCAGCTTGCTCTAGCCTTGCCTGCCGGAGAGATCGATCCCATTTTTTCGGAAGTGGGGCGGATCAATCAGTACGACGCCACTCAAGACTATCTGCGTCAGACCGAGCAGGCAATGACCTACCGCCTATCACAATCACCCGAGCGCTTAGAGTGGCTCTATTCGCTTTTACTGGCTCAGATATTGCAGCAGCAGGCACCCGAGGCGATCGCCACATTAAAAACCATCACCCGACTCAGCCCCGAAAATCCCTATAATTGGGCCTATCTAGGATTTGTTTATCTCTATGACTGGCAACCCTTTCAGGCCGATCAGGCCCTCAGAAGAGCCGAACAAATTCAGCCTGACTTGCCTAATTTACAAATGCTACAGGCGATCGCTTCGGTTCAAAAGCTAAATCTGCTACGCGCATTCAAGCTTTTCAGGCAAGGAGGCAGATGACAAGCTCTCAGGGCAATTGAGATGCTAGCTGAAAAGCAGGTTACTCTAGAGGTTTAAGTGCAGATTTGGCAGCGACCTCTGGCAGTCTTAAGTTTATTTAAACAGTCTGTCCATCAGGTCTTCGCCTAATACAGTGATAAAAGTTACAATAATACGAATCTAAATTCTGAGTTTAGTTTCTAAGCTGTTTTAATTGATTTGATTAGCGCTATTCACCGTGCATCTGCTGGTTTTAAAGCGCTGTTTTGCATCGAGGAGCCTAGTAAAAAGTTCTCAGAGACAATTTGAGCTAGGATGCTAGGATTTCCGTGAACACGCATTGAGGGCCTGTTGTGAT
Source organism: Leptolyngbyaceae cyanobacterium RM1_1_2 (assembly GCA_012032345.1). Classification (GTDB taxonomy): domain Bacteria; phylum Cyanobacteriota; class Cyanobacteriia; order Phormidesmidales; family Phormidesmidaceae; genus Sphaerothrix. The sequence goes on along the minus strand of JAAUQI010000041.1, from coordinate 33,612 downwards.
TCGCTCTGCCACCCTATCACTTCAGACAGCACTTCCACAGATTGGCGATAACAACCGCCTGAAGCTATTCTCTGGATCTTCCAACGGAGAGCTATCTAGTGAAGTTGCTCGCTATTTAGGCATCGACTTAGGGCCTATGGTTCGTAAGCGCTTTGCTGACGGAGAACTTTACGTTCAGATCCAAGAATCTATTCGTGGGTGTGATGTTTATTTGATTCAACCCACCTGCTATCCGGTGAATGATCACCTGATGGAACTGCTAATTATGATAGATGCCTGCCGTCGGGCTTCTGCTCGCCAGATTACAGCAGTGCTGCCCTATTACGGTTATGCGCGTGCCGATCGCAAAACTGCTGGCCGTGAGTCTATCACAGCCAAGCTAGCCGCTAATTTGATCGCCAAAGCTGGGGCAAGTCGAGTTTTAGCAATGGATCTGCATTCAGCTCAAATCCAGGGCTACTTCGATATTCCCTGTGACCATGTCTATGGTTCTCCGGTGCTGATTGACTATCTTGCTAGCAAGAACCTGCCTGATTTAGTCGTGGTCTCGCCAGATGTTGGTGGCGTTGCTCGCGCTCGCGCTTTTGCCAAGAAACTAGAAGATGCCCCCTTAGCCATTATCGACAAGCGTCGCCAGGCCCACAATGTGGCCGAGGTGATGAACCTAATTGGTGATGTAGAAGGCAAGACAGCAGTTTTGGTCGATGACATGATTGACACTGGTGGCACCATTTGCGAAGGCGCTCGTTTGCTGCGGCAAGAAGGTGCCCGCCAGGTCTATGCCTGTGCAACTCACGCTGTTTTTTCTCCACCTGCGGTAGAGCGGCTTTCAAACGGGCTGTTCGAGGAGGTAATTGTCACCAATACAATTCCGGTTGTAGATGCCAAACGCTTTGAGCAGCTAACCGTTTTGTCGGTCGCCAATCTCATTGGTGAAGCCATCTGGCGAATTCATGAAGAGAGTTCGGTGAGCAGTATGTTTCGCTAGCCGACTAATTCTTTAAAAAAAGGGTACAGCAGATGCTGCACCCTTTTTCCGCAGTTTTACTCAAATTACATGTCCTCATCAAAAAAGTTAGGTTGGCCGCTACCAGGAATAGGCCAATCTTCGTTTTCGCCACCCACAATCAGCTGCTCAAGGTAAACGTAGTCTTTACTGAACTGCTGCAGCGTGTTGATGAGAATATCCAGGGCGATCGCATCGGTTGTCCCTAGATCAAACCAGCACCGCGCCCAAAGCCCTTGAAACTGGACTTCGCCCATATTGTGCATGACGGACATGAGGCTTTCATCTGCGGTATCTTCTTCGTACTCCAGGTAGCTGATATCGAGACCGGTATCTTGCACCTGCAAGTTCTCAGCATTGAAGCCGCCCAGCTTGCCGACAAAGAACCAGGAATTAAAGACCTCTTCGATATACTGACGTTCTGCGGCAGAAGGAACGTTACTCAGCTCTAGCCAAATCCAAAGGTTAAAAAAGTCACACTCACGAAACTGAACCCGCATAAACAATCTTGCTCAAAAACATCACGGCTGAAACCAGGCGGCTTCTCTAAGCGTGATTAGCATAGCACTGCCGCAGTAATGGGCGATCGCGCTAAGCAATCTGATGCAGCTAGCCAGTGCCGGAATTTATAGATACCTACTCGAAGCTACCTGCTTCAAACTGAATAGAACATTCTTCATTAGACACCACATCAGCAATCTTACAGCGCTCGTACTGAATCTGTAGGGCAATTTGCGCTGGTAGCTGCTCTTGATAAGTAAGAGCTGTTTCGTAGCTAGCCAGACTTTTCTCTCTCTGATCCAGGCGAGCGTAAATTTGTGCCTGTAGAGCCAATAGCTCTGGGTTGTTAGGGGCCGCTTCTAGCGCTTTATCAACGGCAGCTAAGGCTTTGTCGTACTGCTTAAGATCTCGGTAGGCTAGAGCTACTCCCCGCTGGGTCAGATAAACCGGGTAGCCATAATTTTCTAAGCGCTCGATCGCCTGCTGAGGATTTGCAAACGGCAGATTGACCGCTAGCAGCAAATCCATATAGCCCTTGACAACGCTCAGTTCAGGATCGGTGCGCGAAATCCGTTCTGCCTGCTCTAGATGGTCAAAGACCTGCTGCAGCATAGACAGCGCTGCCGGCACACCCCGGACACCTCCTTCAGTTTTGAGCAAATAGGCTCCTTCTAGAAAAGTACCTACGGCAGAATATAAGTGCCCTCTGAGTGGATCTGAGGCAATTAGGTTACTGGCTACCGTCTGTGTTTGTTCAGCCCTAGCCGCTAGCTCCTCAAAATCACCGTCCAGATAAGCAAGAGATGCCAGCATGGCCTGAACCATCGGTTCGTCAGCTTCTGTTTGCTCGGCTGCTGCTAGATGACGCTCGGCTTCTACGTAGTTACCTTCCTTAAAAAAGGCGTAAAAGGCGGCCTCTGTCTGCTCGCCAATGCTGTGGGGATCTTCTAGCCGAAAAGGATCAGCCGCCGCGACTGGACTACCTGTTAGCCCTAGCAGGGCAACAGTAGTGGCTCCCGCCAGGCAGGCTCCTGTCCGTTGGAAAACGGAGCGAAAAAAACTGAAGCGGGGTTCAAAGCAGGTCATAGTTTTTAATGCCATGATGCGATAGGCAAAGGTAAAAAATCCTGGCAATTGATGCAGCCTAGCCATTAATAACTCACTGCATCAGAGAATTACTATCAAAAAGAGCCAGTTTTGGCCTTGATTACGTAGCCTTAATTACAGTTTATGTGACGCCGCTTGTTTGTGCGAGTTCCCTGATAACAGATTGTAGCTTTTTCAGGCGGTAGCCAATATTGCCAGTCTAGCGGCTTAGTCCAGCAGGGTAATTTGCTGAGTCTGGACAGCGTCCAAAACCTGATTGATGCGGCGGCGATCGAACGGAGTCATTGTGGTCATCGACAATATCATAGAAGTCAGGTGCATGTAGTCTTTGCGACTAATTTGCCCTGAACTGGCTACCTTTTGAATCAGCTTGGCTACGGTGTAAGAATGCATTGCCTGAACGTGTCGAACCATACTCTTGAAGTTGAGAGTTAACCCTATTGGCGCTTAGTGTGCCCTAAAATACAGAACGGCTAATCCGTAATTCCGCCAGTCTTGACAGCGGCTAGCTAGCTGAAAAGCAGTTTTGCCTTCTATGCTGAACAAAGCCGCGCTTAAATTTTTTAGACTATGCAAATTCACCGCCTTGAAGCCCTCAGCGACAACTACATATTTCTCTTACAGGCTCCCCAAACAGGGAGCGCGGCAGTAGTCGATCCAGCTGAAGCAGGCCCCGTTTTGGCTAAGCTAGCCGAGCTAGGCGCAACCCTAACAGCAATCTTTAATACGCACCATCACCCTGATCATGTAGGAGGCAATCGCCAACTGCTGGCTCAGTATCCCAACGCGGTGGTTTATGGAGGTGCAGCCGATCGCGGACGAATTCCAGGGCAGCAGTTTTTTCTAGAGGCAGGCGATCGCGTCGAGTTCGCCGGTCGTCAGGCTGAGGTTATTTTCGTGCCAGGGCATACACGCGGGCACATTGCCTACTATTTTCCGCCAGTTGCAGGGGAGTCTTGGGGTGAGCTGTTTTGTGGAGATACGCTGTTTGCCGGGGGCTGTGGCCGTCTATTTGAAGGCACTCCAGCCCAGATGGTAGAGTCTTTGGGCAAGCTGCGATCGCTGCCTGATACTACCCGCGTCTGGTGCGCCCATGAGTACACGCTGAAAAATCTTCAGTTTGCTCTCACGGTAGATACCCAAAACCCGGTGCTGCAGCAGCGCTTTAAGCAGGTTGAATCTGCCCGCCAGCAAAAGCAGGCAACGATTCCCTCAGAGCTGGGGCTAGAGAAACAAACGAATCCCTTTTTACGCTGGGATCAGCCCGTGCTGCAGCAGGCTATGGGGCTGGCTGATCCGCTGCGCACCTTTGCGCGGCTGCGGGGTCAAAAGGATCAGTTTTAGTGATTGCTAGAACCTGCTGAGCTTGATAGAATCAGGGACTGGGTTTAAGGTGGAAAACTATGGCAAAACGAATACAGGTCGTTCTCAACGAGGACATTAGAAAACTGGGCGGCGAAGGCGATTTAGTGGAAGTTGCCCCCGGCTATGCCCGCAACTACTTGATTCCTCGCGGGTTGGCTGTGCGGACTACCCCCGGCGTTTTAAAGCAGGTAGAGCGGCGGCGGGAAAAAGAGCGTCAGCGTCAGCTTGAGATTAAGCAGGAAGCCGAAGCCATTAAAACAGCGCTGGCAACGGTGGGCATGTTTACGGTGAAAAAGCAAACGGGTGAAGGCGACGCTATCTTTGGCACCGTTACCGCTTCTGAAGTGGCCGAAGAGATTCAAAAGATGACCAATAAAGAAGTCGATCGCCGCAATATTACTCTGCCTGATATCAATCAGCTCGGCGAATACAAGGTGGAGGTTAAGCTGCACCCTGAAGTGACGGCCATGCTGAACCTGCGCGTAGTGCCCCAGTAAATGCTGTAGTCAATATTCTAGGCAGCAAAAGCTATCTGTCAGCCAGATGGAGTAGTCAGTTAGAAAACACCGAGGGATAATCCCAGGTGGGTTATCTTGTTCGCCAAGGTGAGGGCGGGGTCATCCTGCCCTTGTTTACTTTAAGACTATGCAGGAACTAAATTTCCAGCCGACTAGCGATCGCCTACCGCCGCAAAATATTGAGGCTGAGGAAGCGATTTTAGGCGGTATTCTTCTAGATCCTGAAGCGCTGGGCCGCGTCAACGAGATTCTGCAGCCAGAGGCTTTCTATATCGAGGCTCACCGCGACATCTATCGCGCTGCTTTAGAGCTACAGAGCCGAGGCCGACCCACCGATCTGATGAGCCTGACCACCTGGCTGAAGGATCAAAACAAGCTAGAAAAAGTGGGTGGACAAAGCCGTCTAGCTCAGCTTGTCGATCGCATTATCACTGCCGCCAATATCGATCAGTACGCGGCGCTAGTGATGGAAAAATATATGCGGCGCAAGCTGATTCAAACGGGGGGTGAAATTATTCAGCTGGGGTACACCACCAGCGCCCCGGTTGAGACAATATTAGACCAGGCAGAACAAAAGCTTTTTGGTGTCACCCAGGAGCGCCCGCAGCAGGGACTCACGCCCACAGGCGATATTCTTACGGCTACCTTTTCAGATATCGAGCAGCGATCGCTGGGCATGACGACACCGGGAATTGCCTGTGGCTTCTACGACCTAGATGCGATTACTCAGGGATTTCAGCGCTCTGACCTGATTATTGCCGCAGGCAGACCCTCAATGGGCAAGACCAGTTTCGTTTTGAACATTGCTCGCAACATTGCCGGGATGCATCACCTGCCAGTGGCGGTTTTTAGTCTGGAAATGTCAAAATCGCAGCTGGTTTATCGTCTGCTCTCCAGTGAAGTACAGATTGAAAGCGGTCGCCTGAGGGCAGGCCGAGTGGCTCAGACCGAGTGGGAGTCTTTAGGCCACGGCATTAGCTCGCTATCGCAGTTGCCCATCTTTATTGACGATACGCCCAATATCTCAGTGACCGAGATGCGCTCCAAAGCGCGGCGACTGCAGGCAGAAAGCGGGGGAGTTTTGGGTCTGGTTTTAATTGACTATCTGCAGCTGATGGAGGGCAGCGGTAATGAAAATCGAGTTCAGGAACTCTCAAAAGTAACGCGATCGCTCAAAGGACTGGCCCGCGAACTGAGCGTACCTGTGATTGCTCTATCTCAGCTCAGCCGGGGAGTCGAATCTCGCACCAATAAGCGGCCCATGATGTCCGATTTGAGGGAGTGCGTCACGGGCGATACTTTGGTTGTTTTAGCTGACGGACAGCGAGTGCCTATTCAAGATTTAGTCAACGCCCCCCCTGAGGTTGTCAGCCTGAACGCTCAGGGAAAATTAGTCAGGGCAAAATCTGACTTGATCTGGAAGGTGGGACGTAGACCTGTCTATTGTGTCCGGTTAGCCAGCGGTCGGGCGCTCAAAGCCACAGGTCAGCATCGCCTCTATACTCCAAGCGGCTGGCAGTCGGTGGCGGCGATCGCCCCTGGCACTCCTCTAGCCGTTGCCTGCTCTTTACCCAAGCCTCAAAACCAATCGTGGCCTACGCAAAATCTACTGCTAGAGCAGATTGAGGGCGATCGCAGCTACCGCAGCGGACAGCCTGCAAGATCTGCGATCGCTACTGTGCCTGCTACAGAAAATCTCTTTGAGGCGCGATCGCCCGCTTTTGCCGCCTCTGGCATCGCCTCTGACATTGCCTGGGACGCCGTCGAGTCCGTTACGCCAATTGGCGAAGAGACTGTTTACGACATCACCGTGCCTGGGACAGCTTCGTGGCTAGCAGACGGCATTGTCTCTCATAATTCTGGGGCCATTGAGCAGGACGCAGATCTGATTATGATGCTCTACCGGGAGGAATATTATGATCCTGATACCCCCGATCGCGGTATTGCTGAGGTGATTATTACCAAGCACCGCAACGGCCCCACCGGAACCATCAAGCTGCTGTTCAAGCCAGAGTACACCAAGTTTTTGAATCTTTCTTCTTAGAGCTGCGATCGCTCAAAAGCAGCCTTAGAAAACGGCATTACGAATTAGCTCAATGCCCGCTTTAACCGCCTCATAGCCAAATGTCAGAATGAGTGAAGTTAGGGCTAGACCCATCAGGCACACCACCAGTCCAGCTAAGCTGATGACACCGTCGTCATCGAGTAAACCAAACCCGGTGACAAAAATGCCCATAGCCGGAAGTGTGTTGGTACCAGGAATCGGAATCATCATAGAAATAGCCATCAGCGCGATCGCGCAGCCAATCACAGTCCGTCCGGGCAGACTTTGGCAAATATAGCTGAGGCGCGGGCGCGAGACAGATTCAATCCGCTGCAGCCAGGGCATACCCGCCTTGAGAATGCCCCGTACCTGCTTTAGCTCAAACTGGTGTTTGTTCCAGCTCTGGGGAAACCAGGGTCGTTCTCGACCTACAAGCAACTGCACTGCCAGCAGAAACAAAGCAATGCCAAAAGGAACTGAATAGCCGGGGGCGGGAATCGGCAGCGCTGACGGAATTGACAGCAGCACAAACAAAAAGCCAAACGTCCTTTCTCCAGCCAGATCCAAAATATCCTGGAGCGTGACTTTAGCGGCCCGTTCTTCTGCAAAAAAGAAGCGATTGAGTTCTACTGAAAGTCTTGCCATACAGGTTTACAAGTACCCAAAGTAAAGATCACTATTACGCGGCCTCGGTTTGCAGAGTCAACAGCCCTCTGTGCTGGAGCAGGCGAACCGATTTTGCTAGACTCTAGCAAAGTCATACCAGACTTTTACAGAGCGCTCAGGCAAACTTTATCGCAAATTTGTACTAGGTTTTGCAGCTGAGACACCCAGGTCTTGCAGGGCCAGACGAATTTGCTCTAGGCGACGACGATTAACCCCTAAATCTGACTCGCCCAAGCGAGCCGCAGAGCGCATATGGATGACATTTTCATCAGCAGGAAGATAAAATTCTCCGTCATCGACAAACCCCATCAGCCGACTTTGAGACTCAAACCAGATGTAATCTTCGGTTTCTGCGACAACTGTGGTACGGGGCACCACGCTCAGCACTTCTAATAGAGTCTTGCGGACGGTGGCGCGATCGCCCTGGTAGGCGATCGGCTCAATGACATGGTCAGCGTCTGCACTCTGACTCACGACACAGTTAGGCGAAGGCGGACAGGGGGCTAAATGTCCCGCTTGAACGCCTAAACTATCTGGTGAGGCACCTCGAAAAGCATCCCCTAAACCCGGCAGAGTCGCTACGGGTGAAATTACAGGTGAGGCAGCAGCGGGCAAAGCCAGCAGCCAACTGCTAGCGAAAATAAATCCACAAAAGATAACTGAGAGAAAATACTGCATTTTAGATGTTTATTTTTGTGTCTCTGTCATCCTATACCAGGTGCTTCTAGGCGCTTAACTCGCTTCGTCAAAGTCTTCCGGCACGTCTATTGTTTTTAGCTCCGTTTTGTCTATCACTTCTACAGCGGCCTCTCCGGCATCAGAGGTGGCAGGTATGGGCATATCTGCCTCTGTGAGCCGTGAAGATGCATGACAGATAACCGGCAGGGCTGCTCCTTTAAGCCCCTTCAGAATCCGAGCCGGGGTTTCAGGGAAAACCACAAACAGGGGATGAGGGGTATCAGCTCCCTCGCTCAGAAGATATTTATACTTCAGCGGCAGCAGCCACTCATAGCCTTTGTCTAGCAGAATCTGAGTTTGCCGCCAGCGACCCAGTAAATCTGAAAAGTCTTCGTGGGGTCGATGAATGAACAGACAGATTTCTACACCTGTTTTAATTTTCCATTCTGGATCGCACATTAACAGCACAATGTCACAGGGCAACTGCTGCACGCCATCTATGGTGCTATGGAAATCGTCAGGGCGCTGAGGCAAAGCAGCCTGTCGAATCCGGGCTGTCGGTAGGGGAATCGAGAGAATGCTTTCGGCAGGGCGACGAATACTCGGTAGCGTTTCGAGGTAGGGGCGATACTGCTTCAGCAGCTCGATCGCGCCTTGATAGCTGCTACAGTCAGCCAGCAGAGATTCGTAACAGATTTTGTTAACTGACATTGCGATCGCGTTTCTTGACCATCTAACACTGACCAGCTCAGCCCGCTTGTCAAACGTTTGATAAAAACGTCAGGCAGGCTATCTAGCCCTTAGCGATTGCAACCAAGCGTCTTTGCAATTTTAACGAACCTTTGCAAAAGATGTAGAGCTGCCGGTGCTAGGGCTACCCAAAAATAAGGCTACCCAAACGTCTGCCCAAAACCTATATAGCGCTCCTATTTCGATTGTGAAAGGACTTTCTCCTAGGAGAAAGTCCTTTCACAACTCTCTCTCCCTACAAATGATTTGGGACTGTCATGCAAGGCATCTTAAAGGGGCAAAGATAAAGGACAAAAACCACAGCTTTAGGCCCGGAGCCTGATGAGCCTATACTATTGGCCGAGAGGGAGGATTTGTTTTTTGGCCACTGATTGGCAACATCAAATTTTAGATAGAGCGCTAGCTTTGTTTCTAGCAGGGCTGATCGGGCTAACGGTAGTGTACCTTTCTCCTGCTGGCGCTGCTGCTGCGAGTGGGGTCATAGAGCGCCAGCGCCTAACGCTAGAAATCTTGCAGGAGCAGCTAGCAGCCCCCAGTCGTCAAGAGGGCAGATCGGTGATCAACCTGCGCCGCTTTGAGATTGACTTGCGGCCTGAAAACGAAGCTTTTCGCAGCCGCTTCTATCGTCTGCTACAGACTGAGCTACAGGCGGGCAGCAAGCCCTTGGGGCTGGATTTGAGCAATGCCCTGATTCGGGGAAATTTTGATCTGTCGCAGCTAGGGCTACGGGCACCGCTCTATGGCGAGGCTCTATCTCCCCTGCTAAGTCAGGCAGAGCAGGCACAGCTTACCCGCGATCGCCGTCGATTAAACCAGCTCTCTCAGCTTTCCCAATCTTTGTTAATCCAGGCTCAGCCCACTACCCCCAGGCTGTTCCTATTTCGGGGTGCCCTAAAACTGGTGCAGACCCGCTTTCAAGGGCAGGTGAACGGGGCTAATTTGTTTTTCTTAGACCGGGTAGAGGCGCGAGGGGCTGTATTTGAGCAGGCGGCTAACTGGACAGGGGCTCGCTTTAGTCAGCCTGTGAGCTTTATCGGGGCTGTTTTCAGGCAGACGGCTCGGTTTCGCAAGAGCCTGTTTTTTGAGAGGGTGCGTTTCAACCAAAGCCAGTTTTTGGGGCCAGTGAGCTTTCAGGGCAGCGAGTTCCAGAATACCGCTAATTTCAATCAGGGGCTGTTTCAGGCTGACGCTAATTTCAGCCGTGTTCAGTGGCAGCAAAATATAGACTTTGCTCAAGCTGTTTGGCAGGCGACAGCCAACTTTAACCGCAGTCGCTTTTTGCGATCGCTATTTCTCACTGAAACTCGATTTGAGTCAGTGGCTCTGTTTCAGCAGGCCCAGTTTAGCCAGCCCGTTAACCTGCGCGCAGCGGCAATCTCAGACCAGCTAGATTTTGGCGATGCCCGGTTTTTACCGGGGGCCTATATCAATGTGGCCGGACTGGAGTTTAATGCAGACCAGGCCCAAATTTTAGGCAGTCCCGGACAAATTGGGCGATTTATTTCGGTGCCCACACTGCCCGGTAACGAAACGCTGCTGCGTAATCTGGTTCGCAACTTTCGGCGGCTAGAACAAATTGCTGATGCTAATGAGATTGAGTACACGACCGAAATACTGCGCCTGAAGGAGCTACAAAAGCGTCTAACAGGAATAAATCTAAACACGGCGAGTGTCAGGCAGCTAGCGCACCTGGGCTTTACCTTAGCTCAGCAAGAAGAAATTTTGCAGAGCCGAGCCGAGCAGCCTTTTTTAAGTGCAACTGACCTGCTCAATTTAGAAACTGTTGATCTGGCCGCTTATATCAAAGTGCGCGATCGCGTTATGACCACTACAGCGCTTTCCTGGCTAACGCGGGCGCAGGCTGCCGGACAGTGGCTGCTGCTGTCTTTACTGCTGCTGCTGAGTCGCTACGGTACCAGTTCTGGATTGGCGATTGGCATTGCGGTTGTGGCGATCGCGTTTTTTAGCCTAATATTTTGGCTGATCGATCGCTATCGCCGCCGCTACCCCACCCCTATTGTGCCGCCCCGTACCGAGACAGGCTGGATCTTGGCAAGCTTCGCCCTGCTGATGCTCTCTGGCATTAGCTTGGTTAGCCGCACGGCTGAGCAGGCAGGCTGGACGCTTTTGTGTTTGGCTTTGCTGATTGGGCCTTTGCCGCTGAGCCTGCTGCTAATTTTGTACTGGCAGGGCCGCTACCACAAGCTAATGGACAGCAGCTATTTTGTCGAAGACGGCAGTATGCGCCAGCTCAGACTGCTGATTGCACGGCTGCCTGTAATTCCTAAGTTTCCGTTTTTCCGCGATCGCTACACGCCTATTTTGCTCGATCGCCGCTGGAACTGGCTTAACTACTATGATTTCAGCCTCAATAACTGGCTAAAATTTGGCTTTAATGACATTCGGCTGCGGGATCAGCACCTACCCGGCTTAATTACGGCGCTGGTCTGGTATCAGTGGAGTCTCGGTGTTTTGTATATTGCCTTGCTGCTCTGGACGTTTTCAAGAACGATTCCGGGGCTAAACTTGCTGCTGTATTTTTAGGGCTATGGCGCTAACCAATTCAAAATCTATTCAACAAAAGAAGGCAGTGCTGCGCCAGCAATTGCTCAAAGCGAGACAGGCGATTCCCCCTCAGGTTTGGCGACAAAAGAGCGATCGCATCTGCAACCACCTGAAGGCGCTGCCCTTATTTACCGAGGCGCGCACTGTTTTGGCCTACTGCAGCTTCCGCCAAGAACCCGACCTCTCACCGCTGCTGCAAATGCAGCGCCCCTGGGGACTGCCTCGCTGTGTAGACAACGCTATTATCTGGCATCGCTGGTATCCCCAAGGTGCTTTACCACTCCGGCCCGGTGCCTACGGCATTTTAGAACCTGATCCCGACGCGCCTCGGGTAGAGCCTGACACGGTAGACCTGATTTTAGTCCCCGCTGTGGCCTGTGATGTTAAAGGCTATCGTTTAGGCTACGGCGGCGGCTACTATGATCGCCTGATGAGTCAGCCTGTCTGGATGGGTAAACCTACCCTCGGCATTGTGTTTGAGTATGCCAGACTGCCTAAAATCCCAAAATCGCCCTGGGATAGACAATTAGATGGTATTTGTACTGAAAGTGGCCTCTATGGGGTCGCCGATTAACCCGCTGGCTGAGAGCGTCATGAAAAGTAGCTCTGCGGCTCAAATTAGACTGGTGGACGTCCCCGAAATCAATCGGTTCGCTAGCAGCAGCAGGGCGTGACCGTTGGGATCTTTGATCAAAACTCCCTGGCGGTAGGGTGAGGCGTCTGGGTGCAGCAAACTTAGCGCTGTGTAGCTGACTCCACGGGTTTTTAGCTGAGCGATCGCCTGCTCTAGATCTGCCACCGTTAGCTCAATGTGCATGTGAGCAATATCCCGGCGCGTCCAGTCTGCCGGGAACGGGCGACTAGGGGTCGGTCGCAAATAGTCAAGCAGCTCTATGCCAATGCCACCGTTAGCTGCCTGCAGCGTGGTGACATTCACAGTAGCTTTGGGCAGATCATCTAAACGAGACTGCACTTCTCGCCAGTTAAAGCTGCTGCCCGCCACCTGCAGCCCCAGTAGATCGCGGTAAAACGCTAGGCTCTCTGCGGTAGTTGCCACCGCTAAAGCACTGTGGTCGATCCCTAGAAACAGGCGATCGGTTTTTTGCTGCCATTTCGCCTCCCCCTTGTCCGGTGGGAACTGGATAATCTCTAAATTGTGGCTGTCAGGGTCGGTGAACTTAAAAGCCTGGATCTGGGCCGAGGCTGCATTAGCGGGCGGGAAAGTCTGCGGCTGGGTAGAAATGGGTTCGATATCAAAGGTCTTGAGATGTCTATAGGCCGCGTCTATGTCGCTGACAACAACGGCAAAATGCTGAAACCACAAATCATTACTCTGGGAATCAGCGGGAATCGGCTTTGACTCGGCATCAGGATAGTGCATCAGCGCAATTGATTCCTGCCCCAGCCGCAGCGTCACCACCCGGACGGGCGTCTTGTCTGTCGGAGCCTTGCCCACGTCAGTCAGCGCCAAATCTGAGACAAACTCAAACCCTAGCGCCTGCACATAAAACTGCAAAATGCGGTCAAGATCAGAAACCGTCAGCGCGATCGCGCCAGTGCGCTGCACCAGCGGCTGAGTAGATAAAGTCATAGGGTTCATGGTTACTGAAGAAAACAGGGACGTCCCTGGGTAGGTATCTGGTCAAACTGCACGTAGTCAATCGTGGGCGGAGCCTTTTCATCTACAGCATCAGGCTGAGATTCTGAGTTTTTTGACATGCATCCCCGCTGATAAAGCATTGGTTTAGTTCAACCTGACTTTCCCCTAAAAGAACTCACTACTCAGTCTTTCAGGCACGACTGCGGCTGTTAAGAAAGTTTTGCTCGACCTAGCTTCAGTTCAGTACCCAGTGAGCCAAAATCACCAGAATTAAAAAGCAGCCTCCGTACTCGTGCAGTACTTCCAAAAATAGCTTTCGGCAGAGGTACTCCCTAGGACTTCAGCAGTCCTGTAGTCGCCTAATTGAAAAACAGCAGCAGTAGAATAGGATTCAGAATCTTTAGCTTTTCATTTTTAGACATTGGTTTTGAGTTGCAGTTGAAACAATAAGCGGCAGTCGGTTGAAAAAACGCCAGCTCCCAACCTAATCAGGACTGATTTGTGACTCCATGCTTTTTTATCTGCTTCGACATTAGAAAGCATTAACCCTGAGACGTATTACTAGGGAGAATCCATCTTGGGTCAAAGTCCCCTGCCCGCACCGGGGAGAGATTGGGGGGGAGATGCGACAAATTCTGTCAACCACCTGACTGCTCTGGCTATGACGATCGCTCTGAGGGTATCATGCAGTCAACCCGTAGCCCAAGTTAAGGAACCGGGTCAAAAGTACAGACATACCAGGAACTAAAATGTCAGGCGAAGATACCTTAGTCACAAAAAAAGTTTATTTTGATATCACCATTGGGGGAGAGCCTGCAGGCCGCATTGTGATGGGGCTATTTGGCGAAACCGTCCCCAAAACGGCAGAAAATTTTTATCAGCTCTGCACTCATGAAAAAGGGTTTGGCTACAAAGGCAGCGGCTTTCACAGAGTGATTAAAGACTTTATGTGCCAGGGCGGAGATTTTACCAACGGCAACGGCACGGGTGGCAAGTCTATCTACGGGGCCAAGTTTCCTGACGAGAACTTTAAGCTGGCCCACTATGGCGCAGGCTGGCTCTCAATGGCAAATGCAGGCAGAGATACTAACGGCTCTCAGTTCTTTATTACGCTGGCAAAAACCCCCTGGCTAGATGGCAAACACGTCATCTTCGGCAAAGTCCTCGAAGGTATGGACGTTGTCCGCAAAATCGAAAGCCTAGATACCAACAATAGAGACATGCCTGTCTCTGAAGTGCTCATTGCCGACTGTGGTAATTTGCCGGTAGATGAAACTTTTAGCGTGCCTAAAGAAAGTGCTGCTTAATCAGCCGTCAGGGGACAGGAGGCAATCGGCAGTAGTTTTGCTACCGCTCGCCTCCGGTTCTCTACATAAACCAATCAATATGAAGAAACGACGAGTGCAGGTCAAAATCATGGAAATTTTGTTGGACATTGAATTGTAAATCACCTCTCTGGCTGGCTATTTAGCTTATAACTAGACAGGCTGCATCAGTCTTTGTTGCTCTTTAGAAAACTAGCTCAGCGAATGACAGCACTCAACCCGATTATTAATTTTCTGCTTCAGTCTCCGCCGCTCAAGACCGTCTCTATTTCGCCACTCGAATCGCTTAGTACTGCTGACGAAGATGTTTCCCCCACGCTGCAAAATCTCAACTCAGCTTTCCTGATTTTGCTGGCAGGCGATCGCACCCAGACTTTACTCAGGCCAAGACCTACCTCGACACGCTCGCCACATCCCCACAGTGGGGAGACTGGGCCAAATTTTATCTCCACAGCGCCCAGCAGATAGCCGCTGAGCTAGAGCAGCGCTGCCAGGAAGATCCCACTCTCACTTTCAAGCTAGAGCAGGCGGCTACAGCCCTGGCTGAAACGACTGACGCCGCCGCGATCGCAGAAGCGATCTGGTCAGTCTTTTTCCCCGAAGGCATCCGCATTCACGGCCAAGAATCAGACCGGATTAAAGCACTGCAAGAGCAGCGCACCGTTAAAATTAGCGCCCTCAACCCCGCCCCAATCCAGCAGCCCGCCCAGCAGATTCTCTTTACCTCCAATGTCTTGCTGACGGTGCCCTTCGCCAGTGCTGACCTGACTAGCTTTAGTCAAGAATTCAACGCTGAAATTTCTGAAACCCTGAAAGAACCGCAGCTTTACTGGTACGATCACCCCATCCCGATCGGCACCCGCGCTGAAAGTAACGAAATTCTCTACGGCCTCAAAAACTTCAATCAGGCAGTGGCCGTCGAACACCAGCGTCACCCTGAAATGGCGAATAAGGTTAGCTGTGTGCTGTCGGTATCAGTCACCCACAAGCGGCTGCAAACTCTGGGCAAAAGCTATCTCAAACAGGTAATTGCCGCCAGCGAAGCGCTCGACTATCTCAACGTTTTTGCCTTCACCGAGACTGACACCGAGGCTCTAATTCAGGACGTTTTGCTACCCATCATTGAGCACTGCTGCCCTGACGAGCAGGCGGCTGAGCTGCTGTCTGTGTTTGGCGTAGACGGTCGCTATGGGCGTCACTATAGCTTCCTCAAGGCGATCGCCGCTGTCTGGCACATTCTGATTGACCCCAAAATTCAGGCAACTTTCAAAATCGATCTCGATCAGGTCTTTCCCCAAACAGAGCTGATCGAGCAAACCGGGGCTTCAGCTTTTGAGCATTTTCAGACGCCGCTGTGGGGCGCAGTCGGCCAAGATGCTGCCGGACACCCCATTGAGCTAGGCATGATTGCGGGTGCTCTGGTGAACCAGCGCGATATTCACAAAGGTTTGTTTACCCCAGATGTGACTTTCCCCGCAGAAGGTAGCCTCAGCCCGGATGAGCATATTTTCTTCAGCAAGCTGCCTCAGGCGCTCTCGACCGAAGCCGAGATGATGACCCGCTACGAGACAGGTACTGCAGTCGATGGTGAAACCACCTGCCTACAGCGAATTCACGTCACAGGCGGTACCAACGGCATTTTGGTAGACAGCCTGCGCCGCTTTCAGCCCTTTACTCCCAGCTTTGTAGGCCGAGCCGAAGATCAGGCTTATCTGCTCTCGACGCTGACCAGTCTGGGCGTTTAGGCTATGTCCACGCCTCGGGGCTGATTATGCGCCACGACAAAGAAGGCTTTGCTCAAGAAGCGATCGCTATGGCGAAAGTGGGCAAGCAAATCGGCGACTATCTCCGGATCTTGATGTTCTCGTCCTACGCTGAAGCGCTCCCCTGCAGCGTTGATGATATCAAGCGTATTACTGACCCTTTCACGGGCTGCTTTATTTCTCGTCTGCCTATTACAGTGGCCCTGATGCGGTTTACGCTGAAGGTTGCCACCCTGTTTGAACAGGGCAAAACCGCAGAAGCGGCTGAGTTTATGCGAGTGGGTATTCCTCAGCTTGAGGAAAATATGGCATTTACCCAGGGCGACCCCAGCCCGTTGCAAAAAGCTTACGAGCACGAGCAGCAGGGCTGGCAGCTTTTCTACAGCAGCTTAACTGGAGTCGAGCAGGCACTGCAGGCAGGTGAAAGCTGGGCGCTATCGGTACAAAAAGCGGCTCAGCAGATTGTGGCCAACTGCTGGGTCAATGCCCCCCAGTCCTGAACTTGAGCTTGAGCTGGCTGAGCAGAGTCGCCAAGAGAATCACACTAGCCCCCAAAATTCCCCGCCACCCCACCTGCTCACCCAGCCACCAAAAGGCAAACAAACTGGCAAAGACCGGCTCTAGAGTATAGATGATGGCGACTTCGGTTGCCGCCAGCGATCGCTGCGCCACCACCTGAGTCCAGGTCGTGGCTGCCGTAGCTATCAGTCCCAGATATAAAATTGCCCCAAAATTGGCCCGCAGCGCTGGCAGTTCCCCCCAGATTTCGCCGCCTGACCACAGCAGCCCCAGCAGCGCCACCACCATGAGCTGCACCGCCGTTAGTGCCAACAGCGGATGCTTGGGCGCAATTTTTTCTAGCAGCAAGATAAAGCTGGCATAGCTCAGGGCGCAGCCTAGCGTCCATAGATCTCCCAGGCTAAAAGCCCCCCCTTCCCAGGACAAAATGCCGACGCCTGTAAGTGCTAACAGCGCCGCAATCGCCACTTTGAGCGACAGCGATCGCCCCAGCAGCACCCCCAAAATTGGCACCAGGATGACGTTGAGGCTGGTAATAAACGCCGAACGATTGGCAGGCGTTGTCTCCAGCCCAATCAACTGGCTCAGATAGGCCAAAAACAGCGGTACCGCCAGCAAAATGCTGTCCTTCACTAGCTCCCGATTGAGAGGGCGGCAAAACGGTGCCAGCGCGATCGCCGCTACCAAAAACCGTGTACAGATCAGCGCCTTGGGCGATAGGGTAGTCACCACATCTTTCAGCAGCGGAAATGTCGTGCCCCATACTACATTAGTCAGTACCAGCAGCAGCAGAGCTTGAGCATGAGAAGCCCGATAGGTTGACATAGAAGACACTAAAATCAATGAAGTCAGCTAGTTTTTCGCAACCCCCCGCCTTTGTATAGCGAAAGGCAGAAGGATGAAGGCAGAAGGATGAAGAGGATGCCGATCACGTAAAGATTCAGCGATCTGATTTGTCCCAACCAAACTGCGGTTTGCTATGTGCTGTGCGCACAAGGGCTGTCCCAGCCAGTTCAGCATTTTGGAACTGGATGAAGTTTTGCAGGTGGCTGCACTCAATCAGGTAACAAGGCTTTATGAAAAAGCGGGTGGGCGGAATCGAACCCCCATCATTAGCTTGGAAGGCTAAGGTTTTACCACTAAACTACACCCGCAGATTAGCTGTTAAGCATCTGCTAGATTAGCACAGTTTACGACGCCCTGGTTTTTTCCAGGCTGACTCAGCTGGGCGTTACGGTAACAGTAAGAATTACCTGATCCGTGGGCACGGCCTGTCCGTCACTTTGAGCCGGCGTAAATTCAAACTTCTGTGCGTCCACTAGCAGGCAGAGAATCAGGCTGTCAAAATCAAAGCTGGCGCTGGTGTTCGTCACCAACGCATCTGAAACCCGCCCGTCGGCCTCCACTGTTATCCGCAGCTCAACCGCTACCCCAGATTGAATGGTTCGCAGGGCTTCTGGACTGGCTTCGCAGGTAGCCTGCAGCGGGTCTAACACAATTAGTTGTGGCCCCAAGTTGACTAGCGTCGGTACCCTATCTGGAATATCATCTGCGTTTTGCTGCACCTGTAGGGTTGAGAGCTGCGCTGTAAAGCTAGGGTTTTGGCCCGGTGCGTCGCCGCTGACGTTGGCAGTGCCAAAGCCGTCGTCGGCACCTTGGCTACCTGATGGCGGATCGGAGCTGTTTGAGGCTTGATTATTTGTATTGTCTGTATTACCAGTACCGCTGGTACCTGTTGTATTGCTATTTCCAGTTTCGTCGCTGTCGGGGTCATCTGCGTCTGCAGAATTGTTTTGCGAATCACTGTCTGAATTATTTTCTGAACTATCTGAGGAATCTGCCGGCTGAGATTGCCCTGAGGGGTCTGGATCTGGGGTATTGAGGGGCTGGGTCGCGGCTGTCGGTAGAGCCGGGGCTGTCTGTCTGGGAGGGCGAACCGGAATTGGGCTGTGATGGGGTTGCGGCTGTAGGTGTTCTAGGCGTCTCTTCTGATGCAGGGGCGGCTGTGATGTTTTCTGAGCTAAATTCTGAGCCAGGGTTAGCTGAAGGGTCAATCAGCTCAATCGGTACCACTGTTTGGGAAACAGGGGCTACCGCCGGCTGCGATCGCAGCCAAATCGGCCAGCCCAGCAGCCATAGCAGACCGTGCAGCAGCACGGTGAGAGCGATGAGTTTGGGCCATAGGCGACGCGGATCTCGGTGCCGTAGCCAAATTAAGGTGTCAGAAGTGGGCACGGCTATAGGATGCTAGTGAGACAGCAGCGTAGATGAGTCTGCTTGAGAATCGACCTTGATGCCAAACGTTAGCACCGCCTCGTCAATGCCTCTGAGCTGGAGTGAGCCAATTTGCTGAGCATAGCCTGGGGGCAAAAAGCGAGCCACTGACTGTGAAACCAGTATGCAGTCTGCTTCAGCGGCTTCTTGCAGACGAGCAGCAATATTGACACTGGGGCCAATTGCAGTATAGTCAGTACGCTCTGCACTGCCAAACATACCAACGACAGCCCGACCCTGATGAATGCCGCAGCGAAACTGTACAGTGCCGATTCCTTCAGCTTGCAGCGCTGGTTGAGCCGAGCAAGATTGCGATACATCTGCTGGGCAGCAGCGATCGCCTTTTGTGCCTGCTGCTCAGGGCTGAGATCTTCCGGTGCCCCAAAAAGCGCCAGTACCGCGTCGCCGACAAACTTATCCACGGTGCCGCCGTTGTCAAAAATAGCCTGACTCATAGCCGCTAGATACTCATTGAGAACCTCAGCTACGCGCCTAGCCCGCAGTCGAGTAGAGAGCTGCGTAAACCCAATAATATCGCTAAAAAGAATCGTAATTAAGCGGGGTTCGGGCTGTAAATCGAGCTGCAAAGTGCCCTCAGCCGCCTTTTTTACCAGCGTGGGCGGCAAAAAGCGCCTGAGTACTGATTCTGTGAGATAGGTATTAAGTTCGGCTACGCGGCGTTCGTTAGCTTTGAGCGCCAGCAGATTACGGACTTCGGCCAGCAGTTCTCGATCGTTAAAAGGTTTTGACAGATAGGCATCTGCGCCTTCTTCAGCCCCGGCAATCCGGGTGGCATCGTCGGCTTTGGCCGTTAGTAAAACAATGGGAATCCCCTGGATCGCTTTCTCAGAGCGTACCTGCCGAATCAGATCTAGTCCAGAAATTCCAGGCATCATCAAGTCCGTCACAATCAGGCTGGGGGGCTGGTGGCGGATGGCTGCTAGGCCAACTTCGCCATTTGAAACTGCCTGCACGCTGTACCCAGCCTGCCGCAGGATGTCAGCGACATAAATTCGTAAATCAGGATGGTCGTCAATCACCAGAATTTGCGCCTGCTCAGATGTCATCCCAGATGTCATCGCTGCGATCGCCGCCTGGGTTTCAGCGAGTTCAATAGCAGTCTTTTCCTGCGGCTGTAACCCTTCAATGTCAGCAAGCTCCACAGTGGCTCGCTGAGGCATAAAGTCGGCGTTGGCTTCGGCAATATGGCGGTGGGGCAGATGCTTTGTGCCGACAGGAATTTGAACAGTAAAAGTCGTGCCTTGCCCATAGTGCGAACTGACGGTGATCTCTCCCCCGTGTAGTTCGACCATTTCTTTGGCGATCGCCAAGCCAAGCCCTGTGCCTTCAGACTGACGGCTAGCAGAGCCATCGGCCTGTCGGAAGCGCTCAAACAGGTAAGACATCTGATTTTCTAAAATGCCAATACCTGTGTCTTGCACCTGTAGAAATACCCAGGCTGTCTCTGCCGTCAGTCTGACAGTGATGGTACCGCCCGGTGGCGTAAATTTCACGGCATTTGAAAGCAAGTTGTAAACAACTTTGTCAAATTTTTCCAAGTCTAAATAGAGAATTGGGCAGCTAGACGGTAGCTCAGTCAATAGCTGTAAGTCTTTGCGATCGCAGTAGGGACGAAACGCCTCTACCACTTTAGTGACAAACTGCACCGGGTCACAGGGGCTAAAGGTAGGCTGCATTCGACCCGCATCTAAACGCTGTAGATCTAGGAGCTGATTGACCAGCCGCAGTAGCCGTCGGGCATTGCGCAGCATCATTTGAGTGCGTTCAGGGCTAAGATTCTGGCCGTGAGCGATCGCAGCTTCAAGCGGCCCGATCATCAGCGTCAGCGGTGTGCGAAACTCGTGAGAAATATTCTGAAACAATTCTGTCTTGAGCCGATCGAGTTCTAGCAGACTTTCGGCCTGCTGGCGAGTTTTTTGATAGAGGCGAGCCTGCTGCACCGCGATCGCCGCCTGAGCTGCTACCGCCTGCGCTAGGTCAATTTCGGCTTGCTGCCAAACTCTAGGGCCAAAATACTCTAAGTAAATACTGCCAATAATATTGGCCTCTGCCAGCAGCGGTACCGCCAGAATGGCTGAGTCAGAGACCGGGTTGCCCTCTGCCCGCCACCGATCTTCATTGCGGGTATCGATTACATCAACCACAATCGGAGTCTGGGTTACCTGAAGCTGCTGTAGGATAGGATCTTCTGCGATCGTAACCGGGGCTGTTACCACTTCAGCCGGGGGCGAAGTTTCTGACGGCTCTGCCACAGCCACAAACGGTGAAATGGCAATTAAATCTGCATCCAAGGCTTGATAGCGACTGACACAGCGAGCATAACCCGCCTCAGAAAACCAAAGTGAAAGCGCGCAGCTATTTGCCTTTAAGGCCAGGCAGAGCTTTTGCGTAATGGCAGCAAAAATCTCTTTGGGATCCAGGCTAGAACGAATTGCCTGGGTAATGGTATTGATTAAAACCTCGCGCTGAGCCAGCGACTGAATTCGCTCATAGGTCGTCATTTGAGCCACCGCTACGGCAGACTGATCGGCCATTGTCACCAATAGCTGAACTTCTTCACTCTTCCAGCTTCGAGCTTGATCACACTGGTGCAGTGCTAAAACAGCCACTAGATTCTGCTTAAAGACTAGAGGCACTAGCAGGCTCGATTGAATATTGAAAATATCGTAGGTTTCTAAAACCTCCCGACTAATAGGCTGTGAGCGACTCTCTGGTAAATTTGAGCGCTCAACCTGCTGCACCGTCTGCGTTTGCCAAATTGTATGCTGCAGGCGACTAAAGTCTGAAGGTCGAATTTTAGCAAGCTGCTCAGGTGAACTATAGATAAAGTAGGGGGAGTCACGGCTGACATCAAAGGTTTGTAAGATGCACCAATCAACGGCCAGGATCGGCCCTACTGCATCCACGATAGTCTGTAGCATCTCCCGTGAACTGGGCGCACTGCGAATAGTGTTGGTGACCGCGTTCAGCAAGGTCTCTTGGCGCAGCACCCTAGCTAGGTCAGCCGTTCTCGATTCGAGGAAACTGTGAGTTTCAGCGGCCTGTTGCACAATGTTCTTGAGGTCGTTTTCGTCCCAGGGCTTGGTCAAATATTTAAAGACTTTGCCTGTATTGATAGCTTCGACTAGATCCTCAACATCGGTATAGCCCGTCAGCATGATGCGAATGATATTGGGATACTTTTCTGCGGCCTGACTTAGAAATTCGGTACCGCTCATCCCTGGCATGCGCTGATCAGAAATAATCACAGCAATATCTGGCTGCGCTGCCAAAATATCTAAGGCTGCTAAACCGCTGTTGGCCTGGAGCACCTGAAAGCTGCGAAAAAAGGTGCGATAGAGTAAATCTAGGTTGTCTGCCTCATCGTCAACAACCAAAATTTTGGTTTTGGCGGCTGTCTGAGCAGAGCCGGACTGGGGAATAACCATGAACTACGCTACAAACATAATGGAGCAGTTTATCCACAAGTGACTGTTTTAGCAGAGCCGCCCTGAGCTACCTGAAACGTTATCGGAGAACAGAAGCAGCTAAGATGTCAAATGTTCTTTAGATAACTCAGGTAATCCAGGCCGACTTTGAGTAAGCTAGTCAAAGATTCACTGGGGATAACTCGTCACAATCTTGTCATCAGGCTGTCATTCAGCATTCCCACTTAGACTAAAACCTCCACTATGTCTATTTCTCATCCTTACCCATCTTTTACATATTCTGGTGAATCAACTTCGTTTCGGGTTAGAACTGCAAACTTTGAGGACTTAAATCAGCTAGCTGATATCCTGGTGGCCAGCTTTTACACTCAGGCAGGCTGGATGTGTTTTGTCTATCCCTTTCTGCGCCTAGGCATTTACGAAGATTTAAAGCATCGCTTGCGATCGCAGCCTTCGCGCTATACCTGCTATGCCGTGCAGCCTATAACTCCAGTATCCTTGGCCGAAAGCTATGTTGTTGGCACCGTTGAGCTATCCTGCCGCCCATCCCAACTGTGGCCCTTTAGTCTGGCAAAGTACCCTTACATTTCTAATCTAGCGGTTCACCAGCAGTTTCGGCGACGGGGCGTAGCATATCAGCTACTGCAAACCTGTGAACAAACTGCCCGTAGCTGGGGATTTCAGGCTTTGTATCTACACGTCATGGAAGACAATCAGCAGGCTCTCCAGCTGTATACCAAAATGGGCTATCGGCTTAAGCAGGCTGAATGGAGTCCTTTGGCTGCTGCGTGGGGAAAACCTCAGCGGCTGCTGCTGTACAAAATACTGAAGTGAATCTACTGAAAAGGCTATTCTCAAGACGTGAAAGCGATCGCAGACTGGAGATTTGTTGAATCTTTACATCGGCTTTAGGGATTTAAAACAGAGGGCAGGCTTATCTGCAGAGTCAGTACCCTAGAATGAGTGAGTGCAAATTCTGATTCTCAGTCTGAACTGATTGCCAACTCACATGGATGTAGGCAACTACGCGCCAAACTCTAGCAGCTTAGCTGTCGTCGGTTCTAAGCCTGATTGCCCTGAGCCGGTAGTCCGAGCAAAATCTTGGCCTGAGAGCACTGCTCCTCGCTATAGAGATGCAACTGTCCATCAATCTGTAAATCAGAACCTGGAGGCTGAGGAAATTCTGACCCAGTTCAAAGACGGTAAATTTTGGGTCGTGAATAGTCGGCGACGCAATGGCATTATCGTTGTCAAACAGTTTCATGCCGAGTTTGCCGGCCCCGGGGCTGCTGTGGGGGGAGCGTTTGACGAGGGCTGTCAGAATGTTATTCCTTTGGGTAATTTGTCTTTGATTCCTCCTGATTCTCATGAAGATCAGCAAAAAGCGCTGCGAATCAGGCTGCAGTGGATTCGGCTAACCCAGAACTTTACAGATAAACCCGTCCCGGCTGAACGTGCCCGGATGATTTTAGAGCAGTTCAAAAGCTATTTCGACGCTGAGATGGTTGAGCAGGTTCCTGATGAAGCCTTTGCTCTACTGGTAGGCGTTTTGCCCTATACGATTCAACGCGCCCGTTCTCTGGTTTAGCATCTGGTTGCCTCGCAGCTGACCTAGGGCAGCGATCGCGCTAAATGCTCTAGCGTCCGCTGATTTTCGGCGGGGGTGCCTACGGTGATTCTGAGACCACCGCCGGTCTGACGAATTAGGGTTCCTTGGGCCTTGAGAGCGGCAAAAAGCTGTTCTAAGGTCGGGGCCGAGGGCCGGGGGCGCAGGTAGATAAAGTTGGCCTGACTGGGCCAGACCTCCAGCGCTGGCAGGGCTGCAAACGCTTTGAGCAGGCGATCGCGTTCTGAAATCAGTTCTGAAATGATATTCAGCAGGCTATGGCGATGGGCCAGGGCGGTCAGGGCTGCTGCCTGCGAGAAGGCAGGTAGATTGTAGGGCAGCCTGACTTTTTCCAAAACTGATACCAGCTCAGGCAGGGCGATCGCGTAGCCGACCCGGTGCGCCGCCAGTCGAAACGCTTTGGAAAACGTGCGCAGAATCACCCAGTTGGGCTGCTGAAAAACGCTTTCTAAGGTAGTCTGCTGGCTAAATTCAAAATAGGCTTCGTCTACGACTACCAGTATGTGCTCTGGCAGGCTCCTGAGCCAGTCGAGTTCGGCGGCGCTCAAAGCATTGGCTGTCGGTGAGTTGGGATGCACCATAAACACGACTCGCACCGGACAGGGAGCGGTAGCAACCGCCCGAGCTGCCGCGTCTAAATTTACCGCAAAGTCAGCCTCACGGTGATTAACCGTCACCACCGGAATTCCCAGCGTCTGAGCCAGAATGCCGTACATAGAAAAAGTAGGCTGAGCCACCAGCACAGAGCCATTGCCCTGTAGACAGGTCGCAATCAGCAAAGAGCGAATCAGCTCATCAGAGCCGTTGCCCACAGAAATATAGTCAGCAGAAAGGTCGCCCCCTGAGCCTGTAGCCGACTCTCTCACGTAGGCTGCGATCGCCTGCTTTAGCCGCTCGTGTCCACCATCCGGGTAGCGGTTAGCTGCGATCGTCTGCTGATAAGTCCAGGCCAGCTTCTCTTTTAACTCTAGGGGCAAATCGTAGGGATTTTCGTTGGTGTCGAGCTGATCTGGCGAAGCTGCCTGCAAATCGCCGCCGGGATGAGGCTTGTAGGCGTTAATCTGAGCCAGGTCAGCACGAATAAAAGACAGCATGACAGTCTAGAGCAAACAACAGCAACATTATGACAGCACTTGATTTGAGCCAGATGAGCCAAACCACACAAATCCTGAACTACTGCCAGTTTTCGCGGCGCATCAGCGGATTAATCAGCTCGTTAAGTCCTTCTCCTAGCAGCGATAGCCCCGTTACCATCAGCGTCAGCGCTAGCCCCGGAAACAGAGCCGTCCACCAAATACCCGTCGGTAAAGCATCCAGTGCCTGACGAATATCAGCCCCCCACTCTGGGGTTTGCTCTGGCAGACCCAGCCCCAAAAAGCCTAAACCGCCCAAAATCAGCACCGCGTCGGCTGCGTTTAACGTAAATAAGACAGGCACGCTCTGCACCACGTTGAGAAACAGGTAGCGGCTCAGCACCGTCCAGGTCGAAGCTCCCATTGCCTGCGCCGCCTCGATAAATAATTCTGTCTTGACGCTGACGGTATGGTTACGCACCACCCGGTAGTATTGGGGCACATAGGCAATGCTCAGCGCCACTGCCGCATTTAGCACCCCGCGCCCAATCACGAAGGCCAAGGTCACTGACAGCAGCAGCCCCGGCAGCGTATAGATCGTATCCATAAAGAACAGCAGCCCCCGATCTAGGCGTCCCCCCAGATAGCCGCTGAGCATTCCCAGGGGTACGCCGACAAAAACGCTCATCAGGGTTGCCAAAATCACCACCTGCCAGGCAGCTTGGGTGCCGAACAGGGTGCGAGAAAAAATGTCGTAGCCCTGACGACTGGTACCGAACCAGTAGGCGGCTGAAGGCGGCTGGTGAATCGGGTTGGCGATCGCCGCCATCGGATCACGCAAGATACCCCAAGACTGTAGCAGCGGCGCAAATAGAGCTATGAGTACAAAAACCAGGGTAATCGCCAATCCTACCCCCATAAAGGCCGTTGAAATAGTCAGCCCCTGCTTGGGGGTTAGCCGACCCAAAAACTTCAGCGATCGCAATGCCATAGTATTTCATTCAAGCCGTCCGATTATTATGGCAGAGTCTGCCAGTGTAGAAGAGACGTTGCACAGCCCACTGCCTGGAGGGTTCCTTAGTCCTGGCAGCGGTTTTGGCACAAGTACCTTCTTTTATCCGTTTTTCCTAACCCTTTCAGTACGGGGAGATGCAGACTGAAAAGTCAGCTACTGGCCCTTTTTTACGGCATATTTCTCTAGATAGGCCGGATCGGTGGTGCCAAAAACCCGATCCCAGAAGGTAAAGTACAGGCCAAAATGAACCTGATGCTGGCGGTGGTGAATCCCATGATGGATGGGGCCAATTAAGCCCTGCTGTAGCCAGGGTAAAGGGCCGTTGGGCGGCACCAGCTCAAAGCCTAGATGGGTGGCGATCGCCCAAAGCGTCATCGTCGTAAAGACCGCAATCAGCGTCACGAAGTGCAGGGGCATCAGCCAGACCAAGCCGACAAAAAAGATGCCGTGAATCAAAGCCTCGCTTAATTCAAAAGCAAAGGACGTCCAAGGAGTTGGCACCCGAGAGCGGTGGTGCCCCTGATGAATAGATTTAAAAAAGCGGGGATGGTGCAGCAGCCGATGCGTAAAGTAGAAGTAAGTGTCCTGAAGGAGCAAAATGGCACAGAAGCTAAAGCCCAAATATCCCCAGCCATATTCCCCAATTGAGCTATACAGACGGGTGCCCCCAGCATTGTAAGCGCTCATAATCAAAGCCGCTAACAGCGCAAACAAAAAAGCAGACAAAACCGACAGTGCAATATCCTGACGTATCAGTCGCCACTGACGTGACTGGGAAATAGTCTGGGTTAGAAAAGGCAGCTTAGACTTAGAACAAAACAGCCAAAAGGCTCCCCCAGCAACGAGGAAGTAGCGACCCAAAATAAATGCCAGAAAAACCAGCCAGTAATATCCAACATCACGAATAATCAATCGAAAGAACCTAATGACAGCAGTATAGAAAGTAACTTATCCTGGCTATGAGTCATTTTGCATCTATCCTCCTACGATTAAACAGCCCGGTACACCTGGCATCTCACAGGAAAGGCGCTCTTTTCAGCTTCAGCGCATACTTTAACTTACCTCTTTCCGCAGACGGAAACCTGATCCGGCCTCACCCGCTAAACCAGCTGTCGTGGCAGAATCGTTAGATAACATCTGTTAATGACGCCACTGTCGCCCTTTACCATGACTGCATCGAGTCCTAATCTCTCTAGCCAGTACGACCCAGCCCAGACTGAAGCCAGGTGGCAGCAGCATTGGGAAGAAAAACAGGTCTTCAAAGCAGATCCCAAACAGGAGGGCGACCCCTACTCCGTCATGATTCCGCCGCCTAATGTCACCGGTAGCCTGCATATGGGCCACGCCTTTGAGATGGCTCTGATTGACCTGCTAGTGCGCTACCACCGAATGCGCGGACGCAATACCCTCTGGCTCCCCGGCACTGACCACGCCAGCATTGCCGTCAGCGCCATGCTTGACCAAGAGCTTAGAGCACAGGGCAAAACCCGTCAGGACATCGATCGCGGAGACTATCTGGAGCGGGCCTGGCAGTGGAAAGAAGACTCCGGCGGCACCATTGTCGATCAGCTGCGCAAGCTGGGCGTATCGGTAGACTGGTCTCGGGAGCGCTTCACCCTGGATCAGGGACTGTCTGATGCCGTCATGACCGCTTTTAACTGGCTTTACGAAGAGGGGCTGATTTATCGCGGCAACTACATGGTCAACTGGTGCCCCGCTAGCCAGTCTGCGGTCTCTGATCTGGAAGTTGAAAACAAAGAAGTAGAGGGTCACCTCTGGCATTTTCGCTATCCGCTCACAGATGGCTCCGGCTTTGTAGAAGTCGCCACCACCCGCCCCGAGACTATGCTGGGAGATACGGCAGTGGCAGCCAATCCCAATGACGATCGCTACAGAGAGCTGGTGGGAAAAACTATCCGGCTGCCAATCACGGGGCGAGAAATCCCCATCATTGCCGATGAGTATGTGGATGCGGCCTTTGGTACCGGCTGCGTCAAAGTCACCCCGGCCCACGACCCCAACGACTTTGAAATGGGTCAGCGTCATAGCCTGCCAATGATTACCGTGATGAACAAAGATGGCACTATGAATGATCAGGCTGGGCCGTTTGCGGGCCTCGATCGCTTCGCGGCTAGATCAGCGGTGATTCAGCGGCTCGATCAAGAAGGTTTCTTAGTCAAAACTGAGGACTATAAGCACTCGGTACCCTACAGCGATCGCGGCAAAGTCCCCGTCGAGCCGCTGCTGTCAACCCAGTGGTTTGTCAAAATTCGCCCCCTAGCTGAAAAAGCCTTGGACGCGCTGGACAATCACGAATCCCCTCGCTTTGTGCCGGGTCGCTGGCGCAAGGTCTACCGCGACTGGCTGGTCAACCTGCGTGACTGGTGCATCTCGCGGCAGCTTTGGTGGGGGCACCAGATCCCAGCCTGGTATGCGGTCAGCCATACCGAGGGCGAGATTACCGATCACACACCCTTTGTAGTTGCTATGACTGAGGCAGCGGCTAGAGAAAAGGCGATCGCTCAGTTTGGCGAAGGCGTAGAGCTACGACAAGACCCGGATGTCCTTGATACCTGGTTTTCATCAGGGCTGTGGCCCTTCTCGACTCTGGGCTGGCCGGATCAAGCTGCCGAAGACTTTCAAACCTACTACCCCACCACGACCCTAGTGACAGGCTTTGACATTATCTTTTTCTGGGTGGCCCGGATGACAATGATGGCAAGCCACTTCACCGACCAGATGCCGTTTGAAACCGTCTACATTCACGGGCTGGTGCGGGACGAAAATAATCAAAAAATGTCCAAGTCTAAGGGCAACGGCATCAACCCGCTGCTGCTGATTAACAAATACGGCACCGATGCCCTGCGCTACACCCTAATCCGCGAGGTGGCCGGGGCCGGACAGGATATTCGCCTGGAGTACGACCGCGAAACGGACGAGTCGGTATCTGTAGAAGCCTCCAGCAAGTTTGCCAACAAGCTGTGGAATGCCTCTCGCTTTGTGATGATGAATTTGGGCGGGCAAACGCCAGCCGCTTTGGGCACACCCGATGTTAGTCGGCTGGAGCTAAGCGATCGCTGGATTCTCTCTCGTTTTTATCAGGTGGTGCAGCAAACCTGCGATAAGATTGACGCCTACGGCATGGGAGAAGCGGCCAAAGAGCTGTATGAGTTTATCTGGGGCGATTTTTGCGACTGGTATATTGAGCTGGTCAAGTCTCGTCTCCAGTCTGACGATGCCTCAAAGCAGGTAGCTCAGCAAACGCTAGCCCACGTCCTCGACGGCATATTGCGGCTGCTGCATCCCTTCATGCCCCACATTACTGAAGAGGTGTGGCACACGCTGAATCAGGTAGGGGACGACCAGTTTTTGGCCCTGCAGTCTTATCCCAGCGCTGACGTGGTGCTCATTGATGCTGATTTAGAGCGGCAGTTTGAGCTGCTCATTGGCACCGTGCGTACCATTCGCAACCTGAGAGCTGAGGCAGGGGTCAAGCCCTCAGTCAAGGTCGAGGCTATTTTGCAAAGCGATGACCCCCAAGAACGTCAAATTCTCAGCGCCACCGCAGCCTACATCAAAGACCTGGCAAAGGTAAAGGCGCTTACGGTTTCTAGTATCGAGGCCGCTACAGCACCCGCTCAGGCGACCCTGCCTCAGTCTCAAAAGAGAGAATCCGCCAGCACCATCACGCAGTCTACCTCCCAGACCAGTACCAGCTCCCAAACGGCCCCCGAAACAGGCGAGGTGACGCCGGAGGTTGTTGCTGCTGAGTTTGGCGAATTCGGCCAGTCTGTCTTGACGCTGCTGTCCAATCCCCAGAAGTATCTGAGTAGCTTCTTCAAGAGCATCCGCCGACCTGCTGCGACCCTAGGGCTACTGTTTGTCTTAGTTCTACTAGTACAGGTTATAGGCGCGGTTCTAGACGAGCTGAAAAGCACTCCTTTGGCGGCTCCTACCCTGAAGCTGATCGGCCTAACCTATGTTTTATGGTTTGTGAGTCAAAAGCTGCTGAGTCAGCAAAAACGCCAAATCTTAGGCCAGCAGATCCAGGCTTTCTGGCAGCAAGTGGCAGAAAAGGCAGCACAGCCCCGGCTAGAGCCTGCTCAAGAACCCAGAGCGCTGCTGACCGCTGCTGATGCCTCTGAACCCGGTCATACCGAGATCAAAACCCCTCAGCCCAAAATGTTTGCAGGGGTGGTTGGCACAGTACAGGTACTGATTCCGCTGAGCGGGGTAGCTGATGTAGAAGCGCTGCGGGCCAAGATTGAGAAAGATCTCAGTCGGGTAGAAGGCGAGATCAAGTCTCTCTCAGGCCGTCTTGGCAATCAGGGCTTTGTCAGTCAGGCTCCTGACGAGGTCGTGCAGGGGGCACGAGATGCCCTAGCTGAAGCTGAAACCCAGGCGGAGATTTTGCGCGATCGCCTGACCCGTCTGTAATTCATCTGGTTCCCCCAGTTCCCAGATTCCACTTAGAAACCCACCCAGGTGCTGCCGCCAAATGTAGTTCCAACACGAGAACGCGGGAAATCTCGGGAAAGATCTTGTCATGGGGACTGTTTGTGAAATTTAGCATCGTCATCACCACCTACAATCGCCTAGAGTTGTTAAAACGGGCGATCGCCTCTGCCTTAGCCCAAACCGTTCCCTGCGAAGTCATTGTGGTAGACAATGCCTCCAGCGATGACACCCAGGTCTATGTCAAAAGCCTGGGCGATCGCGTTTGCTATCGGCGCAACCCAACCAACTTGAACCATGCCGGGGCTGTGAATGTCGGCGTCGATCTCGCTACTGGCGACTGGATTAAATTTGTCGATGATGACGATTACTTAGCGGCTGAGTGCATTGAGAAAATGCAGGGGGCGATCGCCCTGCGTCCTCAAACAGTGATTTGCTCTTGCCAAGCCGCTCAGGTAGACACCAGCGGAGCAGAGCTAAGCCAAACCCCTGTGACTGGCCCCGGCCAGTTTTTTTATATCCCCCAGGCCGATATTCACTACGGTATGCTGCTAGAGGCTGTCCCCTTTGGCACCCCGATTCAGGTCGCCGTGCAGCGTCAGGCATTTCTGCGCTCAGGCGGCTGGGATTTGAGCATGACTAGCTGTGACGACATTGACTCCTGGATTCGGATAGCAAAGTTTGGTGACGCCCTGTTTATCAACGAGTGTCTGGCCTATCGCACTGTCTGGCCCGGCGGCTATGACCAAAAAATTGCCCTGAAGCAGCGCCTCGACACCAACATCACCATCAAAGAGCGAATTTACCAAAACATCAGCGAAAAATATCAGGCCGATTTACCCGCGATCGCAGAGATTCGCCGCTACCTGCACCTGCACTGGGGCCTAGTCGCCCTCAAGCAAAAACAGGTTACAGCGGCGATCGCCCTAGCCTATCCGGCGCTGCTTTCTCCAACAGCGTGGCAGCTCCTCAAACAGGCTCGCACAGCCCGTGATTCTCAAGCTCAAGTAGCCATCATTCCAAAGATCCAGCTGGTCTAAGCCCCTTTAGCATAGGGCTATGAGTTAGCCTCAGCCGGACTCTGTTTCAGGCAAATACAGACTGAACTATCCTGACTTAGCTTGTTACTACATCAGCTAAGAACATTGAAAATCTCAGACTCAAAAGTTTTACTTATCATTCAAATTTAATAATTCGTTCAGTTTTTGTCGTCAAGAGATGATCCTTTTGATACGTTTCGCCATAGACTTATTTACATGGAAGAAGCGAAAGCAATAGACTCAGATATATGATTTGAGTTTGCGATCGCCACATTTCTATAGCCACACTTGCGATCATGTATTGCAATCTCCTCTACCAGGGGGGTACTCAGGCAGCGCCCCCCTTCTTTCCAAAGCTTTAAATCCACCGAATTAATAACCATTAGCGACTTAGCACCTGCTAAGGCCGCCACTAGGAGGTACCATGTCGTATTTTTCTAGAGTTTCACGCCGTAAGTTCTTAGCCGCAGCCGGAGCGTCCGCAGCCGGAGCGATTTTGCTCAAGGGCTGTGTGGGCAATCCCCGTCAACCACCACTCCAACAACAGAGGTAGAAACGACTGGTGCCACTTCTGACGCCGCTCCGGTAGCCTCTGAGGAAGGGCCTGAAACCGCCCAGGTCAAGCTAGGCTACATTCCCATTGTGGAAGCAGCGGGCCTGATTATTGCTCAGGAAAAAGGTTTTTTTGCCAAATATGGCATGACCGGAGTAGAGCTATCAAAGCAGGCTAACTGGGCCTCAGCCCGTGATAACGTCACCATTGGCTCAGGGGGTGGTGGCATTGACGGCGGCCAGTGGCAGATGCCGATGCATCACCTGATTAGCGAAGGCATCATCACCAATGGGCAAAAAGTCCCGATGTATGTGCTGGCCCAGCTCGTGACCCAGGGTAACAGCATCGCAGTTGCAGGGATGCACACCGGCAAAGGGATGGGCCTGGATCTTAAAAATGCGGCTGACTACGTCAAAAATTTCTCAGCTACACAGAGTCGCAAGTTTAAGGCAGCGCATACTTTCCCCAACGTGAATCAGGACTTTTGGATTCGCTACTGGTTTGCTGCAGGCGGCGTAAACCCCGACACCGACATTGACCTCTTGGCCGTACCGCCTGCAGAAACCGTCCAGGGAATGCGCAACGGCACGATGGATGCCTTTAGTACAGGTGACCCTTGGCCTTACCGCATTGTGGCCGATGATATTGGCTTCATGGCGGCGCTGACCCACGAGATTTGGCCGTTTCACCCCGAAGAATATCTGGCACTGCGGGCTGATTGGGTAGACGCTAACCCCAAAGCTACCAAAGCTCTGCTTAAAGGACTGATGGAAGCGCAGCAGTGGTGCGACCAGCCTGAAAATAGGCCGGAACTGGTGGAGATCTGTGCCGGACGCAACTACTTCAACATCCCGGTTGATATTCTCACCCCGCCCCATAAGGGAGCCTACGAAATGGGTGACAACAAAGCCGCTTTTGATGACATCAAAGTAGGTTCGCTCTATTGGAATGACGATCGCGGCAATGTCTCTTATCCCTATAAGAGCCACGACCTCTGGTTCTTGACTGAGAGCATTCGTTGGGGCTTCCATCGCAATCAGATTCAAGATTTTGACACAGTGCAGCGGATTATCGATGCGGTTAACCGCGAAGATATCTGGCGCGAGGCCGCAGAAGAAGCAGGCTTCACAGCAGACATTCCCTCAGAGACCTCTCGCGGGGTTGAAACCTTCTTTGATGGGATTAAGTTTGATCCAACCAATCCACAGGCTTACCTCGATAGCTTGAGCATCAAGGCAGCCTAGCGCAGCGTCACTGCTTGATTTTGGGGTGATGCCGTAGTTCATAGCTAGTGCTTCAGCGCTAAAGCACTCACTACCAACTTTCAAGGCCGTCGTTCAAACAGCAAATCAGCAGAGAGGCGATCGCGCCTCTCATTCTCCAAAAAGCTCCAGATAAAAATTAACCCAGGTCTTTTCTCATGGTCGCCAACACTCGAACTCGCAACTCAGGTTTCAAGCTTCCGGCTTCGCTACAGTCCTTTTGGGCAAAACGGGGAGGCGATATTATTCCCCCTCTAATACTAAATCCGGATAGCATACCCCCGAAACTGTAAGGTTTGTCATGCGGGCCACCAATGATAATTGGTCAAGGCTTTAATCTCGGATTGCATCGACAGCAAGGTGCGGCAGCGAGCCTCAAGGACATCTTCGAGATCGCTGAGGGCGTCAAAGCAGCGGTTGACTAAGGGTTCATCGGCGAGTCGCCAAAGCCGTTCTG
>JAAUQI010000105.1 GCA_012032345.1 Leptolyngbyaceae cyanobacterium RM1_1_2 | reverse complement strand
CAGCTCCAAAATGTCGATAGAGATGATGTGACAGGACAGATCTTTTTCATCCATCAAATCTTTGGCATCGCTGCATAGATATAGATAAGAAAGAGGGTTTTCATACCCTAATTTTGTTTTTGCGACAAAGCCCTCAATCTTGCCTCAATACCCAGGTCTAGAATATTACCGAATTTTCAGAATGAGAATTGCTGACTAAACCCAGCTCAACAGCCCGTGTTAGCCGCAGCAAGAATGCCTGCTGACGGACGGCGGCACGTCGTTTGCCGGATTCTCATCAAAGAAATTCAGAGGCTTGAGCATGAAGCCAATCGTGCCAACTGGCATCACGGGCCAATCTTCGGCGCGGGGAGAGTGACTGTGTGCAAAGGTGTACCAAACGACGATATCCGTGTCTTCTACCGAGCGGTCGGCGTCGGTCCACTGAGGCAGCCCGACGCCGCCGGGATGCTGATTAGGATAGTCTCCGGCGGGATATTTCTCGTCGGCGCTGTAGGGGGTCACCCACAGATGCTGAGTCATGTAAGTCGCGCGGTTGATAACGCTGGCGCTGGGTCTGGCTAGCGGTAAGGTATTCTCCCCTGGCATTAGCTTGTAAGCAGTTGGGTAGCCCATAGCGTTAGTCTTGGACGGATTCACTACTTTCCAGTGGCGGCCTTTCATGGGGTCAATCAGTCGCTGAGCCGCTTTTTCTGTTGGCAGCAGGGTTGATTGGGCATAAAAGGCGTTGCCATAGGGGTTGTGCTCGTCTTCTTCGGGTACGATATCGACTTCATAGACAGAATTGTTCTGCCCGTCAACGTTTATATCCATCCGCACATTAAAGATGTGTTGGTGAATTGGCGCGTTGAGCTGGGGGGCAACCAGTGTGCCATATTTGGGTACTTCACCGGGCATGACAGCTGCCGTGCTCACCATACCTGTCAGCTTCACCTCGTATTGAATAGTGCCATCTTGATAGAAGTACCAGTAAAAGCCATATTCATAGTTACCGACGGTAGCGATGAAAGAGATTACCAATCGACGAGAGCGACGCACTTCGGTTTGTTCGGTGCGCCAGTCCACATGCTTCCAGAGAATACCAAAGTCTTCTTCGTGGAGGCAGATGGCGTTTTCGATTTGAGCGACTTCGCCACGGGAGTCGGTGATGAAGGCGTCGAAGTAGTGGATGACGCCTAGGCAGTCGCAGCCTAGTTTGAGCGAGTTAGCGAGGGAGCCAATGCCGTACTCGCCGACGTCGAAGGCATTTTTTCGATAGTGATTAGGTTGCGGATCGCCGTAGGGAACGGTCATCTCGGCGAGAGAAGCGCGGTAAAAAATGGGGCGATCTTCGCCTTTATCGGTGTAGGTAACGTTGTAGAGAACGAGACCTTCTCGGGGGGTGAAGCCAACGCGAACTTTCCATTTTTGCCAACTGATTTCATGACCGTCTACCGCGTAGCTGGGGCCTTCGGGCTGGACGATCTCTAGCGGTTTTAGATCCTGTCGGTAATTTTTGACGTACTCAGGGGTATAGTTGCCATCCTTAGGCGGTAGGGGCACCACGCCGTAGTCTTCAACGCGAATCACTTCCATTTTGTTGAGGTCTACGACGGGGATAACGCCCTCAATGGGGCGGGCATAGCCGTTGTCGGTGGGGTTAGCTTTAACCCAGCACAGTGCCCGAGACAGTCGCACGCCCTCTTCGTCGGCGATGCCGTAGTGACCTGCTGACCAAGGGTCTATCATGACGAGGTCGGGATTGGTGATGCCGCGTTTTGCGATCGCACTTTGAAACTCTGGACAAGCCTTGACCGCTGCCTCGCAGGCCACAAACTCGTCCAGCATAATTGGCGGCTGCACCCCTGGAATCGGATCCCAAGAAACTAAGCGCGGTTCGTCGAGAGAAACCACAGCCTCGTAGGTCGTCGCTGTCGCATTGTCCAGCAAAATCATAAAGACTTCGCGAGAAATCGGGTCACCCGGACAAAAGCTCAGCACTCTCTGCTTTTCCGGCTCCTTTAGCGTCACGGTGGCAAAGCGAAAGCTGCCCGTCAGCGCTTTTTCTGTCTTTACAATAGAGACGGCGGCTTTGATCTCCTCAGGCGTCAACGGCTCTAAGGGATGGCCAATGCTAGTAGTGACCTGGGATGTCGTTCTTTCTTGGGCAACAGTCATGATCAAACTCCGAAGTAGAAAATTGTTTAAGGGTTGGCTTGAAAACTGAAAAACGGCGATCTGCCTTAGGGATTCGTTTCCTGATCTCTTACAGCGCCCACAAGCCCTTGATTAGCCGTCTCTAGCGGCATAACCGCCTCCTTGGGAGAGATTGCCAAAGAAACGACCGCCGCTGCTAAAGCCGCCAGAATGACGACCAAAGCCCGCCCACCAAACTCGGCATGGGACCCCGCAAACGCATAGTAAAGAGTCACTAAGGTCAACGCCACCCCAGCCGTAGCCATAGGGACGAACCAAGCACCTGTAAAGGCTCGTGGCAGTTCCGGGCGAAATTTTCGACTGGCGATCGCCAGCATATGAAAAACGACGTACAGTAAAATCCACACGTAGGCGGCTGAATATAGCCACTGAATCACTTCGCTACTGTGCAGCGCGGGCACCACATACAGTACCAGGGTGAACAGAGTCGCAATGATAGGTGTGCCGTATCTTGGATGCAGCTTGCTAAAGGGTCTTGATAGCGGGCCGAAAAAGTTGCTGTCGCGGGCAATGCTGTAAAGCACTCGGGGCATGGTCGAGTATCCGACAATCAGAGACCCCATAGCGGCTGCCACGCTGGACAAGGCCATCAGCGTATAGCCCGCATTGCCAAACATTGCCTGCCCTACAGCTAGCTGAGGACAGCTCCCCGTGCAGGCCGCTTCACTCACCATCAGCTCTTGCCAAACGGGTAGCGGCTGGGTGCCCGTAATGCCAAAGCCCATAACCAGAGAGGTTAAGAGAATCAAAGCTAATCCCGAAATAATCCCTCGGGGCAGTGCCCGACGGGGAATCTGAACCTCTTCTACCAAAGAGCAAGCAAACTCAATACCGACAAAACTCCAGAAGGCTAGCGTAAGTCCCCCCGCCAAAATTCCGCTAGGCCCAAACCAGTCCCACAGAGACACCTCGGATGCGAGGTTGGCGGCAGACCACTGCCCAGTTGAGCTAAGTCCTAGAAAACCCAAAATGCCAAACATCCAGCGGATGCCAATCATCAAGATGAGCAGACCCGCATTGACCCAAGAGGCTGCTTTTAAGCCAAAAATGTTGGGAATGACCGCCAACACACTGAGAAGAATGATGAAGACATTGACGTGCAGGCTGGAGTGAAAGAGTGCCTGTAGTCCTAATGCGCCCGCTGCCGTCTCCCCTGACGCGGCCAAGGCGTACATGCCAAAAAATGTTAGCCCTAGAAAAACGCCTAAAAATGCGCCGAATCGGCCCCTAAAAATCGCTTTGGCATAGTCATATAAACCGCCTGCTTTGGGATAGGTGATGCCTAAGTC
This sequence comes from Leptolyngbyaceae cyanobacterium RM1_1_2, assembly GCA_012032345.1. Lineage (GTDB taxonomy): Bacteria > Cyanobacteriota > Cyanobacteriia > Phormidesmidales > Phormidesmidaceae > Sphaerothrix. The sequence goes on along the minus strand of JAAUQI010000105.1, from coordinate 3,506 downwards.
GGCGACTGAAAACCCCAGGAATAAATTGACGATAAAGGCCAAGGCGATCGCAGCCGCAAAACTCGCTCCCAGCGTAAAATAGCCAGTCAGGTCGCTGACCAACGTGGTCGCCGCTACGACTAGTGCTACTCCAGCAACAAAAACGTCCCAGCTGTTTAAGGTCTTCGTCGATTGACTACCCTGCTCACTGATATTCATGAAGTGTTGCCTACTGTAAGTTTGAGGATATCTATTCGGCTGATAGCGATATTCAAAAAAAGATTCGGCTTCAGGACAAAACTTTTCTGTCGTCTAGATATCTAACTCAATTTCTTGGCGGACTGTTTTTAGCTCTGGTAAAAAGACAACTCTTTCTAGACTTTATTGAATTTTTTAGGATTTTTAATTTTTACCGAAGACTATCGTTGAAACTATATCAAAACTGTCTTTGCATATACAAAGTTAGCCCCTTCTTTTGCTTGGTTAAGTTCAGCATCGCATCCTCTAGCCAGCAACGTGCTGAGGCAGGCTGAGGTAGGTAGCCGCTTCGCCTCTGACAAATTTAGCAGTGCGTTGGCTCCTACGTTTTGCCTAAGCATAGATGCTAGCCAAAATAGCCTTCAGGCCACTCGTAAACCCCGTAAGCGTCTTCATTCCACTTGATGACAGATAGATCCTTGCCGACGTTTTGGCGGTAGCCGTGACCCTGAGTATGGCTGTAGGCTACGATCGCTTCGGCGTGTTCGTCTACCCACTCATTAACGCTCTGGGCCTTGACTTTGGTAATCTTTCGCAGCGATCCTTTGTTGATGGCAATCTGTTCTTCCAACTGTCGCCCTGCGTTGTACTCCTGAATCGCTTCAATCGTTCGGCGTAGTTTCTCTTCAGCTCCACCGCGTTTGCGACTGCCCATCAGCTCAGCGTTTGGAGTACTACGGATGTCGTCTGGCTTGGCGGCTTCAACACTTGCTATGTCAGATCGAGCGATCGCCTGGGCGGCGTGCAGCTTTTCAAGACGTGCTCTAGCCGCTGCTAGGTCGCGCTCTAGCTGCTGGGTACGACGGGCAGCGGCGATGATGCGCTCTAGCCGCTCTGGGTTGGTGCCTTCGCCCCACTCTAGAGCGTCTCGAATCACGTCGAGGAGCTGCTTATCTACGACTAAATTTGACTTGGTTTCGCTCTGGAGCTTCTGCTCTAGTGCCTCGTCTTTACGCAGGCCCACAGCGCTAATTCGCTTGCCCTCGGTATCGACGCAGTAGTAGTCTTCATAGTTCGCTGCGGTTCCAGAGGAATCGTACAGTAGCTGCAGCTCGGCAAAGCGTCCAATCGTCTGGTCGTCGCGTCCGTAGAGGTGATAGGCCACGTTGATCCCAGCGGCTCTCAGGTTCTTAGCTGACAGCGCTTTCTCACCGTGCGGAGCCGGAATCACTTTGCCATAGATGCGGTTAATGGCTCGGTTGAGGGTTGCATTCTTCTGCAAGTCGATAGCTACGAGTGCTTTACCTTTGAGTGCGAGGACGTCGGGATGGCAGCGTAAGCGGTGGAAGGCATCGATAAACGTTGCACTCTCTACCAGTGTCCAGACGTTACCAATGACTTCAGTGCCGCGCTGCTTGGCTCTGGAGGTGAACTCTACCTGATACTTCGTGACGGCTTTGAAGTCGCCGCTCTGGAGCATGTCAGAGGGACGTGCCTGCACTGACATCGTTAATCCGGCTGCTAGCTCTCGCCAGTCTTCTGACTGCAGGGCTGTTTTTGTTAGAGCGATCGCTGCCTCTAGATTAAAGGCGCTTAGGTGATCGCGCTGGCTGGCGGTCTTCGCTGCTGTTTGCACTCGCACAGCCTGGTAGTCTTCAGGCAGCAGCATGTACTCCATTGCCACATGCTCAACCACTAGGCCCTTAACGGGTTTTCGCTCAGACGCGAGACCTGCAGGAATACCAATGTCACTGAAGCAATCTTGAACTGCATAGCGATAGGCACTCATGTAGGTGCTGCGGGTGGCGGAAGCACCGTACTTGTCTAGAAACCAAGACTTCTCTTCTTGGCATAGGTATCTAACGGTGTCGGGGGTGGTGGCTTGGGCTAGCTTGGCTAGGAAGACGGCGATCCGCTGCTTCAGGGCTGGGGTGCTTTTGCCTCGGATTGTGTACTGCTTGAACTGGGCGACATTGCCCCCAGTTTTGGCGGGTTCTAATGTGGCGGATGTCCTTAGCTCATGTTCCCTTTCTCCCTGACTGATATCATCACGAAGAACATGTCTTCTCCGGCGACGACTGATGCCCCGCTCAAACATGTTTCTATCGGGCATGGGCTGCTATCTCCTTGCCGAGTGACGGGTACGCTCTCCACGGCAGCACCACACACGTTGTCGTCTTACCGACGCCTCCTTTAAATCCTGCTACTGCTATAATCATGTTCTACCAAAAATAAAACATGTTCTCAGTATAGGGGAAATTAGATGGAAAAAGGGAGCGATCGCGCGCTTAGTTCTCTGTCTGTGGCTGCTATCAAATTCAACTAGGTATTACAAAGATTCGACAGCTTTCCTGTGACAGCTTCAGGGGTTAACAGAGCAAAAGCCTCCACCCATGAGTTGAAGGGGGAGGCCAAGTAAAACAACAGATGACTCAGACGCTAGCCGATGAGAATTAAGCAACCGCTTTGCTAAGGTTTTCTACACGCAACTCGTCAAAGTTATTCTGGTCTTTGTCTAGGTTGTCGCGGCGGAGCTGGTCGAATTTGCCTGTGGACTTGTCTAGGTTTTCTGCACGCAGCTCGTCAAGGCGACTGGCCGATTCAGCGGTGATGGCCTGAGCTGGGGAGATAACAGCAGCAGAAATAGCTAGAGAGAAGATAGTTAGGGCGATGCGTTTCATGATTTAGCTCCTTTGGTGTTTGCGTTTTCGATTTCAATCATCTTGAGTCCTACTATGCAGCCACTCTCTGAGGCTGCTCTGACCAAAAGCTGAGAAGGGCTTAACGGCTTGCTGAGAAGTCTGAGAACGGGCTGATGAGCGGCTCATGTATTTAACAGTAGGCAGCAATAAGGTAAATTTCGGGCAGCTCAAACGCTGATTTGACCGACTAAAAATAGGGTAGCAATCGCCACCTATACCCCTTCAAAACCACAGCTTTCCAGGCTTGAGATCAGTGGCCCTCTGCATTGGTCTTGTAAGCGATCGCTGGCTATACATTTTTATGACCCCTGAGGCCGTCTCGAAGAGCGACAGGCTATGAACAGTCATGCAAAAGTCCCCCAGCTGAAAGACTGAGGGACGATGAGCAATTCTTCGGGCTTATCTGTGTCGTACTCCCAACGCCAATGCCAGCTTAGGGCACGGGCTTCTCCCACAGCGCGGGTTTTACCTCTAGTTGGCCGATTCGAGCTTCTTAGACTAAAAAGCCCTCCCGTTACCGGGAGGGCTTTTGCTTAGCTAGAGGCTGATATCAATCGGAATTAACCGATGATTTCAGGTGCCTGCGCTGAAGCTAGGTCTAGCGGGAAGTTGTGCGCATTGCGCTCG
>JAAUQI010000040.1 GCA_012032345.1 Leptolyngbyaceae cyanobacterium RM1_1_2 | reverse complement strand
GGTCTACCCATAATCAAAAAGCGCTCAACTAAAACAGTTGAGCGCTTTTTGATTATGGGTTACTACTCTTCATTTACTGGGTAGTCTGAGATTGGTAACAATTTGAATTAAAGGGAGTACTACCGTGTCTAGTGCAGGACTTAATAAGTGGATAGTGAGCGGTAATTTAGCGGCAGACGTTCAGCTAAAATCAGTTGAACTTCGCAGTGGAGAACAGGCCCAGGTTGCAAACGCCACACTCTATGCTCGGGGCGTACGCGATCGCGAGAGTTCGTTCACTGTTTCACTGAACATCTGGCAAAAGTCATCTGCTTGGCGAGCGCTGCCTTACTTGAAGAAAGGCTCCCTAATTATTTGTACTGGCAGTGTTGAACCAAGTCCTTACGTGTCTAACAGTGATGGACAGCCTAGAGCAGGATTAAAAATGACGGTACTAGATATTGATCTAGATCGTGTTCGTAATGATGAGAGTGAGTCTGAAGTAGAGCCTGAGAAAGTATCTATAGAAGCTTAGATCAGGTTAACTCAGAGGTCTTTTGTAGGTTCAACAGTAGACTCTGAGTCTTGTGAGTTTGTTTGTACTTCTAGATACTGCTGGGTGCTGGGTTGATCTCAAAGTAGCTGTAAAGTGTGTTTAGAATAACCTCCTTTTGAGCTGTCATGGCTCCACTCTAACGGGCAATTTGTTCGCAACGTTCGACTAAAGGCTTGCAAGCTCTCGATCGAGTTTTGGCAACTAGGTTGAGTTCAGATCACATTAACGTCATCTGCTGCTCAACCAGGGGTAAGCTGCCTGCCTGGACGTCATAGCCCAAATGCTGACAAGCAGCAGGGGTGACAACTCGACCCCGTGGGGTGCGCTGGAGATAGCCAATCTGCATTAGGTATGGCTCATAGACTTCTTCGATAGTTTGGGCGTCTTCACCCGTGGCAGCAGCTATCGTGTCTAGCCCTACCGGGCCACCGCTAAAGTTTTCGATCATCACGCTGAGCAGGCGGCGATCTGTCCAGTCGAGGCCCCGCAGATCTACATTAAAAAGCTGTAGAGCTTCTGCCGCGATGCTTTCTGTTATTGCGCCAGAGGCTTTGACCTGTACATAGTCTCGCACCCGCTTTAGCAGGCGGTTGGCAATTCGAGGTGTTCCCCGCGATCGCCGGGCAATTTCTGCGGCCCCGCACTCGATTACCTCAGTCTTGAGCACCTTGGCAGTCCGCAGGACAATTTCGGTGAGTTCGTCAATCTCGTAAAACCGCAGGCGCTGCACTAGGCCAAAGCGATCGCGCAGAGGCGACGTCAGTGCCCCCACCCGCGTCGTCGCCCCCACCAGCGTAAAAGGCTGTAGCGGAATGCTACGAGTCCGGGCGCTCTGCCCTTTACCAATGGTGATATCCAGCCGGGCATCTTCCATCGCCGGATACAAAATTTCTTCGGTTACGCGCGGCAGGCGGTGGATTTCGTCAATGAATAGCACATCACCCGGCTGCAGATTTATCAGCAAACCGACAATATCTCGCGGTCGCTCTAGGGCCGGAGCCGTAGTAATTTTGCAGCTTACGCCCATCTCTTGGGCCAAAATCAGCGCCATTGTGGTTTTGCCCAGTCCGGGTGGCCCATAGAGCAGCAGGTGATCGAGTGGCTCCTGTCTTGACTGAGCCGCTTGGATGGCAATATTCAACACTTCCTTGAGCGCTTTTTGCCCGATGTAGTCGGCTAGGGTTTGCGGCCTGAGGCTCTCTTCCTGGCGATGGGTTTCTGCGGCTGTGCGCTCTCCAGACAGCCGGGATGAGTCGGGCTGGGGCGATCGCAATTTTGCCAATACCTCATCTTTAGGCTGACGCGATGTTTGAGAATCTGCCTGAGATGAATCAGGATCTGGCTGCTTGGAAGAAATAATCGCCATAGGCTTAAGGCAGCCTCTTCTGCAAAAAACGGGTATAGGGCAAATGTACTCATAAGCTAGGCATCTTGCAACCCAAGTCACAAAAAATTCTTAACAAAATGCTAGATCCCGCTAATTTCTAGCAAATCTGTCACTGTCGGGCAATAGCTCTCTAAACCTAATACTGGAGGACTGATGGGGTTTTGATAGACAAAATGGCGATAGCGCAGGCAAAAGCGATCCCACTCTGCCATGCGAATGTGAAAGACAGAGATTAGAACATTGGCAAGGCCCAAAGACAGCGGTAGCCGCAGGCAAACGTGCTGATTTAGATATTGACAAATTTCCTCAATCGCCTGGTCGGCTGTCATTGCCGAATTTCCAAGTACCCACTCTCGGGGCTGCTCGGCTAGAGGCGGATGATCTACTAGATAGCCAACAACTCTGGCAATATCTGCCGCGTGAATGAAGTGGAAACTACCCTCCGCTTTAAAGAAACGAATTAGCTTCATCCACTGGGCAATTTCTCCTAGTCCACCAGAAATGTGAGAAGCTGGCTTATCTTTGTCGCCGCCAAAGACCAGCGTGGGAAAGACGGTTGTGATTTTTGGCGCGATCGCCAGCTCCCTTAGCTTTTCATGACAAATATACTTGCTGCGAATATAGTCTGTGCCAATCTCATGCGCTGCTTTCAGCGGCTGATTGTCTTTATCTAAAATGCTAGCGGTTGAAAAATAAATTACCTGCTGACAGCGATCGGGATCTAGCAGCTCCATTAGCCGCAGCGTCTGCGTAACGTTGACCTCGTAGGTAACTTGAGGATCGCCCCAGGCAGCCGCCGTTAAGATCGCCACATCTACCGTGCTGAGCAAATCCGAAAAGCGATCGATGTCTCTCAGATCGCCCTCTAAAACCTGCACCTGCGGATAGTTTTCGAGCTTGAGCAGAAGTTTAGAGGGGTTGCGCAGCAGCAGAAACAGCTCATGGGGCGTCTTTTGCATTAGCGCTTCTACGATGTAATGACCAATGCAGCCGCTAGCGCCAGTAATCAGGATGCGCTTGGGCGATCGCGGCAGTGAGGCTACCGGCAACTCAGACTGAACGAGGGACGGAGAATCGATTGGCACGAGAACGCTACAGTTACAAAGGCAGTCGCTAGCTCAAACAGGCTCAGGCACACTTAAGCTAACGACCAGCTTACCCCAAACTCAGCTAGCTGCTGGTGCTTGTAGGACAGCTAGCAGTACCTGCTTTTTTAGGACAGCACCCTGCTACACAGATGCCGCCATCAGCTGATCAACCTGCTTGGCGGTTTCAAAGAAGTAGGCCGCGTTTTCTTCGGGTGTCCCCGGTAAGATACCGTGACCCAGGTTGAGAATGTGACCGCGATCGCCTGCTTTACGAATGGTGTCAAAAATGCGATCGCGGATGAAGGCTTTAGACCCGAACAGCACACCGGGATCAACATTGCCCTGCACCACCATATCTGGCCCCAAGCGTCGTCTAGCATCGGCCATATCTACCGTCCAATCGATGCTGATGATATCTACGCCGGACTCAGCCATCAGTTCTAACACCCCGGCACTACCGCTGATATAGAGCACCAGTGGCGTATCTGGATGGGTAGCTTTAACCTGGCGCACGATCTGCTGCTGATAGGGCAAGGCAAAGGTCTTATAGTCTTCAGGGCTAAGCTGGCCTGCCCAAGAGTCAAACAGCTGCACCATCTGAGCGCCGCAGTCAATCTGATAGCGTACATAAATAGCAATATTGTCAGCAATTTTGCTCAGTAGCTGATGCAGCATCTCCGGCTCAGAAAAAGCCATACCCTTGATGATGGCGTAGTTCTTGGAGCTTTTGCCCTCAATCGCGTAGGCCGCCAGCGTCCAGGGAGATCCCACAAATCCCAGCACTGCCGCTTGGTTACCCACTTCCTGTCGCAGCGTTTGTAAGATAGTGCGGATAAAAGGCAAAGCAGCTTCTGGATCTAGGCCATGTACCTGATCAATTTGCTCCTGGCTGCGGATGGGCGGCAGGATTATTGGCCCTTGGCTCTCGACAATATCAAAGGGAATTCCCATTGCTGGCAGCGGCGTCAAAATGTCTGAAAACATAATGACCCCATCAGGCCGAAAAGCCCGCCACGGCTGCAGGGAAATCTCAATTGCCAGCTCTGGATTTTCAGAGCGCTCTCTAAACGAAGGATACCTATCTCGTAAATCACGGTAAATTTTCATATAGCGGCCTGCCTGCCGCATCATCCACACCGGCGGGCGCGATAGCTTTTCTCCCCGCACGGCCCTAAGCAAATAAGGAACCTGATCTAAGCCTGTCATTGCAACGCCACCGAAACTAAGCGAACTTTTTAAGCGCATTCGTTAGCTTAACACTGTGTGATTCTTGACTTTCAATAAATACCTAAGTTTAGCGCACTGACAGATCACCTCCAGGGTTCCGCAATAGGCTTAGAATGAGGAAACATAAGCCCTATCGTCATCAGCCACACGTCTGTCATGGAGATTGTGAACTTTTTTGAAAAGCTAGAAGGTAGCTGGTTTTCACAGCGAACCACGCACTATGTCTCCACGCAAACGTCTCAGTCTGGGCAATCAGACCTAAAGATGGAGCGAGTTAGCGCCAAAGACCCGGAAGTGACTCAGCTTTGCGCCCAACTCTCTGCCGACCCGCAACAGGCACTGTTGGGAATGCGCGTCACCCAAGACAGTCAGCTTACTGACAAAACCAAACATCAGCTGGGCACAACATTTCTAGTCTTGCTAAAGCCAGATCAGGCAGACAGCGGTCAATTGCTCAGACAGCAGGCTAATGACTTTAAAGCTCCGGTGGCCGGACGCTACACCCTAGCTGACGACGTACTAACCATTGTGACTGCCGATCCGTCTCTCAAACTTGAGGAACGACTCTGGTTTGCCAACCCCAACCTGCGAATGCGTACAAGCCTGATAGAAACCGCCGACGGCTTTAGCGTAGCGTCTTTTTGCTCCGAAATCCGTCGTGGCGTCACCAGTCCCCCCGAGAAAAACTGACAAGAACTCAAAACAACTGCCCGCACCTGAAATGCAGTGCTAAATCATTTGCGGGAATAAGGCGTTGTAAAAGGCTTTTCCTGCAAAAAAGTCTTTTCACAATCGAAACAGGATAGCTACAGAGCCTGAGGGCTAAGATAAGAATGTATTAGCGTGAAAGCACTTCTGTAGAATAATCATGCCAATTCAATTTTGCTTTCATCCAGAAAAAGCTGTTGAAGCTGCAGCGATGCTTTTAAAAGCACACGATAAGCCAATGAGATATTTAGGCTTACTCAAGATGCTCTATATCGCTGACCGCATCGCCCTAGAGCGCATGGAGCAGCCGATTACGGGCGATCGATATGTCTCTATGGATTACGGCCCTGTCCTCAGCGGTGTTTACGATCTAATCAAAGGGACGCCGACTGGTAGCGCCTTGCCCCTCTGGTCTAAGTTCATTTCTCCTCCCAGTGAAAAGTTGGTTTCCCTTTTAAGCGACCCAGGAAACGCAGATCTCTGTGAAGAAGAAGAGGAAATTCTGCAGCAGGTTTATCAAGATTTTGGCCATCTCGATCCTTTTGATGTCGCTGAATGGACTCATGACCTGCCAGAATGGCAAGATCCTCAGGGTTCAGCCATTCCAATTGCGGTAAAAGACATTCTAGAGAATGTGGGTAAGAGTAAAGACGAAATAGGTGAAATTCAGCAAGAGGCTAGCCGAGAGGCACATCTAGATAAAGTCTTGAATGGCTAGCATCCCTATTGCAGCCGATCGCATTAGGGTTAAGTTATTCAGGCTACAAGACAGCTCAGTACAGTAAATTGGCTACTGGCTAGACTGATGGGCAACCGCACACAGTTTGGTGTAAAAATCAGAATCCTCGGCCAGCGGCACAAACTGCTCAATCGGCGGCGGCGAGGTGCCTAGTCTGACGACAGCCTGTAGTGAATCTGTAAAGGCTGATCTTGACTGCCAGGCTGCATCAAAAGAGTGAGGGCTGGCGGTTACAGGCGATCGCGGTTCACTGTCAGTCAGATCGATCAGCTGCGGTTCTGACTCGCTGGCCTGCTGTGAGGCAGATTTTGGGCTTGATTCTAGACAATTGGCAATTTGCTGATAGCCATAGGCAAATCGCTCATCTAGCGGGCTACAAACCATGCGCTCAAACTCATGACTAAAATGGCGAATTGGTTCCTGTCGGCGCTGCCAGGCCCGCAAAAGCTGCTCAACCGATATAGCTTTGTAGCGCCCCTGATAGAGCGCCTCAATTACAGCAGCGTGAATCCAGTCGGTAGCAACTGCCTGCTGCCAAAACTGCACCCACTGAGCTGCGCAATAGCCTGTGAGGTCAAAGCTGTAGTGATCTAAAAGCGCAGCTGCCTGATCCGCGTGAGCATCCGTTAGCGACATGATTAGCACTCGCGTAGGGCCTTACCTGGAAGTGTAGCGCGGCTAACTGAGGGGTGGCGCACTTCAGACGCTAGAAATTGAGAATAAGCTATTGAACAACACCGCCCACGACGCGCCGGGAGCCGCCCTCTAAAGGCCCTGGATTGCCCGTGTAGTCAAAATTACTCAGGCGAAAACCGACAAAGCCGCTGTTTTGAGTAGAGTTAAAGCGTAAAACTAGGCCGTAGGTGCGGCGGCTATATTCCAGAATAAAGTCAAGATTAATGGGGTCACCAGTATCTAAGTTGTAGCTGGTTTGAATACCCGCTCGAAACGGCCCGTAAATCTGTTGCAGAATACCTGCTGAAATCTGCTGTTGGTCAACATTTCGGTCAAATAAGAAAGGAGACTGATCGCCGCTGATCAGGTCTTCCGAGTAGGCTAAGTTAATACGGGTGTAGTCTAGATAGGGCCGAGAGAAATGACCGAACTGCATGTCAATGCCGACGGTTCCGGCAAGCGTTTGCTGGAAAGAACTATCAGTATAGTAGGTGCCTACGCCACGCAGCCCTGTAAATAACTGCACATAGGGCACGACGGGGGTGGGCGTATAGCGCAAGCCCTGATCAGGCGTAGCAGGCAGTCCTTCTCCCTGCCAGAGCAAAAAACCTCTGCTGAGAAAGACGCCGCCTTGAAAGCGACCGAGGCTAATCAGGCTGCGAGTGTCACCTGGCTCTAAGAAACGCGCTAGGTCAGTATTGGCAGTGACATACTGGCCACCGAGCTGATAGCTGAGGTTGATCCCTGTATCTCCTAGCGTATAAACCGGAGAGGTCAAAACAGCACCGACTGAACTCTGCACATTTTGAAAGCCTAAAGAACCGTTGAATAACCGATCGCGGTAGAGAGCTTCTAAAGACAGCGTATGCCGCCCCAAATTCTGCTGTAGGCGAGTACTGGCTCGCAGGCGATCGCCAATATTTTCCAGATCCAAACCGGGAATGCTGGCGGTGGCTCTGAGATTGGTGTTTGGCCCTAGCTGGCGCGATAGGGAAGTGACTACGCCAAAGTTCTCGGGTGAACCAATGGCTGCATTATCTAAGAAACGACCCACATAAAGCTCAGGCGTAATCCGCAGCCTGGTAGTGCCGGAGTTGATCACGTTAATGCTGCGGCCTAGAAAAATACCGCCGCGATCGCGGTTATCAATCCCAATAGTGGAAGGCAGCAAGCTGAGCTGATCTGCCTGAACCTGACCTCGATTGAGAATAAAGCGCGATCGCGGCAGCGGCAGCGAGAAGCCCTGATCGAAAACTACTCGCCCTCTTTCAAATATCAGCTCGTCCTGAAACTCTGAAATCCGCGTAATTCGGGCTGAATTTGCCCGAAATTCTAGCTCTGGGGGCGAGAACGGATCGTTGGTTACGCGAATTTCTTCAGCCTCCCAGCCCTCAGCGTTAATATTTATCTGTGCCGATTCAAAGCGCAGCCGCCGTAGCGCAGCCGCTGAGATCTGGTTGTCGCCTTCGGTACCAAATTCCAGGTTGCTGGGATTTGTTACCTGACCAACGGGCTGATAGGCTGTTGCCCTCGAACTCAAAGGAAGGGTGGACTGAGCTAAAACATCATTTGACGACGCGGCTGAAAGATCGCTGTCAATTGTGGGCAGAAATAAAACACCCGACCCATCAAAGACACTTCCAGACTCTTGTAGAAGGTTGTACTCTACTCGTCTACCTCGAATAATCTGGTCGCCACGCACCAGAGCCACATCTCCTTCGGCAACGGTAATACGGTTGCGTAGATTCACCCACAGACGATCCGCATCTAATACGGCATTAGGCAGGGTCAGCACGACATTGCCATAAGCAGAAACAATCTGGCGTAGCTGTTCGTAGTCTTGCTGATTAGCTCTAATCCGAATGGGAACCGTATCGGGCGCTGCTGATTGGGGAAGATCTGAAGATTCGGCTGGAGATTCTACTGGAAAATCTGGAGATTCGGTCGGAAGTTCTACCGCAGATTCGGCTAGAGTAACGTCAGTACGTCCTAAGTCAGCTCCTCTTTCTAGGTCGGCGCATCCTTCTAAATCGTTGCCACTCAGGTCAACACCGCTCAAATCACTGCTGTTTCCTACGTCCGGGCATCCTTCCAAGCCATTGCCGCCCTCTAAATCAGCGTTTTCTGGCGCAGACTCCACCTCCACCACAGCCGCTGGACGGCTATTGATTGCGCCATCTTTCCAGACTGTTCGATTAGAAGAAGGGGCTGCCTGAGGCAGGGGTATTGGCGGCGGTGGTGCAAAGACTGGTGTGGTCTGATCTGAATCGGATGAGTCTGATTCCTCAAGTAGGTTTCCCAGCGGCGTGGCAGGTTCTGTAAGCTGAGCGATCGCGCTATTGGGAGCGATCGCAGAGTTGCTTAGCTGTATTGCTCTGGCTGAGTCCACTGAGATTAGAGTAAGAGATTCCTGCAGCGGCTGGGCAGTCTGGGCCGCTACGACATCGATAATGGCAGGGGCGGAATGGGGCGGAAGAACCGGATAGGGCATGCCGAATTAAAACATCTCAAAAAGATAGCCCGACGAAGCGGGCTACTTTCATCAGGTTGCTAGTCGTTAAAACAGAACGCTGGCTTTATTCAAAGTCTTGACGACCAGGATTCCGAGAGGGGTCTCCACTGAGAAATCCAAAAATAAACAGACCAACAAAGAAGGCAACAACCAGGTAAACAATAATCTTGAGGGTTAGCATGAACCGCTCTCCGCATACAGGGTTTTACTATGGCTATCATATCGCCAAATGTTACTCGCCTTTTTGCAGGATTTTGCCTGAATGAGTTAATCGACGCGATCGCAGGCGCTCGGTTCCAGAGAAATGCATGAAGCAGCAGGCCAATGGGGGTTTGAGAGAGGGGCGATCGCCCCTCTCTGCTACGACTGCTTCCACAAGCGATCGCGTAGCTGGGCAAACTTTTCCTCTAGCCAGAGCAAGCCTTGGTCGATCAGGCGCAGCAGCTTTTCTAGAGGATGCTCAATGTACTCGATTACCGTTGCGGTGGTTTCGATCCAGTCAGGGGCGGCTGTCACCGTAGCGGTAGCAGTCGCCGTCATCTGCGTACTTTTGGCTGCGCTTTGAGGCGGTGAGCCAATTTGTGAAAAGCTGCCTGCTGACTCGGTTGCAGCTAAGCTATCTGAGGTTTCCTTATCTGAGAGTTTTGGCTCATAAGCCTCGTGCCAGCTAACTGAGCGGGGCTGGGCTACTTTTTGGCGGCTGAAAAACTGAGTCAGCTTGAGGGCAACCGCGCTTTGAGAGGCTGGCTTCAGCAAGAGCGGCAAGTCTGCTATGGGCGATCGCTGTAAGGCTTGAGACTGCCGCAGCTTGGCAAGCAACTGTGTCACCTGCTGACGATAGGTAACCAGCGGACGAGATGGTTTGAGCGGCAGAATGGCGGCAGGCAGGCGGGGCTGCACCGACTGCTGCCGAAGAGTATGACGCCTGTAGCCTAAAGTTTTAACCAGCTCAGATTCTTTGAAGAGGTTCGTTGCGATCGCTACCGAACCTGTCTGCATCCACCCCATGAGCTGACGAAACAGCGCTACAGGTGGCAATGCCTGACTCCTGCGGCGAGGCAAGGGTAAAATACCTGCTGCGGCCTGCTCTAGGGACTGGGCTTGGCGATGGGCATACCAGTAATGAGCGATCGCCCAGCTAATATACTTTCTCATGGCGCTCTGCTGTTGAGCGCTCAGCAGGTCTAGTTCTCTATTGTCGGGGGCGATTAGGACTAAACGGCGATCGCTGAGCTGTGAGGCAATGCCTTGGACGGTGAGTTGGCCTAAAGCAGACGGGCCTATCTCGGGCAGCTCAGCCTGCACAGCCTGCGGCAGCGCCGTTAGCTTAGCAACAGCTAAGGCACTCTTTTTTGCCGTGGTTTTGGGTGAAACCGGGCGATCGCTGCCAGCCTGCTCTAGAACAGGTGAAAATAGCTGGAGTACCTGCAAAATCGGCTCAGACGGCAGAGGAACCACAACCTCTTTTGGCGTCTTAGGCGTCGTCGAGCGGCCAAAAAGACGTTGCAGTAGCGACAGCTGAGGCGGTGCTGACTGGGCTTGAGCAAACTGGCGCTTGGCGACTCGGCTGGTTTGAAACAGGGCATAGACCGGATAAAGTACTACCTGTGCCCCCCAGGTGACCGCTATTTTTGCTTGTCTTAGAGAGTGCTGATAGCGATTGCCTAGCTGCCTTGACTGTCGCAGCACTTGCTTCAGCAAACGGCTTTGATAAGGACGTGAAGAGGAAGCCATGTCAGCACTGCTCAGAAGTGACCCAATGCCTAGATCTTACCGAAAGTCATGCCCGATTCTGAAAATTCGTTAGACAGTGATGCGGCGCTAACCGCTCAGATGGCTAGCACCCTACAGCGGCTGCGCCAGCTCAGTCAGCAATCGATTCAGGCCCAGTGGCACCAGTCTAGCCAGGATGAGGACATTGCTGAACTAGAGCAGGCTGGCTCTCGCTGGGCGATCGCGTCGCTAAACGAGCGCCAGCACATTGCCTGGGGTCAGGGTCAGCAGGTACTCTGGCTCTACCAAAGGCTAATCGTTCCGGCAAGGCTCAACGGCTACCCGCTGGCGGGGCTAACCCTGCGGCTAGGGCTGACCTGGTGGGCCGAACAGGCGGATATTTTTGTCAATGGGCGGCGGGTGCAGCAGGGAGATTTGTTTGACTGCTTTACTCGTCTTTGTTTGACTCCAGCCGTCACGCCGGGACAGCAGTTTCAGATAGCGCTGAGGCTGGTGAGTCCTAGACATGATCCAGGCGCTCTGGTGCGATCGCAGCTCTTTTATGAACTGCCCCACACCCCAGCCCAAGACTGCCCAGAACCTGGCTTTGTAGCTGATGAGCTAGCCGTCTTGTGTAGCTACATTCAGCAGTTTGACGCATCTAGTCTGTCTGTTCTGACAGCAGCCACCGAACTGGTTGACTGGCAGGCAGTAAAGCAACGCGATCGCTTTCAGCAGTCACTAGCTCAGATGCGCGATCGCCTGCTGCCCCTGAGCCAGTGGCTCAAACAGCGACAGATTCACTGTGTCGGCCATGCTCATTTAGACTTGGCTTGGCTCTGGCCGATTGCCGACACCTGGGACGCCGCCCAGCGCACCTTTGCATCGGTATTGGCGCTACAAAAAGAGTTTCCAGAACTCACCTATACTCACTCCAGCCCCGCCCTATTTGACTGGCTTGAGCATCATCGCCCTGACCTGTTTGAGCAAGTTCAGCAGCAGGTGGCTGCAGGTCACTGGGCGATTGATGCGGGGCTGTGGGTGGAGCCAGAATTGAATATCATCAGCGGCGAGTCGATTGGGCGACAGATTCTCTACGGCCAGCGCTACTGCCGCGAAAAGTTTGGCCGTCTTAGCTCAGTGGCCTGGCTACCCGACAGCTTTGGCTTTTGCTGGCAGCTGCCCCAACTGCTCAAGCTTGGCGGCATTCGCCTCTTCGCCACTCAAAAGCTGCGCTGGAACGACACCACCCAGTTCCCCCACGAGCTGTTCAACTGGCAGGCCCCCGATGGCTCTTTTTTGCTCAGCCTCAATCTCCCCCCCATCGGCAGCGACCTCGACCCTATAGCAATGGCTGACTACGCCTGCCAATGGGAAAGCCAAACCCAGCATCTCCATATCCTCTGGCTCCCCGGCATGGGCGACCACGGCGGCGGCCCCACCCGCGACATGCTAGAAAAATTCCGCCGCTGGGCCGCCTCACCTTTTTTCCCAACGCTGCAATTTTCATCTGTAGAGCAGTTTTTGGAGCAGGTAGACAGTCAGGCGCAGGAGCAAGATAGCGCAGATGCAGCTAGAGAGACAAATAGTCAGGAAGCCGGGGTAAGCCAAAACAGTCAGGAATCCACAAAAGACCTGAACCTGCCCCTCAAAATTTCTCCTGCGGAGACGCTGCGCGAACAAAACTCAAAACTCATCCCCACCTGGTATGACGAACTCTATCTCGAACTCCACCGAGGCTGCTACACCACCCATGCCGAGCAAAAATGGTTTAACCGCCGCTGTGAAGACTGGCTGTACCAGGCTGAGCTGTGGGCTGCGATCGCGTCTCTAACCGCCGATTTGCCCTATCCCAGAGCAGATTTAGAGCAGGCTTGGAAACAGGTTCTTTTCAATCAGTTTCATGATATTTTGCCCGGAACGGCGATCGCAGAGGTATTTACAGAGGCCAATCAGGGCTGGCAAGCCGCGCTACAATCCGCTCAAGCCATAGCTAAGGCAGCGCTAAGGGCGATCGCGGCCCAAGTCACAACGCCCGCTCCGCCTCAGCCTGATGCCGTCCCCGTTCTAGTTTTCAACTCCCTTGCGTGGCAGCGCTCCGAGGTGGTTGAGATTTCTTTGCCGATTGCCGCCGCCCACTGGCAAGTTTTAGACAGCCAGGGACAATGCTGTCCCTCTCAGCCTGCCTCGCCAACCGCCGCCGCTCCCAACCTCTTCTTCCTGGCTGAAATTTCCTCCGTCGGCTACCAGCTTTTCTGGCTGACCCCCCAACTCCCCAACTCCCCAACTCCCCAACTCCCGCCGCCCTTTATCCTGCAAAACCTCTACCTCCAAGCCACCCTCGACCCCCAAACAGGCGATCTGATTCAGCTCTACGATCGCACTCAGAACCGCGAACTGCTCAGCGCCCCCGCCAACCAGCTCCAGGCTTTTCAAGATCAAGGCCAGTACTGGGACGCCTGGAATATTGCCCCCGACTATCTCGACCATCCCTTGCCCCCCGCTCAGCTCACAGCAATTGAGTGGATTGAGGCGGGGCCAGTCCGGCAGCGGCTACGAGTGACTCGTCAGCTAGGACAGTCTACTTTTGTGCAAGACTATGTGCTGGACTGTCACTCGCCCCGGTTAGTGATCGAAACAACAGCCGACTGGCAGGAAACCCAGGTCGTTTTGAAAGTCGCATTTCCCCTGGCTGTTGAAGCTGAGGTAGCCACTTATGAAATACCGTTTGGGGCGATCGCCCGACTGACTCGTCCACAAGCTCCAGCAGATCAGGTCTCAGCAAACCAGGCTCCAGCAGATCAAGCAAAATGGGAAGTCCCGGCTTTGCGCTGGGCAGACCTGAGCGATTCTCAAGGGGGACTGAGCATTCTAACTGACTGCAAGCATGGTTTTGACGCAGCTCCTAGCCAGCTCCGGCTGACGCTGCTGAAATCCCCACTCTGGCCTGATCCGGCTAGCGATCGCGGTCAACATCGCTTCACCTATGCCCTCTATCCCCATGCAGCAGGCCCACAGCAGACTCCCCAGCAGGCCAAAGCGCTAAATATACCCCTGCAGTGTCTAGTGAATCCGGCCCTGAATTTGGGAAAGCTGCCGCCAGCTCAGGGGTTTTTGACCTTGAAAAATTCAAACTTAATGCTGTCAGCCTTCAAGGCGTCTGAGGATGCACCAGAGAGTTTGCCAAAGAATTTGCCAGATACGTTTATTCTGCGACTGTATGAAACGGGTGGACAGGCAGCTACCCTGGAGCTAAAGACAACTTTGCCACTCAATAATCTGGAGCCAGTGAACCTGCTGGAGCAGCCAATTGCTGCTGGCGATCGCCCTTATGCTAAAGCTTTAGACCAAACCAAAGAGCTAGTGAAACCGTGGCAAATTTGCAGCTATCGTCTCAGCCGTTTGACGGAGCCAATAGCTAAAACACAGTGTTAAGTATCGCTCTGGTAGGGTGTTGGCTCAGTCGGGAGTGCGTTAAAATTAGGATGATTATATACTCCCTCACAAAATTGCTGATTTTCCGGAGGAAATCATTATCTCTAAAAAGCCACCCATCAACCGTCAAATCAAAGCTGAGCAAGTACTCTTAATCGACCACGAAAGCAATAATCTGGGACTAACAGATACGAAGGAAGCGCTGAAGATGGCCAAAGATGCCAATCTTGATCTGGTGGTTGTCTCTGAAACCAAAGAAGGCCCCGTAGCCAAAATTATGGACTACGGCAAGCATCAGTACCAGCAGAAAAAGCGGCAGCGGCAGAATACCTCCAAGCCTTCGCTCAAGGAAGTCAAGCTGCGGCCCAATGTAGGAGACTCTGACTACGGCATTCGGATCGATCGCGCTCTTGAGTGGCTTGGCAAAGGCGATATGGTGAAGTTTCAGGTGCGTCTACGCGGACGAGAGCACCAGCACCGCGATCGCGCCCTTGAGCTGCTCAACCGGGTCGTTGAAGATTTAGACAAAGCTGGCAAGGTGCAGTCTTTTGATAGACGTGCCCTGGTTGTACAGGTCGCTCCTGCGTAGGTCAGTTCTCAAGAGAGGCTATTTGTTTGAGCAGATAGAGTAGCTGAGTAAATAGCCAAAGCGCTTCCGTTCTTTTCGAGGGAGCGCTTTTTGCATATGTCTAATCCAAAGATTTAACCAAACAGGCAGCTGAATCAGGGCAAAGGTGCTGAAACTCTGAAGTGTTGGCAATTTCGGCTGGCACCTGCTGGCGATCGCAGCGATGGTATCCCAGTTTTTGAAAGTAATCAGATGCTGTTGTGGTGAGTAGAAACAGCGTTTTAACCCCCTGGTACTGAGCGTAGGTTTCGATTTCTTCGACCAGTTGCCTGCCCAGATTTTTTCGTCGGTGAGGTTGGGCGATTGCCAGCGATCGCAACAGGCCAAACGTGCCATACCACTCTATCCCACTGTGCCAATTATCCGCTGCTCTGACCGCGATCGCGCCACAATGAAGTGAGTCAGGTGTTGCGGGGTTAAGTCGCTATGAGGTAGCGAGGCTTCACTGAGGAGCTGCTTAATGGCAGCTTCGTCTGCGGGAGCAGCTAAATTAACATCGGCCATTGCAGAGAAAATTAGGATTCTGAAAAGACTGCTTTAATTCGTTTGAGGGCGCCGAGAGTTTGCTCTAATTCTAGCGATCGCTCAACTGATAAAGCATAAGAACGGGCATAGATTTTCAGCCGATGAATGAGCTTGACAAATACAAATTCTCGGCCATTTACTAAAAGGCTATACACAGCTTTTGACTGAACAGGTGAGCTGAGATTTTTAATTGGTATTAGGCGGCAGAGAAGCGTACCAGTCGGCGTAGGGCGTGTTTTTGACCTGCTTTTGGTTTTGATCGGGGGCACCGTCTTGCCACCAAACCGGACCGCGCTCTCCTAACGCCACTTTAGCCGCTTGTACCTGCGATCGCGCCTGCTGTAGTGCCTCATTATCGCCAGCCTGCTTAGCTGTTTTCACAGAGCGCCGTGCCGCCATCAGCTGCTGCACCCAGTGCTTACGCTCGTCTTCGTCTAGGTGAGGATTTGTACAGCGCCAGAGCTGACCCTTGACGACAAAATATCGGCCATCGGGAGTAACTGGGTAATCTCTCATGCCGTGTCAGCGCTTACAGTTATGACCACTTTATCGCTGACAGTGCTTATCACCAACCTGAAGCTATCTGGCCTAAGCAGAACCTAGACTATGGGAAAAATTTTGCAGTGCGTTAAATAGCTGGGCGAGTGACAAGATTTACCTGCAAAATGGGGATAAGTCATTAAAATTACGGCTATGCCCAAAACTGTCTGGCTCACGATTGACTGGCGCGATCCTAACGAAGACATCCCCGCAGCTCAGCAGGAAGCCTATACCGAAATCCTGTTTCGAGAGCTAAACAGCTTTGATGAAGTCGAGCGGGTAGAACGCCTAGCTGACCCCAATGTGCCAGAAGATGGTGTGGGGGCTGACTGGCTCTGGGGTATCTTGACGGCTGAGGTGACAGTTGAGAATATTCACAAGCTGGCTCAGGCAGTGCAGGAGCGATTACCGGGTAAGCCCATCGAATTTGTAGTTGCATCGGGTGACAAAACCATCTCAGCCAAAAACGTGCGCCTGGATGACCTAGATGCCACACTGGATAAGTTAGTGGCAGCAGCTAGAGAACTAGATCAGTAACGGCATGAGATGAATGGCAAAGAAGGTAGCTCTGCTAGTTGGGGTGGGAAACTACGGTGCAGGCTTAAAGTCACTGCAGTGCAAAAAAATGCTCTAGCTCTGAGAGCAGCGACGCAAAGCGAGTCTATTCAGCTCTCAGAGGCTAAAGAACCTAGTGAACCAGACGAAGAAGATTTAGAAGAATCTATGGAGCAGCGGTTTCAAAATTTGACACCCCTGAGTGAAACCACGGCCATCTCAGACTTCATTACCTGGGGCGAATATGCGCTGTTTATGGCAGATCAGAATAGCAAGGCATTTCCTTCTTGGGCCAAACCTTACCTCCCAGAACCTGACCACCTTGACGCTCTGGTGAACCAAAACATTAGCTGGGAAGACGCTCGGTGGTTTTGCGCCTGGTTGTCTACGCAGTCAAACCGCAAGCGGTGGGTCAGGAAGCTGAGAGACGAGGCTATCTAGAACTAGAGGAAATTCGCAACTTTCCCTGCGGGGATCTGCTGCTGATTGATCAACTGTGGGTGAAATTTAGCGGTGGCAAATTTGGCTTTAGCGTGCAAAAGCAAATCTGGCTGGATGTGGGTGGTAAGCTAGATTTTGGTGAGGACTACCAGTCTGCAAAGCAGGCTTATGAAAAAATGAGCGATCGCAATGGCTGGAGAAAATCAGCTCAGTATATAAGTTACAAAGACGCCATTTTTAGTACATCCGCTCCCATAGCACACTTGCCTTTGGTTTGCATTGGGTTGGGTGGTTGGGTTTGTTGTGGGGTGGGTGGTGGGTTTGGGTTCTCTCGCATCGAGACTTGTAAACTGTAGCAGATAAACGCTTCAGCTTGATCTAAAAGTTTTATTTCAGAGCCTCTCCATACGGAAAAACAGGTACTTCGAGGATCTGTTATTGGGTATGGAGAGTTATTTGGTCAGTAGGTAGGCTCAACTAAGTTATGCATGGGTTTGGGTTTCGACTTTGCTCAACCCCGTGAATCTAGTGTTTGAGGGTTGAGCGGAGCTGAACCAGGTGCAAGGCGATCGCCACTGTAGTCAAGGTATTTAGAAGCTGTCATATCTTAGTCCGATTGGCGATCGCTTCCGTCATGCAGCAGACGAAAGTTCACAGCGAATGGCTTCTTCAATTTTGAGGCGATCGCAGCGGTAGCCTTCTGCAAGACAATCAATTCAGTTCCTATGAGCGCCAGCATAGCCTGGGCTGCTGCACTATTAGCTTCATCCTGCGATGGCCTCAGCTTGAGAAAGAGCTAGCCCTTCAGCTTCATCTTAGTATTGCAGATCTAGCTTGACCGGATAAAACATTAAAAATCTGTAGGCAATCGCACTGTAAACGTTGTGCCTCTGCCAACTCGACTCACTACCTCAACCGTGCCCCGCTGTAGCTCCACAAACTGCTTAACAATGCTCAGCCCCAGCCCTGTCCCCGGAATATTGCTGACGTTACGACCGCGATGAAAAGGCTCAAACAGGTGGCGTTTGTCCTGCGCAAGAATACCCATGCCTTGATCCTGCACCTGCAAAATTATCTGCCCCTTCCGCCTAGCTAGCTTCAGCCAGATGGCCTTATCCTCTGGGGTATAGCGCTTAGCGTTCGACAGCAGATTACTCAAAATTGACCGCAGCAGTTGCTGATCTAAACTGGCTATGAGCTGCCGACTGCGGCAAACAAACTGAATCGGCTGCGGTCTGAGATATTCTTGCTCAGCCAGCAGCGACTGGCAAAAAGCAACCAGGTCTAGAGATTGAGGCGTGACGGCCAGCACCTTGGCCTCAATTTTACCAATCACCAAAATGTCGTCAATCATCTGGGTCATGCGTTCGACATTGGCTTCGATACCAAGCAAATAGTCGGTCTTTTCCGCTGGCCTGAGCTGCTGGTCATAGCGGTTGAGCGACGATACCGACAGCGCAATATTATTGAGCGGATTGCAAAACTCATGGCAGAGCATTGAGACAAAGCGCGATCGCATTTCGCTGAGTTCCCGTAGCTGATGATTTGCCTGTTGCAGCTTAGCCGTGCGCTCCTGCACTTTCAGCTCTAGCTCTTCATTGGCGCGCTGTAGCACCTCTTCAGCCCAGCGCCGCTGGGTAATATCTCGAAAGGTCACTACCGCCCCGATTATCTGCCCCGCCTCATTGTGCATCGGGGTGCTGATATATTCCACCGGGAAGGCGGTGCCGTCTTTGCGCCAGAAGACTTCGTCTGTCACCCGGCGAACGCTGCCGTCCTGAAAAGCTGCGTAAATGGGACAGTCTTCGCGGCGGTAGGCGCTGCCGTCAGCGTGGGAATGGTGCAGCACGACATGCATAGATTTGCCGATCAGCTCTGCAATGGGCCAGTCAATCATGGCGGCGGCAGCCGGATTGACAAAGGTAACGTGACCATTGAGGTCTAAGCCATAGACGCCTTCGCCTACCGCGTTCAAAATTAGCTGATGCTGATGGCGGAGCTGTTCTAGAGTTTGTTTCAGGGGGGTGCTGTCGGCTGACGAATGCGCTGAAGCGGCTGAGTGAAGAATCGGTAATTCGTGATTTCGCGCCATAAGCAATTTTTAGGTCGCGTTTAAGCCGTTTGAGAGCCTAAAGCCGTTTGAGAGCAAAGGTTTAGCAGATTTATCTAGAGGCGATCGCCCTGAAAATTGTATTGCATTACACCGCAAAGCTGCACTTCAAAGATTACTTAGAGTAAAGGAGATTCAGGTAAGAAAACGCTTTACTAAGCGCTCTTTAATCTAGCAGAAACCTGATGAAGACGCTTTTGTTTTTAAGTTTGCTCACTCAAAAACCTGCCTGAAATAAATTTTTCTAGAGCCGTGATGAAAACAGTATTAGTGATTGAAGATGAGACTCAGACCCGTAATATTTTTCTGAAATGTTTAGAGTTTGAAGGTTTTGGAGCATTTGGTGCAGCGAGCGGCATGGCAGGGGTGGCGTTGGCTAAAAACCATCGGCCTGATCTAGTTGTGTGCGATATCATCATGCCGGATATGGACGGTTATTCAGTCTTGTCAGCCCTGCGAAAGTCTCAGGACACTGCTTCTATCCCGCTGATATTTCTAACGGCCAAAGTCACCCTGTCTGATCTGCGCCGAGGCATGGAGATGGGCGCTGACGACTACCTGACTAAGCCCTGTACGGTGGAGCAGTTTCTAGCCGCGATTGGCTCGCGTCTCAAGCGCCACGAAGAACTCTCTTTGCTATACGGGCAGAGCGCCTCAGCCATACCCCTAGAAACAACAATAGGGAAGCTTTCAGAAGCAGACAGTCCCCAATTTTTTCCTGACTGCCCCAAGCTAGCTGCCGTCTTTCAGTTCATCGAAGCTCACTTTGCCCAACCTGTTAACCTCAGCGACGTAGCCCAAGCGGTTGGCTACTCTCCGGCCTATCTAACTAACCTGGTACAGACGCAAACAGGCCGCACGGTAAAGCGCTGGATTATTCAGCGCCGCATGGCTCAGGCCAGAGATTTGCTAACAAATACCACTCAGTCAGTGCAGCAGATTGCTGAGTCCGCTGGCTATCAAGATGCCGGATATTTTATCCGGCAGTTTCGACAGTTTCATGGGGCTTCACCACAGATTTGGCGGCAAAAATCTGTAACAAAGTCAACAAAATAAAGGGTTGCTTTAGGCAACATAGCTAAGTCCTAAAGAAAATCCCATCAGGTTCAAAAGATGATCCAATGTGCTTTTGATTCAGGCTTGATAAGGTACAAAAAAATATATCTGTCGGTGCCCAGTCCGCTCAAAATCAGAGCAGAAAGAGACACTTGCAGTCGCCTTTAGCTGGACTAAATCTATGGTTTTTGTATCAACAACTTCAACCCGTCAACTGTGGGAAAATCTAAACGGCGATCGCAGGAAACTCTCTAATTTGCAATCAGCCTGTGAATTCTGTGACGGTCAGCACCTTAGCCATGATCATTGGGAATTCATGCAGACGATGCCCGAAGACCCGGTCGATATGGTAGATGACCTGGTAAAAATGGGCATCTACAAAACCAATCAGCTCCGAGCAGCCGACACCGTTAATGCTTACGAACTGCGCAAGACGCTGTTTTTGAAAACTGTCGGGCGCGGCGAAGCCAGTCGAGAGAAGCTAATCCTGGCTTTGTGTCAGCAGGCCGGAGGATTGGAGAATGCTTTCGCAGCGGCCTTTGGCCCCCAGGCGGGTCTATTTTTTGCCGATTCTATCCGCAGTAGCGGGGTCACCCGGCGAGAATTTTTGCGCAATATGGCGGTAGGCGCTGCCCTGGTTTCACTGGCGAGCTGTAGCGGCGGCAGTGGAGAGCCTGTCACCGAAGACGTACCGGATGAGCCAGTGTCTACCGACAACCTAGAAAAAACCGACCTGCAAATTGGCTTTATCCCGATTACCTGCGCCACGCCGATCATCATGTCGGAACCGCTGGGCTTTTACAAAAAATATGGCTTCAACGCCAAAGTGGTAAAGATGCCAAGCTGGGGGGCGGTGAGAGATTCAGCGATCGCGGGTGAGCTGGATGCCTATCACATGCTGGCCCCGATGCCGATTGCCATGACGCTGGGTTTGGGGTCTGCTGCCTTTGGCGTCAAGCTAGCTAGCGTTCAGAACATCAACGGTCAGGCGATTACCGTGGCCGAGCGGCACAAGGGCGCAGTCAACGGCCCCGCCGACTTCAAAGGCTTTACCATTGGGGTGCCTTTTCCCTACTCCATGCACAACCTGCTGCTGCGCTACTACCTGGCAACGGGCGGACTAGACCCCGACGTAGACGTCAAAATTCGCCCGGTACCGCCGCCAGATAGCATTGCTCAGCTCATCGCTGGCGATATTGACGCCTACCTGATGCCCGATCCGTTTAACCAGCGGGCAGTCTTTGAAGGGGCCGGATTTATTCACCTGCTCACCAAAGAGCTATGGCCCGGACATCCCTGCTGCGCTTTTGCGGCTAGCGACCAGTGGATTAGCGAAAATCCCAATACTTTCCGAGCTTTGAATAAGTCCATCATTGAGGCGGCTGGCTATGCCCACGATGCCAAAAATCGCTCTGAAATTGCCAAAGCGATCGCCGATCGAGCTTTTCTCAATCAGCCTGTAGAAGTCGTCGAAGCCGTGCTAACAGGCAATTTTGAAGACGGCAACGGCAACACCCTCAGCATTCCTGACCGGATTGACTTTGACCCCTATCCCTGGCAGAGCTTTGCCAACTGGATCTCGTCTCAGCTAGTGCGCTGGGATTTACAGGGCGACGGCAAAGCAGCACAGGTGGCCTCAGACAAAGGTTACGACGAGATCGGTAAAGACATCTTTCTCACCGATCTGGCGCGAGAGCTGGCGACAGAACTGGGACAAACCCCACCTTCTGAGAGCTACCGCGATGAAACGCTCAAGTTTGACGCTTTTGACCCTGAAGCACCCAACGAATATATCGAAAAACAAATTGAAGAATATGGCGTTTAGTACAGGCCAATGGAGGTATCGCCATGACGCTGAGTAACACAGCTACCGGAGCGATCGCAAAAAGCAAACGCAACGCTCCCCTAATCAACGAAAATGTCCAGGCAGTGGGGCTGTTTTTAATTTCTCTGATTGTTTTTCTGCTGTTTTGGGAGATTGGTGCCCGCTTTGGTCTATTTTCCCAAGGCATGCCGACTGCCAGCAAAACGCTGCAAGAGTTTTGCTGGTGGACGACCCATCCCTTTTTTAATAATGGCCCCAACGATCTCGGCATCGGCTGGAATCTGCTGATTAGCCTGCGCCGGGTTGCCATCGGCTACATTTTAGCCTCCCTGATTGCGGTGCCTCTGGGCGTTTTGATGGGTATTTCGCCCGTCGCCTACAAAGCCTTTAACCCTTATGTACAGTTGCTCAAGCCCGTTTCTCCCCTGGCCTGGTTGCCGCTGGGCCTATACGTTCTGCGGGATTCGGAGCAGACAGGCATCTTTATCATTTTGATCTCCAGCATTTGGCCGACCCTGATCAATACCGCCTTTGGGGTTGCCAACGTTGATAAAGACTACCTGGATGTTGCCAACGTTCTGGGAGCCTCTCGCTGGCGCACTATTTTTAAGGTCATTATTCCGGCGGCGCTGCCTAATATTGTCTCGGGACTGCGTATCAGCATGGGCATTTCCTGGCTGGTAATTGTAGCCGCCGAGATGCTGCTGGGTACCGGTCTGGGCTACTTCATTTGGAACGAGTGGAACAATTTGTACATTCCCAATATTCTGGTCGCTATTTTCATTATTGGTCTGGTGGGACTGCTACTCGATAGCGTCTTTGCTGCCCTGGAAAAATTTGTCGCATTTGGTCGAAACTCGTGAGCTTAGCAGCTATGAACGGTGCCATGCCGACGAATCAGGTTTCTCCCTCGGCCCAGCTATCTATCCGCAACGTGACGAAGGTGTTCGCGGGCAAGAAGGGCTGGTTTGACCAGCTAACCCGCAAAACCAAGGCCGATTTTACCGCCATTCAGGACATCAGCTTAGAGATTGAGCCAAATACTTTTGTCTCCATTATTGGCCCCTCTGGCTGTGGCAAATCGACGCTGCTGGGCATGATTGCCGGACTAATGTCGATTACTGACGGCGAGATCGTGCTCAATGCCCAGCCGATTACCGGCCCCGGCCCCGATCGCGGCATGGTATTTCAAAACTATGCCCTGATGCCCTGGATGACCGTAGAAGAAAACATTCGATTTGCGGTCGAAACCGTGCATCCACAGCTGTCGGCCAAAGCAATGAGCCGGGTGATTAAAGAGAACATTCAGCTCGTGGGGTTAACCGGGGCCGAGCAAAAGCATCCCCATGAGCTGTCGGGAGGGATGCGGCAGCGGGTCGGCATTGCCCGTGCCCTGGCGATTAATCCGCAAATCCTGCTGATGGATGAGCCGTTTGGGGCGCTAGATGCCCTCACCCGTGGATTTTTGCAGGATGAAATTGAGCGGATTTGGGAGCAGCAGCGCAAAACTGTGATCATGATTACCCACAGCATTGAGGAAGCCCTGCTGCTATCTGACCGGATTGTGATGATGACGCGTGGGCCTGCAGCCAGGGTAGACGAAATCTTAGAAGTCCCTTTTCCCCGGCCTCGCAATCGGGAGACGATTGATCAGCACCCGGCTTATCACGCCCTCAAAGCCGAGATGGAAAGCCATCTGTTTAGAGAAACGCGAGCGGTTGAGGCCGCTCGGATTCAAAGGGCTGAGTGAGAGCGCCTGTGGGGTGAAGCGCTAGCCCAGCCCACCTCAGAGCAGGGCAGGTTTAACCCTGTTTCATCTGGCCTGCTAAACCTGACTTTTGCAAAATTCAATCTGACATAGTTTAGAGGACTCAAAGATGGCAATTCCAGAAATTACTAAAAAACTGCTGGCAGCCAAGAAAGCGGCAGGGCTGAGCTTTGCTGATTTAGAGACTAAAGTTGGCTGTGACGAGGTGTGGATTGCCTCGGTAATCTACCGTCAGGCCAGCGCTTCGTTGGAAGAGGCAACCAAAATTGTGGAAGCAATTGGGGCCGACTCGTCTTTAATTGAGCCGCTGACAGAATGTCCGCTAAAAGGTTCTCTGGAGCCTGTGATTCCGACTGATCCGCTAATTTATCGCTTTTACGAAATTATGCAAGTCTATGGTATGCCGATTAAAACCGTGGTGCATGAAAAGTTTGGCGATGGCATTATGAGCGCGATCGACTTCAGCATTGATGTTGAGAAAGAAGAAGACCCCAAAGGCGATCGCGTCAAAATCATTATGTGCGGCAAGTTTTTACCCTACAAGAAGTGGTAAATCTTTACCGTTATTTTGCCGTCGCTATCAACCCCTGTAGATTAGTTAACTCTGATGGCTCAAAAGTTAGTGCCGCCCTTTGATGCAGCTAGCGCGATCGCCAAAGTGCGCATGGCTGAAGACGCCTGGAATAGCCGCGATCCTGATAGAGTGGCTCTGGCCTATACCGAGGACAGCCACTGGCGCAACCGAGCCGAAATTTTCCAGGGCCGAGACGCTATTCGCAGCTTTTTGCGCCGCAAGTGGGACAAAGAGCTAGACTATCGCTTGGTCAAAGAAATGTGGGCCTTTGGCGAAAACCGCATTGCCGTGCGGTTTCAGTACGAGTGGCGTGACGATGCCAGCCAGTGGTACCGCGCCTATGGCAACGAAAACTGGGAGTTTGACGCAAGCGGCCTGATGCGGCGACGCGAAGCCAGCATCAACGATCGCCCAATTCAGGCCGAAGACCGCCGTTTTGACTGGCCCACCTCGGGGCCGCGCCCTCAGGATCATCCTGGTCTGATTAATTCTCCGGTTTAGACTCTGTAAGAATATAGTGAACGACCACTCGCCCTTTTGGTGCAGCCAGAAGCCGCGATCGCCAAGTTTCCGTTGACCCAGATCTGGCTTGCCGTTCATTAAGCCTATAAGCTGACTATACCAGAGCAGCCTTCTGCTCCAGCACTGCCTCATAAATTCGCTCTAGGGCGCGGGTTTGGCGGTAGCGATTGAAGTTATTTTCCATGTGCGATCGCCCGTGCTGGCTAAAGTGCTGCCACAGCTCGTCTTCCTGCAGCAGCTTTAGCAGATAGCCAGCCAGCCCCTCCACGTCATGCTCCTTGACCAAAAAGCCCGTCTCGCCATGAATCACCGCTTCTGGAATGCCAGCGTGGTAGGTGCTAGCCACAGGCAGCTGCATCGCCTGCGCCTCTAGCACCACATTGGGCAAGCCCTCTGAGTCTCCCTCCGGCGTGGTGACGCTGGGAGCCGCTAAAACCCGCGCCCGGTTCATCCACTCTCGCACGACAGGCTGGGGCTGTACCCCCAAAAAGCGATAGCGCTTCAGCTGCTGATGGGCCAGACTTTCTAGCTCAGTCCGCAGCGGCCCATCGCCAATCAAAACCAGTTCTGCCTCCGGGTGAGTTGCCTGCACTTTGGCCATCGCCCGAATCAGATCGTCACAGCCCTTTTTTGCCGCTAGTCGGCCCACAAATAACACCACTTCCTCGCGGGGCATAGCCATATCCGGGTTGAACTGCGAAATATCGACGCCATGATAGTGTGCTTGCACCCGCTCCGCTGGAAAGCCCTGCTCTAGCAGCTGGTCTCGAATGAACTTAGAAACTGTAAGGAAGAGCTGAGCGCTGTGCTTGAGGCGATCGCGGCGCTGATAGTAGAGCCAGTGGTTGAGCGAGTTGAAGCGGGCCTGCTTAGCATCTACAGTGGCATCTGCGCCCCGATAGTGGACAATCAGGGCACTTTGAGCGATCGCATCAGGGGCATTAGCAGCACACCGCTGAGGCCAAACTGAGCATGTACCAGCACCGGATTCACCTGATGTATCTGCTGATAAAAAGCCGAATCCAGCCCCGTGAGCTTAAACATTAGCTCTCGCATTCGGCCCGACTGACCGCCCTGATTAATCACAAAGCTTCTTTCCTCAGGCAGATCTAAGCCCTCGACCCGACGCGATCCGGCGTAATAAGCAGTAAAGGCTTCTAGACTCTCAGCCTGAGCGCGCACAAAAGTTTGAGAAGGAGGCAGCAGCAGGCTGCTAAACATCAGAACATTTCTCACGCGGTTACCTCATGAATAAGTTAATTCTGGCTTAGCTCCTGCAGCTCAGACTGGCCGAGGTCAGGGTCGGTAGCAGGCCGATTCAGAATTTGGCGATAGAGCCGATCAAACTGCTGCCCTTTGCTGGCCCAGCTAAAGACGCTCTGGACTCGCAGGCGGCTGGCCCGACTCATCTGCTGCCACCGGGTGGGGTCTTGAGCCAGAGCTGTCATAGCGGCAGCCATTGCCTGCACCGCCTGAGCCGGGTTTTGGGCTGCCACCTTAAAGCCGGTGTCAGCCGTCACCTGCAACGCGGGGCCACCTTGGTCAAGACAGATCACCGGGCGGCCTGCGGCCATTGCCTCAGCACAGACCAGCGCCCCAGAATCATGCAGGCTGGGGTGTACCAGCACCGAGCAGTCGGCTAGCTTCTGCAAGGTTTCATGGCGAGAGAGCTTGCCCCAAAACTGAACGCGATCGCCAATGCCCAAAGATTGCGCTAGCTCAGCCAAGCGATCGCGCTCTGGCCCATCACCCACAATCCAGTAGGTCACCTCTGGCGGCAAATCAGACTGGGCAAACGCCTGCAGCCCCAGATCAAAGCCTTTCCAGTGCAGCAGCCGCCCGATGCTAACAAAGCGCGGCTGGTCTGGATCAGGCAGCTTTGCCAGCGGCAACAAGTCTGAGTGGGATAGCCCCAGTTGAGAAAGCACCTCTACCCGTTTTGCGCCCAGACGCCGCAGGCACCGGGCCGTATCTGCGGTGGTGGCGTAGGCAATGGCGCTGCGACGGGCCGTAATCCCCAAAAAGGATCTAGTTCGCTGAGGCGGTGAATGCCAACCCGCAGCAGTTCATAAACCCGTTCTCGCCCGCTCAGCTCTGACCAAAAGCCGCTAGGGGTGGCCTCACCGCCGCCGACCGGCCCCCAGACGAACGGTATCGGCAGCAAACTCAAAAAGCTAGGACTCCAGTAGCGCACATAGGTGACATGGTGAGCTAAATCAAAGCTAATTTCTGGATGCAGGCGGCAGGCGAGGCGGTAGGCGACGATTTGCCAGAGGTAATAGTGCAGATGCACCAGCTTTTGGCCCTGGTTGAGTTTTTGTAGCTGCTGGGGCAGGTCGCAGTAAAGTACCTGTAAATTATCAATCGGGTGCGCGGCTAGCTCAGCGGCGATCGCAGGCTGATTATTGGCCCGTGTCAGCACCCAAATCTGATGGGTTTTGGCCAACTCCTGAACTAAACTCCAGCCAATGTTGGGTTCTGAGCCTTCGTGAGGACGGCAGGCATAGGCAGAAATCAAAAGTTTGAGTTCAGTCACAGGCGTTCTCCTAGGGCGCGATGGCAAAAGCAGCTACGTCTACTAAAAAGTCAGCCGCCGCTGCCGGGGTGTAGCGCGACATGACGGCGGTTGATGCTTTACCCATCTCATTTACCAGAGCGGGGTTAGCGATAAACTGCTGCATCCGGGCCGCGAACACTTCCGCATCACGCGGGTCAAACCGATAGCCGTTTTCACCGTCTTGAATTAGCTCAGACGCCCCCGCCAGCGTTGAGCAGAGAATCGGTTTGCCCAGCACCATCGCCTCCAAAACTACCATGCCCCAAGTATCTTCTAGCGTCGGCAAGACAAACACATCTGCCTGAGCAAAGTAGCCCCCGAGCTGGTCGTATTCAACCCGTCCCAGCCACTGTACCTGTTCAGTCAGCCCCTGCTCTATGCAAAAAGTTTGTAGCTGATCGCACTGCTCGCCGTCACCCACAATCCAGACGCTGTAGTCTTGATAACCCTGCTCGACTAGCCTGACACAGGCCTGGAGTAAAAGATGAACGCCTTTGCGAGGTTTGACGCTGCCCACAAAGATAAAACAGGGGCGTTTGGCCGGAGCCGCGATCGCTGTTTCTGATTCAGCCAGGGCATCTGCCGCCGGAACTTCATAGGGCTGCACAAACACCTCGTCTTCTGGGGCTTTCAGCAGCTTAACCAAATAGTCGCGCCCCGCCTGACTGTTGGTAATGCAGGCATCTGCCCATTTCACCATCAGCCGTCTCAGCCGTAGACGCACTGGCGAGTTGCGGTAGTCTACACCGGGAGAACTGCCCTCGTAAGCAATGATCACCTTCCAGTGGCCCATTGGCTTAGAGAGCAGCGCCAGCAGCGTCCACATGCCAAAGGAGTTGGAAAAAATCACCTGGGGCTTAAACTGCAGCAGGCGATTGACAATGTTGAGCGGTAAAAATGTGAAGTTAGAGCCGTAGCTGGTTTTAGATTTGAGCAGGGGAATAATTTTGCGATCGCCGACAATATCAACAGCAAAGCTGTCTTCTAGGCCGGAAGCATAGCCTCGCCAGTTGGCCACAAATGCTTTGGTATCAGGCAGGCGCTGGGCTAGCTGACTCAGCATCGGATGCCAGTAATAAAAAGCTGAGGTGAGTAACCAGGCAACGCGGGGACTGCTCATAAAAACCTATCCTGACAGCGGTCGGAGCTAAGCAAGTTTTGAGCGCCAGATTAAAGTCTCAGATCAAAGTCCCAATGAAGTCCCAGATCTTTGCAGTAGGCGTCATGCTCATTCTTTCATCTGCTACAAGCGGCTACAAGACTTGTTACCAGAAATTGCCAAAGCTTCAAGAATGACCGCTGGTTTTGAGCCTCAGCGCCGCCATTGCTTCATAGACCTGAGGCTCAGGCGACTCAGCCTGTACTTCCTAAAAGTCACCCGCGATCGCTGGCACACAGCGCTCGCACAGGGTAGGATGCTCAGCCGACTCACCTACATGAGTCGAGTAGTTCCAACAGCGATCGCACTTTTCGCCATCGGCGTCTACAATGCCTACGCCTAGCAGATCAGACTCGCTGCTAAACTTGAGTCCTTGCAGGCGATCGCTGTTCTCTAATAGCTCCACCTGTGAAACTAAAAAGAGATAGCGCAGCTCGTCAACGTGGGCCTGATTCGGGGCCACCGCGTCCTCTAGGTTCATCTGTGCCAGTTGCGATCGCAGGGTAGCATCTGTAACGTAGAGCACCGCTTTAGCATCTAGAGAAGAGCCAATGGCTTTGGCGGTGCGGGCCTGCTCCAGCACTTTGTTAACCTCCTGACGCACAAGCCGCAGCTCTTGCCATTTGGCTGCTAGTGCGGGCGCTTGCCACTGAGCCTCTCGCTGCACCCAGCCAGACTTAAATACAGATTCATACCCGGTTTCGTAAGGGATATTTTGCCAGATGTCTTCAGCCATGTGGCAAAGCACAGGGGCGATCGCTTTGGCTAGGTTTTCAAGGGCGATCGCCAGCACGGTTTGACAGCTGCGGCGGCGGTGTGAGTCGGCAGCGCTAATGTATAGCCGATCTTTGGCAATATCTAAATAGAAGTTAGACAAATCAACAACGCAAAAGTTTTGCACCGCCTGAAAGAACTGGTAAAACTGGTAGGTTTCAAACGCCTCAGAGACTTTGCCAAACACCTCATCCATCAGGTGCAGGGCATAGCGATCGAGTTCGGGTAGCTGCGCGTAGGGCACCCCGTGCTTGGCCGGGTCAAAGTCATAGAGATTACCCAGCAAAAATCGGGCGGTGTTGCGAATCTTGCGGTAGATATCGGCGGTCTGTTGCAGCACGGTGGGGCCGATTGACATATCTGAGGAGTAGTCTACCGCCGACACCCAAAGCCGCAGCACGTCTGCTCCGTAGGCGGGATCTTTTTTCTGATTTTTGCCGCCTTCGATAATTACGGTCGGGTCAACCGTGTTGCCAATCGACTTGCTCATCTTGCGACCCTGCTCGTCTAGCACGTAGCCGTGGGTTAGCACGGTTTTGTAGGGAGCAATGCCGTGACTGGCAACGCTCGTTAGCAAGCTCGACTGAAACCAGCCCCGGTGCTGGTCAGATCCTTCCAGGTAAATGTCAACCGGATATTTGAGTTCAGGCCGACTGTCAGCTACAGCCGCCCAGGAAGAGCCAGAGTCAAACCACACATCCATCGTGTCCATGCCCTTGCGGTAGGTGTGGCCGTTGTCTCTGTAAGACTCAGGCAGTAGTTCTTCCGTAGTAAGTTCCCACCAGGCATCTGAGCCTTTCTCGGCAATGATGGCTTTGACATGGGCTAAAGTTTCCGGGTTGAGCAGCGGCTCTCCGGTGGCTTCATCATAAAATACCGGAATCGGCATTCCCCAGCTTCGCTGCCGCGAGATACACCAGTCTGAGCGATCGCTGACCATTGCCGTAATCCGGTTTTCGCCTTGGGCAGGCACCCACTGCACCCCCGCGATCGCCTGCAGCGCCTGATCTCGAAAGCCCTCTACTGAGGCAAACCACTGCTCGGTAGCGCGAAAAATTGTTGGTTTTTTCGTCCGCCAGTCATAGGGATATTTATGGACATAGGGTTCTTCCTTCAGCAGCGACCCAGTGGCTTGAAGCGAGTCAATAATGGCCTCATTAGCGTCTTTGAGCACGTCTAGCCCCGCAAAAGGCCCAGCCTCCGATGTCAAGATGCCGCGCTCATCTACCGGACACAAAATCGGCAAACCATAGCGTTTGCCCACCTTGAAGTCTTCATCGCCGTGGCCGGGAGCCGTGTGTACTAGCCCTGTGCCTGACTCTGTGGTCACATAGTCGCCGCCGATCAAAATTGGGCTTTCACGCTCAAAAAGAGGATGGCGATAGGTAGACTCGGCTAGGGCTGCACCTGTGAGCGTCTGCTTCACGGTTAGCTCAGTACCCAGTACCCCAGCCATGCGCTCAACGAGATCTTGAGCAATGATCAGATAGCGATAGGGTTTTGCCGTTGTGACTTCAACGACGGCGTACACCAGCTCTGGATTTACCGCCACCGCCATGTTTGCCGGAATCGTCCAAGGCGTAGTTGTCCAGATGGCGACGCCTAGATCACTCAGGTAGGGTGTCAGAGCAGCTTTTGCGGTCTCTGATAGACTCTCCATTGAAAAAGCCGCATAGATGCTGCGGGAGGTGTGCCCCTCTGGATACTCTAGCTCTGCCTCAGCTAGGGCCGTCTGAGATGACGGACTCCAGTGGACAGGCTTGAGTCCCCGGTAGATGTAGCCCTCTAGCGCCATTTTGCCAAAGACGTCAATTTGGGCCGCTTCATAAGCTGGGTCAAGAGTCATATAGGGATGATCCCAATCGCCCCAGACTCCGTAGCGCTTAAAGCCCTGGCGCTGTTCTTCGATAGTTTTGAGGGCAAAGGCTTTGGCTTTTTTGCGCAGCTTGATGGGGGTGAGGTGCTGACGGGCCTCTGCGTCCATGTTCTGCAAGACTTTTAGCTCAATCGGCAGGCCGTGACAGTCCCAACCGGGTACGTAGCGGGCCTTGCGCCCTTGGAGGAGCTGATACTTGTTGATAATGTCTTTGAGGGTTTTGTTGAGGGCATGGCCCATGTGCAGACTGCCGTTGGCGTAGGGTGGCCCGTCATGCAAAACGAAAACTTCGCCAGGATTATTCTCAGAGAGCTGCTGGTAAATTTGGTGCGCTTCCCAGAACTGCTGAATTTCAGGTTCGCGCTGAGTAGCGTTGGCCCGCATGTTGAAGTTTGTCTGCGGCAGCAGGATGGTGTCTTTGTAGCTCTTAGGCTCTGTCACAACGGCACGTTAATTTACTTAAAGTCTTGTTAGCCATTATCAGGCACAAGCTGACAGGCTCTCAAGGGGCTAGCCTGATTTGAGTGATTTTCCGGGACTATTTTTAGTTCCAGGATGTAGCTAGAGCTTCTAATATAGCTTGCAGTTCATTAAGGGTGTTCAACTGCAAACTCAGTTCTTGGCTGTCGCTCGAACGAGAAGTGTTACTAGATACGCTCAGGACTCGGAACAAAGGACAAGGAGGGAGGATGCTTATTCGATAATTTCAGCATCTATGATGTCTGCGGGCTGAGACTTTACCGTTTGGGCAGAGGGGGTAGGTTTTGAGGCGGCAGGTTTGGGCGATCGCACGATCGAAGGCGGTCGTGGCGGCAGCTCGATCATGGGCTGTTTGATCCGGGGCTGGCGCTGGAGGATCTTGCTGAGCCAGGTTTTGAGGATGGTGAGTTTGCTGGCTGGGCGCTGAAGTCGGGTAAGAGATTTGGGCGGTGAGGCCATAGAAGCCGGAGGAGTAGCCGGGGCCGCAGCAGCGGGGGGTGGCGGCGATTTGGCCGAACGCAAAAAGGGATTGGCGGCGGCTGGAGTCGGCGATCGCGGCTCTACCTCGGTATATTCGTAGTCGGCAGGGCGAGGTTTGGTAATGCGCTGGGAGTTCGAGGCGGGCTGGGTAGCGGCGGTAATGCCTTTTTGGAGAGTCTCTTGGAGGCGGTTGAAGACTGAGCGCGCTGTTTTGACCAGGGAGTCTATTCCAGAACCTGCCCCAAAACCTTTTTGCAACTGCTGCCAGACCTGCTGCGCTTGCCTCCGTAGATCGCCGCTAGAAACCGGGGTCTGTAGCGCTACGGGAGTACGCGATCGCCGCAGACTCAGAGTCTGCCAGCCCAGCACCAGCACCAGCGCCGTACTAGACATTTGCCCTAGCATCAGCGCCCCGGTAATCCGTCCGGCGCAGAACCACAGCACCAGCCCATAGAACAGGCCCACGCCGCTCCAGATAAAGTCAGACTTGCGATGGACTTCCGGGTAGAAAAAAGCCACCATATAGAATGCAAAGCTGCCAAGGCCGACAGCGATCGCAAGCAGATGTGCCATAACAATTGAGCCTCCCTGCAAGTCCCCTACTTGTCTACTATTGTGCTAGAGATCGCAGCCGTCAATCACTCGTTCTAAGTGTGTATAAACTGAATTAGCCTTTCACACAGACCACCTGCTTTAGCGTGGCGACAATCTCTACTAGGTCTGACTGATTGGCCATTACGGTTTCGATGGGCTTGTAGGCTGCCGGGATTTCGTCGATAACGCCTTTGTCTTTGCGACACTCGACCCCCTGGGTCTGCTCAATTAAATCGTCTAGGGTGAAGCGGTCTTTGGCCTTGGTGCGCGACATTAGCCGTCCGGCCCCGTGGCTGCAGGAGCAGTAGCTATCGCTGTGCCCCTTGCCTTTGACAATGTAGGATTTTGCTCCCATTGAGCCAGGGATAATGCCATAGTCTTGCGATCGCGCCCGGACTGCACCCTTGCGTGTGACATAGACTGACTGCTCAAAGTGGTTTTCCTGCTCGGCATAGTTGTGGTGGCAGTTGACCCGCATCACAGTTTTGGTGGGTTTGCCACCCGCAAGATGCTGCTCCACAATCCGCTGAAAACGACTCATCATTACTTCTCGATTAAAGCGGGCATACTCCTGTGCCCACTGCAGGTCGTGCCAGTAGCGCCTAAACTCATCAGTGCCAGCAACAAAGTAAGACAGCTCCGGATCTGGCAGCTTGGTTTGAGCCAGACGACCCAGCTCTTTGGCCGTTCTGATATGGTTTTGAGCCAGCATATTGCCAATATTGCGCGACCCAGAATGCAGCATCAGCCACACCTGAGCTTGAGTATCCAAGCACAGCTCAATAAAGTGATTGCCGCCACCGAGGGATCCCATTTGCCGCAGGGCTTTATTTTCCAGATGCTGTACCCCCCCATGCAGGTCTTTAAAGTCGCGCCAGCCCTGCCAGTTATAAACAGGTTTCTCCACCTCTTTGTTGTCATTGAAACCAGTGGGAATAGTGGCCTCGATCTCTTTACGGATGCGCTTGAGCTTTTTGTCATCAAGCTGGCTGGCAGTGAAGCCTGTTTGCACCGCACACATGCCGCAGCCAATATCTACCCCGACCGCCGCTGGGATAACGGCATCTTGAGTGGCAATCACCGAGCCAACCAACGCCCCTTTGCCCAAATGCACATCGGGCATCAGCGCCACATGCTTAAACACAAACGGCAGTGAGGCCACATTCTTGGCCATCTGGGTTTCTTTGGCCCCTAGCTCGTGATTAGCCCAAGAGAGCACCGGGGTCGGAGTAGAAAGTTTTAACTTTTGATAGGGCACAGATTTACCGTCCTCGGCTGGCTTTTACACGCCTGTTGGGGTCTTGTTTGCATACCTACTCCAGATTTGCCATTTTCGGGTGAAACATCAGCTTCTCCAGAGTGTTCAAAATGCTTGCTGCTTAGGACTTCCGAAACTCAAAACCAAAACTCAGAACTATACAAATACTTCTCCGGTCAGAAGTCATTTTGCCAGCAACTTTCTATACTGCAAAAGGCGAACTGACTCAGACTCGCTGTTTAAGCTGAAAATCTAGAGGAACACATTTGTGAATGGATTAAGCAAAATTGCTCAGGGGTTGACTCGGGTATTGGCAATCGCCCTGATAGGAATTATAACGCTGCTGGCTTTGCCTGATAGCAGCTTGGCTGGCGACCTAGCCTCAGGAACTTTAGTAGCCGGTAGAGAACTCAAATTGATTTATCCAGATGCTAGTGGAGAAAAGACAAAATACGACATTGGCGATGTCAGTCAGGAGGAGCTGAAGCGTCAGGCAACTCAAATCCCAGCCCAAGGCCAGGAAGTCCTGGATCGCTCTGATCCCAACGCCAATATCTTAGAAAAAGTCGGTGAAGCCTTCAGCAAGGCGGGCGCATTTATTGGCAACGAAGCTAATCGCGGCCCTAATCGAGCGGGTGATGCCTTGCCTCCTGAATAAAGTGGGTTCGCCGCGTGAGTAAATGCTAAGGCACCCGCTGGGTGCCTTTAAAATTGCGTCTGATCCAGCACCGTTTCGACTCTGCCGTCAGAGTTATTCAGACCTGCTCCGCGATCAAGCCTGAGTCAAACCTAAGAAGCCTTCTTTTCCTCAGACGAAGCGTCGTCAGCTACTTTTTTGCGGGCTGTGCGTTTCTTAGCCGTCGTACCAGCAGCTTTTTTGGCTGTGGTCTTACGGGTGGTTTTTTTGGCACTGGAAGCTGAGGACTTTGTCGCTGATTTAGCTGATTTACGGCTGGTCTTTTTGGTTGACTCTTTTGCCTCTAGCAGCTCTATTGCCAGCTCTAGCGTCATATCTTCTGGCTTTTTGCCCTCCGGCAGCGAAGCATTGGTTTTTCCATGCTTAACATACAAACCATAGGGGCCGTCGTAAATGTTGACCGGACTCTCATCAGCCGGATGATTGCCCAGTTCCTTTACTGGCACAGCTGCCTTACGCCGCCCCCGCTGACTTTTAGGCTCCGAGAGCAGAGCGATCGCCCGCTCCAGCGTAATCTCTAAAACATTGTCTTCTTTTTTAAGCGATCGGTAGTCTTTGCCCTCCTTACCCTGATCGTGTACTACGTAGGGGCCGTAGGGACCAATGCTGGCTTTGATTTTGG
Organism: Leptolyngbyaceae cyanobacterium RM1_1_2; assembly: GCA_012032345.1. GTDB lineage: Bacteria > Cyanobacteriota > Cyanobacteriia > Phormidesmidales > Phormidesmidaceae > Sphaerothrix. The sequence continues at coordinate 8,955 of JAAUQI010000040.1, read as the reverse complement.
CCTCGGTTTCTGGGTGGTTGCCCAACAGTCGGGGCAGAGCCAGCAGACCCACTGCCATCTCTAGAGTCACCGCATCCAGTGGCGTCCCCTTGGGCACGGAAGCCCGCTTGGGCTTGGGGTTCTCTTCAGTTTTTTCGCCTAGCTGCACATAGGGGCCATAGGTGCCGATGAGGACGTAGATTGGCTCATCCTTTTCTGGGTGAATGCCCAACTGTTCTGGGCCTTCTGTCTTCTGCTTGAGCAGCGTTTCAACCTGTTCAATATCTAGATCGGCTGGGGTTACATCTTGAGGAATAGAGGCTTTGATCGCCCCTTCCTCACCGTCAGCCTCCAGATAAGGGCCGTAGCGACCAATTCGCACTTTGGCGTCTAAATTCTCTAGCTCAATCGTTCTAGCCGTATCAGGATCAATCTGGCTTTGACGCTCCAGCACCTGCTGCCCTAGCCCCTCATCGCCTAGATAAAACTGACTCAGGTAGGGTAGCCACTCTACGTCTCCTACCGAGATTTCGTCTAGAGTCTGCTCCATGCGGGCGGTGAACCCCAAGTCTACGAGATCGGGAAAGTGTTTCTCTAGCAGATCGGTAACGGCAAAGGCGGTGAAAGTGGGGATCAAACTGTGGGTGTTGAGCTGAGCGTAGCCGCGATCGACGATCGTGCCAATGATGCTGGCGTAGGTGCTAGGGCGACCGATGCCTTCACTTTCTAGCGTTTTGACCAGCGAAGCCTCTGTAAAACGAGCCGGGGGCTGAGTTTCGTGACCAATGGCTTCGAGACTCTGACATGCAGGTGTGTCTCCCACCTTGAGGTTGGGTAAAACAATCTCTTGGTCTTCGATCGCCGCGTCTGGGTCATCAGAACCTTCCACATAGGCGCGGAAGAAGCCGGGAAAATCAATCCGCTTGCCAGTTGCTCTGAAGCTGGCGTCTTCAACCTCAATTTGAACTGTGATGTGGGTTTGACGGGCTTCGGCCATTTGGGTGGCAACTGTCCGCTTCCAGATCAGGTCGTAGAGGGCTAGCTCTTTATCTTTTAGGCCCGTTCCCTGGGGGGTACGGAAGATGCCACCGGCGGGACGAATCGCCTCATGAGCTTCCTGGGCGTTTTTACTCTTGGTGGCGTACTGGCGCGGCTTGGGGCTGAGGTACTCTGAGCCGTAACGAGACTCAACGCAGCTTCTAGCCGCTGCGATCGCCTGCTGCGACAGATGCACTGAATCTGTTCGCATGTAGGTGATATAGCCTTTCTCGTAAAGCCCCTGAGCTACCCGCATGGTGTCACGAGCAGACAGACGCAGCTTGCGGTTAGATTCCTGCTGCAGGGTGGAAGTTGTAAAAGGCGGCGAAGGCTTGCGGGTTGAGGGACGCTCGTCTAGGTTTGTAACTGTCCAGACGCCTGCTTCCAAGCGCGATTGCAGTCCTATTGCCTGGGTTTCATCCAGCAGAACGACATTGCGACCAGCGGTAATCTGACCCGTATTTTCATCAAAGTCACTCCCGTTAGCCAATCGGGTTCCGGCCAGGGAATACAGTTTAGCTTCAAAATTATTTTTTTGGCCGTTCTTTTGGCCATTTTCTTGATGGCTTAGCGTCGCCTTGAGATCCCAGTAAGAGCCTCGACGAAAAGCCCGACGCTGTCGCTCTCGGTGAACTAGCAGCTTTACAGCAACAGACTGGACTCGCCCCGCTGAAAGTCCCCAAGCAATCTTCTCCCACAGCAGCGGTGACAGGGTATACCCTACTAGTCGGTCTAAGATTCTACGGGTTTCCTGTGCTCGCACGAGCTGATCGTTAATATCGCGGCAGTTCTCAAGTGCAGTCTGAATCGCCTCTTCCGTGATTTCGTGAAAGACCATGCGCTTAGTGGGCACTTTGGGCTGCAGCAGCTGTAGCAGGTGCCAGCTAATGCTTTCGCCCTCTCGGTCTTCGTCAGTGGCCAAAACTAGCTCGTCGGCCTGTTTGAGGGCGTCTTTGAGCGCTTTGACAACTTTCCTTTTGTCTTTGGGAACCACGTAGAGAGGCTCAAAGCTGGAGTCTACGTTAACCCCAAGCTGTGCCCATTTCTCACCCTTAACGGCGGCTGGAATCTCACTTGCTGACCGGGGTAAATCGCGGACATGCCCCATTGAGGCTTCAACGCGGTATCCAGACGGTAAATAGTTGCGAATTGTCTTCGCCTTAGTGGGCGACTCAACAATAACGAGAGTTGACATAGGGCTGTGAACGTCTCAGGTCGTCGAAACTTCTTTTGAGATAGATAGAAAAAATCTAGCAGTTACTAGAACATCTTGCAGAAACACAGGCAGAGAGCGAGTTCTATCCAGGGTAGGGAACTAACTGGTGCTACTCTTGCTGCAATATACCCTGATCTATACTGCGCTAACGGGCGGGTTAAGAGCAAATAAAGATTTTTCGGGCCTCACGGAGTAAAGCACAGCTATTCTCTTTAAGACGAAACCGATAATGACGCCTCTGGAATCTCTCACCTATAGGCTTATATCGAAATTGACCTGTCCGTCTAGGCGGTTTGCCGAACTTTTTGAGCGTAAGAGCGATGGCAAAAGGGTTTCAGATGTTGATCGGCTGAGTTGAACAAATGTTACATTGCTAAGGGAGTTGGTGGTGCCCGACCTATAGACGTTTGTCTCTAGGTGGGTGTGATTTGCTTTAACTCTGCGGGATGCAATTCTCACTTAGACTACTCCTAATCGGACTGTTCGAGGGATTCAAGCGAATGGATGTGACTAATCTTGCCGCGCAGCTCAATGCGGGTGCGATTTTGCCAGAGGGCATCGTCATTGTGACGCTGCTGTTAGTTCTTGTAGGCGATTTGATTGTTGGCCGTTCCTCATCTCGATGGACGCCCTACGCAGCGATTTTTGGGCTTTTGGCGGCAGTGGTCGCACTCGTTTTTCAGTGGGATGTTGTGGAGCCTATTGCCTTTTTAGGGGCTTTTAACGGAGATGCTCTGAGCATTATCTTCCGGGGCATCATCGCGCTAGCGGCAGCGGTTACGGTGCCGATGTCAATCCGTTACGTAGAGCAGTCGGGGACTTCTCTGGCCGAATTTTTGGTGATTTTGCTAACGGCTACGCTGGGCGGTATGTTCCTCTCAGGAGCCGATGAGCTGGTCATGATTTTTGTCTCATTAGAGACGCTAAGTATCTCGTCTTACCTGCTAACAGGCTACATGAAGCGAGATCCGCGATCCAACGAAGCAGCTCTAAAGTATTTGCTAATTGGTGCGGCTAGCTCAGCCATTTTCCTCTACGGCCTGTCTCTGCTGTTTGGGCTGTCAGGGGGAGAAACGCGCCTCAGCGCGATCGCCAGCAATATCCTATCTGACGGCTCTGACGCCCCCATTGGTCTGGTTGTAGCCCTAGTCTTTGTGATTGCCGGGATTGCTTTCAAAATTGCTGCCGTGCCTTTCCACCAGTGGACACCGGATGTCTACGAAGGCTCCCCTACGCCTGTGGTGGCCTTTCTTTCAGTTGGCTCCAAGGCCGCCGGATTTGCTCTGGCGATTCGGCTGTTGGTAACCGCCTTTCCGCTGGTCTCTGAGCAGTGGCACTTTGTGTTTACGGCTCTAGCTATCCTCAGCATGATTTTGGGTAATGTGGTAGCGCTGGCACAGACCAGCATGAAGCGGATGCTAGCCTACTCATCGATTGCCCAGGCAGGCTTTGTCATGATCGGCCTGATTGTGGGCACTCAGGCAGGCTACGCCAGCATGATTTTCTACCTGCTGATCTATCTGTTTATGAACCTGGGCGGCTTTACCTGCGTCATTCTTTTCTCACTGCGCACGGGTACCGACCAGATCAGCGAGTACGGCGGTCTGTATCAGAAAGATCCGCTGCTCACGTTTGGTCTCACCGTTTGTTTGCTCTCACTAGGGGGGATTCCGCCGCTGGCTGGATTCTTTGGGAAGCTCTACATTTTCTGGGCAGGCTGGCAGGCGGGTGCCTACGGTCTGGTTTTGGTGGGTTTGATTACCAGTGTTATCTCCATCTACTACTACATCCGCGTGGTCAAGATGATGGTAGTCAAAGAGCCTCACGAGATGTCAGAGTCGGTAAAAAACTATCCCCAGGTGCGCTGGACGCTGCCGGGTATGCGCCCATTGCAGGTAAGCCTGATTTTGGCTGTGGTAGCGACTTCCCTAGCAGGTATTTTATCTAATCCGCTATTTTCGCTGGCGAATAGTTCGGTAGCGCGGACGCCAATTTTGCAGTCTGCTTTGGGAGTTTATCCAACTGCTCCCGTTGCAGTTAAGGCTTCAGAGACTGCGGCTTTAGAAGCTGGAGCTTTAGAGACTGCGCTGTAGCCCCACTAGATACCCGCACCTCTGCCTATGGGACTTGTAATTGCTGGGGAGCGCAGCGGGGCCGGAAAAACGACCGTAACGCTGGCCCTGCTAGCTGCCTTGAACACCTCGAACACCTCAGCCCCGGATGCAGTCGTTCAGTCGTTTAAGGTCGGGCCTGACTACATTGACCCGATGTTTCATCAGGCCGTGACCGAGCGACCCTGCTATAACCTGGATCCGGTACTGACGTCAGCGGCCTATATCCGGCGCTGCTACCAGCAAAATGCTCAGACGGTTCCCTACGCGCTGGTTGAGGGCGTCATGGGACTGTTTGACGGGGCCGGAGGCTATCAGGACTGGGGCAGCACCGCCGATGTAGCGCGATCGCTAGATCTACCGATTTTGCTAGTGATTGATGCCAGCCGCCTATCTCACTCGGTAGCGGCGATCGTCCACGGCTACACTACGCTAGATCCTCGCCTGCAGTGTGCGGGTGTAGTGCTCAACCGGGTGGGCAGCGATCGCCACCTGACTTTGCTCAAAGAGGCGATCGCCCCACTGAAGATTCCTGTTCTGGGCGTTTTGCGCCGCCATCAGGAAATTGAGCTGCCCAGTCGCCATCTAGGACTGGTACCTACGGCTGAACTGGCTGATTTTAAGCAGGTACTTAATCGCTTGGCCGTGCTGGGCCAAACCTGTTTTGACTGGGAGCGGCTGCGGCCCCTCTTGCGATCGCTGCCCCGATTGCGTCAGTTCCGTCAGGATTAGAAAAATTCCGGCCTGTTCCGGTACGAATTGCAGTCGCCCGCGATCGCGCCTTTAGCTTTTACTACGCCGATAATCTGGCGATGCTCAGAGCGCTGGGAGCCGAACTGATTGACTGGAGTCCCCTGAGTGACCCAGCACTGCCCGCAGACAGTCAGGGACTTTTGCTCGGCGGTGGCTTCCCGGAAGTTTTTGCGGCTGAGCTAGCGGCTAATCAGTCAGTATTGATCAGTGTCAAAACCGCCCTAGAGCAACAGCTTCCCACCTACGCCGAATGCGGCGGCCTGATGTATCTCTGCCAGCAGCTTCAAGACTTTGAACAGCGAAAGTGGCCGATGGTCGGCAGCCTGTCAGCCGAGGTGACGCTCTCACCTCGGCTGACCCTGGGCTATCGTCAGGCGATCGCCTCTCAGAGTACCTGCCTGCTCGCAGCCGGAACTCGTCTATGGGGGCATGAGTTTCACCGTTCGCAGGTGCAGCCCGATTCGCCTAATTCTATTTACAGCCTCCAAGGGCACGGAATCCAAACACTGGCTGAAGGCTGGCGGCAGCATCAAATTCATGCTTCTTACCTACACCTGCACTGGGGAGACAAACCTCAAATTCCCTACCGGTTTCTACAAACCTGTGAGCGGCTTAGCGCTGCCAGATCTGGAGCAGTCCCTCTAGTAGGGTAAATTACCGTTGAAGTAGCTGACCTCTGGCTGATAGACTGGCCCAGCTTTGGCGCTATCAGCTTCTGTGGCAGCTTTTGCGGTAGCAGTGCCATTGCTGCTGTTTTTTCGCTGGAGGTCAGTCTGCTCAAACAGGGGAACAGAGGGTGTATAGACTGGGGTAGCCTGATGGTGGCTGAGTTCTTGCTTTTTACCATTAAGTTCTTTGTTAAGTTCCCGGATTCGCCGCGACAGCATTCGAATAATGTTGACAGCAATACCAGGCGTTTCATCAATCGCTTCGTAAAGCTGCTGCTGGGTGAGAATCAGGCATTCGCAGGATTCTAATGTTGTGACTGAGGCTGAGCGAGGTTCCGCATCAAACAGCGACATTTCACCAAAACAGGTACCCTGAGCGAGCTGGGCCAGCTCTTGCTGCTTTAGATGAACGCTAACCCGACCAGAAACAACAATATAAAGCGATCGCCCCTCCTGACCTTCGGTGAAAATGGTGTAGTCAGGTGGAAAAGCCAGCTCGTCCATAATGGAGGCTAGCCGAACTAAAAAATCATCCCGTAACTCTTTGAAGATGGGGACGCCACGAACAAATAAAAGACGATCGACACTGGTTAACATAGAGGGAAGGTGGACGCGATGCCAGCGACAATTTTTTAGGATTAACAGGTTCAGATAGTCGTCTGGTCAACCTATTAGCTCTAGCTTTCCCGCTTTTGGTATAGCAGGTGACTGATTACCCAACGGGTGCTGCTTGAAGACTCTGGGGTCATTCATAAACTGAGACCGCAGACGAAGTCAAGCTATCTGGGGTGGAAGCCGCCTTTAAATCGTTATTGGCCCTAGCTTAACTAAACTTAACTGAAATTAACGAGGGTTGAGACTGGGCAGGCGAGGCGATCGCCGGGTGATTTGGCATAACCTAGCTCATGTTTGAGCTGCAATAGCCTAACTCAAACATGAGCTGGAATACCTAACTCAAACATGAGCTGTTTGACCTGAGCCACCACAATAGGATTGGGGTCAGCCTGCATTTTGGGCAAAACCTTAGCCAGCCCTTGAGGAGAGGCCACCCTGAGATAGGACAAAACGGCTTCACGTAAAAAGCCTGTAGGATGGCTCAATCCCGCTAGAGCTTGCGCCGTGGTCAGGCTCCATTGCTGCTGTCGGGCCAGGTGAAAACAGCAGGCCAGTGCCCATTCTGACAGAAAGTGACGCAGATCCATCAGGTAGCGGAGGCGATCGCTGGGCAACATCGGCTGATGGGGTGCTAAGCCGGAGAGACTGATCAGCTTTTCCTCATCCAGGCGCTGATCGAGTATGCTCAGTATCGCTCGCTTGGTGGGAATGTCTAGAGCATTGTCTAAAATCTCCAAGCCCCGCGCTCGGCTGGTGGCTGACCCTTGCAGGCTGACCTGAGCCGCCTGAATCGTGCTAGACGGATAGAGAAAGCGCATCAGCATAAACAGCCGCTCTCTGGCATCGACTAGCATATCCCTCAGAGCATTACGAAACAGATCGGCCTCTCGCCCCGCAGTGCTGTCTGCTGAGATATCCACCAGGCCAGCATAGATCTGACCCATAAAGGTGAGTTCCTGGTTCAGCAAACGCTCAATGCTGGAGCGTCCTAAACGATCTAGGGCAATGTCAATTTCTTTAGAGCGCTTTAGCCCTGTCTCTTGGGAAAGCCGCAGCAAGATCCGCAAAATGGCCCGGCGGGTACTGCCCCAGGCGGTTTGTAACCGAGTGATCAGTAGATCTAGAGCTTCAGCCGTGCCGATTTGCCCAATTACCTGCCATGCCTGATGACGCAGGGCTTCGGGCTGACGGTAATCCTCCGCTAGCTGTTTGAGCAGGGGCAGGGCTTCATTACCTAAGCGCCCCAATGCCCTGACTGCGGCATCCCGCGTAGACTTGTATGACAGCCCTTTGAGCAGCGACGGATAGTATTCTTCTAGGCGAGTCGCCGCGATCGCCTCTAGCAAAGCCCGCCGCACTCGTAATGAATCATCCTGCAGCAGTTGGGGAATGTAAAGGCGCAAAGCCTGCATGTAGTCAGCTTCGCCGAGGGCGCGGCACCCCATTACCCGCTCTCGTTCACGCGGATGGGTTAGCATCTGCCGCAGCACATTGGTGGCTTCAGCTTTTTGACGCGGGTTGCCCCGGCGCAGCATCAGGGAGGCCGCAGTTCCCCGCACGACGGGGTCAATATCGGGCTTGATATATGGCTTGAGGGCATTGATATCAGGCTCTGCTTCCGTAATCCAGACGTAGCGCAGCGCTAGGGCTAGCACCTCTGGCTGCTGAGTGGTTTTTGCCAGGGTCTGTACAGGGGATAAACAGTCTGGTCTGGGATATTCCAGCATGGCTTCTAAACTTTGCTTTTGCAGGCCGGGAGAGAGTCCAGGCAGCAAAGGGGCCAGCACATCGCCTACGCCGCTAGCGTCAATGTAGCTCAAAAGCTCAATACAGGAGCGCTTATCGGCCTCTCGACCGGGTTTTTCTAGCTGCTCGATAAAGGCCCGCTTGAGCACCCGCAGGTTGGCATTTGAAAAACTCAGGAGGCCGCGCTCAGCGCTCAGCACCAGCAGGTTTAAGTAGCGCGATCGCAGCAGGAAAATAGCACCCAACCAGATACCAGCAACAATCAGCACTTCCAGCAAAAAGACGCGGCTTTGAAAGGAAATGCTGACATAGCCCAAATTGTTACAGAGCCAAATTGTCAACAAGATGCCCAGCCCGGTTCCCCCCATTGAGAGGGGTTCAGCAATGCCGCCGATAAAAGACTGTAGCCTGCCGCGACTGCTATCAGGAATAGGCTGAAACAGGATCGGTCGAGTACTGGCAACCAGGGTGTAGCGCAGCCATTCATCCATAAACTTGAGGACAACCATCCCCACTAATAGGCTAGAGGCCCCCAGCAGCCCCGGCCAGCTGAGAAGCAGCGCTAGACTACCCAAGCCTAAGATGACCAGAGGCAAAAGCATCGTGACGGTAAACACTCCTGCCCGTTCGATGAGACGGCTAGAGGTAAACCACTGGGTCACCAGCTCCATTAGCCCTAAAATACCGGTAAAAATACCTAAAAGGTAGCGATCGCTTGGGCATCGAGTGCCTCGTCTAGCTGCAGCAAATACTGAAACTCAACCAGATACATCACAGCTTGCCTAGGCAAAAAGCTAAACAGCAAGATCACATACTGCCGGTCAGCCTC
>JAAUQI010000039.1 GCA_012032345.1 Leptolyngbyaceae cyanobacterium RM1_1_2 | reverse complement strand
TGGTCAGCAATCAGGAACCAGCAATTTATAGCGAAGGCAGGAGGGATGAAGGCAGAGGGATGAAGGCAGAGGGATGAAGGCAGAGGGATGAAGGCAGAGGGATGAACAGGATGCTGACCACGTAAAGATTCAGCGATCTGAGTTGTCCTAACCAAACTGCGGCTTGCTGTATTATCCAGCGCATTTGGCCTGAGGGACTGCTCACGGCTGACGAACCTGAGGCTGAGCCACTGCCTTGAGCGACTGAGCGGCAATTCGCTGCTGGGTTGCAGCAGTGAGGGCTGCTAGCGCTTCTGAGACTGTTGCCTCCGGTGTGGCTGGGCGACTGATTTGCCGCACTGCTTTGGACAGGCTGGTCAGGGTTTTAGCCGTTCGCCGAGCAATGGTTTGTAGACTATCATCTGGCCGCAGCCGCTGCCCTGCCTGCATGACTAGCTGCAAGAGCGTAACTTCTCCAGCAGAGGGTGTTTCATCTGCTAACGCTAGGCGATCGCCCACGATTTGGCCCCCTGTCTGGCGACGGAAAATCTGTTTGCGACCGGGATAGGTACGCTTACCGCTCGATTTTTTCATCACCGCAATGCCGTCAATCTCAACAATTTTATAGACGCCGTTGACTGGAGCGCCCGTTACCAGTTTAGTGCCGATACCGTAGCCATCTAAAGTCGCCCCTGCCTGCTTTAACCGGGCAATTTCAAACTCATCGAGATCGCCGCTGGCAAAAATATCGGTCTGGGGCAGCAGCGATCGCACCGTTTGCGATAGTTCAACCAGGTCGCCAGAATCTAGCCGCACCCCCGTCAGTTCCATGCCAGCTTTTACCTGCTGGGCCAGATACCGGGCAGCCTCAACCGAGTCATAGGTATCAATCAGCAGCGGCGCACCGGGAAAGTAGCGGTGAAAGGCCGCAAACGCCTTGGCTTCGCTACCTTCTAAAGCCGAAAGCGCCATCACCAGCGCGTGGGCCATCGTGCCTGTGGGCTGCTCGCCTAGTTGCAAAGCCGCCAGCACATTAGAAGTGGCGTCAAACCCCGCTGCGATCGCCGCCCGCGCCGCCCACAAAGACGCTTGGGGACTGAAGGCCCGACGGCTACCAAACTCTAAAATTTTGGCTTCAGCCCCCGCCACATCTCGCATTCGAGCGGCACGACTAGCAATTAAAGTCTGGTAGTTGAGCGTATTGAGCAGATAGGTTTCAACAATTTGGGCCTGCCAGAGCGGGGCTTCTATGCGCAGCAGCGGTTCATGAGCGAAAATAGCAGTGCCCTCAGCTACAGCCCAGACGTCTCCAGTGAAGCGGGCTTCGGCCAGCAAATGCCAAAAGCGATCGGGGACATGCTGAAAAATGTCTGTGGCCTGTAGGGCTGCAATCTGCTCTGGGCCAAAGCGAAAATTTTCTAGGTACTCCAGCGCCTGAGCCAGACCCATCGCAATCAGATAGCCAAAATGGTCGGGCAGGTGACGCACAAATAGCTCAAAACTGGCTCGCCGCTGATCCAAACCTTCTCCGGCGTAGCAGGCTGCCATGGTGAACTGATACAGGTCGCTCAGCAGACCGTAGTCGCCTGGGGTGACTAGCAAAGCTGCACTCTTCATAGAAATCATGAGCCAGTAAAACAACTTATAGTTAATATAACCAAAAACATCGAGTTAGTTTCCAGGGGATGGCTTATAAGTTCGTGAAACTTTTATATTTTATTTGGCGATCGCCGATGAATATAGCTCAAATAGTGCCAAAAATCTTCAGCACGAAACGAATGGAAGCAAAAGCCTACTCGGGCCAACAGATTTAACCAAAGCAATTATAGTAAAATGTTGAATAAAGGAGCGGCGATCGCAGCTTGATGGGCTGCTCTTTCAGATCTCTCTGGGAAATTAAATCCTCAGCGCTTTAGCACCCAGGTATCTTTGCTGCCACCGCCCTGAGACGAATTCACCACTAGCGATCCTTTTTCTAGCGCCACACGGGTCAGACCGCCGGGATGGACGTGAATATCATCGCCCTGATGCAGAATGTAAGGCCGCAGATCAACATGGCGACCCTCTAGCTTGCCGTCAACCACAATAGGAATTTGAGACAGGCAGAGGGTGGGCTGAGCCATGTAGTTTCTGGGGCGCGCTTGAATTTTGGCGGCAAAGTCTTCACGCTCTGACTGGGAGGCATGGGGGCCAATCAACATACCGTGTCCGCCTTCTTCGCTAGCCGCTTTGACCACGAGTTCATCTAGATGCTCTAGCACATACTGGCGATCGCGTTCACGCCAGCACAAATAGGTCGGCACGTTTGGCAGGATGGAATCTTCGCTCAGGTAGTAGCGAATCATCTCAGGCACGTAAGCATAGATAACTTTGTCATCGGCCACCCCTGCGCCGATGGCGTTAGCAATGCCCAGCCTGCCTCTTTGGCATAGGTCAATCATTGCCGCCACCCCTGACGAGTAGCCCGTTGGCTGAAACTGATTAAACAATGGCGTGTCTCCCCGTCGGTACAGGACATCGATTTTGCTGAGGCCGCGATCGCTTGAGTAGTGCAGATAGTCGTCCGCGATCGCCAGGTCTTGAGCCTCTACCAGCGCCGCCCCCATCTGCTCTGCCAGCAGCGCATGTTCAAAATAGGCTGACTCGTGAGGGCCGGGGGTTAAAAGCGCGATCGCCGGATTTTTGCTCAGACTGGCAGCGGCTAAAGTGCGCTGAAGCTGCTGAGAATAGTGATCTATAGGTTCTGGATCAAACTGCTCAACTAGCTGCGGCACAATCCGCTCCATTACCTGACGATTTTTAAGCACGTAGGCAATGCCTGAAGGCACCCGCAGGTTATCCTCCAGCACATACCACTGACCGTCTGCATCCCTTACCAAATCTGTGCCGCTGACGTGACACCACACCCCTCCTGGTGGCTGCATTCCTCTACAGGCAGGCAAAAAATGAGCAGCCGACTCTACTATCAATCGCGGCACTTTGCCATCCTGCATAATCTGCTGCGGGCCATAAACATCCCCACAGAAGTGGTTGAGCGCTGCCACTCGCTGCTTTAGCCCTTTTTCTAGGGTTTGCCAGGTCTGAGCAGAAATCACACGCGGCAAAATGTCAAACGGCAAGACTCTCTCTTCGCCCTCTACCACAAAGGTAGCGCTCAGCTCTCTTAAGGCTGCTTCAGCCGCTGCTTCGGTTTGCTCCAGTTGCCCAAAAGTCAGGCGATCGATCCAGTCAGCCAGTCTAGCTATCTCAGGGCGTGGTTGACCAGAGCTAGTGAAGTATTCGTTGTAGATAGCTTGGGGCTGGTTGAAGCTGACTGTCATAGCGTCCTTACTGTGAGTTCTTCTGGCTTTGGAGAGTAATCTGGCGTCAGATTTGACGCTGACAGCTCAAAATTAGTTAACTCAAAAATTTTTGTCATCCCTCTCTCTAAAGAGAATAAAGTAGGGTTGAGCCATGCCTTTTTGCCGTCAGTCTCAAACCAAAATCTGTCTGGCCGTTAACAGCGCGGCGCTATTTTGAAATTCTCAAATTATTCTTTGCCTACTAATTAATTCAGCACATCTCTGGATGGAGATAAAATTCCGTCTCATGAGAGACACCAAAATGAAAGAAAGCTCAGAGAATTACTGGAAAAGCTATCTCCAAAACAAAAAAACGCAATAAAACGCAATTGCTGACTGTGAATCCGCTATCAACGCAAGGGTTGCAGTCTCTTTTCCGCACTCACCCGGCTACAGCAGATCAAATCAAGCGTCTACAGGCGATCGCCCAGCAGCTTCAGTAGCAGCAAACTTCAGCCGTAGCCAGCTAATTAAACCTGTCAAACCTAGTCGATCGCACCATACCCGGCGGTGAATTCACTCAGGCTGTAATAAAGTCGCTATCCTGGAAAAGCCAGGTTTTAATTTTTAGAATGGTCATGGCGCAACAACCCATTCATGTCATTGGCGGCGGGCTGGCAGGCACTGAGGCTGCCTGGCAAATAGCTATGGCCGGGGTACCTGTGATTTTGCACGAGATGCGGCCTCTGCGCCAAAGCCCCGCTCACCACAGCGAACATTTAGCTGAGCTAGTCTGCAGCAACTCTTTTGGAGCGCAGTCAAGCGATCGCGCCTCTGGTCTGCTGCATGAAGAACTGCGGCATCTAGGTTCGATTGTGATTGCTAAGGCTGATGAACATGCTGTGCCCGCAGGCGGCGCTCTAGCCGTAGATCGCGCTGTCTTTAGCCGCAGCCTGACTGAAACGCTGTCCCAGCATTCTCTAATTGAGCTACGCCGTGAGGAAGTCAGCCAGATTCCCAGCGATGCCATTGTGGTTTTGGCGACCGGGCCGCTGACGAGTCCGGCTTTGTCTGAAGATCTACAGCGCCTGACCGGGCTGGCCTACATGAGCTTTTTTGATGCGGCTAGCCCAATTGTCGTCGGCGAAAGTATTGACCAATCGGTTGCGTTCAAGGCGTCTCGCTACGACAAGGGAGAGGCAGCCTATCTAAACTGTCCCATGAACCCAGAGCAGTACCTGCACTTTTGGCGATCGCTATGTGCCGCAGAGCAGGCAGAGCTAAAGGATTTTGAGCAGGAAACAGCAAAGTTTTTTGAGAGCTGTTTACCGATTGAGGAGATGGCGCGGCGGGGTGAAGAGACAATGCGCTACGGGCCGCTTAAACCTGTTGGGCTGTTTGATGCGCGGCTAGGTGATTTCCGCGATCCGGCAAACAAGCCCAAGAAGCCCTACGCGGTGGTGCAGATGCGGCAGGAAGACAAAGCGGGCCAGCTATGGAATCTGGTAGGCTTTCAAACTAACTTGCGCTGGGGCGAACAAAAGCGGGTCTTTCGCCTGATTCCTGGCCTTGAAGCAGCTGAATTTGTGCGCATGGGGGTGATGCATCGTAATACGTTTATCAATTCCCCCGAACTGCTGAGTGCCGCGCTGCAGTTTAAGCAGCGATCGACGCTGCTGGCGGCGGGGCAGCTCGTGGGTACAGAAAGCTACACAGCAGCCACGGCGGGAGGCTGGCTAGCGGGAACTAACGCGGCTCGGCTGGCACAGGGGCAACCTTTACTAACGCTGCCCGTCACGATGATGATGGGCGCTCTGTTTGACTTCATCAGCAGTGCCTCACCCAAGCATTTTCAGCCGATGCCGCCCAATTTTGGCATTTTGCCCATGCTGCCGCAGCGAATTAAAGATAAGCGCGCGCGCTATGGTCAGTACCGCGATCGCGCCCTAGCCGATTTAGCCAACTGGGCCAGAGAGCATCACATCACTTTGCATCAGCCTAGACTCTTCGCTAGCGCCTGATTTAGTCTCAGTTATGTTTAGACTTTTGAAAATAAAACAAAAACTTTACTGCACAACTACAAACATACGGCTCGTAGTGAGCACTTCAGTGCTACCCAACCACAGCGCTAAAGCACTGACTACAAACGTTATCTCCCTAGGCTAGCTGCACCAGCCTCACCAGCAGGCTCATGACTTCACCAGGTTTGGGGGTGAGGATGAGACGGTTTTCGGGAATCTCCAGCGGGTGTGTCCAGCGGTAGACTTCAGCGTAGCGGGCCTGATGGAGCTGAAAGACGGTGCGCTCTACGAGTTTATGAGAGCCGATGAGGATGTGATGAATGGGTTTGCGTTTTGGCTCAGCGTCAGGTGACGGCTCGGTGAGCGTGTGAATGATGCCAGATTCTTGAGACATGAGTTCCTTTTTTTGGGGTTGGTGAAGTGCCCACTGCGATCGCCCTAGCACGTTAATGCCGCAGCCAGAACCACCCAGTGGGCCAGAAAAACCCAAAAAGCTAGCCACCCTACACCAGCGCAAAGCGAATCAGGGCGGCTAGAGAACTGTTAGAATTCATCAGCCCGCCGGACTGCTCCTTTCAGTCTGGTCGGTCAGCGGTTCGGAGTTGTGTCACCAACTTCGGGCCGCGCAGCTAGTTTTCGGGATGGGTCATGCAGCAGCCGTGGGACGATGTGAGCTGCATTAGAAGAGAAGTCACCGCATTTACGCGATCGAGTCAACTAAGAAAGATGAGGCTCAGCTCAAGATCCTGATTTACGTTAGGGGCTTTAGGAGCCAAAGGCATGGATTTTTTACAAACAAGTCAGTCTCTATAGCCAACTTGCCTCTAAATGTAGATAATGTTGACACAGAGAAATCAGCGTGCATTTTGAGAAATCACTTTAGGCATATAGTGGCTTATGTTTGTGTCCTGCTATAACAAAGGAAAGAACGTTCCACTCTAGTATAGGTACTGGCACGAAACGCCAGATATAGTGTTTTTCTGAAATATTCGTAAATTCTAGAGTACCAGGTTTTCTTTTGTAAGCCTTAGTTGTCAATCTTTATTGGGGGAATGGGGATGTCTGTTTCTATTCCATTTGAACAAGAAGCAAAGAAAGTCGTTAATCGGACAACTAATCCATCTAACTTTTCTCTTGTCAATCGTCAGCTTCGCAGCGCTGCTGGTTCGATTAGACAAGACTGGAAAGATCTATCTTCTCAGCAGCGTGAAGATCTAAAGCAATTTGCCTATACTCTTATCGAGCCTCGGGAAGCAAACGTCTGGACTAAGCTAAGAGCGAGACTCTATGTCTTGCGAGTTTTTATGACTGGTCGCGGCGAAGACTTCATACGCTGTTTGGATGCACTAGATTCGCTAGTTGACAACATTTTGGACGCAGCCGAACGCGATCAGCCAGAGTACAACCAGATTTTATCAGATACTATAGAGAACATAAGTTCTAGTAGCTCTACATCTTCGGAAATTCTGGAGATTAAGGATAGTAATGGTTGGATCCAAAGGCTATCAAATCAGGCCCTTGAAGAGGTTTGAGAGTTCATTCAAAAAGCTAGTCAAAACGCATCATAAGAAAAATAAGCAAGCTCTCAGAGAGTTTGAGATTCTCATTGAGGATTTTTTGCAAGATTTAAGGACTAATCCTTGCGGTAGGGGTATTTCAGACTCAGAGACTTTTCCTCCAAAATCATATGTTGATGGTTTTGAATTTCGTAAGAAAAGATGAAAAAACTTACCGGGTTTCAGAGGGGCTGCTAGATTCGGAAGACTGATTTTTCTTATTCATCACCCAGCTTGTGTAGTTTACCCGATGTGGATATATACTCATGCTGATTATTCAGAGCCTAAGTCGCGCCCTGCTGATCAGGATGTAAGAGCTGAAATTGAGATAGCTGTCAACGACGTCAGCAAATAAGTTGCAAAGACGACAGCCTTGAATGCAACACAGCTGGTCAGAGCTGCGCTACAGCTTATAAAAATTAGAAAGTTTCACAAACTTTTGCCGCGTTTATAGACTTTCTTTAGTCTGCTGACTAAGCTAGAGCCAGAATACTCCTGGCCTGCTGTTGACTATGCGACTTTTAATCAAGCTTCTCGGATTGGCCTTCCTGCTTGTCTCCGTCTATTTCCTGGGACAAAACATTATCTTCACCACTCAAACCTCTGCCTACTGGTGGCGGGATATTTCGGCGGCAGGCTCTGTTATTGCCGTAGCCAGCGGCGTGGCTATGATAATGTTGTCCCGCAGCACCCGCTCACTGGGCTGGGTCTTTCTTGGCTTCGGAATTTTGCTTGTTTTTGTTAGCGGCGGCGTTGTTCTTAGGCCCACTAGCTTGTGGACATTTTTTTTGGCGCTGCTCTCATTTGTGGCGGGCTTGCAGCTAATTACTACTGGGCAATTATCGCTTTGAAGTTTACTAAATCAGTCAGATGGGCACTGCTCACCCTACCCGACTCTCAGCGACTGTCAATCTAGGGCGCGCTCAAAATATTTCAACTTCACTAGGAACAATCAGCCACCTGCTAATAGACAGTTACTGGCTACCCGCATTCAACATTTGGTCAAGCTCTTGCTGCTGCTGGGCTGAGAGAGATTGGTAAAAACGATTGAAGGCAGGCCGTACCTGCTGAAATACCTCCGCTGAAGATGCCGCCAGATCTTGATACAGCGCTAGCCTATCAGGGGCAGTTTGGCTCCCTGCCGCATTGGCCAAATCAGCACAGAACTGGTCAAAGGCGATCGCACTGCTGCCCTGGAGCGTCTCTTTTGCCTGGTTTAGCAACCCTGTTTGGCTCAGAGCCAGATCGAGCTGTAGCTCAACAAAGCGAGCGCCCGTCTCGATATAATCATCGCGGCGATCGCTGCACAAAAACGTAAAGCTGTTGCGGCCTACTTCTCTTTGAGCCTGCTTGAGATTGACTGCTTCGGCAGACTCAAAGGCAGTTGCTGTCGCATTGAGCTTAGGGCGAGCTGTAATAAACAGCAGCAGGGTGACTAAGGCTGCATTCGCCAAGAGAGAAAATCTAAATACAAGGTTACGCTTCATCAGCTTGCGCTTGAAAGGGGCAGGGTTTTAAGGGGAAATACTCTTGGTTATGCATGTCGAGTTTAGCGAGAATTAAGTTCCACGGGATCGCCCTTTAGCATTTATCAGGCTTTGGGCTACTCAGGCGTGGCTCTATATCTTTAGTCCACACCCGCACCTGCCCGTTCCAGCCGCCGCTGACAATAGTTCTGCTGTCTGGGGCAAAGGCCACTGACCATACCCAGCCCTCATGTCCCGACAAAACAGCAATTAGCTTACCGCTATCGATATGCCACAGGCGAACAGTTTTGTCACTGCTAGCTGTTGCCAGCAGCCGTCCATCTGGACTGAACCTGACGCTGTTAATTGGTTGAGCGTGAGCGCGGAAGCGCGTAATCAGTCGTCCGCTATTTACCTTCCAAAAAACAATACTGTCATCGGCGCTGGCGCTGGCTGCCAGCCAGCCATTAGGACTGAGCGCCACCGAGAGCACCGCTGCCTGATGCGCTCGTAAAACATGTTGAAAACCACCCTGCCGCAGGGCATAAAGCTGGCTGGTACCGTCCTGACTACCCGTCATCAGCGTTTTGCCGTCAGGGGTAATAGCGATCGCCCGCACCCAGTGAGACTGGACTGCCAGGGTTTTGAGCAGCTGCCCCGTCTCAACCTGCCAGATCTTGACCGTATTGTCTTGCCCACCCGTAAACAAAAGCTGCCCGTCAGGGCTGAAGGTAACACAGCGGATAAAGTCCGTATGTCCGCTCATTACCGCTTTTTGTTCACCCGTCAGCGAATCAAAAAAGCGCACCGTCTGGTCATTGCTAACGCTGGCCAGGGTTGTGCCATCAGGACTAAAGGCGATCGCCCGCACCCAGCCCTCATGCCCTACCAGAACCTGCCGCAGTTTACCTGAAGACAAGCTCCAAATGCGCACGGTTTTGTCGCCGCTGCCGCTGGCAATCCAGCGCCCGTTCGGGCTAACGGCAACGCTCCGCACCCAGCTTGTATGAGCCTGCAGCAGGTGGGTACAGCGCCAGCCCCTAGCCAGATCATTCTGCTTGTCATTGTTGGGTTTGGCAGATTCTAAGGGGGCCAATTGACGATAGGCCGGACGACGACGCGGGTCGAATGAATCTGACTGCACAGCTATCTACGATGGTGGTTGTGAATTGACTACACCCTGAACCGATACATTTCCACTCATTCTAGTGTGTGCAAGCCGATTTCGATATTTAGATAGATGTCGTGAGGCGCTTTTTAGGCAATGCTGCCGCGCTTGCGGGCTTCTTTATAGGAAGTGCCGACATTGCGCAGTCCGGATCTAATCATCTGCTGCTCTAGCAAGGCAAAAAATCGAGCGCGATCGCCGCCTCGCACCACTGCCTGATTGTGCGCTTCTGCCAGGGCTACCGGATAGCCGTAGCCTTTTTGTACCTGAGCCAGCACAATACTCAAAGCCGACTCAAACAGAGCCGTATCGGTCGCTACCCAGCGCGGCATTTCTACTCGCGCCACCTCTGAACCCACATGCACATAGCAAAAGTAAATCGTGTGGTGTTCGTATTGCGATAAAATCTCGGCTGAGCTGCGCCAGAGGGGGCTACGCTGACCCGGCTCTAGCAGGGTAGACCACAGGGCTACATCTCGCAGTGGCTCAAACACCTGACAGGGGGGTGGGTCGCTGCGCTCAGCACAGTAGCTCAGGCAGTTTGGCTCCGGGTAGGGGCAGCTTTC
Source organism: Leptolyngbyaceae cyanobacterium RM1_1_2 (assembly GCA_012032345.1). GTDB lineage: Bacteria > Cyanobacteriota > Cyanobacteriia > Phormidesmidales > Phormidesmidaceae > Sphaerothrix. Next base: position 34,233 of record JAAUQI010000039.1, on the reverse strand, counting down.
TAATTTCAAAAAGTTCAGCCCTTCTCCACTGCGAGATGCACTCAAATAGCCCACCAGCGGAATTCGCTCCTGATAAAGCTGCTCCCAAGCGTCTAAAATAGGCTGCAAAATGCGATCGCGGGCCTCTCCCGGCAGCGGCTCTAAAAACCAGTAAATCAAAGAGCCGTCTACCATTGCCAATTTGGGTGGCAGCGTCTTACTGGCTGCTTTAGCGCTCAAGAGGCTCAGCTGGCCCGTCAGCGCTGCCTCTTCTGCCTCCTCAGTTCGTGTCTTCTCCTCAATTTTTGCGGGTACCTCTTCAGCACTCAGCGCCTTACCCAACTCCGCCAGCACCACCGCCTCTGACACTGTGCGCCGATAGCCCATCCACTCCTCGGGGCCGATGCCCCACTGTCGAGAGACGTGCAGATCTTCTGGCCGATAAATTACCTCTGGTAGGCTATCTAACAGCGGATGACGCCCCTGGCCATAGTGCAGTCCGATCCGACCAACGTTGATTAAGTAGCAGTAGGCAATCTCGTGGTGGCTGGGCGAAATTTGCGAACCGTCTGTGGCAATAACGCTGTGGGCTGCTGCCGCTATCGCCAGCGTGGCGCGGGTGGCTAAAGATTCTACGGGTTCAGCCGCTGTAAATATCATGCGATCGCGCCACTGATTGAGCTGCGCGACGCGCTCAGCCTGGCGCGGTTGAATCTGATGCAGCAGTTGCTCTGCTTTTTCAATCCGCAGTCGGGCGGCAGCCGCTTCGCGGGTCAGGTGATCGCTGATGCCCTGCATCTGCTGGGCAATTTTCATTAGATCCAGCATATTATGTGGAGCGCAGTATATTACCAGGCTGAGAACTCTTGTACTAATTGCGATAAGGATAGCAGATGCAGGCGCGGATCGTGCTGGGCAAGAGCGCGATCGCCCTCGGTGTTGTAGCCCCAGTCGGCTAGAAATAGCTCAACCTGGCTTAAATCTTCGGCCTGCTGTACCTTTTGCAGCGTTTGTACCCGATCCTCAACAAACCATATTCCCTGCTCTACAGCAAAATCAGCCGCCAACTGTCTTAGGGTTTGGGTTTTGGGCTGCTTGACCTCCTTGCCAAAAATCTTGGCTCCAGGAAAGTTAACTCCCTGCTGCTGCAGTAGCTGCTGAATAAAGCGCCCTTCTTTGGTGCTGATAATAACAACGACTAAATCAGCCGTCAGGCACCGCTGCAGCCGCTCTAAAACGCCTGGATAAAAGCGATGCTGGGCCAGCCAGTTGTCTAAATCACTGCGAATCCAGTCATCTCGCACACTGTCTACCGCAGACATGGCCTCATCGCTCTCAATCTGTGCCTGCGCAATTGTGGTTCGCGCCAGCGTCGGCCAGTCCGACAAGATTTGGGTGGCTGTTGTGCCTTGAATCAGCACTCTGAGCAAAACTGGCATTTCCCAGCCGGTTTCAATGACGGGCCGCAGCGGATAGAACTGCTCTGCCAGACCTGTGGGTGGCTGGGCCGGAGCGTCTGGAAATAGGCGCTGGTAAGCTCGCCAAGCCGTTTGAAAGTATTCCAGCAGGCCGTCACAGATGACCCCGTCAAAATCGAAAGCAAGCAGTACAGGCTGGAAGTTGCTCATGAACTTTTAAGAACCATTGCTCTATTCTGCGGGCTGAGTCTGCTGCTCTGCAAGCCTCGGCGGCACCTGAGCGACAGGTGACAGGATCTCAGCCGGAATCAAGGGCAGCAGAATTTCAAACTCGGCCCCGTAGGCCCGCTGGGTTTCGGCTGAAAACAGACAGGGCGATCGCAATATTAGCTGTCCCTGATGATGATTCACCACAATATCACGGCTAATAGACAACCCCAGCCCTGTACCTTTACCAATTGGCTTGGTGGTAAAAAAGTCGTCAAAGATTTTTCTTTGGACTGACTCAGGAATTCCTGGCCCGTTATCTGCAATACGAACTGAAATCCATGCATGAGCAGCCGTTGGGGTATCATCAGCATCAACAGGCAGCTTTGAGCATAGAGCCGTGGTCACGCTGATTCTGGGTTCCCAGCTAGAGGCTGGGACAGTGGCGTTTTCACCAGTTGGCAGCACCAGTTCAGGCTTCAAACTTGCCTGATGAGCCTGCAGCGAGTCTATAGCATTGCTGATAATGTTCATAAAAACCTGCCCAAGCTGCCCAGCATAGCAGTCGATCATCGGCAGTTCCCCATACTGCTTGCTTACTTCAATGCCAGTTTTGATCTGATTGCTCAAAATCAGCAGCGTATTTTCTAAGCTGACATGAACATCCACTGAGGTGAGGGTTTTCTCATCCATGCGAGACAGCGTTCGCAGGCTTTCTACCAGATGCCGCAGCCGATCGGTACCTGTTTCGAGACTGCCGAGAATCTTGGGTAGGTCTTCTGCAATGAAGGAAAAATCGTAGGTTTGCTTGAGGTGCTGAATTTGCGAGTGGCGGTCGGCGGCGTCAGCGTCCCAAGTTCCGACTAGATCGATGAGAGCCAGGCTATATTCGGATAAATACTGCAGATTATTCCAGATAAAGTTGACCGGGTTACGAATCTCATGAGCAACACCTGCTAGCAATCTCCCTAAGCTGGCCAGACGCTCATTTTGCATCAGTTCAGCGTGGGTCTTTTCGCGCAAAAGCTGAGACGTTAGCCGATGAATTTCTGCCTGAGCCATCAGGAGCTGATGAACATCGACTAGACGGTAGCTTTGCGGAGCTAGCTTGACAACTAAAGGCTCATAAAGCAGATCGGTTGGGCGCTGTAGGGTTAGATGAGCGGCCTCTGTCACCAGAGTGGCTCCAGGGAGCTGCAGAATGTCAGCAGCAATAAATTCGTACAGTATGCCGATAGGACGCCTCAAAAACAGCTCTCTGCCGTAGGCACGGCTCATGGCTTCTAAAAAACAACGTCGGGAGATAACGCCGTAGAAAGCGTTATCCTCGGTCAGGATGACGCCGGGAATAACAACTTCCGCAGCCAGTATGTCGTAGACGACCTGCCCAGGACAGTGAGTTTCAACCTGGAATTCGTAGAGCTGTAGCGCTGTGAGGGGCGATTGAAGGTTAAGAGCCCGCATAAAGTGTAGCGTTGGCTAGGCAACGATGAATAAAAATTAGGAGGCAAGCGCAGCAGGCTGGCTGGGCAAATATTTTTTAGTACACCCGTCATATCTATAGATTAGAAATGACTAAAAATCTGTTAGACCCGTAACCCTATACCACCCTGGGCAGATGCTTAAATCTATCAATATTTTGTCATCAGCCTGTTAAGTTTAGGTTAAAGGTGACGACAAATTTTCACCGATTTTTAGCTCAATCGCAAAATCTCAGGGGGTGCATTTGGCCCCTATGGTGGCCCTGATTTTTTGCAGATTACATACACTGTTTACTAGCTGCAAGCTGAGGTTGCTGACAGTCAATGCCTGACCTGTTGAGCTACTGGTTGAACTACTGGGGAACTTGTGCGGGAAGTTACTTGAGACTCTGCTTGACTGACAAAAGTTCCTCGCGTAGATTGGGTGGAACAAAGTGAAACCCAACGTTAACAGCGGTTTTGCTGGGTTGCGCCTAAACTTCACTCAGCCTACAGCAGAATCACAGGTGCAAGAGTTTTGGCCGTTAACCAGCTTTAGACCAGCGATAGTCACAATTCCCTTTGTTTTCAGGTAAGTTGTTCAGATAACATTTACCTGTCTAAGGCGTCCGAGCAGCGATCGCTCAGCCAGCTTTTAGCAAACCTCTCACTAACTTTAGTCTTTATGCCTTGGCCCCGGATCATTAGCGGAATTATTGCGATCGCGATCGCGCTGATAGCGACTGTACTGGGGGGGGTATATTTTACGGCAGCCTTTGGGGTGCTAATTTTTTTGGGACAGCTAGAGATCTTCCGACTGGTCAGAGCTAAAGGCATTTTGCCTGCTGCTAAAACCACAATGGCCGTTAGCCAGATTTTGCTAGTGTCTTCTTATCTCTCGCCTCCCTTGGCTGATGCGCTGCTGCCTCTAGCAGGCACTTTTATTTGTTTTTATCTTCTGTTTCAGCCCAAGTTTGCCACGATTGCGGATGTAGCCGCCTCAATTTTGGGACTGTTTTATGGGGGGTATCTGCCTAGCTTTTGGGTTCGATTACGTCAGCTAGAAGCTACTCAAACCAGTAATCTACCGCTATCGGGCTACTGGCCAACCGCATGGCCGACAGTGCCAGAGCTTCCTCAGGGACTCAGTGCTACGCTCCTAGCCTTTGCCTGTATCTGGGCGGCTGACATTGGCGCTTACGCGATGGGGCGGCTATTCGGCAAAACGCCTCTTTCTAACATCAGCCCCAAAAAGACCGTTGAAGGGGCCGTTTTTGGCTTGGCGGGCAGCATCAGTGTGGGTATCGCCGGAGCTTGGCTGCTGCAGTGGCCGCTCTGGAGCCTAGCAGGAGCCGCTCTCGGTATGCTGATTGGCATCTCTAGCCTGCTGGGGGATCTAACCGAGTCACTGATGAAGCGAGATGCCGGGGTTAAAGACTCAGGTCAGCTAATTCCAGGGCATGGCGGTATTTTAGACCGTACAGATAGCTACGTATTCACGGCACCGCTGGTTTACTACTTTGTGACGCTGCTGCTGCCGCTGTTGCCGAGTGTGTAATCAAGCCGATTTGAGCTGGATTTTAGGGCTAGTTGGCGGGGTTAACTTTAACGCTGCCCTGGCAGAGCAGTTGCCCGTCTCTAAATTCAAGGGTTTGAATTTCTACGTCAGCCCCCAGGTCTACCTGCAGCCCGTGCAGCTCCGTTAGGGGAGTTCCGGCGATCGCAGCCGGATTGTCAAGCATTTGCGGCTGCAGCAGCGTCAATAGTCGTCCCTGCTCTATCTGCAAACGGGTGCTGAGGATCAAATGCGCCTGAGTCTGGCGATCGCTCAAACAGATAGTTAAAACATCTCCGCGTAGATAACCTGAGCCTGTGAGCTGAGTCGGCGGTACCTGAGCGATCGCCTTGACTTTGTCAGATAGAAGGGATGAGGTGCGATCGCTCAGGCAAATCTTGACCAAAAAATTTTGCAGCGCCTCAGACATAGTCACAGTCTGTAAGGAGGCTTTAATGTCAGATGCACTCAGCCTCACCTGGCCTGAAATTAGAAAAGGCTCCAGCAGCCGTAGGGACTTTCCTCTCACGACCTGTCCTAGATTAATGCGGATATGGGTAGCCGCTAGCTGCACTTGACTTAGCCTTAACCCCCGATAAACAGCAGTGCGAGCTAATAAGTTGACCTGAGACACCCAACCCTGTAGCAGACGGCGATCGCTGCTGATAATTTCAAACTGCAAATCTTCAGAATGCTCTACCTGTGTGCGCAACCACAGCCACAGTGCTGGAGACAGAACCCGGCCAATCAAGCGACTGCCGCTGTCAGGCTCAGCCTCTAGCCGAGACTGAGCCTCAGCCGATGTCGCTGCCCCCCTTGAGCGATCCCCTGAGCGACCTGAACTCAAATTCATAAACTTCTTTGAATCTGACACAGCGGCAAAAGCAAAGGGCGTGTTTGGGTGCTTGAGCAAAATCACCCAGTCCAGCATGACATAAATCGTCAGACTCCCTACTACATTCCTCTCAGCAATAAGACTGGCCTATGCTTCGGGATCAAAAGCCAAAGCTGGTTAATGTGTTTGGGGATCGCTTTGCTATTAATTGTCATGTTTTCCTGACAATACGATCCCCGAAGTCCCTGACACCTCGTAAAAACCCGGATAAAGCTCTCAAAAGCCCTAAAAAGGAAGGCTTGATTGACTCGATTTGTCCTGAAATTTCTGTAATATAGTTTCACAAATGCGATCCCAACCAGATCGTGAATGTCTACCAGTAGTCTTCTGCTAGCTGTTACAGGCTGCTGAGCGGGTTTAAAGCATTTATTTATTTATAGTGAAGCGCTAAGGAGATCAATTTTTATGACTCAGTCACGTCCCCCCCTCGAAGAAATGACTCTGCGGCAGCTGCGCAGAGTTGCCAGCGAGTGCGAAGTTTCACGCTACAGCCGCATGCGTAAGGTAGAGCTAATCGCGGCTATTCAGGCTGTTCAGGCCAGACGGACAATGTCTAGCCCCCTACCGATGGCAACTGAAGGGCAGGCAGAGGTAGAGGCCGCAAAATTTGACCGGGTCGTAGAGGAGTCTGCTCCTGTTGCTTTAGCAACCGTTGATCAAGAGCTGCCCGATCTGCCCTCTGGTTACGGAGAGAGCCGCATTGTTCTCATGCCCCGCGATCCCCAGTGGGCTTACGTCTATTGGGACATTCCCAATGAGCACAAAGAAGAACTGCGGCGACAGGGCGGTTCTCGTCTGGCTTTGCGATTCTATGACGTAACCAACATCAAGTTTGAAAACCAAAGCCCTCATAGCCTGCAGCAGTATGAGTGCGATGAGCTAGCTAGAGAATGGTACGTGCCTGTCCCGGTCAGCGATCGCGACTATATTTCTGAAATTGGCTATGTCTGCAACGATGGCCGCTGGCTGGTGCTGGCCCGGTCTATTCCCGTTCGGGTACCGCCCGTTTACCCTTCTGATTGGGTAGAGGATCAGTTCATTACAGTAGGTTGGAATGAAGATCTGCGCGGCAAAACTTTTGTCAACCTGGCACCGCCTAGCAAGCGCATGGGAGCGCTCAACGGCAGTCCTCTACAGGACAGCGTCTTTACAATGACCAAGCCAGCGGAAGCCCAGCGAGTTGCGGGTTCACTGTTTGGTTCGATGCAGCATGCACCGGGATCGGTGTTTGGCTCAATGCAGATGGCAGCGCCTGAGCAAGCCGTTAGCTCGTATGTCTTCCCGTCTGGGGTGGGGATGTGGGCCGGAGCCACAGCCTCAGGCGCAGGGCTGACGGCATCCGGCATGGGCATGGGGGCAACGATGTCGGGGGTAGGAATGGGCCTGATGATGTCGGGGATGGGCATGAACATGTCGGGGGCAGGCTTCTCTGCCTCGGCACCGCCTATTCGCCCGCGTCAGTTCTGGCTGGTGGCTGATGCTGAGCTAATTGTTTATGGGGCAACCGAGCCAGACGCCAGCGTCACTGTTGGGGGGCAGCCGATCAAGCTCAACCCTGATGGCACCTTCCGCTTCCAGATGTCATTCCAGGACGGCCTGATTGACTATCCTATTCTTGCGGTTGCCGCCGATGGCGATCAAACCCGCTCTGTGCATATGAAGTTTAATCGTGAAACCCCTTCTCGCCACACCAACACTAAAGCAGAAGCGGTTCAAGAGTGGCTGAGCTAAGCTACTGCACGATTTAGTACTGGGTCGTGTCACTACTGATTCAGTGGCCTCCCTCTAGGGGGAGGCTTTTTTGATGCCAATTTTTTAAAATAGTCAATCTCAATTTGGTAAAGCTATGACCCCTGATGACATTACCCGCGACTTAGAGCAGCGCTTTGGCGATCGCCTACAGATTCTGCCACCGGATGCCTGGCAGGTTGAAACCGATAATTTTCGCCTGCTAGTTTTGTTGTCCAAAGATCTGAGCTGGCTGCGATCGCTGATTCCGATTGGGCCTCAGGCTCAAGCCGAACCCTACATGGCCCAGATTTTGGCGGCCAACTTTGACTACACCCAGGAGGTGCGCTATGCCTTTTATGAAACGGTGCTGTGGGGGGTTTTTCAGCATGATCGGGCAGCGTTGACACTTGAGAGCTTTCAGGCAGCAACCGAGCGGCTGCTGGCCTTGAAACAGGCAGGACTTGACGCTTTCTTCAATGATTTAGTAGAAGGCCAGATTCGCCAGATTATTCAGGCCGCTAAGCTACAGGGACAAACCCTGGAAGATACCATGCAAACCCTAGAGCGGTTCTACGCCGAAGGAGTGATGGGCGAACTCTCTATGGGTAAAGACTCCCGCCAAAATACCCTGGAGGCATGGCAGCGGCAGCTAGAGCGACTGTGGCCTGATGTGGAGATACCTCAATCAAACTAATGGATATTGTTGAACAACTGCGGCAAGACTACACTCAGTTCCCCCAAAACCAGAGCTTTGATCTCTACACCGAGCAGGTCTACTTCAAGGATCCGCTCAACGAGTTTAGAGGCAAAGCCCGCTACCGGCAGATGATTGGCTTCATTCAGCACTGGTTTATCGATACCCACATGGATTTGCAGGGGATTGAGCGATCGGGCCAAACGATTACCACGCGCTGGATATTGCACTTCACAGCCCCTGTACCCTGGAAACCTCGAATTTCAATTCCTGGCTGCAGTAAACTCACCCTCAGCGACGATAATTTAATCAGTGCCCACATTGACTACTGGGACTGCTCTCGTCTGGCGGTCGTGCAGCAGCTATTTGGCTGACGTGATATAGCAAACCGCAGTTTGGTTAGGAGAACTCAGATCGCTGAATCTTTACGCGATCGGCATCCTATTCATCCCTCTGCCTTCATCCTTCATCCCTCTGCCTTCATCCCTCTGCCTTTCGCTATATCGACAATAAAAAACTGGTCACTGTTGATCACCGGACGATAGCGATTGTCTATCAGTGTCCGAATCGCCTGCTTTTGAGCAGAGTTGTCGAAGGAAGTATAGCTTTCAATCGTAGAGTAGCTACCAACTAAGTAGTCAGCACCCTCGGCAGAGAAAGCATCTAGCTGAGCGGCGCTGAGCGCATCTGGATGGATCAGCCAGCCCCGGCGGTGAGACAAATACAGCAGCGTCGGATCGCCTCCCGTCGCCGAGACAATCAGCGCCTTTGTTGGGGTCAAGGCTTTGACCTGTTGAGCTAGAGCATAGACATCCGAGCTGTCTATGGCCTCGCGTCGCATGTAGTCTAAGCTGTAGATGACAGAGCCTGTAGTCAGCATCAGGCCAATTGCGATCGCCAGTGCCCACGATCGCCACCGCCAGCTCGACTGCACAATAGCGTCACAGGCTTTACCAATAAAAACGACGCCATACAGGACAAAAGGCAGCTGATAATACTCGTGAACATAGCTAGAGGTAGGCGCGATCGCAATCGAGATCATCACCCCCATCAGTCCCAGATCAAAGCAGCCTTCGACCGCTGAGCGACGGCGCACCCACAGCCCGCCTAGAAAAAGAAAAAAGCCAATCACCGCAAAGTGTCTCACCGCCAGCCGCAGTAAAATATCGCCCCAAAACCTGAACGAGAGCAGCATCGTCCAGAGGTAGCGGTCGGTGGTGCTGCCCCAAAAGCCAAACGTGTGACCGTAGGTGAGATAAATCTGATGAGCATGGTAGTACCAGGCGGCTGTAGCAGCCAGAATCAAGCCCGCATAGGCCCAAAGCGCCGCCTGCTGAAACAGCTTGCCCCTAAACCTTACCCCTGCCAGATACAGCAGCGGTAGTCCCAAGTAGGCAATCGGCAAGACTTTGAGCAAACAGGCGATCGCCACAAACAAGACAGACACTCCCCAGTGCCACCAGCGCTCAGAGTCTAGCCAGCGAACAAAAAAGTAAAGACCGATAACACAGGCCATCTGCACCATCGACTCGGGCTGAAAGGTGCGGCTGTAAAAAACGCTCAGGGGCAAAACCGCGTAGAAAAAGCTGGCCCAAAAAGCAGTCCCCTGATTAATGACATAAGCTACTAGCTGAAACAGAAAAAACAGCGCTACCAGGCTGCAAATAATAGCGATCGCCCTGCCGTAAATCTCAGAAACCCCCAGCAGTTTATAAACCAGCGCTACCGCGTAGGGGTAAAGGGGAAACTCAGTTTCGGCATAGCCAGCCGAGTTTCCCCCCCAGTCAACTTGAGGATAAAAAAAGTTGAGGCCATTCTCATAAAAGTTGCGGGCCAGGGCAGCGGTATCGGCCTGCCGCCAGGAATGAACCCCAATAATCGGGGACTGCAGGTTGTAGAGCCTGACCAGCAAAGCCAGCGCCAACAAAAAGAGCCTCGAATAGGGCTGCAACGCCTTGAGCAAATCGCTAGACAAAAAGCGATCGCCCCAGCTTACACCGCCTGTTTGTGAATCAGTCGCCATTGTTGAATCTGCTCAAGTTCCTGATAAGTAGCGCCCGGTACTGGCTCGGTGCCTGGAGCGACCCAGGCATAAGCATCCGGTGGCAGGTCTGCTAGCTGCTGATACAGGTGTCCCAAATGAGGGGTATAAAAGGTCAGCAAGACCCAGGTTTTGTTAGTTTCGCCATCTACAGGCGCAGCCACGACAAAGTCTACGGCATGAGCTGCCAGAACAGAGACTAGGGCAGGCTGCTGCAGATCTGCCTTGAGGGTGGGGCTGTAGTTGCCCCAAACTCCAGTAATCCCGGCGATCGCAAATCCCAGCCAAAAAGCAGCCAGCCAGTTAGCCACCCAAACCTGAGGAGCCTGTTTTTGCCAGACATGCCAGCTCACAGGCAGCAACAACAGCCCTGATCCCAGACCTAGAGCTGTCGGGCCATAGGCTGCCACCTCAGCAGGCAGGGATGCGCCGGGGATTCTGGTCATCGCTAAAATCCCCGCCAAGAGCAGCAGCCCCCCCAGCAGACCAAAGCTATAGCTCAGCAGCCTGGGTAGCCAGTGGCCTAACCGCTGGGCCATGCAGTCTAGGGCCAGAGCTGAAAACAGGGCCATAAAGGGATAGAGCTGGAGGGCATAGTAAGGCGTCCGGGTGGGAAAAAGGCAGAGCAGAGCCAGCAGCATCACGGGGTAACCTAGCAGCAGCAGCCGATAGGGGCTACGGTGATAATGACGCAGGGCCAAACTAAAGCCAATCAGGGTAAACAGCCCCCAGGGAAAAGCATTAGCCGGAATATTCCAGAAATAATAAAAGGGGCCAGCATCCGGGTGAAATGGCTCACTCAGCTCTGAAAGCTTTCCAAAAAGATGGCTTAGCACTCCAGACCCGTAAGTCATAATGCTCAGATGTAGCCAGGTGAGAACGGCTGCGATACCTGCACACAGACCGATATAAATACCTGGATTAGTCAGATGTCGATGCCGCGAGTTTTGCCCAATTAAATAAGGCAAAAGGGCGATCGCAGGCAGCACAATCATAAAGCTTTTGACCAAAAAGCCGATACCCACAACGCTGCCAGCGAGCATGCCCCAGTAGAGCCGTCGAGTCTGTTCAGCCTGCAGCAGCGCCCAAACGCCTGTGAGTTCTAAGCAAACCAAAAGCATGTCCTGAGTAGCCAAATGCCCATACTGTAGGTAAAGAGGCATCACTGGCAGCAGCAGCGCCGCGATGAAGGCCCTGCGTGAATTCAAAAGCTGTTGGCCAATTCGGTAAAGCAGCCCCACGCTCAAGAGGCAGGCTAGCAGACTGGGCAATCTCGCAGCCACATCACTGCGGCCAAAGACACTATAGCTGCTGGACATCAGCCAGTTTAAGGCAACCCCGTGGGTGTAGACAGGATTGCCCCACCACTGACGCGCTAGCCAGCTGCCAGACTCCACCATAAAGCGAGCTTCAGCCGCAAAGTTGCCTTCATCGTGGGCCATCAGGCTGGGATGAATCTGGCTTGTCAGCAGCAGCAAAGCCGCCCACACCATCAAAACAAAATAGTGAGAGTTGATTCGTTGCACAACTGCTAGGTTTTGCAAAGGGGCCTTAGAAGAAGCAAAGCTTCAGTTTACGAGTATACCGGGCCAGGGAGCAGCAAATCCTGCTCTCAGCTAGCTGTATGACGCGCTGTCATTGCCAGAGCAAGCCTGCTGGGGCCAGGTGAAGTGAAAGGCAGCGCCCTCTCCGGCCTGTGATTCTAGCCAGATTTGACCGCCTTCAGCTTCAACAATTTTTTTCACAATCGATAGGCCAATGCCCGTACTCTCGGTCGTGTCTAGCTTTTTGTTGAGGCTTTTGAAAATAGCAAATACCTTGTCATGGTTTTCAGGGGTAATACCTGGGCCGTCATCTGAGACGATAAACTCGTAAAACTCGTCCTGCGGCTTGGCCTGAATTTGAATATAACCATTGGGGCGATCGTGGTGTTTGATGCTGTTGCTGATCAGATTTGAGAAGATCTGCCGTAGAAGTAGGGGCTGAGTCAATAAAGTGGGCATACAAGCGCCGACTGAGATCACAAATTCTGGCGGTGGGGCCAGCGAATCGATTACTTCTGCCAGTAGCCTGCCAGAATCTATGGTTTCAGCTGGCATTTCGGCTCGACCCGCTCGGGAATACTGCAGCAGTCCGTCAATTAAATTTTGCATTCGCAGAACTCGACTTTGAAGCAGCCCTATTTGCTTTTGAATCTCGACAGATAGCTGGCTCCCCAGATCTTCGGCAATCCACTCAGACAGGTTAGCGATCGCCCGCAGAGGAGCCTTCAAATCATGAGAAACGACGTAGGCAAACTGATCTAGCTCCTTGTTACGCCGTTTTAGCAGCTCAGCTGTTTGCCGCAGCTTTTGGTTAAGTCGGAGCAGTTCGCTGGCCCGCTCCTGCAAAGCCTCTTCTGCCTGCTGACGCTCAGTAATTTCTTTAGCTAGCTGATCGTTGGCCTGCCGCAGTTCTGACGTCCGCAGTTCTACCCGGCGTTCCAGATCGGTATTAAGTTTTTGCACAGTAGCTTCTGCTCGCATGCGTTCGGCAATCTCTATCTGCAGCGCTGCATTGGTTTCTTTGAGCTGCTCAGGACTAGGCAGCGACAGCGCCACCGGAATCAGCGGCACCATTGCGGTTGCTGTCAACATCGAAACGCCTGCTGTTGTTGCCTTGATCAGACCTGATAGCCAATAAGTCGGGTGCCAGAGCGTCCATATGGACATGAGGTGAGTTGTGCCACAGGAAACAATAAAGAGGCTAAAAAGAACAAACAACCAGGAGAAAGGCGTATCTCGCCGCTGCCGCACGAAGTAGAGCAGCATCGCTGGAATAGAGTAGTAGGCCACCGCAATCAGAGCATCAGAGAGGACATGTAGCCCAACTAAACCAGACTGCCAGAGGTAACAGTGTCCGTGGGGAATAAATGAGCCGGACGAGAGCAGATCGCCTAAGCTCAGCAGCAAAGTACTCATAGATTAATTCGTTGGGGTCAAGACTCCATTGGCAAGCGGTGGAGCAGGTGTGGTTGGACAAACATCACTACTTGAATAGTGACAGTTTTGCTCATGCTTGAGGCAGACTCTGAACAGAAAGAAACTTCAAGCCACTGTGAAAAATGAGTCTGATAGCCCTCTAAGGCACATCTGTTTTACCCGATTGGACTAAAGCAGGATGCGCTTGCAAAACCTGCTTTAGATACTGGCCTGTGTAGGAATGGGGATGGGCCGCGATCGCTTCGGGTGTGCCCACTGCAATCACTTCTCCACCGCGATCGCCGCCTTCTGGCCCCAGGTCAATAATCCAGTCGGCTGAGCGAATCACGTCCAAATTGTGCTCAATCGTAATCACCGAATTGCCTTTATCTACTAAGCGCTGCACTACATCTAGCAGCTTATGTACGTCATAGAACGAAAGGCCAGTGGTAGGCTCATCAATCAGGTAGAGCGTTTTGCCCGTCGAGCGTCGCGCCAGCTCAGAAGCCAGCTTCATCCGCTGAGCTTCACCACCAGAGAGCGTCGGCGCGGTCTGCCCCAGCCGCACATAGCCCAGGCCCACATCTACCATCGTTTGCAGGCGAGTCGCCGCTTTAGGAATATTGCGGAAGAACTCAGCCGCTTCCTCAGCCGTCATGTCCAGTACTTCAGCAATGGTTTTGTCCTTGTACTTTACCTGCAGGGTTTCACGGTTATAGCGAGCACCTTTGCAGACCTCACACTGCACGTAGACATCCGGCAAAAAATTCATCTCAATCACGTTGACCCCCTGTCCGCCACAGGCTTCACAGCGCCCTCCCTTGACATTGAAGGAAAACTGCCCTGGCCGGTAGCCTCGGGCCTTGGCCTCAATGGTTTCAGCAAACAGCTCTCGAATCACGTCAAAAACGCCGGTATAGGTAGCCGGGTTAGAGCGAGGCGTCCGGCCAATGGGAGACTGATCGATAACGATTGCCTTGTCGAGGGCTTTGAGTCCTTTGATCTCAGTTATTTCTTTGGGATAGGGCACCTTACGGCCAAAGTGATGCTGTAGAGCCGGGTGCAGCAGCTCGTTGACCAAGGTAGATTTGCCCGAGCCTGATACTCCGGTGACGCAGACCAGCATCCCTAAAGGAATGTCAACGCTGAGATTTTTGAGATTATTGCGATAGGCTTTCTGAATTTGCAGTTTGCGCCCGTTACCCTGACGGCGCTCGGTCGGCGTCTCGATTTTGCGGCGTCCAGACAGATAAGCGCCCGTGAGGGAATCTTCAGCAGTGAGTAAAGCGGAGAGATCGCCCTGAGCCACAATGCTGCCGCCGTGAATGCCTGCGCCAGGGCCAATATCGACTAGATAATCAGCCGTCCGAATGGTGTCTTCGTCATGCTCCACCACGATCAGAGTGTTGCCCAGATTGCGTAACTTGTGCAGGGTTTGTAGAAGCCGATCGTTGTCACGCTGGTGTAAGCCAATGCTGGGTTCATCCAGCACGTAAAGAACCCCTGTTAGGCCAGAGCCGATCTGAGTAGCAAGACGAATGCGCTGGGCTTCGCCGCCGGAGAGGGTCATAGCCGTGCGATCGAGGGTGAGATAATCTAGGCCCACATCTAGCAGAAACTGCAGTCGGGCGCGAATTTCTTTTAATACCAGGTCGCCAATCTTCATCTGGCGCTTAGAGAGCAGCGGCGCTGTGCCCTCACCGACCAAAGCTTTGATCCGGCTGAGGCATTCTCGAATAGAAGCGCTGGTCAAATCGTGGGTGTTGTAAGGGCCAATGCGGACACCCAAAGATTCTGGCTTGAGGCGAGTACCCCGACAGACTTCACAGGTTTGGTTGACCAGATATTTTTCTAATTTTTGCTTATAAACCTCGGAGTTGGTCTCTCGATACTGGCGCTCCAGCATCGGCAAAACCCCTTCATAGCGACGGTCATAGCCACGCTGTTCGCGGTAGCGAGAATCTGTTTCGATATAGATCTTTTCGTCGGAACCTGACAAGATGATCCGCTGCTGCTCTAAGGTTAGATCCTCCCAGGCAGTCTGTAGCTCAAAACCGAACGCCTGCCCGACGCTGTAGAGCAAAGAGAAATAGTAGGTGTTGTCTTTCTCAGACCAAGGGGCGATCGCCGCATAGACGGGCAGCGTCGGGTCGGGTATCACTAGATCGGCTGAGAAAGTGCGCAGGCTACCCAAACCGTGGCAGTTAGGGCAGGCTCCGTAGGGCGAGTTGAAAGAGAACAGCCGGGGCGACAGTTCTTCCATCACGGCCCCGTGTTCTGGGCAGGCAAAGTTTTCTGAAAATACCAGCTCACGAGGAGTGTGATACTCGGCTTCAGATTCAGCCGCGATCGCCAAATCAGGCTTTTCCTGGGGTAGCCGATCAGAGAGCGAAACTACTTTTTTATCCTCAGCCTGTGATGCCGAGCTATCCAAAATTTCAACAATAGCAATACCCTCAGAGCGGCGCAGGCAGGTGGCTAGGGAGTCGGCTAGACGTTCCTGTAGATCCTCTTTTTTAACCAGGCGATCGACAACGACTTCAACATTGTGCTTGTAGTTCTTGTCCAGCTCAATATTGTCGCTCAGCTCCCGGACTTCGCCGTTGACGCGCACCCGCACGAAGCCTTCAGCGGCTAGAGCTGAGATCAGCTTTTTATGGGTGCCCTTCTTACCTCGTACCACAGGGGCCAAAATTTGAAAGCGAGTGCGATCGGGCAGGGCCATTACCTGATCGATCATTTGATCAATAGTCTGAGGCGCAATTGAGCGATCGCAGATGGGACAGTGTGGTTCTCCGGCGCGGCCAAACAGCAGCCGCAGATAGTCATAGATTTCGGTGACGGTTCCTACTGTGGAGCGGGGGTTGTGAGAAGTAGATTTTTGGTCAATGGAGATGGCCGGACTCAGCCCTTCAATGGCATCGACATCGGGCTTGTCAACCTGACCCAAAAACTGCCGGGCATAAGCGCTGAGGGACTCGACGTAGCGCCGCTGGCCCTCAGCAAAGATCGTGTCGAAGGCTAGGGAAGACTTGCCTGAGCCGGAAACACCCGTAAACACAATCAGGCGGTTGCGGGGCAGTTCTAGGTCAATATTTTTGAGATTATGCTGCCGTGCCCCGCGAATACGAATGATATCGTCCTCAGCCAAAGCGGGAGTAGACGAGCTGCCATTGCGTCCGTTTTGACTCTGAGCGGCTGGGACTGTCGGCACGGGATCGCTTTGAGACATAAGAAACGGCTGGCTAAACGGCGCACACTTCCTCATGATAGTAAAGCGTTCTAGTCTCTGGGGAAGACCTGCGGCAGTAAATTAGCGCCTGTGGCTAGTTTTGCTCACGCAGATGCCAACTGCTAGGACATCACCTCAAAACGGTTCTGGAGTGTTCCTGCTCAAACGGCTGCCTGTGCCGACCTAGATGAAGCATCACTGGTGGCGATCGCGGTTCTTGCTTTCAGCTTTGGGAGGCAGGAATTATCCCCGCCAGTCATTTTGCCAGTCATTTTACCAGTCATTCTTTTGAGTAAGCTTTGCCGTGCCTGCAGCGTCGCCTGTAGATCGGGCTTAATCTGAATCGCCTGGTTGTAAGCCGCAATCGCCTGCTGGCTTTCCTCTAGCTGCTCAAAGACCTTGCCCTGCTGGTGCCAGGCCCAGTAGTTATGGGGTTGCAGCTTAACCACGTGCCTGTAGGCCAAAGCCGCCTTTTGATATTTGCCGACTTTTTCTAAAACATGGGCCAGCCTAAACCAGGCCACGTGATCGCTGGCCTGCAGCTTGACGACGTGACTGTAAGCCAGCGCCGCCTCCCAGGGCTGACCCAAATTTTCTAAAGCCATGCCCTGCATTAGCCAAGCTAGAGCATCATCAGGGTTGTCCTGAATAGCTTGAGTACAGGCCGCGATCGCCTCTTCATAGTGCTGGAGCTGATAAAGCTGGTCAACCCGCTTTAGCCGCAGCAAAATTTGCTTGCGCCGCTCTATGGCTGTTTGAAAATCAGGCTTGAGCTGAATCGCCCGGTCGTAAGCCTGAACTGCTTCTTCTAGAGCCTCTAGCTTTTCCAAAAGCTGGCCGCGATCGTGCCATACCCAGTAGTTCTGCGGCTGAATTCGAGCAACTTCTGTGTAGGCGGCCAGTGCCCCTTCGTATCGCTGCAAGGCTTCTAGGGCTTTGCCTCGCTTGAGCCAGGCCAAATAGTCATCGGGGCGTAGCTGCAGCACCCGATCGTAGGCCACAATGGCTTCTTCAAAATGCTGTAGGTTTTCCAGGGCTAGTCCCTGCTTAAACCAAACTTCATAGTTTTTGGCTTCTGACTGCAGCACCTTTTCGTAACAGGCTAGGGCTTCATGATAGTGATTTTGGTTAAAGAGTTCGTCACCGCGATCGAGCCAGGCCGTATTTTCTCCAGAAATTAAAAATTCTGTTGTAGCCTGCTCCTCTGCGACCGTTTCTCCTAAAAGCAGATTGAGTACAGTCAGCGCCTCTGCCGCTGTTCCGTAGCGCTGGCGATAGTCATAGCGCACCATTTTGTCGATGATTTCAGCCAGTTCTGGGCTGATGACAACCTGATCCTGCCAGAGGATTTCGCTATTTTTGGGATCTTTGCGCAGGCGCTTGGGATCGATGCCTGTTAGCGCTTGAATAGCCAGCATACCCACCGCGTAGATGTCGCTGCTGAGACAAGGCTGTCCGGCTAGCTGCTCATTAGGCATATAGCCCATCGACCCAATAGCGATCGTGATGCTAAGCTGACCGTCTGCTTCGATAGGCTGATTGCTGACCTGCTTGACAGAGCCAAAGTCAATCAGAACAACTTTTTGGTCAGACTTTCGCCGAATCAGGTTGGCAGGCTTAATATCCCGGTGAATCACCTGATGCTCATGGACAAAGGTCAGCGTCTTTAGCACGTCCTGCATCAGCTCAATCACCTGAGCTTCACTGAACAAGTTCTGAGGGGTTAGCTCGTCATAGAGCAAAGTGCCTTCAATGTATTCTTGAACTAAATAAAACTGCCTGTTTTCTTCAAAGTGAGCCAGCAAACGCGGTATTTGACTGTGACAGCCGAGCTGATAGAGCGCTGATGCTTCGGCGTCAAACAGTCGCTGAGCCGCCTCAAACGAGAGCCCATCCGTCACTCGGGGCTTGAGCTGTTTCACGACGCACTGGGGCTGGCTGGGTAAGTGCCAGTCTTCTGCTAAATAAGTCTGTCCAAAACCGCCGCCGCCTAAGTGCGAAATAATTTGGTAACGCCCACCGAGTTTTTGGCTCAACATAAGGTGATGAGTTATGGATGCTGACTTGTGGCTTTAAGGCTGAGAATTAACAGGCCACCTTTAGGGCCACTTTTAAGAGAAGTTGCGCAACTAATACCTACGGGGGCTGGGTGCTGACATATGTTTTGCCCGATCTTGTACGTCTATCTACCCTTATAGCAGCTATCTCCCCCTCTCAGGATGGGTAAAATTGTTGAGTTTGTAAGTTTATTTTGACGTGGATAGTCCCATAGCTTCGTTAAAAATTGGCAGACTTCATAGTATGTTTAAGCCAATCGCAAATGAGATTTACACCTGCTTCAATCCAGCCTGGGGGGCCTCACCCCCTTCGAGTCAGTGATGATCCCCACTGTGGAAGCGGGGCGATCGCCTGCTAAAAGCCACTGGGTCAGGGCGGGCTGGGTTTGAGCTAAGATTTGTCCTTGGGCAATGACTGTGCGCACGGCGGGGCGACGGCGAATGGCGTCATAGCGATCGCTGGCCTCTAGCACGATCAGATTCGCGGGTCTACCGACGGTGAGACCGTAGCGATCGCCTAGATTCAAGGTCTGCGCTCCGTGGCCTGTCACCATGTCGTAGCACGCATCGATCTCGTCAGTTCCGGTCATTTGACAAACATGCACTGCCATCCAGGCTACCTCTAGCATGTTCCCTGTCCCCAAGCTATACCACGGATCTTGGATGCAGTCATGACCCAGGCTGACATTTTGCCCTGCCTGCCACAGCTCTTTGACCCGGGTGACGCCGCGCCGCTTAGGATAGGTGTCAGTGCGGCCCTGTAGCGTAATGTTAATCAGCGGATTGGCAATAAAGTTAATCTGCGTCCGTCGGAGAAAACCCATGAGTTTGAGCGCATAGGCATTGTTGTAGGAGGCAAAAGCAGTGGTGTGGCTGGCGGTGACTTTCTCCCCCATGCCGGTTTTAACTGCCTGGGCGACCACGACTTCTAAAAACCGCGACTGGTCATCATCGATCTCATCACAGTGAATATCAATCAGGCGATCGTACTTTTCAGCCAGGGCAAAAATCCGCTGCAGGGAGCGCACCCCATCTTCTCGGGTTAGCTCATAGTGAGGAATGCCGCCGACGGCATCTGCACCGAGCCGTAGGGATTCTTCCAGCAGTTCTTCGTTGTCAGGGCTGGTGTAGACGCCGTCTTGCGGAAAAGCAACTACCTGTAGCGCCAGCCAGTCTTTGACGGCGTCTCTGACTTCTAAGAGCGCTTTGAGGGCGGTTAAACTGCTTTCGCTGACGTCTGCGTGAGTACGGACAAAAAGAACGCCCTGCTGTGCCTGCTGCTTCAGGGCTGCGATCGCCCGCTCTTTGACGTCTTCCAGGCTGATATTTTGTTTGCGATCGCGCCAGATCTCGATGCCCTCAAACAGAGTACCGCTGCGGTTCCAGCGCGGCTGCCCCACCGTAAGGACGGAGTCGAGGTGAATGTGCGATTCCACAAAGGGCGGACTGACAAGCTGTCCGGCCACGTCAATTTCGGTAGGCGCACGATCCGGTAGCTGAGGGGCGATCGCAGTGATTTTACCCTGAGCGATGGCAATATCAGCTAAATCATCCGCATCAGACCCAATCAATCGACACTGGCGCAAGACGATAGAAGAAGAAACCATGACCCACTCACCTGATCTAACCTGCTACGTCAAACCCTGTTAATTTCTGCCTGAAGGAAAATCTGTAAAGACGCATAGCTTAATACATCTGTTAAGTAGGCTCTATCAGCCTTTCCTTCTCCCACCAGCGATTCAGCGGATAGTAAACGGCAGGTGCCCAAAGGCTGCTCAAAATAGCCGAACTCAGGGCTACTCGCTGATGATAGACCCAGATTTCAACCAGCGGTGGATAAAACGAACCGGGCTGTACCAGATTATGAAGGCTAATCTGAATCGCAGTCACTGTCTCAGCAATAACCGCCATCCCAAAGACAATCAAAGCCACCGACACAATGTCTTCTTGAATGTAGCGCTGCTTTTGCAACCGCGCAGTCAGTACGCCTACCAGCATCAGCGCCGGGACGTGGGTAGGCTGAGCCGCTGTCATAGCGTCTTGCAAAAGCCCTAAAACCAGGCCAGCGATCGCCCCTTCAAAGGCCGTCCGCTTCACGCTCCAGGCCACCACCCACATCAGCACCCAGTTAGGCCCTACGCCCAAAATTTCCATACCCGGAATCCGCGTCGGCAGCAATAGCAAACACAGCAAAACCGATCCCACCGTGACTGCGCCATTCAAAAGCCGTCGAGTGCGAAGACTGCGTAGACTGTTAGGGCTAGATGAAGTCATAGCAGCTAAGGGGAATCTTCTAAAGTTTTTGTCAGGTTAGCCCCGGGATCATCAGTGTCGAGCTTAGGTTCAAAAGGATGTATCATTACCCATTCCAGAGCACTGATGGGGGAAGACAGCTGAATAACGGCCTCTGGAGCCGGGCTTTTAGTCAAATCTAAAGACTCAATCCGCCCAACGGGTACATCTTTAGGATAAAGACGGCTGTAGGAAGACGTTGATACCACATCACCGGGTTTAACATCGGGGAGCTTATCAAAAAATTCCATCACGACCCGACTGCTTGATTGTCCCCGCATATAGCCCATAGCGCGGCTGCGGCTGACCTTGACCCCCACCCGGCTTGTGGGATCACTGATGAGTAAAGCTCGACTGGTGTTAGGCGTCACTGACACAATTCTGCCGACTAGCCCACCCGGCCCAGACACCACATAGCCCACCTTGACCCCAGACTGGCTACCCCTAGCTAAAGTTATCTGCTGCCACCAATGATCAGCACTGCGACCAATTACAGCCGCGACGACTCCGGCGGCAAGGGTCTCATCCTTGGTATCAACTAGATCCTTCAGCGTCCGGTTTTGGTTTTCTAGTTCAACAAGGCGTTCCTGAAGCTCCAGGATGTAGGCATTCTCAATCTGCTCTGGCTTGGTTAAACCAGGCTGAAGAGGCTGTGTTATCCACTGATAAACCTCGTAGATCACGGCACCCTGAGTCTGTCGAATCAGCCAGGCAGATCCCACTGTCAGCACAACCAAGCCCGCACGGAGTGCATGTCGATCCCACCAGCGACGCAGTACAAACATAGGAACTTTACTTATCTACCGCTACAGGCTCCGAGAGCGACCGCTAAAGACGCGCTCAAGCTGGTTAAAGTTTTCGAGCACCAGACCCGTGCCCAAAACAACACAGCTTAGGGGATCTGCGGCCACGTGGACGACAATACCCGTCTCATGGCTGATCAGCGTATCCAAGCCGTGTAGCAGAGCACCGCCCCCTGCTAGCATAATGCCGCGATCGATAATGTCAGCAGCCAGCTCAGGCGGCGTCCGCTCCAGCGTTCGCTTCACCGCTTCAATAATGACAGAGAGCGGTTCAGACATGCTCTCACGAATCTCAGGCGCTTTAATTGTCACCGTACGCGGCAGGCCAGAAAGCAAATGTAAGCCTCTAACGTCTAGCATCAGTTCCCCGTCATCAGGCGTGGGATAGGCTGAGCCAATTTTGATTTTGATTTCTTCAGAAGTGCGCTCACCGATCACCAGGTTATGAACCTTCTTCATGTACTGGGAAATAGCCTCGCTTAGTTCATCTCCAGCGATTCGGACTGACTCGCTGAGTACCGTGCCCTGCAGGCTCAATACAGCAACTTCAGTAGTCCCCCCACCAATATCGATGATCATGTTGCCTGTCGGGTCAGCAACGGGCAGTCCAGCCCCGATTGCAGCCGCTACAGGTTCGTCAATCAGATAGACCGTTCTAGCGCCAGCCTGCTCAGCCGCATCCATAACAGCGCGGCGCTCAACGCCTGTAACACCGCTGGGAATGCCAATCACAATTCGAGGAGACACTAAGGTTCGTCCTTCGTGCACCTGTCTAATAAAGTGCTTCAGCATCAGCTCAGCGGTGTCAAAGTCGGCAATGACGCCGTCTCGCAGGGGCCGCAGGGCTACCACATTGCCAGGAGTACGCCCCAGCATTTTCTTAGCTTCTTCACCAACAGCAAGCGCTTTCTTATCATTCTGATCAATGGCGACGACAGAGGGTTCCTGCAGGAC
The DNA here is from genome assembly GCA_012032345.1 of Leptolyngbyaceae cyanobacterium RM1_1_2. Lineage (GTDB taxonomy): Bacteria > Cyanobacteriota > Cyanobacteriia > Phormidesmidales > Phormidesmidaceae > Sphaerothrix. Next base: position 11,955 of record JAAUQI010000039.1, on the reverse strand, counting down.
GACCCCCTTGCCAGATACATAAACGAGGGTATTGGCAGTGCCCAAGTCAATACCCATATCACGGGAAAAGGAGAAGCGATCAAAAAGACCCACTAGCCTACGAGCCCCCAAAACAAGCGATTTCAATATAAAACTTCCGAGGCGATGCCTGTGAAGTTTTATCGAAGTGGATTCTATTACGTTTCATATCACGGCGTCTAGTCAAACAAACTCTCTTCTCAGAAGAAACTAGCTTCTTTTCAGGCTGTGATTGAATGAGCTGAGTCGATTCGCTGATTATCAAAATAAGCTATCTAGAGATGTCAAATAAAGTTAAGCAGAATTCTTAAACTGCGATCGCGCTCTGAGTCTAAGTCTTCTCTGAGCCGAAAAAAGTCTTGAATTTATGATTTAGACTAAATAATACAATACGGAATCGATCCAATCTTTCACTCAATTCACCCCTAAAACACTCGATCAGGCACATTTACATTTTTTGAACCCTGACTGGAAGTTTGGTTGAAAATCTCAGCTTTGCATAGATGGCCTTAAAGTATATGTCTTTAAATACCGTTACGTTAGTGGGCCGGGTGGGTGGCGATCCTGATGTTCGCTACTTTGAATCTGGCAGCGTCAAGTGCAGCCTCACCCTGGCTGTCAATCGTCCGACTAGCCGTAGCGATCAGCCCGACTGGTTTAACCTAGAGATCTGGGGACGCACGGCTGAAATTGCTGCCAACTATGTCCGTAAAGGTAGCTTAGTAGGAATTACCGGCTCGCTCAAGTTCGATCGCTGGCAGGATCGCTCCACGGGAGCCGCGCGATCGCGCCCTGTAATCAAGGTTGACAGGCTTGATCTGTTAGGCTCCCGTCGGGACAACGAATCCCCGATGGCAAACAACTACGAGAACGACGAGTTTTAGCTAATAGCGAATCTGTAGCGTTACGGTAGCTCTCACAGTTTGCTCACCGCCAACTACAGGTGTCTGAGTCTGACTGTCAGCCGCCAGTCGAGCCTCTGCCGCATAGGGCAGGGGAATTGGTGGGGCCGCTTGATTAATCTGTATGCCAACAATCTCTCGGGCCGTAAAATTTAGAGTACCCAGGACAGCATTTGCCTGAGCCTGAGCATCCTGAGTCGCTTCCTGCAGTGCCACTTGTTCAGCAGCAGCCAGTGCTGCGTCCTCGGCAATGAACTGGAGACTATCAATGCGAGTAGCCCCCGCGTTTACCAGTTCGTCGAGTAGCTTGCCAGCCTGCTCGGTTGAGACGCGAAAGCTGACCAGATTAACAGCGCTGTAGCCAGTGATACGGGGCTGATCGCGGCTGTAGTCATAGACAGGATTGAGCTGAACTCCTGTGGTTTCCAGTTTGTCTACACTGCGCGATCGCAATAATTCAACCACAGATGAGGAGCGTCGAGCGGCTTCTGCCTGAGCAGCAGCGGCAGTTTCAGCCTGAACTTCTACTCCCATTGATACGCGAGTAATCGTGGTTTGCACGTCTTCGCTGCCTGCCCCCGTCACCGTTAGGACGCGCATAGCTGGCTCCTGAGCAAACAGGGGTGCTAGATTAGCACAGGTAATCATTCCAAAGCTGGCCACGGCTAGCCATAAGACCGGACGGGGTCTGAAAATAGCAGGCCAGCCAAGTCTAGTGGACTGTTGCAACATTGAATATTCTCCAACCAGTACTCAAAGTAAAGACATTAATAGGAGTCTTTTGCTTACTGTGTCACAGCCTGCGTGAGTTTCTAGTGGGTTACAGTTTTAGCAACTGCTGACGGGGGTTGATATACTCGGTGCAAGATTTTGAACGCTTGTTAAGCACTACGCGATCTTTCTTCGGCAATGTCGAATTCTTGACCAGACCAAGTGGGATGAGGAAAGACGCGAATCTTGCCGTGATTGGGCAGCTCAGTACTCGGTAAGCCGTTGGCGCCACTGACCAGGATGTACTGCTTGAGAACATTTTGGGCTGCCTCAATGGTGGGCAGCAGATAGTTGGCTCTAAAGAGGTAGGGCTGAGTCCGGTATTCGTTACGGGTGGCGGGTTCCCAAAAGGAAAGCTTGAAGCTACCCTTGGACTCAGTGATACGGTAGTGAATGGTGTAATCAGTATCTAGTGCAAACATAGGGTTGAATGGTAAACGGGGAACGGAATTTAACTGTTGCGCCTCTTCCCCAAGCTCAGCTGAAACCGTAGACTGCTGATTCCTATCTGGTGTGTTCAGTGTGCCCACACATAACCGTGACCTAGAGCCACTTCATAGTTCGTAACCCTCACTCATCCAATTCTATATAGGGTTTCCAGGTAGAAGAGCCGGATTCCGGAATTCCCAAACAACCTTTATATAAGGTTTATCAAATAACGATGAAAACCAATGCTGTTCGGGTTTTGGACAGACTCAAAATTAGCTACCAGCTTTTGGACTACGAGGTTGATCCCAATAATCTAGAAGCAGAAAACGTTGCTGCTAAAGTTGGCCTGCCTGCGGCGCAGGTGTTTAAAACGCTGGTGGCTCAAGGCGATCGCGCTGGCATCTGTCTAGCGGTGATTCCGTCAAATACCCAGCTCAATCTCAAAGCTCTGGCGCGGGTTTCGGGCGATCGCAAAATTGACACCGTCCCCCTCAAGCAGGTGCAGCCTCTAACAGGCTACGTTCGCGGCGGCGTGACGGCCTTGGCCTGCAAGAAGGAGTATCCCGTTTTTGTCGATCAGCGCGTCTGCCAGTTTGAGCAAATTGCCGTCTCAGCTGGTAAGCGCGGCACTATGATTCAGCTTGCCGCCGCTGCCTACCTTGAGGCTGTAAAAGCACAGGTAGCCGCGATCGCCTGTGACAAAACAGCTAGTTGAAATCAGCCTTATTGACCAATCTGCTCTTTCACCCAGCTTCAAATAATCCATTGTTTCTGCCAGCTTTAAAAAGCTAGCGATATCTGGAATCGGCAGCTTTACGAAAAATTGACTTGTCTGGGAAGTGATATAGGTACTGTTTTGTAACTGTTTGGTAATCAAAGATTCTCCGCTGTAAATCCAAACTTCTGCCACACCCAAATCAGCATAGACCTGAAGGCGATTGTTGGAGCAGCTGGTGATGTCGATTTCTATGACTAAATCAGGTGCCGGATTGACTGTGAGATCTAAGCGTCGCTTGCCTCGAACAGCACCAATATTGCGAATATAAAAACACTTTTCGGGTTCTGCACCGCTTAACTCAGGTTGTTTGAACGTGGTAGAACCAAGAGGATAGATTTACACCGCTAACTCTTCGGCCAGAGTCTCTACAAAGCGACTCAGAACCTCTTTACCAAATTCATGTTCTGGAGAAGGTGCCATGATTTCGAGAGTTCTGCGATTGTAAGTCAGGCGCAGGCGGCGATCGCTTAGTTCCTTCGGCAGCGTTCGTAGGTTTGCCAGCTAATTCCTGACAGGTGAATTAGCTCAGTCGGCGGCATTAGTAGCAGTGCTGAAGTCATAGGATTCACCCAACCCGAACGCTTTTATTTTAGAAGATGCCGAATCTGGTGGTTGATTATCATCACCGCGTTAGAAAAGGTGACTGTTCGCTGGTTTCCCTTACCAGATGTTGACCAAACTTCGGTGTAATCTAACCGCTGAGGGAGGCTGAAATCTCGCCTGTTTGTCAGGATCAAACTGATAAGAATCCTATGTAAACCATGAATTTGCTCAACTCCAAATCTTTAATAGGCCGCTGGCTCTTTGTCAGCTCAGCCAGTGCGGCGCTCTTATTAGGGGCCTCTGCCGCTAAGACTCAGGCTGTTCCAGCGGTGCTAGTAGCTCAAAGTCCGACCCTTGTAACCTCAAGCGCTCAGGCAGAGACGCTCTACCTCAACGAAGACCGCAGCTATGCTTACAATCTTGAGCTGGAGCAGGCTGCAACCATTGGCGATCTCTACCTGCCAGCAGGCACTGTCATTCAGGGCAGCTACGAACCCGCTGGAGACGATGGCCTCCGCTATGTTGCTCGTGCTGCTCTTGTCAACGGGCAGAGCTATGCTATCAGCGCTGTCTCTGATGTAATTGATGATCAAAAAGACCCGCGTGATACTTCTGGGGGTGCGATCGCAGAAGATGCTGCTGTTGGGGCTGCCGGGGGTGCGGTGCTCGGAGAAGTGTTCGGTGGCATTGATTTAGGTGAAGTTTTGGGCGGGGCGGCAGCAGGCGTGGCTGTGGGCAATTTGACGGCTGATCAGGTAGTCGTGATTGAACCTGACGAGCCAATAATGCTATATGCGCAGTAGGTGCTAAATTCAGCGATGTGGGAAGTGCGGCAGATGTGCGGGGCGGGTAAACCCTGCGACTCCGTAGAAAATCAAGGTTGCCAGCAGCAGTACAGGCGTCAGCCAGTTGCCCCAGCGGACGTAGAGGGTTTGAGACTGACGACGATAAACTGAGGCAGCGTGGATTACGTAGCGGTTGGGAGCGGATAGCCAAAGCGTATGGCCTTGAGCATCTACGATTCCCGATAGGCCCGTGTTGGTTACCCGCACTGCCCAGCGATCGCTTTCAATAGCTCGCATCACATCTTGAGCGTGATCCTGAGCCATCATGCCAGGAGGGTAGGGATCGTTGTTAGAGACTGTCACAATGAGCTGCCCTCCCTGGGCCACCTGATAGCGAAAAATTTCTCCATAGGCTGACTCGTAGCAGATGCCGATGGCAACTGGGCCAAAAGAGGTGTTAAACATCTGTCTGGAATCGCCGGCCATCAGGCTGCCTTCCATCGAAGAAAGACGCTGGATTAGCCGACCGAGGACTGCCTCAAAGGGGATGTATTCGCCCAAAGGCACCAGTTTTACTTTGTTATAACGACCGACCGTTTGGCCCTCAGCATTGATGGCTAGCAAGCTTTGGGTAAGCTGCGGCGGTGCAGTGTCTTCTGCGATCGCAAAGGTACCCAGCCACAGCGCCACTTTTTTCTGTAGTACAGCCTGATAAAGCGGACTGCGGCTCTGCACAGGTTCTTGCCAGATCATTGGCAAAGAGCCTTCGGGTGTAATTACCACATCGACCCCCTGATCAACCAAGTCTAAGTATCCTTGGGTGTAGCCTGCGATCGCCTGTCGTTCACCGGCTGGCGTTAGTTTAATTCGAGTGGGCACATTGCCTTGAATTAGACCCACCTGTAGCTTTTGCTGAAGACTGTCAGCAGGAGCGCTCCATTTTAGGCCGTAGCCGACTAGATAACAGGCCAGCAAAAAGCCAGTGGCTCCTAAAAGCAGCCGACCAGGCTGTCCCCGCCAGCTTTGGGACTGCGCTCGGCTGATCCAAGCTAGTGCCAGCCAGCCGTTGACGGCCACAATCACCGCCGTCACCGTAAACTGCCCTGAAATCTGCCCTAGGTGCAGCAGAGCCAGGTTGCCCGGACTCTGGGTATAGGACAGCGAAGTCCAGTAGAGCGGCCCCCAGCTCCAGATAGTTTCCAGGGAGCACCAGAGAGCAGTAGCTGAAAGAACGCGAAAAAAAGAGCCGGGTGAAGGGGAAGCCGGAAGGGTACTCCACAGCCACCGCAGTAAGGTAAACCAGATGACCACCAGTGCCGTTCCCCAGAGAGTAATAAACCCCCAGGCAAACAGCGCGATCGCCAGACTGCCTAGCCAGGGAATCCCCATCCAGGTCAGGGGGTGCAGGTGCGTAATCCAGGAGAGTGCCAGCCCGTGATAACCCAGCCCCCACAGCAGCGGATAAGGCAGCAAGAACCGCAATTTTACCTTGGCCCAACTGCTTTGAGACTTGAGCAAAATAGTCCAAAGCGGCACCAAAGAGACGAAAGCCAGCGGCCAGAGATTTAAGGGGGCAGGGGCCAACCCCATAGCAAGGCCGCTGCCAAAAATCAGCAGCGATCGCCAAGGAGAAACCTCAGCGATCGCCCCATGATAAGAAACAGATTTTGACTGAACTTTGGCCACGATAGCTATGGGTACTCAGTTAAACAACTCAACTTCCAAGATAGGTTGAAACAGTGCTAGATAGCTGGGCCTAATTAAATGTCAAACCAGTCGCTGATTTCGACTCCGCTCAACTAGCTAGATTGCTCCTCTAGCCGGAAGCCGAGGGTTGAGCGAAATTGCAAGCCTAGCGGCTGGCTGCGCCTACGCAATGCGTCTATGCCAAGAGAAAAACCGTCTGTAAAATTATTTTGCTTGCCTACTTACGGCTATCCCATTTGGATTACTAAGGACTTTTTTGCAGTAAAAGCCCTTCACACTTCCCTCTGCCAGTAAATAATTTAGGGTCACCATAGCTACTAAGAGATAGCACTGACCTGTTGGGAGATTTTTATTTCGTAAAGATATGACTTGAGCAAGATTTAGAAAAGCTCAAGCTTGTAAACAAAGCTACCTGCGATCGTCCAGCTTGAGTTACGGTGATCGATATGTCCTTTTTGAATTCATGTCCGCTTACGCTCAGCTCAACTCCTGGACTACCTGCCTACAGCCCAACTCGCAGGCTCGATTGCGGCTAATCTGCTTTCCCGATGTCGGCAGCGGGACGGCTGCTTTTGAAGCTTGGCCTTGTGGGCTATCCCCTCAGATAGAAGTCTGTCTGGTACACTTCCCAGGTCGAGAAAGCCGACTAATGCAGGCTCCTTTTACCCGCATGGCTGCCCTAATCCATGTGCTAGCGTCAGTTTTGCTACCTGTGTGCGATCGCCCGTTTGCCTTTTGGGGAAATAACTTGGGAGCGCTGGTAAGCTTTGAGCTTGCCCGCTACTGGTACTATCGAGATCTAGCCTGCCCTAAACATTTATTTCTCGCAAACTGCTCAGCCCCTCATCTGCTTCAGCATCAAGTACAAAAGCACCTGCTTTCAGAAGCCGACTTTATTACTGCGCTACACAGCTACAGCAATATCCCCGATACTCTTTTGCAAGACCCCAAGCTGCTTAAGCGAATGCTGCCCGTGCTGCGAGCTGATTTTGCTATTCTTGAAACCTATCAGTATCGTTCAGGTTGGGCTCTACCCTGTCCAATTTCTGTTTTTGGTAATGAGCAGCAGACGGCTGAGGTGACCTACGACTCGCTAGCAGCCTGGGAAATACACACGCAAAGTCATTTCAAGCTGCGGCACCTAAAAGGCGATCGTCTTGCTCTCGAAACTCAATCGGCTCAGATTCTCGCAGCCATGAACGAAGACTTAGCTAATGGTGGGTTCGGGAGGCTGTATCCAAACTAATGATGAGACGGTTTGGAATGGCCTAAAAATTCACCATAATCATACAGATTGTTCAGTCCTATTAAGCCTAAGATAAACTCAGCAGCTAGCCAACAGCCAGTTTGTAAAGCAGAGTTTTCCAGTGAATCATAACGGTACCTGACCCAGGGTAAGCGCATCTTAATTACTATTGACAAATCGGATTGATATCGCTGTCAGCCTGAGGTAAGCAGGCAGCTAAAATCTTAAGCATGTAGCCATCATCCATTGCTGCTCGCTTCGATTTCTGGCACGTGCTACGCCTAAAAGACTGCTCTCGATTGAGGGCATTGAGAGCAATTCGACGTAGCACTGAGAAGTTTTCAGGGGCATGAGCAGAGCGAACTCGACAGGAGCGTTTTGCCGTCAATGGGAATCACCTGCGCCCCAACTTGCTCGACCATTTCGCCTACCCAGCGTTGAAAACAACGTTCAAAGCTTTGCAACTCAATGCGCTCAAACACTCGACGAAAGGTATCAGCGCAGGCAATACCGTGAGGCAACCCTAAGAAGCTCTGAAGCCAAGCTTGCTTACTCAAGCCATACACTTCAATGTCTTGCCAGCCTTTGGCCCCAGCAATAACAGCCAGAATAGCGACCATCAAAATGTCTGTGAGTTCATGAACTCGTCTGCGCTCGACACCAGGGTCTTTAATCTCGCTGAAGTATTCTTGTAGGTGCTGACTTACTTCGCTAGCGCTTGCCGCAAAATTAGGCTTGGGGGCTTGCCGAGATGAAGTTTTAGCAAAACCTTGGCTCATCAACGATATCCTGCTAGTGAGGCACAAACCTCACCTTAGCGCCTTATCCTAGCCGATTTCTTCCCAAAATTTAGATGCGCTTACCCTGGTTGCTGTAGTTGAATGAGTCGGATGCTTTCAAGGATCAAAATAGCTGCCCATACCAAGATACTAAGACCTGCTGCTGCTGCTGCAATATCTTTAGTGACTCGGATACGATCATTCTGCCGAGGTTCTACCAAATCGCACAAGACTTCGATCGCGCTGTTAAACAATTCAGAAATAAGCATTACCCCCATTGCAAGTAATATCAAGCTAACGTCTACCCATTGGCGGAAAAAGAAAGCGCCGCCTAAAACGGGTGCCGACAAAATCACCTTATAGGCAACACTAAAGTCGGTAACTACCGCAACTTGGAGACCCGCTAGGATAACCTTTAACTTCCGTATGGGGTGATAGCCAGGCGAACGAAATTTGTTGGGCATGACTGATTAATTAAAAGGGGCTGGAGCTGTAACGATCACATAAACTACTGTAACTACCGACTTTATAATTCCAAAGCTCGTCGGGCAAAGTCAGGATTATGGTTAAGTAGGTCGTCACAAGCATCAACTGAGATAGCTAACGGTGAAGTTGTGCGGCGGCAGATAACCTTGAACTCCCACAGATAAGCTCTGTTCCGTCCGCTCCAACGCAGTGTGTACGCCCAGCATGGGCGTGAACTAATGGGGTGAAAGTCCCCTGTCGGAGAACCAGTGTCGAAATGCTCGAAAGTTATAGGAGCCGAGTGACAACAACGACTAGCTTAAGGCAAGGGCGTTTCCGCGAGGAAGGGTCTGAAGGAAGCCAGCGGCAAAACTACGAGCCGACGAACAGAAACAGTCGAACAGAAGTCAGCCGAGGTCATAGTAATCCCGCTGGGATGAAGGAGCGAACATTACCGTATGAGGAGCCATGACCAACTCAGACACAGCGATGAACCCGGATGGGGGAGCAGTGGATTGGCGTTGTGCCATACAGCCAGCCTTAGAGACAACGAACCTGATGGAGAGAATCGTCGAATTCCAGAACGTCTACCAGGCATGGGTACGAGTGAGGTCAAAAAAAGGCGCACCCGGCATTGACGGTATGTCAATTGAAGACTTTGCTGACTATGCTCGGCGTGAATGGGCGACGATTCGCCAATCTCTGTTGGATGGCAGCTATCAACCAACCGCCGTGCGACGGGTGAGTATGCCAAAGCTAGGGGGAGGGGAGCGAAACCTTGGAGTGCCTTGCGTCCTCGAGCGAGTGATCCAACAAGCCATCCTGCAAGCGCTCACACCCCTGTTTGAGCCAGAGTTTTCTGAGTCAAGCTTTGGTAGCCGACCAAAACGCTCTGCTCACGGAGCTATAAAGCAGGTGAAAGGGTCTATCAAAGCGGGATACCGCATCGCCGTTGATTTGGACTTGGAGAAGTTTTTTGACAATGTTCAGCACGACGTGTTGATGAGTCGGATTGCCCGCAAAGTGAAAGACCCAATCCTATTGAAATTAATAGGACGTTACCTGCGAACAGGCGTGATGATAGAGGGCATCATTGAGGCAACGGAGATAGGGACACCGCAAGGCTCCCCGTTATCCCCGTTGCTTGCTAATGTACTACTAGACGACCTTGACAAGGAACTAGAGCAACGAGGACATTGCTTTGTGCGTTACATGGATGACGTAGTGATACTCGTCAAAAGTGTACGGGCAGGTGAGCGAGTGATGGCGAGTCTAACTCGCTATCTCATGGCTAAACTCAAGCTCAAGGTCAATGCCAAGAAAAGTCAGGTGGTGAAGATTGATGCATTGGAATATCTGGGGTTTACCTTCCAGGGGATTCGAGTGTATTGGTCGGAAAAGTCGTTTGATGACTTTAAGCACCGCTTGCGTCAACTCACCTCCCGTAAATCCGGGTTGTCTATGCGCTACCGACTTTCCCAGCTAAACCAATACTTACGAGGGTGGATGGGGTACTTTGGCATTTCCCAATACTATCGACCGATTCCAGAGTTAGATAAGTGGATACGGCGGCGACTGCAGATGTGCTGCTGGAAACAGTGGCGCAACCCTCGCACCCGCATTCGTGAACTACTCGCACTCGGTACGAGTAAACGTCAGGCGATTTTGACAGGCATTAGTCGCAAGAGCTACTGGCACTTGTCAAAGACGCTGGCAACTCAGACGGGAATGACAAACCAATGGTTAGAGCAACAGGGATTACTATCGATTCGTGACCTGTGGATGAAAGCACAGGGTTATGCGAAGTAGATTAGGGATTGTCTTTGCTCCACTGTAGTCAAACGCCCTGTGCGAACCCGCATGCAGGGTGTTGTGGGAGGGGGGAATCGTGAGGTTTCTCCCTATCCCGATTAGGCGGCTTTAGCGACTATAGGGTTGCTCCAGGCTCAAGCCTGAGATGACTTGGTAGTGCTTTACGTTGAAAGTACAGAGGGTTGCGCTACGCCCAACAGCACAGGCCGCAATCAAGGCATCAATCAAACCAACCTTATGAGACAGATGATAAGCGGTGAAATCAGACAAAGCCCGAGCACAGTCAGTTTCGGTAGGCCAAACGATGGTCAAAGGCGCTACAAGCTGTAAGACTTTCCGCACCTGCTGCTTGTTCTGAGCGTTCTGAATTAATTCCATCACCACAAAGCCTGGGATGCTCGGCAGCGCTGGGACAGAGGCAAACCAAGCCAGTGCTGGCGTATACCCCCGATGCATATTCACATGACTTCGGCAGGCAATCACACCCAACTTCGGCGGCTAAGTCACACTCAACTTCGGCAGGGTAAAATCGGCAGGGTTCACGAAAGTGATTATAGGCTGAAGTGAAAAGAAAGAACAAAATTAAAACTTACTCAAGCGACCTCCTTGAGCGGCTGAACTTTGCTGGTGAGCTTGCGCATTGATTCACCCTTTAGAACCAGTCTGAGAGAGTCATGGACGATACGGTCGAGGATGGCATCAGCGAGTGTGGGTTCGGTGATCTGCTGATGCCATTGATTGACTGGAAACTAAGTAGCGAATAGGCAGGAGCTACGGCGATAGCGGTCATCGAGGAAGTCAAGGATTTCTCTGGCATCAGCCTTTGGCAACGGATCTCTGAGCCACTCATCCAAGATGATCAGCTCGAAGCCAGCCAACCGTTTACGCAGCCTGGGGAAAGAGCCATCCGCCTTAGCCAGCTTAAGTTTCACCACGAGATCAGCGGTTTTGAGATAGCGCACGGTGCGCCCTTGTTTACAAAGATGGTCAGCTAAGACACAGCTCAAGAACGTCTTGCCAGTGCCGGTTGGGCCAAGCAGCACTAGGTTGAGGTGGTCAGCTAACCACTGGCCTTGAGCCCATTCGAGGAACTGAGCTTTCTTCAGGCCACGTGGTACGTCAAAATCGACATCGGCAATGGCTGCGCCGACAAAGAGCTTGGCTTGTTTCAGCCGCCGTTGCAGGCGTTGCTGCTGCCGCCGCAGATACTCGCGTTCCACCAGCAGTGCCAAGCGTTCATTGAAGGAGAGGTCATGATAGGTGGGCTGAGCCTGCTGCTCCTGCCAAGCTTCAAGCAGGCCAGTGAGATTCATGTCTTTGAGCTGTTCAAGTGTCTGTTGCATGTTAGATATTCCGAGTTGGGGGGATTAGCTGTAGTAGTGCTGACCGCGCAGGTTGTCATGGTCAATAGCAGGTGACTCTGGCTCTTCAGTGACCACCGGCACCTCATCGAGATGAGACTTCAGAATCGCTTTGAGTGGGTTTGTAAAGTAGTTTGTGTCAAGCGTGGGATCGTCACACAGGGAACCTGCCTTCAAACTCAATAGCGAAACGATTTAACGCACCTTTCCAATCTCGAATTGGCATCGTCCATTTTTTGAGATGTTAGCAATCGCTAGATAGATCACCTTCATCGCGGACTCGTCAGTCGGAAAGGAACGGTGGTTTCGCAAGACTTTACGCAAGGTCATATTCAGCGACTCAATGGCCTAATCACAAA
>JAAUQI010000104.1 GCA_012032345.1 Leptolyngbyaceae cyanobacterium RM1_1_2 | reverse complement strand
CGGAGCGAGGCTTACGGCCCCTGGTGATACATCGCAAAGTCACGGGCGGTGCCCGCAGTGATTGGGGTGCTCAGCTCGTAGCGATGATGTTCAGCTTTCTCGAATCCATGCGCCGTCAGGATAAAAAGTTCCTGGAGGCTTTCTCATTTAGCCTTTCTTGTTGCTGTGACTAATTACCAACCTTGAACTTTTACCGCTTCTTCAAGTGATATTCCATAGTTTTCACCAAATAGTTTTCTAAGTTTAGTTACACTAACCCAGGGATTATCGTTTTTGCTGGATTCAAGAGCTACAAAGTTTTCCAGTTCTTCCAGTAGCTGTTGTAGCGATGAAAATGAAGACGGATCTTGACGAGACTCCATTTTTTGAATTACACCAAAGTACTAATGCGCGTGATATATAGCTACAGGTGCATCGCTAAGTATTTCATAATCCTCTAGGTGCGGTTTTCCTCACCACAAAAAACCTGAGTTTCTCAGGAAACTCCATAGTCATTTAACTTTGGAGACGAACAGATAATTTTTCAATTGCACCTCCACCAAGGAATCAGCACGCAAACGTTCCCCCTCAGCGGCGGCTAGTAACCTTTGCATCTCCACCGAGATCTCTCAACCGTCCGCTGCAAGGGGGTTGTTAGCTGGCGTTTTAGGGCAACAACTCAAAGTAGCCAGAGTGGCTTGGACGAATAATCGAAAAATCTCGCCGATCGAGCATATAAACGCGAGTAATGTTTAGCCTTTCAGCAGTAGCAACAGTTGCGGCATCTGTAAAATCAAGCTGATTATCAGCATACTGTTCCAAAATCTCATGCACCCGTACTAAATCCTCTGGGATTACAGGCTCAACTTGAACCGCATCAGGTGTCATGCTGGACACAAAACGACGCATCGCTTGATGCCCCAATCTTGATGCAATCAGACAGATACGTTTCGCCCAAACTGACCTGAGTCCCCAGAGGTCACCGTTGCCAAAGAAATTACCAAAACTTTTCTAAATGTGAATAAGCACTTCTAGCCCAGAGCTATATATTGATATCACGTCGGAAATGGAGCTGTCCCTGATGCGTTATTCGGTAAGGCTGCTGGATGTTGTTGCGATCGCGATCTCAATACTCCCTATCGCTCAAGTGTCAGGAAGTGCCCGCGACCTCAAAAACGCCGATCTCCAGTTCCCCTCAATCTTTGAACAGCCGCAGCATTCTGTAGATGAGATAGCTTCATTTCAGCTCTTGGCTGGAGGAGCGGCTCCCACCCTGCGCGTTATCAGTCCAGAGGAGGAATGGGAACGCCAAGTTGAAGGATGGGAGCGTCGGCGTGAAGCGTTAGAGAAGCAGCTTCAAGCATGTGAAGAAGACTCCTGCGATGCGAGGGTGGAAACAGTTAGTGAACTTAGCAACATCTACTTTGAGCTAGGTGAATATCAAAAGGTCACCGCGTTACTGAGCCAGCAGCTCAATGAAGCAAAAAACAGCTTGAACTCCCAACTAGAACAAGACTTACTGGATGGCATTCGAGCGAACTTAGAGCGAAACTGGGATTTCAAGGCAGCTTACGGCATCGTAGCGAATCGGCGTCTGTGGACTCTCTATCGTGATGGGAAGCTTACGTGGGAAGAAGTTGTTGAAATCTCTGAGCTAAATCTTTTTACCGCTCGTGAGATTGGCGATATCAGCCGTGAAGTGGACAGCCTTCATGGATTGGGCTGGGCTTATAGAAATACAGCGCTTTACTCAGAATCTTTTGGGTTTTATAGGGAAGCTCTCGAAATCACAAAAAACGGAATTCAAAACCTGAATTCAACAGAATCAGCCATAGAAAAAGATCTCCTTTTTAGAGAGTATTTCTTATTAACAGAGATTGGAATTTTATATACTGATTTAGCGCAGTATGACGCAGCCCTGCTGTCTCTAGAAGAATCTTTAGAAAAGAATAAGCGATATGCGGAACAATATTCATCTCCAGCCCTTCATGCAAACATCTACTCAACTGAAGTCTTTCAAGGCTTCACGTTATACAACATTGGCATATTACGTCTTCAAACAGGAGATTCTGAAACTGCTTTAGAGTATTTTTTAGACGTCAGAAACAATTATCCACCTTTTGACGGGGGCGGGCTTTATCTAAACATCGGTAATGTTCACTTTAATTTAGGTGAGTTTGGAGAGGCGGCTGAGGCTTTCGAGCAGTCAAGCCGATTCGTTTTTCTCGGCGACCCCGGTATGCCAGGATTTGCGTTAAATGGTCTCGGGCGATCGCAGGTTGAATTGGGCAATTACGCTCAAGCCTTTGGATGTTACCAGCGAGCCTTGAGACTATTCAAAGACCTCAATGACCCGGCTGGAGAGAGCCAAACCCTTAGCAATCTAGCGGCGCTAGCTGAAAGACAAAATGAACCTGAACTAGCGATCGCGCTCTACAAAGAATCCGTCAACATTTTGGAGTCGATTCGAGATAATTTGGCTGATCTGCCAATAGAGGCACGGCGATCTTATACCGAGTCAGTCTCAGACAGATACCGAAGTTTGGCTGACTTGTTACTTCAAGAAGACCGCATTGTTGAAGCACAGCGGGTGCTGGATTTACTGAAAGTGCAGGAGCTAGACGACTACATTCGTGGAGTGGAGCGCACCAGCGAAACCGAGACTGGGATGGCTTTTTTGCGACCGGAAGAGTTGATTTTGGCTCGCTATGATGAGCTGCAAACGTCTGCGATCGCCGTTGGACAAGAACTCGACGATCTCAAAAATATTCCCCAAACGCAGCGTAGCGCTGAGCAGGTGCAGCGGATTGCCCAACTCACCGACCTGCTAGACGAGATCAACGGTGACTTTCGCGACTTTGCTAGCAGCCCCGACATTCGATCGCTGATTGACCAGCTCAGCTTTGAAGCGCAGGAAGCCAGCCTTAGCCTCAACCAGCTCGATCGCCTCCGCGACGAATTGCAGCAGCTCAACGCCGCCATCTTCTATCCCCTGATTTTGGAAGACCGGCTAGAGCTGGTGATCACCGTGCCCGACTCACCCCCGCTGCGGCGCACCGTCGATGTGTCTCGCAAAGAATTGAACGCCGCGATTTTGGCGTTTCGCACCGCCCTGACCGATCCCCATACCGATGCGGCAGCGCCTGCCCAACAGCTTTACGACTGGCTGATCCGCCCCCTCGAAGCGGACTTGGCCGCAGCGGGTGTGGAAACTATCATCTATTCTCCCGATGGGCAACTGCGCTACATTCCCCTGGCGGCGCTGCACGATGGCGATCGCTGGCTGATTCAGCAGTATCGCATCAACAACATCACCGCCGAATCGCTCACCGACCTGACCGAGAGCGATGCCACCCAGCTCAAGATTCTCGCAGCGGCCTATGCCAATGAGTCACTGGTGCATTCCCCGGAAGTCAACGGCACTACTTACACCTTTAGCGGGCTACCCGGTGCGGGGCAGGAAGTGGATGGGCTGCCCACCGAGACTAAGTTTTTTGACGAAGCCTTCAGTCTGGCCGCCATTCGCCCGATTTTAGACGAGTACACCGTGCTGCATTTTGCTACCCATGCCGCCTTTGTTCCCGGCGTGCCCGAAGACTCCTTCATTCTCTTTGGCAATGGCGACACGCCTACCCTGCGCGATGTTGCCGACTGGTCGCTGAACGGCGTTGATCTGGTGGTGCTGAGCGCCTGCGAAACTGGCGTTGGCGGACTAGGCAATGGTGAAGAAATTTTAGGATTGGGCTATCAGTTTCAGGTGAGTGGGGCCAAGGCGGTGATGTCGTCGCTGTGGCAGGTGAGCGATCGCGGTACCCAGGTGTTGATGACGGATTTTTATGCGGCACTGAACCGGGGGCTGACCAAGGCCGAAGCCCTACAAGCAGCTCAGCAAGCCCTAATTGCTGAAGAGCTGATAGCCATCGAGGGGAGCGATCGGGCCGGTGCCCCTCCCACCAGTCGAGAGGGTTCCCCAATCGAGAGCAACTATCCCGGCTATAGCCATCCCTACTACTGGGCACCCTTCATCCTGATTGGCAACGGGCTGTAGCCGCAAAACCTGAATAAGTCCTTCGGGGTGAGAGATATCTCTTGATAGAAGACAATCACCCCCCAGAGCACTGCTCTCATGAAATCAGCTTCTTTTCTCACTAATGCACTCACTAGCGTTGGTGTTGCCCTGATCTTGCCCTTGATCGCGGCTCCTGCCGAAGCCGCCAGCGACGTTCACCCCGCCAGCGATCGCTACCAACGGAGCGATTACCAATGCCAATGATATGGCCTGGGCTACCGAAGTCGACCTGGGCACCGACTTTGCCGACGGGAGCGATCCTGATCCGAATGATTGGGCTTTGGTAAAGCTAGATCGGCCTTTAGGCGATCGCTATGGCACCTTACAATGGCAGGCACTACCGGCTAATGTCTTGCTCAACTCCAAGAACGGTACGACCAGGCGCGGCAAGCACAACTACAAGTGCCGAGACTGTAGCCCGTCATTCCAAGCAAACGACATGTCGCTGTTGGCAAAGATAGCGGCTTGACCAGCTACATCGAAAGACTGAACAACACGCTGAGGCAGCGGATTTCTCGCTTGGTGAGGAAGACGTTGTCCTTTTCCAAGAAGGGACTCGTGACTATCACTAAGCAAAATCCGTCCGAGATCTACCCAAAGCAGGAATTTGCTGCACAGGCAGGCTGAGACAGTTACGTGGGCTGAGTGCCTAATCCAAATAGGCACTTTTTGCAGCGCCTAGCGTCACTGAGCGAAACCTGGTCGCTACTGTGAAAAACTAGCGGAGTTAGTCCCTCCGCGAAAGTAAAATTGTTAAGCAGATGACATCTACCCCAGGGTGTATTCTGCGATAACTGACTGTAGCGGCTTAACCCAGCCGTGGTGTGAGTAGAGTCTATTGAGTTCGATTATGTTTAAATTTGTGCGTTTCCCTGTTGTTCCCTTTGTTCTTTTGCTTGCGGGTTTAGGAGCTTGTCGAGCTAGCCTGATTCAGACTTTTGATCCGCTTAGCCAGAGTCTCGCCTCCCCCACGACCCCAGCGGTCAAACTGTCTCCGCCCGTTGCCAATGTGCCCTCGTCAGTGTTGCAAGGCTGTATCACTGAAGCAAACCATGTAGCTGATGACCCCATTGAAATTCAGAAAGCCCAACTGCTCAGAGACGGTACCTTTTTAATTCAGTGGCATGAGGGCAGCCATTTAGAGGGATCTTGCCAGGTAGACGGCCAGGGGAATGTGGTTGCGATCGCTTCTGCAAAGCTGCCTCGGCTCTGAGTTTATCGCTGAGAATGTCGAGGTAAGCAGCCGCTTACTTCGGCATCAGGTTTAGTCAGCAGCCTTTTGAGCTTTGTATTTTTCCTTAAACAGCGCCTGTCTTTTTTTGTGATCAACGATGGGGGCAGGGTAGCCGCAGCGATCGCGCTCCTGTGCAGAAATTTCACCTGAAACTAGACTTTTAGTCTCCAGGCTGCTTAGCTCAGGCAGCCACTGACGAATATAGTCCGCTTCGGGGTCAAACTTTTTGGCCTGACTCGCTGGGTTAAAAATCCGCAGCGGCTTGGGATCCATGCCGCTAGAGGCGCTCCACTGCCAGCCGCCGTTGTTGGCTGAGAGATCGCCGTCAAACAGCTTCTGCAAAAAGTATTTTTCTCCCCAGCGCCAGTCAACAATTAGGTCTTTGGTCAAAAAACTAGCCACAATCATGCGGCAGCGGTTGTGCATCCAGCCGATCTCATTGAGCTGCCGCATGGCCGCATCCACAATCGGATAGCCTGTGTGTCCCTCACACCAGGCTTGAAAATGGTTTTCATCATTGATCCAGGGGAAGTCCTTCAGCGCCTCTCGATAAGGCCCCTCAGCGAGCTGTGGGAAAAAATACATGACGTGCTGGTAAAATTCTCGCCAAGCCAGTTCCTGCTGCCAGGTTCTAACCCCCCGACGGGTTTCGTCACTGCGGCAGCGGCTATAGGCAGTATCAGCTGCCTCCCAGACAGTCCGAATACCAACAGCCCCAAACTTCAGCGCCGCGCTCAGCAGCGAGGTGCCCTCTACACCAGGAAAATTGCGCTGGTCGTCATACCCAGCGATCGCCCGATCCTCCCGACAAAAATTGGCAAGCTGGTCACGAGCGGCCTGTTCTCCGGGCGCTAGGGGTAGGGGGCTATGCCAAACAAAGCCCAAATCTCTGGCACCCGGCAGCTCAATTACCCCGGCAGCAGTGGCCGCTTCTGCTTCTGCCGTCGAGAGATCTTCGAGATTTTGCGGGGTGGGGGTGGGGGCGGCTTTGGCATGATCTATCCAGTTGCGCCAGAAAGGGGTATAGACCGTGTAGGGATCGCCCGCATTGGTGCGGACTTCGCCGGGGCCATGCAGGAGCTGATCCCAGGTATTGTGAGTACCAATACCCTGCGCCTTGAGCGCCTCTCGCACTGCCTGGTCGCGGCTTTGGGCATAGGGTTCAACATCCCAATTCCAGTAAACAGCTTGGGCTGATAGAGACTTAGCCAGACTCGGAATTGCGGTTTTAGGCTCTCCTTTGACTATTAACAATCGGCTACCCGCTGAGCGATAGCGCTGCTGCAGTTCCGCCAAACAGCCAATCATATAAACAACACGGGCCGGAGCGATCGCGTCGTCTTCGAGCAGGGTGGGATCAAGGCAAAACACGCCTATCACCTTTGCTGTGCGATCGCGGGCTGCTGCTAGCCCCAAGTTGTCAGAAATGCGCAAATCCCGGCGGTGCCAAAACAAGATTAAGTCAGTCATGACTCGGTCAAAAACAGCTCTCTATCATCTCTAAAACAGGGTTTCAGTATGACATGCTCCATAGCTTGACCAAACCTATCTGAAGTCAAGCTTTTGCTAGAGAGGGCTGCATAACTTTCTACTATGCCCTGAATTTGGCTCCTAATAAAAGCATAAGGTGGGTGATGACCCTACAATTCAAAACTCAAAACTGGTATCGCCTGCCCTTAATAAAAGCTTTCTAAATTTTTAATACATAGCTCACTACAAAAAACTGTATATAGTGTTACATTTCTAGCATAGGCAAAAAACAAAAGAGCCTTGGCCTACTATCCCTTTCTGCCTTCTACCTTCATAGAGAGATTAACCCATGCGTCTTTTTTATCGCGGAGCACAGTACGAAACCCACTCTCCTCAGATTGAAGCCACTGAGGGGGGCGAAATTGGCACCTATCGGGGTGCGCCGCTAAAAACTAAAAAATATCGGGTCGCCGAGCGTCATTACGATCAGGTACAGCTCACCTATCGCGGCGTCAAATATACCCACGAAATTTAGCGGTTGTGACTAAAATCACAGGACTAAAGCGAAAAGATCACGTTCCGGCTTGAGGAATTACTGCTCTAATCAAGGAAGCTTTTAGCTGATAGTAATTGCCAGTTCCTCGTTGGGATCTTTTTATGCCAGCTTCTGACAGCTACAAGTTCAGCTTGCCGCTCAAGACACCTACTCAGCAAGCGCTGGTGGCGGGTCTAGCCGATATTTTTCTGGCCCTGGTTCTGATTCCGCTACTGGGAACCTGCCTTTTAGTGCTGCTCAAGACGCAGCAGATGCTTTAGATTTGCGATAGATGGGGGCGGGCCAGGAAAAAGCTGGCGATTGACTTGGCATCAATCGCAGCTCCGGCTAAAATCGCTTTTTCTAAAGCTGACGGCTTCATTAAAACAACTTCAAGATCTTCATCAACATCGAGAGCAGGCGCATCATCTAGCTTTTCTAAATCAGTGGCTAGAAAAGCATAAATCAGCTCATCAGAATAGCCAGGGGCTAAGGCAAAGTTGCCCAAGGCGCTCCAGCTATGCGCCCGATATCCAGTTTCTTCTTCAAGCTCACGACGAATTGTGCCAGCAGGCTGTTCACCGACTTCAACGGTTCCTGCCGGAAACTCTAGCAGCCGCCCCT
>JAAUQI010000103.1 GCA_012032345.1 Leptolyngbyaceae cyanobacterium RM1_1_2 | reverse complement strand
TTTCGAGTGCGAGTGCACGGATTCGCTTAGAGCGTCTATATCCGAAAGTAGAGCAAGAGCCGAACCTGGAGCAAGAGCCGAACCTAGAGCAAGAGAACTAGGCAAAGTCTCTTTGGTGGACTACTAGGCTAAGAAGTAACATTTGCCAGCGGCGGCCACTATGGGGGCAGAGGCAGGACTACAGCTTGCAGAAAAATTACTCACTGCCACCGGAAAGCCGCCGAATGACCTGCAGCGAGTTATTCTGGAGCGGGTGTGGCAGGGATACCGATATTTTGAGATTGCAGCGGCTTACGGCTGCAGCGAGGGCCATGTCAAAGACGTGGCTTCACAGCTCTGGCGATCGCTCTCGATGGCTCTAGGCGAACGGGTAGCAAAAAACAGTCTGCGCTCAGCCCTAGAGCGGCGACTTCAAACAGAGCGCCTGCCATCTCAGCTACCCCTGCCTGAAAATCCTAACTTTGTGGGGCGCTTGAGCGCGATCGCCAAACTCGATCAGCTTTTAGCTCAGGGCCACAAAGCTGTGGTGATTCAAGGCGAGGGCGGCATCGGTAAAACTACGCTGGCTCATCACTATCTGCAGAGCCGAGGTTTTGAGCAAATATTAGAATTACTAATGGCAAAGGAGCCTCAGGACATTTTGCCGGTTGAGCGAGTGGTTGAAGAGTGGCTACGACAAGACTTCAACCAAGAGCCGGGGCGTGAGTTTGGCATTACCCTGGGGCGGCTCAAGCGACATTTGCAGACCCAGCAGATCGGTATTTTAATTGACAACTTAGAGCCTGCCCTAGACGGCCACGGTAGACTCATTCATCCCCAGCGGCGCTATTTAGAACTGCTGCGGGTTCTAACCGATTGGCGAGTCTGCTCTATGACACTAATTACCAGCCGCGATCGCCTTTGTGAACCCGCCATTACGGTTGAGCACTATCGGCTACCGGGGTTATCGATTGACGCCTGGCAGCAGTTCTTTTGTGCCCAGCAGGTTTCACCTGGTCTGACCCTGCCGTCGCTACACAGCGCCTACGGCGGCAACGCTAAAGCAATGGGGCTGCTGTGCGGCGAGATTTGGGCTGATTTTGATGGTAATGCGGCAACCTACTGGCAGGAATATCAGGCTCAGCCCTTGGGTGTGACTACCCTCAGCAATCTGGTGGTGACTCAGGTCAACCGTCTGGCCCAGCTAGATGCGATCGCCTACCGCTTGTTTTGCCGACTGGGTAGCTACCGCTATCAGGCAGTGGCTCAGGTGCCGAGTACAGCTCTAGCGGCGCTGCTGTGGGACGTTGAGCCAGCTAGCCAGCCGCAGGTAATGGCCGCTTTGAGAAATCGCTCTCTGGTGGAATATCATGCGGGGCACTACTGGCTGCATCCGGTGATCAGGGCCGAGGCGATCGCTCGCCTGCCGTCCTGCGGCATGAGGCTAGAGCCAGTGAACTCTACCGCCAAGCGATCGCCTTTGCCGAAGAGGGTTCCTATGTACAGATTAAGGCTAATGCCCTGAGCGGTCTAGCCGAGCTGTGTCGCGCTGAGCAGCCCCAGCAAGCGCTTAATTATCATCAGCAGGCGATCGCCCTTTTGAGCGATTTGGGAGCCAAATGCGATTTGGCCGAAGCTTACTATCAGCTGGGGCTGACCTATCAGGCGATGGCCCAATCTGCTTTTTCAGCCGAGCTGATCCAGCGCTCAAAGGACTGTATTCAGCGCGGGGCCGTCTTATTTAACGAGATTCGAGCGCCGCGTCAGGTCAGCAAAGTTGAAAAAGTCTGGCAAAACTAGAGCGCTTGCATTGCTGCCTGCTCCTCTAACTGCTGGGTGCGGCTGAGGGTCATACGAGCTAGACAGTCTTGAGTGCTGGCTTCGTAAGCGCAGTTTGTGTCTCGGTAGTCTAACCAGGCCAGCTGAGCCGTCGTCAAACCTGATTTTCTAGAGTCTGACAGACCGCTTTTAAGTGACTGATAAACCTGATTAAGCTGCTGGTCTGCGGCTTTGTAGCTCAGTCTGGTAGGCGCTGGACTTTGCAGCTCGGCGGTGCGCTCAGCGCTCACCTGGGCCAAACAGCTGTAGTAAATTGTTGGTTGCACAGAGCCGCCCTCAAACTGACCGGCTTCAAATTCACAGTGCCTGTCTCGAAAGTCTATCCAGGCCAGTTCTGCCTGGGTTAGCTGGTCTTGCTGCTGAGCGCTGAGGCTGGGTTTAAGCTGGTTATAGACCTGATTCAGCTTGGTGTCTGCCTGATCATAGGAGGCTTTAGCGCACTGGTTCATCGCGGTCTGCGTCTCAGGGTTTTGGCAGTCTGCGTCGGGTAGGCTGGCGATGTCTGGACTGGCCGGAACGCTCCCTGGCGGCTGATTGCTAGCATTTGGGGGCAGTTCATTTGGGGGCAATTCTTCTGGGGGGGTCTCTGCTGCTGTCGGGGCGGGTGGGGCCGTTGAAGTGGCAGCCGATGGACTGGCCTCGTCTGTGACGGCTGAGCCAGACCCACAGCCTGTCACCAGAACTACCAGTAGCAAAAACGAGATCAGGCCGGGGTGTTTAGAAGCAAGGGCAGACATGAGCGCAGCCATATGAAGTCTACTGCTTTAGCATAGATCGCCTGTTTGCCTAAGCGTCTGATTTTGCCGATATGAAACAATAGAGTCATGATAGGGGTCTTCACCATCTGGTGCCTGGCGCACCCACTATGAGGGCTGAGTAAATCATTAAAATGCGGGGGAGCGGTCATGAATTGGTTGCCAATGACAGTAACAGTAATGGGTCTGGGGGCCATTGCGATCGCGCTGCCTGCTCAAGCGGAGGCACCCGGAATTTACTATTCCTGGCGATCGCTAGAAATTGACATGGATCAGTGCCTGGTGCGTTCGCAAGCGGCTTTAGCCGGATCGGCCCTGACGGATATTGTCGTAGACGGCAACAACGTGTCGGGCCGTAGCGAAACCGCTACTGCTTTGTTTATCTGCCTGGAAAATGCTGTAGACACGACCATAATGCTCACCATCGCCAGCAACGATGACGAATCGGCTCTATTGCTGCGAGAAGCCCTCAAACAAGCCTTTTAGCAAATGTGAAAATTTACGCCTATCTCTACTGCGATCCGCTGCTAGATGCGGCTGTAACTGAGGCCGTCTGGGGCTGGGAAGTCGATCGGGTTTACTGCGACAGGGGAACTCAAACGGCAACCAGACCCCAGCTCAGTCAACTGCTAGCGGACTGCGCTCTGGCTCCGCCTGCCTATTTGTTGATTCGGCGGCTAGAGGAGCTAGGAGATTCAATTGCGGCGATTGGCGATCGCCTACAGCAGCTAGAGTTGCTGAGCGTTATTGTTATGGCGACTCAGCAGAATTTTTGTACAGGAGGGCCAGCCCAGCCCTCTGCCGCTGTCAGCCTGATGCAGTTACTAGGTCAAATTCAGCTCTATCAGCGCAGCCGTCGCATCCAGCAGGGCCATGCTCGCAACCGAATTAAGGCGCTGCCGCCGCCCGGTAAAGCTCCCTATGGCTACCGCCGCAGCCGCGATCGCTACAGCGTCGATCGCGCTGCTGCCCCGGTGGTTAAAGATTTTGTCGATCGCTTTTTGCTGTTGGGATCTCTGCGCGGAGCCGTGCGCTACTTGGAGAAAAAATACGGCAAAAAAATATCGGTTTCTACCGGGCGGCGCTGGCTAACCAGCCCGGTCTATCGTGGCAGCTTAGGCTACCAGGGAAATCAGGTCGTCCCTGATACCCACACGGCCATCATCAGCCGGGAAGAAGCCGCCCAAATCGATCGCCTGCTGCGCCGCAACCGTCACCTGCCGCCGCGCACTGCTAGCGCCCCACGATCCCTGGCCGGACTGGTGACCTGTGCTACCTGTGAGTCAGCAATGAAAATTACGCGGGTGACTCAGCCCCGCCGCGAACACGAGTATTTGTATTTGATCCCCACGGCTTGCCCACAGCAGCCTAAGTGCAAGGCGATCGCCTACGAAGAAATCCTCCAGCGCACGATTCAAACTATCTGTGCTGAGCTACCATCGGCGGTAGCAGCAGCGCTGCTACCGCCGATGGAGGGGATTAAAGGAGCGATCGCGGTGCAGATTCAGCAAAAGCGGTCAATCTTGCTACAGCTTCCCAGCCTGCTTGAGTCAGATATCCTCGATCTAGAAACCGCTGACCTAAGAGCTTATAAGCTCCGCACCGAAATTGCTGAACTACAGCAAAAGCTAGCCCAGCTACCGCCTGTCAACCTGGTGGCCACTGTCCAAACGGTTTCGATTGCGCAGTTTTGGCTAGACTTAACCGAGTCAGAGCGCCGCTTTTATTTCCGAGAGTTTATTCGCCAAATTCAAATCGATCGCTGCGAAACCGTCTGGACGCTGCGGCTGAGCTTTATTTTCTAGTGAGAGAGCTACTCAAAAGCTTGTTTTCAAAACATCTACTCTAGTGCTGCATCTATCAGCGTGTAGGTGTTTAGGGTGCAGAGATTGACGTCATAATCTTCAATCAGCACGTCGTCTGCAAAAACAGCTAAAATCTTGTACTCACAGGTATGGAGATCCTCAACCTCAATCATGCCCCCTGATCCCTGGGGAACGGCTGAGAATAAAACGTTTTCTTCCCAACCTGTACTGGGGAGCGGACTTAAATAAAACTCGACCAGTGTACGGCTGGTTTGGTTATCAAGCGTGAAATAGAGGCTATCTGCAAAGGCAGCATAGGCCATGACCGGGGTTGCAGCAATGCTGAGGAGGGCTACCGTAGTTGTGAAAAATACCTTCATATTCAGTAGAGTCATGGGCCTTAATTTTCAGCATGCCCGAATATCAGTGCCCAAGCGATAAAGAATTTGTAAGATTTTAAGAAGCTTGCTTAAAGCTTTTTAACCAGGGGACTCAGTGTCCGGGTCAGCAAAATTGCTGAAGTTTCCCAGGCTGTATCACCCCTGGTAAATTGCCCAACTCCTACCCTCATTGAGGCCATGCCCGTTAACCATTGGACTGCTGCTAGCCACGCTCTAGACTACCTAGCTAGGGCTGACAAGATTCCTCACCGCACAGAGGGGGAAACTGTTTTGCTTAATCACGTTCCCTCGCAGATCAGGCGTACTTTGGATTTGGGCACAGGAGATGGTCGTCTCTTGGCGCTGCTCAAAATCGATCGGCCTCAGCTGCAAAGCGTCGCTTTAGATTTCTCATCCACAATGCTAGAAGCCGTTCAGCAGCGTTTTGCTGAAGATACAACGGTGCAAGTCCTAAAACATGATTTAGACGACCCGCTCCCAGAGATGGGCCAGTTTGACGCCATTGTGTCCAGCTTTGCAATTCATCACCTCAGTCACGACCGTAAGCGATCGCTCTATAGCGAAATTTTTGCTCTGCTCGAACCCGGCGGCATTTTCTGCAACCTGGAGCATGTCGCCTCTCCCAGCCAGCGACTGCATGAACAGTTCTTAACTGCAATAGGCTATACGCTGGCTGAAGAAGATCCCTCTAACCAGCTGCTTGATCTAGAAACGCAGCTGCAGTGGCTACAAGAAATTGGCTTTGCTGACGTAGACTGCTACTGGAAATGGCTAGAGCTGGCTCTACTCATAGGGCTTAAGCCTGAAACGTAGGCGTGGTTCGTTTAAGACCAGAGACTTTGACCTGCCTATTAGGGGCACAAATCCTCAACAGTGAACTTATGACTTCAGTGCATTCTACGACTCAGCTACCGCTCAACCTCGAATGGGTTAGAGCTACGTTTCCCAGCGTGGGGAAAGAGTGGGTCTTTTTAGACAATGCTGGCGGGTCGCAAATTGCCCAACCAGTGATTGAACGCCTCAACCAGTATCTGCTCACCTCTAACGTACAGCTCGGCGCTTCCTATGCGGTTTCTCAACTGGCTAGCCAGCGTTTGGCTCAGGCAAATCAGGCAGCGGCTATGTTTATCAATGCCGCCGATCCGGCTGAAGTGGTTATGGGGCCGTCTACCTCGCTCTTGTTAAGAATTTTGGCTAGCTGCCTGAGCCAAACTTTTAAGTCTGGGGATGAGGTGATTGTCACCAACTGCGACCACGAAGCGAATATTACGCCCTGGTTAGAGCTACAGCGGCAGGGTATAAAGGTGAAATTTTGGCTCCTGCGTCCAGAAACCCTGGCTTTGGATCTGGTAGATTTGGAGAATTTGCTGAGTGATAAAACCCGGCTAGTGGCGCTGACCCATGCTTCTAACGTGCTGGGCACAATCAATCCTATTCGAGAGATCGCTGATTTGGTTCATCGCAGTGACGCTCTGCTGTGCGTTGACGGTGTAGGCTATGCGCCCCACCGTTTGATTGATGTGCAGGCGATGGATGTCGATTTCTATGTCTTCAGCTACTACAAAGTTTATGGGCCGCACCATGCTTTGCTCTACGGCAAACACCAGCATCTGCTGCCGCTGCCTAGCTTCAACCACAGCTTTATTGGCAAAGCAGACCTGCCCTATAAGCTACAGCCAGGAGGTGCCAACTACGAGCTATCCTACAGTACCCTCGGCATTCTGGATTATCTAGAGCAGCTAGTTCCTGATGATAATGCCCTTACTCAGCGCGATCGCCTCTCTTACGCCTTTGACAGCATTAGTGCCTATGAAGAAATGCTCAGCGATCGCCTGCTAAGTTTTTTGCTGAGTCAGCCTCAGGTCAAAGTGATTGGTGAAACTCGCTGCGATCGCCAGATTCGAGTCCCCACCGTTGCCTTTACAGTTACGGACGTCGATAGCGCCACAGTTCCACCTCGGCTGGAGCCGTACCATATTGGTATTCGCTCCGGTGATTTCTACGCCAAGCGACTAATTCAGGACTTAGGACTCGCTGCCCAGAACGGCGTTGTGCGCGTTAGCCTGGTACATTACAACACGCTAGAAGAGTGCGATCGCCTAATTGAGCAGCTAGAGCCGCTGCTGTCGGCCTAATTTTCTTCCCAGCTTCCATCAAGAGAATACATCTGACCGTCAATCAGCAGGTGCGTGATGCCTTTAGCCTGGAGGCACCGACTGGTTTTTTGAAAGATATTGCCGTCAGGTACTTTAACCACGCGCTGATTGCCCTGAGAAAAGCGACGCGCTACCCGATGGTTGTCAAAAACGGGCAAAGTGCGCTCTTCAACCCCACTCGCAGGGATCTGCCCCAGTTCACTAAACTCTTTCAGGGGGCGGGTAATTAAGTCGGCAATGCGATCGACTACGAGGTAGCAGGTTTTGGGCAGATTTGCCTGAGTTAGAGGGATAATCTCAATCGCAATGTCTTCCTCTAGACCGGGTTTTAACAGTTGATTCAGCTGATCCCATTCACTCTCTTCGCTATCTTCGTCTTCTTCATCTAAATCATCATCGTAGTCGTCGTCTGTGGCGGAGAGATCGCTGTCATCCAAATCTGCATCTTTGAGGGTAGGGGGGGCCTTTTTGCTTTTTTCGGGTTCTTCCAGAGCGGCTGCGACTGGCTGATCATGATCGCTCAGGTTTGTGTCTTTCAGCGTAGGAGGCGCTTTCCTACTTTTTAATTCAGAGTCTTCGGGAAGTGCAGAAGTTTGCTTATCTGTCTCAGATTTTAGCAAGGGTAGCTGAGTACCTTCCTCGGAGTCATCCTGGCCGCGAGAGCGACGGCGACGACGAGGGACTGAAACTTCTGCTGGCGAAATTTCAACCATTTCGGCTGACTCACCGCTCTCAGCGACATCAGAGATGCTGGCTGCGTCTTGAGCAACGGATGGCTCTATAGCCTGTTCGCCAATGTCCTCGGTGTACTGAGGAGTTTGAGTTTTGGGTTTAAGCTTAGGCTTTGCTGGGCTTTTCTCTGCAGGCTGCTCTAATGCTTCTGTGGGTGCTTCTGTGGGTGCTTCTGTGGGGCTTTCTGGGACAGCCTCTACCTCTGCTGAATCTTTTGCTACTGTCTTTTTAGAGCTTTTTTTGGCCGTCTGTTTTGTCTTTTTTAACCGGAGCTGACTCAGCAGGCTCGCTGGATGAGCGCTTCTGCTGAATTAAAGCACTATACTCATCT
>JAAUQI010000102.1 GCA_012032345.1 Leptolyngbyaceae cyanobacterium RM1_1_2 | reverse complement strand
CTTATTGTAGGTACAATGAGCAATTGATCCTACTGTTAAAGCTTGAAAACTTTGAGCAGGATTCGCAATACGAGACGAATCCTGCAACAGAAAGTTTGGATATGTACATCCTTTTGGAAGTGTTCTGTAAGCGTTTCACGAGTGATACTAAGCCCTATACCTCGCTCTCTAGGAAGGTTTCCTGCTGAAACAATAAATAGAATATCGTTTAGCCATGTAAGATAATCTATTTCAGCCGCCCAAGCACTCATGTAAGTCCTTCGACAAGGGGCAGAACTGTTAATTGAATGATTAAAGATGCGAGTACCTATTTGACCATGATAGAAATCTACAATGTATTTTAAGACTTCTGGCATGTATAGTTTGTCTGGAAGCAGGCAATTCTGCCCTAAAACTCTAGCGTTCTGAAGCCAACAAATTGCCCTCTGTCGTCCGGTACGTGGAACTCCTTGAGGATATAAAACTGCTCCAGCAACTCGGGTGCCATGACCACCGTCTGATACACGGTCTACTGTTTGGTCAGTCTCATAAGGAATCCAAGATCGCGAGTTAATACTATCTATAGCAACATGCAATAAGCGGTGACTTTCTTGAATACCACTGTCAACAATGCAGATTTTTGGAGCCAATGGAGATGGTGGATCAAGGTTAAAAGAGAATTGGTCAGGTGTTTCTAAAGTGCGCTCGATTAATGGCTCAGCGACTTGTTCTCGCTCTATGACCTCAAAAACATAGGGATAGTTCGTAACTAAATCTCTCAGACCCTTGCCAGAAATTTCGATCCGGCTAGAAAAACTGTCAGGCAGAAGTGCAAGATGCGAACGATCATCATGATCACCAAGTAGAAGAAAATTTCCACCAAGATCTCTTACAAAATGTTCAAAATCATTTTCTCTATCAAGTTGTAGCCTTGCCCATTCCTGCAAAGTTTGGTCACGCCTATTAGTCCATCTAGCAATCTTACGAGCATACCTCTCAGGGTCTTCGTTCTCTTTTTGGCGTGGATAGTCTGAAAATTTAGAATTTAGACCTACACAGGCAATGCTGATATCAACTATGTAAATGTGATCATCTAGAATCTGATCCCATCGAGCAAGCAAATCTGGTGACAGAATATATTCCAGATGCTGAAACTTACCTTCTAGAATTTCCCAGATCTCAGCGACCTTCCCTCCACCATGTTCTTCAGCGATAAACTTCTCAATCTTTTCCTGGAGTTTAGTCAACTCAGCATCAACCGATGCCCCAAGGATGTAACCATCCTCAAGTTCAAGGATAACTTCAATCCCAAAGCTTTTGAGGGCATCTGCATCAAAGGATTTTGGATCTACTTGAAGTAAGAATGAAGGAACATTTGGAATGTCTGGCATTCCTTCTTGCTGACGTTTTTCAAGGGTATCTTTCCAATCAGAAATAATGGAGGATACAGAAGACTTGAGCTTCCCGCCACGACCACCTGCATCTCCTCGATTAGCATTAGAGCGTTCAGATCGTCGGGGAGGTCTTCCAGGACGTGCAAAATCTGTTTTTGTGAGTCTTAGTGGAATGTGCTTGAATTGTTCCGATCGCTCAGGCATGAGAAGCTAAAACGTCTTGAATTGATTCTTCTAGATGTTCTTGGATGACTAACTCTTCTCGATCCAGAATGGCTCGTTTCGCAGCATCTTGAGCAACCCTGACAACCTGTGCAGCCGAGAAATTGATCATCTTCTGAATAATCGAGTTCCAATCGATTGAGCCAACTTCAACCGAAGAGAGTGTCTGTTTTAAGATAACTTCAATTTCTCGCTCTGTCGGCTTTTGTACTTCAATAGCATCATCAAATCTTCGCCATACAGCTTCGTCTAGAAATTTAGTTAGATTAGTTGCAGCAACAAGCAAACCATTTGAGATCTCATACTCGTCAAGTAGTTGAAGGAACGTGTTAACTACACGTTTGATTTCACCAACTTCCTGGCTATCTTCACGGGACTTAGCAAGCGCGTCACATTCATCAATAAAAAGCAAACAAGGCGATGCAGCAGCAGTTTCAAATACTTCACGCAGGTTGGTAGCAGTTTCTCCTAAGTAGGAAGATACCATTGCATCAAAGCGAATCTTGATCAAGGTTAAACCTGTATTCCAAGCAATCCGTTCGGCCCCCATTGTTTTGCCGCACCCTGGAGAACCATAAAGTAAAATCTTTTGGCGATACCTTAGACCATGATGAGCAAGCCGATCACGAGCAGCATATTCCCGTTCAATACGGCGGAACCTTACTTCCACAGCATCAGAAAGGATCATATGATGCCGCAAATTCTCACGAGGAATCGTAACAATAAACGGATGATTGAATCTATGCTTGCTCGATAAGAGGTTGAGAGAGCGTGTTTCAGATGCTTTAGATGCAGCTTTCTCTAAGGAAGTTGAAGGATTTGCTCGTACAGAACCTAATGATGAATTTTCAGATTTGGCAAGATTGGTGCTTTTCCGCAGAATGCCTTCGAGTTGGCTAGCAAGATTGATATGCCCTAGCTTGCGTTCTTCTTCTACTACGATGGACAGCATACTCTGTATCGCCTGCGAGTCATCACTGGCAACAGCACGAAATAAACGTTTTAGCACCTCTCCCTTCATTCTTCGACCTGTCGTCCACAGCCATACGGTTCCACTCTTACGATACCTAAATCTCCCGAAATCTTATGAAAACTTCACAAAATTAAAATATGCTCTCTGTGGCTTGGGGCTGGCAACGATGTCTAACTTCAGATATAGCGAAAGGATGAAGGATGAATAGGATGCTGGTCATGTAAAGATTCAGCGATCTGAGTTGTCCTAACCAAATTGCGGTTGGCTATATTAAGCCAGCAGAGCGCTGAGTTGCAACAGCCGCTATAATTAACACTGTTTTACAAAACTCGATCTCTTTAGGCCCTAGCACCGTGTACTCTACTCCTCCTTACCTACTTCTTGTCGCGGGCTTGCTCGCCTCCCTTGCTGCGGGGGTTGCCTTCAACACAACGCTGCAGCAGTCAATTCAGGCATGGTCTAAGAGTCCTTCTACTCGGCCTTTAAGCAAGCTCAAAGGCCCTCAGATTTTAATTCCGTTTGTGGGTATCTGCTTTGGCACCTGCATATTTTTGGCGGCGGGGCTGTCTATATTTGGCTTTTCGTTGAAGGTTGCCTTTATTGTCGCGGCAGTTCTGACGCTGCTGATTGGCCTGCTGATCTGGTCACAGTTTGGCAAAATTTTGATCCAGCTAGAGCAGGGAGGTTCCCGTGCTCTGGATTTAGATGCGTTTTAGGCTTATTTAGCTCTGACTGCCAGGGGCGCGTTTGACTCGGTTAATTTGGGCCTGAGTCGTTGAGGCCCAGTTAGCTTGACCTTGAGCAATATAAAGGTTGCGGGCATATTCAAAGGCTGAGAGGGCGCGATCGCGCTCTGACATTTGAGCCAGGGTCAGGCCGGCGCTGTAGTAAGCATCGGCGTAGTTGGGGTTGATATCTACTGCGGTCTGAAAGGCTGAGAGGGCAGTTTCGTAGTTTGCCTGACGGAAACGGGCAACCCCTAAGTTGTAATAGGCTTCTGCATAGCGAGGGTAATGGGCGATCGCGGCGCTAAAGGCTGCCTCAGCAGCGGCTAGCTGATCTTGCTGTAGGTAAATGAGTCCCTGATAGTAGTCAGGCTCTGGTGCCGTCGGGCTGTAGCGCTTGGCCTGCTCAAAGGTCGCTAGCGCGGTTGCGTAAGCCTGCTGCTGTAGCTGCACCAGGCCCAGGTTATAGTAAGCAATGCCTAGCTCTGGGTTGATTTCTAGAGCGCGCTGCAGATAGTCAGTTGCCTGGTCTAGATTGTTGCCTTCTAAAAGCGCCGCACCCAGGTTGACATAGGCTAGGGCTAGCTGAGGGTCGGCCTGAACCGCTTGCCAAAACGCGGTGGCTGACTCTTGGAGCTGTCCGCTCTGGCGCAGGGCCAGCCCCAGATTATAGTGGGCCGGTGCCAGGTTGGAGTCCAAAGCGATCGCGGCGCGAAAGTCAGCGATCGCAGCCTCTAGATTCCTCTGCTGAATCTGCTGCAAACCCTGGTCTAGCTGAACTTCAGCAGGCGATCGCTGGGGAGCTGCCTGGGCCAGCAGGGGCAGGGCATAACCGGGCACTGACAGCATTGGCCCCAGCAGTAAAATACTGGCCGTAAATCTGCCCCATTGCCAAACGCGCTGATTCATTGCTCAAGCCTTCCTTCAACTATTGATAGTCCCTAATATTAGGCAACATTAGACGTTTGCCATCATCTGAGCCAGCTCGCTGGGAGCCAGCCGCTCGTTGACCACGCAGCCGTCTCGAAACCAGACTACCCGGTGGGTTAGCCGAGCTACTTCCATCTCGTGGGTCACCATGACAACGGTAATGCCGTCTGCATTTAGCTCGGCAAAAATACTCATCACATCTTGGGTGGTCTGGCTGTCTAGAGCGCCCGTTGGCTCATCGGCCAAAATCAGCAGCGGACGGTTGACAATGGCACGGGCGATCGCCACCCGCTGCTGCTGTCCCCCCGAGAGCTGGTTGGGTCTATTATGCAGCCGCTGAGCTAAGCCGACTCGCTTCAAAGCTTCAGCAGCGCGCTCCTGTCGCTCTGTGGTGGCAATGCCTGCATACACCATCGGCAGACTGACGTTTTCAAGCGCTGTCAGCTGCGGCAGCAGGTGAAACTGCTGAAAGACAAAGCCAATTTTGCGGTTGCGGATGTGGGCTAGGTTTGACTCTTCCAGGTAGGCTACATTTTCACCGTCAAGATAGTATTTGCCACTGGTGGGGCGATCGAGGCAGCCAATCACGTTCATGGCTGTCGATTTGCCTGAGCCAGATGGCCCCATAATTGAGCAATATTCGCCCTGCTCAATTGCAAAGCTAACATTCCACAGTGCCCGCACTTCTGTGTTGCCAGCACCATAGACTTTAGCAACGCTGTCAAGCTGAATGAGAGGATGAGACATATTAAGTATTAAGCACTGCGTAGCGCCACAATAGGATCGAGCTTGGCAGCCTGACGAGCAGGCACGACACCAAAAAATAAGCCAATACCGCCCGAAACGCTGACGGCTACGGCTACAGCCGCAACAGATATGCTGGGATTGAAGGGGCTAATCGCGCCTACTGCTAAAATTCCAGCAGCCCCTACGACGGTCCCTATAACGCCGCCAGCGATGGATAAAATCACAGCCTCAATCATAAACTGCACCAGGATATCTTGCTGAGAGGCACCGATGGCCTTACGCAGACCAATCTCCTGCGTCCGCTCTCGCACTGAAACCAGCATGATATTCATGATGCCGATGCCGCCAACGAGCAGTGAAATTCCGGCGATCGCGGTTAGCATCACCGTCAGCGCTCCGGTAATCGTTCCGGCAATCGACAGCAGTGTGTCCTGACTTTGAATAAAAAAGTCGTCTTCATCGGTGATGTTGTGACGCAGGCGGAGCAAATTGCGAACCTGAAACTCGGCCCTGTTCATGCTCTCCCGGTCGCGGGCCGAAACTGAGATAAACGATACCTCAATGCCATAGGGAGAGGTACGGCCCACAATGCGGCTGGAGAGCGTGGTGATGGGCACAATCACCGCGTCGTCATAGTCAAGCCCCAGGCTTGAGCCTTTAGTTTCAAGGACGCCTACTACCTCAAAGCTAACGCCTTTGATCCGCATCTGCTGGCCTAGTGGCTCATCTTCTCGAAATAGCCGCTCTGCCAGGGTGGCCCCCAACACTACTACCTGAGCGCTGCGACGCACATCTAAATCGCTGAGAAACCGCCCCCGACCCATCTCAAAACTGCGCACTGTCAGAAAGGAGGGGGTGCTGCCAATGACGCTGGTGTTGGCATTGCGGCTACGGTAGGTCACCAGCGAGCGGGTGCTGTACTCTGGGGCAACCCCGACGACTGAGGGCACCTGAGCGGCGATCGCTTCTGCATCGGCTACCACTAACGTCTTAGCAATTTCTAATCCACTCAGTTCCCGCGTCTCCGGGTTGCCGGGGGCAATAAACAGCACGTTAGGGCCGAGTGACTGTAGCTGCTCGTTGACAAATGTCTGCGCCCCCTCGCCAATGCCCACCATCGCAATCACCGAGGCATTGCCAATGATGATGCCGAGCATAGTCAAACCGCTGCGCAGCTTGTTAGCCGTCAGCGTCTTGGTTGCCATCTTTAAGCTTTCTGAAAGATCCATGCTCTACTGCTCCGTCTTCTCCTGCTGTCCAAAGGTGAGATTTTCTAGCGTTTGTCCCGGCGGCAGATCGATAAAAACGCGATCGCCTGCTTGAATGCCATCTAAAATCTGAATCTGATCGCCGACCTGGGAGCCTAGCGTCACCGGGCGAAAGCGGATGCGGTTGCGATCGCCGGGAATTAACACACCGGGCTGGCCTTCCTGGGTGACGACAGCCACAGTCGGTACGACTAGAGCATCTGCAACCGCGTCCCCAATAAAGGCCACATCTGCGTTCATATTAGAGCGTAACCGCTCTTGCCCCTCCAGCAGCTGAATGCGCACCTCAAACAGAGTCACGTTTTGCTGCTCAACCGCTTCAGGCGCAATCAGCCGCACTTCACCCCGAAAGGTTTCATCAGGCACCGCGTCTGCCCTAATTTCTACTGACTGTCCCGGCCTGATTTTACCGATGTCGGCTTCAGGAACTTCGGCCACGACTTCTAGATCGCTAGCCACGGCCACAATTGCGGTTGAGGTGGCAGATGTAGCGCTTGAGGCCGAGGTGGTCGGGGTGACGAAGGCTCCTTCTGTGGCAAACTTTTGGGTAATGATGCCCGCAAAAGGGGCACGGATCAGGGTGTCTTCTACCCGGATGCGGCCTGCATCTACCTGGGCCTGAGCCTGGGCCACCCGAGCCTCAGCCTGGGCAATTTCGTCGGCGTCTGGATTGTTGCGTAAGTCCTGTAGTCTTTGCTGGGCGTCGTTGATCTGTGAGCGGGCTTGGTCAATGGCGGCTTGGGCAATGCGGGCCTCGCTGTTGAGACTATCTAGCTCGTTAGCAGAAATTGCGCCCTGGGCGTAAAGCTGCTGGTTGCGGCTGAGGCGATCGCTGGCGAGGTCTCTGCGGGCCTGAGCATCTCGCAGCTGGGCTTGGGCTGTCTCGACGCCAGCACGGGCCTGAGCAATTTGTTCAGCGTCACTGCCCTGGCGCAGATCTGTCAGTTGGGCTTCAGCCTCGGCTAGGCTGGCCTGATTTTGCCGCAGCTGAGCCTCTAGATCGTTTGCTTCCATCCGACCAATCAGATCGCCTGCGGCTACGCGATCGCCCTGCTCAACATAAATCTCTGCCAGGATACCCGCATTTTTAGGGCTGAGGTTGACAGTCTTAACTGGCTTAACTGTACCGCTGGCGGTGATTTGCACGGTTAGGGCTGTGGCTTCGACTGTGGTTGTGTAGTCGGCTAGCTCATAGGGGGGGACGCGGCTGCGTAGAATGCCAAAGGCGATCGCACCTGTGGTTAAAATGCCTACTGCCAGTAGCCCAACAATCCAGGCTGCTGGGCGTTTGACTTTGCCAATGAGAGGAAGCTGCATACCTGAAGTTGAGGCACTGCCTCTATACCTTAACTCAGACCCTCCTAGATTTGGCAGTTCTCCTATGATTGTCAAACTCTGCTTTGCACGACAAGCAAGCGAATTAAATGATGTGATGCAAATTTCGTCCTCCTGGGTGCTGAGTCTAAATCGAGCGACCTGGGAGTTTGACGCAAGCTGCCATAGCATTCTGACTTTCGTAATTTAACGCTGCATAGCAAACCGCAGTTTGCTTAGAACAACTCAGATCGCTGAATCTTTACATGACCAGCATCCTATTCATCCTTCATTCTTCTGCCTTCATTCTTCTGCCTTCATCCTTCATCCTTTCGCTATATCCCTCAAACCTCTAGTCTCCAGCGAGCGGAGACTTCCAAAAGAAAAAGGGCGCTCCGTGTTTCTCGGAACGCCCCCGGTTTCCATTCAATTAGTTTCTCCAGCGAGTGGAGACAGATGCGATCTTAGAGGATGTTTGAAAAGTTGTAGGGGGTCAGATGTTACGCCAATCGCCTTATCATGATCCGGATCATAGCCAGGTAAATAAACGTTTCCGATG
>JAAUQI010000101.1 GCA_012032345.1 Leptolyngbyaceae cyanobacterium RM1_1_2 | reverse complement strand
TTGGCGGTGAGAATTTGCAACATAAATCGGTCATCTAGCCCTGCTCGATAGCGTTTCATTGGCAAACTGCCTTTCGATGGCTCTTGGCGTAAGAGGTTGAGCGCCAATCGGCGCAACAAGCTCATGTTGCGGGGAGCATAGCATTTGCGAATGCGAGAAGCATCTTCCTTAAACACCACGTCGAGACACCAATGCAGTTGATTTTCCACTCCCCAATGAGCACGAATATAGCGAGCAAAGGTGTGAGCATCAGTGCTAAGCGAACTGAGGAAATAGCGGGTTTCGACGGTGTCTTTATTCCACAAGCGACGATGAGACTGCACCACGACCAAACTCTGCAAGCCAGCCCAGTGCTCCAACTGGTCTGGGGAAAATACTTGCGTTGCCGGAATCTGCCAGATTGTCCTCGATTCAATGCGATGATGCCCCGCCTCAGTTCCCTGATAGTGCGTGTAGTTAGGGGTTTGCCCCCGATGCGCTTGAGCGTCCTGGAACCCGGTTTGTGCCTGCTCTAACAAGGTGGGATGATTGCCTTTGAGCGCCAGAATATAATCGGCTTGCTGCTGCGTAATCTGCTCAGCTATCGCGCTTTGGGTGCCCATCGCATCAATACTGACGATACAACCGGCCAGTGCTAACTGTTCAAGCAGCACAGGAATCGCCGTAATTTCATTGGACTTCGAGGATACGCTGCACTGTCCCAGCACCAGTCGATGCTCACTGGCCCAGGCACTCACCAGTTGTAGCGCTTTCACCCCCTGTCGCCGGTCATAGGAACCTTTGATGGTTTTGCCATCAATCGCAATCAGTTGTGCGCCCAAAGTGGATACCAACGCTTTGACCCATTGCTGGAAACTCGTCTCGAATGCTGCAGGGTCGAGTCGGGCAAAGACACGGGCGAAGGTATCGTGCGAAGGAATGCCGTTGGCTAAGACCAAAAATGATTCGAGCCAGCTGAGTTTGGCATTGCCGTAAGTCTCGATTGCCACCCAACTGTCTGCTCCAGACAGCACTGCAAACAAAGCGATGGCAATAATGTCGAGCAGTTGGTGAGCGCGTGTGCGCTCCACACGCGGGTCGGGGATCTGCCCAAAGTACTGCTCCAGGCATGATTGCAGTGTTTCTCGATTGACTATAGGAGGCATCGGCAAGCAGGGGAAAACCCCTTATCTTACACGCTTTGTCGCCTCGTTTTAGATGCGTTTACCCTGTTCTGAAAAGCGATCCGTGTTGTACTTTTTATTGAAATAAGACCATCGATAGAAACCTGTTTTGGCATCAACTCTATGCCATTTTTCAATAGGTTGATTAATTCTTACTCTGGAAGATGAACTATTTTCCGAGTTACTGCGGTTCTTGATCTGTAAGAGAGAACCATCAGCATTGCAAAAATCTACGTGGCGAATCGATTCTCCCCAACAGCAGTACCAACCATAATCAGCAAGTTGCTCAGCCAAAAATTCCTCTAGTAGTAGTCCTTGAATGTTCTCAGCAGACATCGATAGCCTATGGGCATATTTAATTTGTTCAAGATGCTCCGCTGTTAGTCCTATCAGTCGAGCGTTGATGATGATACTGACGATTGGATCAGCAACCGTACTTGGGGTTCGTAAGATCCGTCTTGAAATTCGATTTTCATAGCTATCGCCATACTTCTTTAACCAAGCCTTGGCCAGCATTTCTGGCGTATTGGCTTTCAGAGCTGGAGAAAGTCCTGGATTTCTGTAACAGGCTGTCAAAATTGTGCGGTGCGCTTCAAGCAATAGCTGATCTTGTTGGGAAAACGCATCTTCAAAGATCTTTAAAAAGCTTGCTTCAGAACTTGAGGCGCTGATGATGGCATCAAAGTTGAGACATTCAAATATTTCCCTTTTAGACATACAAAAACACGAAATAGAAATGCCCATACATAGATGAAAGTGATGAGCTTAGTGGGTTAACAATCTAGCCAACTGACCTTTACCTGACCTTTGGCTGTTGTTAATTCAGCTTTAAGCTCAAACCTCTTTACTCATTTAAGCGGCATTGGCACCGCGTTTGTCTGTTTCAGTTGAAGCTAACAAATCGAGTCATTCCTGCTGCCACACACCCTATCCTATCTTTTCTGTAAACCCTCAAATAATGCTAACAAAGAGATTACCGCTAACGTCGGCTGCGATCGCAGCCACCTTCTGCCTAGCAATCGTCCCTGCTGAAGCTGCGACCTTTCGAGTTAATCCCTACTTGCAACAGCCAACTGCCGAAGGGATGTTGGTGACTTGGTTCACCGAAGCAGACCAAGCAGGTACTTTGACCGTCACTGGCCCAGCGCTAGCAAATCCACTCACCTTTGAGAGTGCGCCTGTATTCCAGCCACTGCTGAGCTACACCACAGCTGAAAAAAATCAACAGATTGACGGGTTGGCACCTAGCTCATGGCTGATGGGCGATCGCAACTACAAACATGCTGTGTCCATCAACGGACTCTCTGCCAATACTATCTACGACTACAGCGTCCAAGTCGGCGACAGCATTTTTGCCTCCACCTTCAAGACAGCACCCACCCGAGAAAACTGGGACAACATTCGCTTCATCGCCCTTTCTGACAGTGAAACCGAACCCTTAGGCCGCATCCAGAATCGCGACTGGCAGTCAGGGCCGCTGGCACTTGGCTCAGCCGAGCGACCGAGCGTCGAGAACAGTCAATGGGCCGACACATTCGGCGTGAGTGGCGGTCGCCTCCGCTACGCTCTGACTGAAACCGAAGGCTACGCTACCAATCTCAAAATCATCAACAGCCGCAATCCCGACTTTCTCCTCATGCCAGGCGATTTGGTACAAGGCGGCGGCTATCAGCCCGGTTGGGATGAGTTTTTTCGCCACAATGCGGGTGAATTGGACAGCGGCCTATCCGAATATCCGTTGATTGCAGCACTGGGTAACTGGGAAAACTTCGGCGCGCTCAACGGCGGCTATGGCACAGACGCTGACGGTCGCTTTGGCCCCAAATTTGGCCGCGACAAATTTCATATTTATATCGACGGCCCCGAAAACGGTACGCCTGAGCATCAAGATAATTATGGTCGCACTGACTACGGCCCCATTACCATTCTCACGCTTGATAGCTCCAACGGTGAGCCAGAAGACAAACGCAGCAACTACGGTGGCGAAGGACAACCCTCTAAAATTAGCGGCAGAGACTATACCGGTGCTGGCACCGATACCCAAGATAACTTTACCCGCGAAGACTACGAAGCTGCGGGCGGTACTGACCTAGCCGACTTCAATCCAGGCAGTCCCCAGTGGAACTGGGTCATAGAACAGCTTAAAGATGCCCGCGAGCAAGGACAGCTTGTGTTTGTTCAATTCCACCATGCGCCTTTTTCTAACGGTACCCACGGTTTTCCAATGAACCATGAACTCTCTAGCGGCCAGGGTGGCACCCCTTTACGCCAGTATCACCCCCTCTTTGAAGAGTATGGTGTGGTGGCTGTGTTCTCGGGCCACAGCGAAATGTTTGAGCGCAGCTTTGTCGATGAAGATGGTGACGGTAAAGGCGTACATTACTACGATGTCGGAATTTCGGGCGACGGACTGCGGGGCGAAATTCAAGACGATAATGGCGAGCCGCTTAACTACAATCCGTTTAGCCAGTGGAGTGCCGATCAAGACGAGCCAGAGCTATGGCAGGAGATCGACGGTGTTTTGCAAATTGTGGACGGTGGCAAGCACTATGGTCATTTAGAAGTGAACGTCGAAAATTTAGCTGAAGAGGGGCTTGCTCGGGTTGCTTTTACGCCAGTTTATAACTTTCCTCTGCTGGACAGTAACTATGGTTTGCTGGGCACTGAGCGCCGCATTTATGGCGACGAGGTGACGCTGCTAGTAAGAGCCGATGGACGGGTAGCCGCTGTGCCTGAACCTGGTGGGGTAGCGGCATTCGTGCTATTTGGCCTGTCTGCATTAGGACTGAAGCGACTACCTGCCTTTGTATCAGTGTTAGGCAGATAGCCTAATACCTAGCAATGATACGCAGCTAGCGCCGACAACTTGGTCTGCTTAAACCAGCGAAAATCGAGGGTTTTGGCGTCATTTTTCCCAAAGCAATTTTTACTGGCGGTGGGCTGTGAGCTGATGGCTATGGCGGTTGCCGATGATGGCGATCGCCTCTCTTTATCTTTTCTAGAAGTCTCTGCATCGTGTCTGAAGCATAAGCGATGCTTATTTTTAAGATAACGAATACAGCAGCCTCAGCGGGGTCGGGTTTCCCTACGGCTTTACTGGGGTGGATATGAGCTGTGAATAGTTTTTAACCCCTATCGGAGTCAGGCTAGACGCTAAAACTGTGTAACGGTGAAGCTGGGCGGCTGCAAATAACTCACCATGCTGACGCATCAAAACAAAACTGACTGCATCACACAACGAGTAGGTTTTGTCTGGGAGCATGTCACCTTTGTAGGCCGATGAGTCCGTTGAGGTGAGCACAGCGATGTGCCAAGACTTGAGGAACATTCTGCGGGTTCCACTGCGCTCCTGAAATCTTCACCCGCCGACTGATTTGCTTAATGGCTGATTCAACTGCTCCAGAGCCAACCGAGCAAATCTGCTTACTCTGGTAGTAGTCATAGTTGATAATGCGCTGACGATGCTTGCACAGATATTTGCAGAAGAGCTGAGCTTGCTTCTTCTTCAGCCCTTCAAAGAGAGCGAGTACTGCATCAACCTATCCCTGCCACAGTAGAGCTTTTGAGCTTACGGACTCGCCCTGCTTGTGTGCCGCTAGCTGTGCTGATAAAAAACGCCCCAATTCTGGTTAGAGTCATAGATTTATCATCAGTTGCAAGCTTGACTCGTGACATCCATAGATGCCGATAATACGCTCTCCTCTCACTGCCGCTGTCGGGTTAAAGCGCGAAAGCGATCGATAGGAATCACCGATACGTTTAAATCGACGGGGACGTTGAGTTCTGCTTCCAAAAACTCATGTAAAACGTCAATGTCTTGCGCCGAGATGCTGTTGGAAGGAGCCGAAATTTCTAGATTAACCAGCAGCCCCCGATCTCGACGGCGGCGCACACTTAGGCTTTCAATACCAACGTCGCTAAGGCCAGATGTTTGCTGCCGCACCAGCAGGTTGAGATGAGTACGGGTGCGTTCTCGCACAACTAAATCCCGAAAGGAGAATCCTAACGGTAATCCTAACAGGGCTAAGACCAACACTGAAACGGCGAGTCCTTTTTGAGCGCGATCGAGGGAGCCATATTTCTGGGCTAAGAAGACCAGCGCTCCGCAGAAAATAACGCTGGCCAGGTTAGTCAAAAATAGCAGGGTAGAGCCGACCGCCACGGCTTTTGACCAGGTGGCAATACCAATGCCAATGACGCTGAGGGGAGGTACCAGGGCTACGGCGATCGCCACCCCCGGTAGCGCATCAGAAATGTGCTTTCGTGCCTTGGCATAGGCCCCCGCTGCCCCCGCTGCCAGCGCCACACCCAGGTCAATCAGGGTCGGCTGCATCCGCACTTGGACTTCGGTCGTCAGCGCATCTAGGCCGACTATTGAGGTGATCAGCGTGGCTGTAGCTACATTGAGCAGCACCCCCGTCACCATTGAAAAGGTAGCCCGCTTCAGCAAGCGCCGATTGCCCATCGCCACCGCAAAGGCCATGCCAATAATCGGCCCCATCAGCGGTGCGACAATCATGGCCCCAATAATAGTGGCGCTGCTGTTGGCAAGCAAGCCGAGGGTGGCAATCACCCCCGACAAAAACATCAGCATGTAGTAGTTGACCGACGGCTCAGCCCAGCGCCATAGGTCACGGTTGAGAGTGACAACAGGCAGCGGCTTGGTTTTGAGCCACGCCCAGTTGCCTTTGTTGCTCCCGGTTGCCCCTCTCAAGAGCTGCCGCCAACGGACGAGTCTACGACGCGAAGCATAGCTAAGCTTCATGACTTTTTGATCAAGCTGCCCTAAATAGACGATTGTCTATGGACGTGCGTAAAGGTGCTTTAAGATTATCAGCTACCCCTGGCAAATGATCTAAGCCCCTAGATGGGTTTGGACAGCAAGTACCAGGCGATCTGTCCAGCTCGTGACCATTTCAGCGTCAGCCGCCTCAACCATGACGCGAATCACAGGCTCAGTGCCAGAGGCCCGCACCAGCACCCGCCCCTGATTCCCCATTGCGGCCTCGGCCTCAGCGATCGCCTGCTGAATGGGATCGTGGATGTGCCAGTTTAAGCGGCGATCGCGGTCTTTTACTTGCACATTTTTGAGCATCTGCGGATAGGTCTGAAAGCTTTGGTCTACTAGCTCAGATAGGCTACCCCCAGAGCTGTTGACCAAACTCGCCAGATGCAGCGCCGTCAGGATGCCGTCCCCCGTCATGCTGTAGTGATGGCACAAAATATGGCCTGACTGCTCACCGCCTAGCTTAGCGCCGCGCTGTAGCATTTCAGCATGGACGTACTGATCTCCCACTTTTGTCCGCACTAGCTGACCGCCTAGCTTTTGCCAGGCCCGCTCAAAGCC
The DNA here is from genome assembly GCA_012032345.1 of Leptolyngbyaceae cyanobacterium RM1_1_2. Taxonomy (GTDB): domain Bacteria; phylum Cyanobacteriota; class Cyanobacteriia; order Phormidesmidales; family Phormidesmidaceae; genus Sphaerothrix. The sequence goes on along the minus strand of JAAUQI010000101.1, from coordinate 1,852 downwards.
TAGATTGGCCATCACGGTTGAAATAATCGTGTTGGCCGGCAGCTGCTGGGCCTGGTGCAGGGTCTGCCCCCAGAAGTAGAGAATGTAGTCACCATCCACAACGCGCCCCTGTGCGTCCACCGCAATCACGCGATCGGCGTCGCCGTCAAAGGCAAAGCCTAGGTCGGCCTGATGATTCTGTACCGCTGCCTTGAGCGGATCTAGGTGAGTTGAACCACAGCCGACATTAATGCGATCGCCGTCGGGCATACCATGCAGCCCAATTACGTCAGCTCCTGTCCGCCGGAATGCCTGTTCCGCCACCCCTGTGGCTGATCCCCAAGCCATATCCAGCACAATCCGCATACCGCTGAGATCGAGCGCTGCAGGCAGCGGCTCGTGCAAAAAACTGGCATATCGCTCTATCAGCTCCGGGCGGAAATAGTGCCGTCCCCAGTGATTGTTTTGTAATTCAGCAAAAGGACTGTGCTGTCCCAGTCGCAGCGCCTGCTCAACCTGAGCTTGAATGCTGGCGGATAGTTTGGTGCCGTCGGCGGCAAAGAACTTAATACCATTGTCGGCGGGGGGATTATGACTGGCCGAAATCATAATGCCGCCAACCGCTTTGCAGGTGCTGGTTAGATAAGCCACCGTTGCAGTAGGGCAAAGACCCAAGTGCCAGACGTCTAAACCAGAGGCGGTGAGTCCAGCAGACAGCGCCATTGCCAGCATATCGCTGGAGTTGCGCGAGTCTTGCCCGACAATCACAGGGCCAGGTAGTAAGGCTTGGCTTTGAAGCACCTGTCCGGCCCAAAAGCCAGTCTGTAGCGCCAGCGGGGCGGTCAACAAGTCGCCTGCCCGTCCGCGAATACCGTCTGTGCCGAATAGAGAGGTCTGGGGCAGCGCTGGTGGCTGCCAGCCGAGTCCCTGAGGTGACTCAGCTACAAAACTGTCGAGTCCCGATAGGGGAACTACTGCCCGCACTGGGGAAGTTACCATAAGATGTTTCTACTCCTACACCACACTCACGCGGAGAATATTATCTCCTTTTTAATAGTTTGTTTACATTCTTGTGCCAGATAAGTCCAGCGCCTAATGACTGATTCTTTGAGTAGCAGCACCCCATTTGATGACCTACCGCCTGCCCTGCGGCAAGGAATTGAGCAGTTCAACAGCGGTCAGTTTTATGCCTGCCACGACACCTTAGAAGCTCTCTGGATGGAAGCAGAACTCTACAGTCGGCCCTTTTATCAAGGCATTTTGCAAATAGCGGTGGCGTTTTATCACCTAGGCAATAGCAACTGGCAGGGGGCCGCGATCTTGCTCGGTGAGGGCACTAACCGCCTGTACCCGTTTGAGCCTGACTATGGCGGCATTGATGTGGCAAATTTAATCGACCAGAGCGAAAGCTGGCTATCTACTTTACAAAAAGTTGGGGTTGAGGGAGTTGACAGTTTGGCCGCAATTATCAACGAAACTGAGCAGGAAAATGAGGCGGCGATCGCAGGTGATGAGCTAAAACTGCCTCAAATTCGAGTTTTGTTCTAGAAAATATAGGGTAAAGGAAGCTAAAATGCAGCGAGAAAGAATACTCTGGCTGACCAAAGGCATTGGTGGCTTGCTGTGTACAGGGTTGGGTCTGAGTCTGTTTGGCGAAGCTCTGGCCCAAAAAATCACAGGCGGTCACTGGTTCTGGCTCGGCACCGCTAGCCTGACTGTTTTCAATTTTGGTCTCTGCCTGATGTTCGACAGCCACAACCACCAGCTACGGCTGCTCAATCTCAAACGACTGGATCAGTAAATGGCGCTTGCCGTTTTTGTCCCTTCACATTCTAAAATAGAGTCTGTTTATGGAATGTCTGGGTGCGATCGC
>JAAUQI010000100.1 GCA_012032345.1 Leptolyngbyaceae cyanobacterium RM1_1_2 | reverse complement strand
TCAAGTGTAAACAGTATGAAGCGGCCTTGCCTGCTTTACAGCAGCTTTCAAACCATGCCACCCGCCACCGCTATCAAATCAAGGCGCAATGGTCTTGTCAGAGCACTGACAGGCTTGGGCAATCGGCCAGCGGCGATCGCTCAGTGCCAAAGCCTGCTGCGTAGCCCCGACCCACAGGTACAAGACTGGGCCAAACGCACACTGGCTGACTTGGGGCCGTCTCAGTCAACTGTTCGTGCCGACATGGAGATACCTGCGCCCACTGAAGACCTCAGCGGATTTACGCCAATTGATTCTGATGCAAAAAGTCCAGCAGCCACTCCCTCACGCCCAGCAGCACCTGCAGGTTCCAGCGGCTTTGCTCCTATAGAGACGCCGGATATTCTCGACACGCCAGACAAGCCTCTTCAGCCGACAGCCCCAAGCCTAACAGATGCCGCCTCAGCTCACTCAGATGAGCCAGCACCGACAGGTTCGCTTTTTCAGTATCAGCAGCTCAATGCGGCAACGGGGGCACCGCCCCCCACAGCGGTTCCGGCAGCGCCAGTATCAGAGCCAAGTGCTAGAAAGTCAGCGGCTGAGGTCGCTGCTGTGCCTTCACAAATCCCAGATCCTCCCCAGGCAGACAGGCTGCGATCGCCCCAGGCTCTGCCAGCCCAAACATTCAGCCTACACCTGCTGAGCGCAGCAACTGCGATCGCCTGGGTTTGGCTCTCGACTTGGCTGCTGTATCAGTTCACGTTGGCTCTCAATGAGATCTTGGCCTTTATTCGCTGGCCAGTGAACCCCCGGCCCTTGCTCTTCTTTGCCAGCAGCCATCCCATTACTCTCTTTTTGCTATGTTCTGGTTTGGTTTTGGCCTCACCCTGGCTGTTTGATCAGCTGCTACAGCGATCGCACAGACTCAGGTCTTTCTCAATCAAGCAGCTAGATGCCTACAGTCACGAGTCAGTCCTGCTGCTGCGGCGAGTTTGTCGCCAGCAGGGTTGGCTGATGCCCAGCCTAAAATTATTGCCGACGCCAGCCCTGCTCAGCTTTAGCTATGGCTTTATCCCCCGCTATGGTCGGCTGGTGATTAGCCAGGGTGCCCTTGATCAGCTTGGTGAGGATGAGCTGGCAGTGCTGTATGCTCGTGAGCTGGCGCGGATGAGGCGCTGGGACTGGCCAGTTTTGTCAGGGCTGGGGCTTTATCTGCAGGGCTTTTATCTGGGATATGAGGAGCTGGCCAAACGGGGCGATCGCCAAAGCGCTCCAACACCTCGGATGCTGCTGGGTATCGCCTCCGCTAGCTGCTATAGCCTCTACTGGCTGATGCGCAAGGTCGCTTTAGGACTGGCTCGAGCGGGGACAGCCCACAGCGATCGCGCTGCTGCTGCACTCACGGGCAATCCTAACGGCTTGATTAGAGTCTTGCTCAAAATAGCCAGTACCACAGCGACTCATATTCAGACGCAGCAGCAAGTACCGCTCCTACTTGAGAGCATTGATTTACTAACGCCGCTAAGTTGTGAATTCGCAGTGAGCGGCAGCTGGGCCTCAGCTCTCTCCTGGCCCCAGCTTCTAGCCTGGGACAGGCATAATCCCTATCGTCATTGGCTCACGTTTAATCTGCCTCAGCCCTTATTAGGGGAGCGAATTCAATGGCTCAGGCAAATAGCACAGCAGTGGGGGCTAGAGGCCGCGATCGCCACCACAGAGAGAAAAACTACCGCCCGGATAAAAACCTTCTCAGACTTTTGGCACTATTGGCGTCCACTGCTTAGACAGAGTAGCCCATTTGTAGGTCTTTTACTCGGTGGCGCTTGCACCCTGATTTTATGGTTTATCGGCGGTCTCGCCAGCGCTTTCAGCATTTGGCAGCTAGATTGGCTTTACCAAGACCGCTCGCTTCTATACGGCAGTCTGCTGATAGGATTTGGCGTCGGTACACTGTTGCGCGTTAACCAGCTTTTTCCTGACATCAGGCCGCGTTTCAGCTCGACTGACGTAGATCTGCCCGAACTCTACAGTCGGACTGAACTGCTACCCATCGATAGCATTAGCCTAAACTTAAAAGGAGAGTTAATCGGTCGCTCCGGTCTGCTAAATTTACTGGGGCAAGATTTGATCCTCAAAACCGGGACAGGCTTGATCAGACTACAGATGATGACAGTATTTGGGCCGCTAGGGTATCTCTTTACACCACCCAAACATCATCCAGCTGGATTAGTTCAGCGCTCAGTCAGCGTCACGGGCTGGTTCCGTCGGGGAGGTACGATTTGGAGTGATGTTGAGCGTCTGCAGGCAAAAGCCGGAAAGACAATTTTAGGACAGGCCCCCATTTTGTCAACCTGGATCAGCCTGGTTGCGATGCTATCGGGCGTCTACATAATTTTTAGCGGCGGCTGATGATTAAGAAATATTGCAGTCTAGGGTGAAAAATGTTACTTTTTATGTAGGACTCCAGTATGCCTAGATGCGACCTGGCAGTTAGCATAGTTGCATCGGCCCTATAGGGCTTGTGGGTATCAGGTTCTCCTACTCTCAACACAGCAAGATTGACCAGCCGTTACTCGGCTGGTTTTTTCTAAAGCTACGTTGACTTCTCATCTCTGGCCATTGATAAACAAAGTTTATTCCACTTCTCCAGCAATTAAAGTTTGTTTTCCTTAAAATACAGAAAGTTGGAACTTGAAGCAGCTTACTTACAAGACTCAAAGAGCTTCGAGACTGTTTCTGAGATCAAATACTCGTCTTGTCTAACTTGCTTCTTTGTTTTGAATCTGCTTGAATTGAAATTCTGCGGAGCTTTAAACCTTCTTTTCAACGTCTACGCAAGGTCGTGGTACCTTAGTGGATAGAATAGTAACCTGGCAAGCTTTTTAGGGAAATTAACATTGCCCGAATTAATTTACGTGGATTGTTCATCACTAGCGACTCAAGTTTGCCTGGGGTTTCGTCAGCTATGGTATAGATTGGCTGTTTGTCCTCAAAGTAAGTCCAAAAGTCTGCCACTCAGCCTAGTGTGCCTGTCTCTAAATTTAGCAAAAGCAAGTTTTTCCAAATCGCAAACAGTAGCTCATTGGGTGCCCAACTGTTTTAGTTAAGTACGCTGCAAGGCTGCTGTTTCAACTGAAGTTTTTTGTCCCATACAGGTTAGAGGTATTTTCTATGTCAGTTCGTTTGTACGTTGGCAATTTGCCAAAAGAATTGGAGCGTGAGGAGCTAGAGGCTGTCTTTGCCGATCATACTGAAGATCTGGTTTCAGTTAAGCTAATTTCTGACCGAAAGACAGGCAAGTGTCGTGGTTTTGGCTTCGTCACTGTCAAAACTGACGAACAAGCAGACGTGCTGGTCGAAAAGTTCAATGGCTATCAGCTACAGGATACTACTCTTAAAATTGAGAAAGCGCTGCCTCGAAGCAAAAGCGCTAAACCTGAAGGTGATGTTGCTGAAAGCAGCACCCCTGCTCCTAGCCGTCGCAACAAAGGCGGCAGTAAAGGCGACAACAAGGGACGCACTACGCCTGCTGTCACTGCTTCCACAGATGCTGTGCAGCCAGATCCTCGCTGGGCGGGTGAGCTTGAGAAGCTGAAGGAGATGCTGGCAGCGCAGACAACGTCTTCGTAATGATTCTTTAGGGTTGTGGCGTTTTAATCCTGAGTCTTTAAAGCTTTTTGACAAACGCTGTCAAAGTACTTTATCAAAACGTTTTTTCAAAACTTTAAAGTGAAACGGGTGCACTGCTTGCTGACCGTGCGCCCGTTTTATCATGGCTGATGATTGTTTTTAGGGAGTTACCCTCCGTACTGCCAGCCCGTATCCTCAAGCAGCAGCGGTTCTCCTTCTCGATGGAGGGTAGCCCCAATCACTTCACCCACAAACACGGTATGGTCGCCGTGCTCTACAGCACCCACGACGCTGCACTCTACACAGCCAAGTGAGTCTCTAATCACCGGGCAGTTAGTTTGCTCACCCATGTAAAACTCAATATCTTCAAACTTATTGCCGACACGTCGCAGCGGCTTAAAAAAGTTTTGAGCGATTTCCTTTTGTCCAGCCTCTAAAAAGCTGAGGGCAAATACTCCGCTTGACTTGAGCATTTCGTGAGATTTGGAATCATTTTTGACGCAGGTGACGACTAGGGGAGGCTCGAAAGAGGCTTGCATGACCCAGCTAGCAGTAAAGCCATTGAGGTCATCTCCAGACTTGACTCCACAGATATAGAGTCCGTGGGGAATCTTGCGAAGCAGCGTTTTTTTGGCTTGTTCGTCCAACAAAGTGGGCACTTTCCTTTACTTGCTGTATGTGATCAGTGTATTACAGATGATTTTTGCCTAGCTATCTCTCGACTGGCAGAACGTCAGCAGTCTGATGAGAACTTGGGGGTTAGCGCCGCGCCACGCCAGCAGCCCTAGCGGCTTGCTGCACGGCAGAAGCCACAGCAGGGGCGACTCGGGGGTCGAAAACAGAGGGGATAATGTGTTCTGGATTGAGTTCGGTGGGGCTGACTAAAGAGGCGATCGCCTGGGCTGCTTCTAGATACATAGTGGTGGTAATCGCCTCAGCACGGCAGTCTAGGGCACCCCGCAAGATTCCAGGAAACGCCAGTACGTTGTTAATTTGATTGGGGTAGTCGCTGCGCCCCGTTGCCATAATTGCCACCAGCCCTTTGACCTGCTCTGGCTGAATTTCAGGGACGGGATTAGCCATCGCAAACACAATTGCATTAGCCGCCATCGTTTGCACCATTTCAGGGGTCAAGACGCCAGGAACACTCACGCCCAAAAATACATCGGCCCCTTGCATAGCATCGGCTAGAGTACCGCCTGTTTCTACGGCAAAGGCTTGTTTCTCTGGGGTAAGGCTGGGGCGATCGCAAGAAATAATTCCTTTTGAATCACACATAACCAGAGTGCTAGCGCCTGCTTTTGTGAGTAAGCGGGCGATCGCCACCCCGGCAGCACCAGCTCCGTTGATGACGATTTTGATACTTTCTAGCGGTTTCTCAACCAGCTTTAGCGCGTTAAGCAGCGCCGCTAGAGACACGATCGCGGTACCATGCTGATCGTCATGAAAAACGGGAATATCCAGCTCTTGCGCCAGCCGTGCCTCAATTTCAAAGCAGCGAGGGGCACTGATGTCTTCTAGATTGACACCGCCAAAAACAGGAGCAATCCGCTTAACGGTTTCTACAATTTCGTCAGTATCCTGGGTATCGAGGCAAACAGGAAAGGCGTCTAGCCCCGCAAAAGCCTTGAACAGCATGGCTTTGCCTTCCATGACGGGGAGTGCTCCCTCAGGCCCCAGATTGCCTAGCCCCAAAACAGCGCTGCCGTCTGTAACGATAGCTACTGTATTACCCTTGATGGTCAGGTCAAAAACCCGCTCTGGTTTCTGGGCGATCGCGTTACAGATGCGTCCAACTCCGGGCGTGTAAGCCATTGCCAAATCTTCTTGATTTCGCAACGGAATTTTACCTTCAACATGAATTTTGCCGCCATGATGGAGATTAAAGGTGCGATCGCGGACATCTAAAACCTCAATGCCAAATTCGCTGAGCTGGCGGATGGCGCAGGCAATTTCTTCGGCATGTTCTGTACTGGCAGCGTCCACGCTGATATCTCGAATCACAAACTGCCGAGAGCGCTCGATTAGATCGAGCTGGCCCAAGCTGCCACCAGCCTCTGCAATAGACTGGGCGACCTTGGCCAGCATGCCCGCCTGATTGGGAATTTTCAGACGAAGGGTTAAACTAAAGCTGGAATTTGGAGTGAGCTGAACCATAAAATTGCGCCAAACAGTAAGTTACCTGCCAGTCAAATAGTAGTTGGAGACGCACTTGAGCTTCGCCTCCAAAGAGATGACCTAACAAATGTTAAGCCTAATTAAGTATTTTCATTAGCTCAATATGCTTCTTAGTCTGGTCAACTAATTTTTTTTACACTGTTCTTCTTGGACGATCTTGAAGGAATCTAGATTCCTTCACGCCTGTCACCCCCTGTCTCCATGCCTAGTCTTTATATCGAAATCGAAATTGAAGCCTCTAGAGCAAAGGTGTGGCAGGCTCTGATCAAGAAAGAAAATTGGTACTGGTGGAACACCTTTTTGTTTGACTGCGACCCGCAAAAGACTTTTCAGCTAGGGCAGTCTGTGCTGCTGGCGCTGCAGAGAACTGAAGGAGAAGAGGAAAGTGAGTTTCAGCCTACTGTCGTAAGGCTACAGCCCAATCTTTACCTGCAATGGGTTTCAACAGCGCCTGGCTTTAAGAGTGAGCATATTTTTGAGCTACAGGATATTGGTATCGATCGCACCAAGTATATTCATCGAGAACGGCTATCGGGCCTGCTATCAGGACTTTTTTTGACGTTTTTGCGCCAAGATGAGAAACGGGGCCTACAGCGAATGGCTCGGCAGCTTAAAAGATATGTAGAGCAAGGGTCTCGTCCGCTAAATCAGCGCGATCGCGGGTTGGGCTACCCTGGTTAAAAAACGCTGCCCACATTTAGAACGTTTTTAAGCAGCACTAGGCTGCAGCCTTTAGAGTCTGAGCAAAAAACTCGGTTGTTTTAGCCCAGGCATCAGCAGCGGCTTCAGGAACATACCGCTCACCGGAAGGATTGGCAAAGGCATGGCCAGCATTCTCGTAAATATAAATCTCAACCGCTTTATCAAGTGATTGGAGAGCTGACTCAAAAGCCCGAACCTGATCGACCGGGATCGAGCGATCGTTAGCGCCAAAAAAACCGGCAATAGGCATCTGTAGCGGTGCTAGCTGCTCAGGCTCACTCACCAAGCGGCCATAGTATATAGCTAAGGCGTCTAGCTGCTCAGGCAGCAATAGCCCTGTTTGCAGCGACCAGCCGCCACCAAAGCACCAGCCGACTGAACCAACTGCGATCGCTGCCTGCTCATTGACCAAATAGTCATAGGCTTGTTTTAAGTTGGCTTCTGCTGATTCAGGATTATCTTCGACTTCTCCCACGAGCTTTCTAGCGGCCACGGCGTTCTCTGCAACCCGATTGTTGTATAGATCTACCGCCAGCACCGTATAGCCTTCCCCTGCCAAACGTGCGCTCACGGCCCGAATATTATCATTCAAACCCCACCACTCATGAATGGCAATAATGGCGGGAAGGCGAGATTCTGCTCCTTCTGGTTTGGCTAGATAGCCCGTGACGGGTTCACCGTCCACGGTGGCATAGGTTACCGTTTCTGTGGTTACGGGGATAGCCGGAGCGATCGCTGTGATATCTGTAGCGACGGGCGTTTCGTCTTGATGTTCTACCGCCATGCGATCGCTGAGACCCGGTTCACGACTGGTTGAATCAGACGCACTACAGGCTTGAAACAGCAGCGTGGCAAAGAGTGTGAGGCTGAATAGGGCAGTTAAGAGCGATCGTAGCCGCATAAGCTTTAGATTCAGTGAAACAGCAGTTTACAGCTCGCCAGCATACTGATCTTAAAACAGAACAGCATCTGTCAAAAAGTCTATCCCTTCGTTAGCTAAACGTTTGTAAGACAGGCTTTAGAGGGATGAGTATAAATACTCGACTGCAAACCTGACATACTCCCGTAGGCAACTCAGTTTCTCTGCCTAATATCTATACTGATTAAGCGGCTCTACTCGCCCTCGCTGTAGGTTGCGGACGTTATCTAAGCCGCGATGAGGTCGCCGAACAACGCGAGTACGGTTTAGAACAACACCTGAATTGCCCCTGCGAATGACGGGATTAATCAGCGTTGAGCCATTAATTGTGGAGTCAATAATGATAGGCCGATTCAAAGTAGCTCCGTTAATGGTTCCACCATTGATGATGGTTCTCGTCGGATAGCCAGATGGATAGGCAGGGGCGTAATAGATTGGACTGCCCACCGAAACCCCTACCCCTGAGGTACGAATGCTAAAACCATCGCCAGAAATAATCACGGTATCAGCTTTGGCAGGTGCGGGGACGATTGCAAGTAAAGCTCCCGCGATCGCGGTCAAAACAGACGCGCCAAAGCGCGATCGCGGTCGAAAAAACTGCTGATTAGCGGGTTCAGGCATAGTTCTTATTCTTGGAAATTAATAACGAATAGCAGCGGTGACGTCCCATTGTTAAACTCACTGACTCCCACAAGGCCACAGAGTTTCTTAGAATCCATATATCTATGATGTCTGCTGAACTGCAAAAAAATTAAACAATGGAGCCGGAAAATACAAAACTTGCCAAGATTGAGTTTGCTTCAGGGCTACAGCTTTTTGAGCGAGGCGATTATCGTCGTTCGGTTGAGCATTTTGAGAAAGCTCTAGCACTGGCTAACTGGAAGACGCTGCTAGGGGAGAGATTCAAACCTGGTTAGTCAGTGCCTACGCGGCAGTCGATCGCGCTCAAGAGCGATCGCACTGTGTGAAAAGCTGA
>JAAUQI010000099.1 GCA_012032345.1 Leptolyngbyaceae cyanobacterium RM1_1_2 | reverse complement strand
AGCGGGTCTTGGCTGGCGCGATATCGCGCTTTGAGCTTGTCGGCTGAAAAATGAGGTTCGAGATGAAGGGGTCTAGGCATCCCTCAATCCTATACTATTTCGGGGGTATACAAGTCGGATTTAGTATGAGAGCATGCTGACCCACAACCAAACTGAAAAGTTACCGACTGACTTCGCTAAGAAAGAACTGCTCGAAGAGGACTTTCAGCGCTGCAAAGCAGGGGCGCAGCCCAGACATCCGTCTCAGCCAGGTTTTAGCTTGTAACCAAGCATCTTCAATCGGGTTTTGGCTCGGGTCATTGGGGGCAAAACACATACAGTAGATTTTCCAGGCGTCGGACTTTAAACCCTCATTCACTTGAGTCAGAAAAGCCAGTAGTGCTAGACGTTAAAGCGAAAGAGCATCACATCGCCTTCTTTCACCGTGTATTCTTTGCCCTCGCTGCGCACCAGTCCTTTTTCTTTAGCTGCCCCCATCGAGCCTGTCGTCACCAGATCCTGATAGGCCACCGTCTCAGCCCGAATAAAGCCGCGCTCAAAGTCCGTATGAATCACCCCAGCCGCCTGCGGTGCTAGCATTCCCGACTGAATTGTCCAGGCTCGGGTTTCCTTCGGGCCAGTGGTGAAATAGGTACGCAGCCCCAACAGCTCATAGGTAGCGCGAATCAGCGACTTCAAACCGCCTTCATCAACCCCTAGCGACTCCAAAAAGTCTTTGCGTTCCTCAGCAGACAGATCCACCAGTTCTGCCTCTACCTGCGCTGAAACCACAACTACCTGTGCGGCTTCGGTGCTGGCAAGCTGGCGTACCTGCTCAACCCAGTCATTTCCGCTAGCCAGATCGTCTTCAGACACATTAGCCCCATAGATAATTGGCTTTCGAGTTAGCAAACCCAGCGGCTTGATCATCAGTTCTGCCTCTTCATCTAGCTCCACCGCTCGGGCAGGTTTGCCTTGATCTAGAGCAGGCTGTAGCTTTTCTAAAATAGCAAGCTCTACCTGCGCTTCTGGATTATTGCGAGCCTGTTTGCGTACCCGCTCCAGTCGCCGGTCAATCTGAGCCAGGTCTGAGAGAGCCAGCTCTAGATTGATCACCTCAATATCTCGCAGCGGATCAATTGCGCCAGAGACATGAATAATGTCGTCATCCTCAAAACAGCGCACCACATGGACAATGGCATCGACTTCTCGGATATTGGCCAAAAACTGATTGCCCAGTCCTTCCCCTTGACTAGCTCCCTGAACCAGTCCAGCAATATCGACGAACTCAACCCGCGTTGGCACCACCTCCGCTGACTCTGAGATTTTTGCCAAAATATCTAGACGCTCATCCGGTACGGCGACGACTCCTACGTTAGGTTCAATCGTGCAAAAAGGGAAGTTAGCTGCCTGAGCTTTGGCATTAGCGACAAGCGCGTTAAACAGTGTTGATTTTCCGACGTTGGGCAAGCCCACAATTCCAGCTCTTAGCATGGTGATTTTGAATTAGCGTTTCCAGTAGCAGCCAAAGTAGAGATTCTCAATTGTTCAAAGTGCAGGGTGAGCCTAGAACAGGTTTGGAAAAACCCTAATCTGCTCTAAATTCGACTCAGCTCCAATCCTGAGAAAGTTTATCTTATCGCTTAAATGCTATGCTTTGGCTACAATTAACCCCGTTCTTTCGCGGTAATGAGAGCGATGTCAACTCAGCACATCAGGGTAGCGGTTACTGCTCCAATTCTAATCAGCTTTTTACTCAGCGGCTGTGGCCTGATGGAAAATCTGCTTGGAACTTCAGAGCCGAGGCGAATAGACTCAATCGAACCGCAGTCTAATACCTCTTTTGACTCAGGAGCTTCTGGCCTCGGTCAAAACATTCGCAGCGACGATGGTGAAGTTCAGATATCTCTGCCGTCTAGCTGGCGGCAAATAGATGGCCTGCACAGAAACGCTGAGATTCAGGCAGCAAGAGAGTCTAACGATCTTTACACACTGGTGCTGGCTGAAGACAAGGCGAACTTAGACAAATTCACGTTAGAAAACAACGCCACAACCTACCGCCGCTTGCTGATTGCGGGGTTGGATCAGTTTGTGGAAGAAACGCCGACAGAGGCTAATTCGGTCAACAACAATAATGCGGTGCAGTATGTAATTGAGGGAGTCTATGAAGGGGTTCCTATTACCTATTTACACTCTACCGTAGCGACCCAGCGGGCCTACTACCAGATCATTAGCTGGACGGACTCCGATCGGTTTGAAGATAACCGGGATGAGTTTGAGCAAATAGCCGAGAGCTTTCGTGAAAATTAGACGGACAACGGCTCTCAAAATATGGCCTAATGGATCTGGGGTACTCAAAGCTGATATCTATTGTTCTTATCTGTGCTGACTGAATGCTGCTTAATCTGATTGAACTGCTCAAACGTTGCTTAAAAAGTACGGTTCTAGCTTTTTTGCTCTTTTGCCTGTGCGGGTTAACGCCTGCATCGGCTTGGGCAAGTCTGAGCGACGATCACTACGACGGCAATATTTTTGCTCTGTATGCGGGTAATGGCTCGCTGGTGCCACCTCGCGTTAGTCTGGCTCAGTCTTTTAAGGCCCACAAGCCAGTACTCCTGGTTTTTTATGTGGATGATAGCTACGACTGTAAGCAGTATTCGTCTGTGGTTTCTCAGCTTCAAGCTCCCTACGGCAGAGCGGCTAACTTTATTCCAATTATGGCTGACTCGGTGCCAGTCAAAGACAGCTACGAGCTGACAGAACCGGGTTACTACTTTACGGGCACTGTCCCTCAAACTCTGGTATTTGACCAAGCGGGTGAGGTGGTGTTTAACGCAGCCGGGACGGTCTCATATACAGCTGTAGATGATGCCCTGAGGGAGGTGTTTGATTTGCTGCCGCGATCGCAGTCAGCTGAGCTAAAGCGCCGTCCGGTCAACGAGGTCAACACTGAGCTGGTAGAACAGTGATATCAACCTTAGGCTGCCTGACGCTGGCAGAGTAAAAGCGCAAACCAGTTGTGCTCATCTGTAAAAGCTTTGAGCACAGAGAGCTGGAACTGCGAGAGTTCCTGCGTCATCGTCTGGATATCAAATTTGCGCGAGATCTCGCTCAGCAGTCGCTCCCCTTGAGAAAAGTGAACCGTTAGATCCAGCGCTGCTAGCCGCACGGTTTGGTTTACCAGACTCTCAATATAAATCTCGATTTGGTGTTCAGCTTCATTATAAAAAGCGACATGGGCAAACTGAGACACATCAAAATTGCCGTCAAAGCGCCAGTTGAGATGATGCAGCATATTTAGGTTGAAAGCGGCGGTGATGCCCTGGCTATCGTTATAGGCGGCTTCTAGCAAGGCTCTGGGTTTGCGCAAATCAACGCCTAGCAAAAAATATTCCTGGGGCTGTAGGGCGTTAGACACCTTAGCTAGAAACTGCTGACAGGCTGTAGGGGAGAGATTACCCAGGGTGCTGCCAATAAAGCCAACCATGCGACCAGGCAGCTCAGACTCTGGCAGGTGAGCCAGCGCGGTTTCGTAGGTGCTGATAAACCCATGTACTTGGAGCGTTGGATAAGCTTGCAAAAGCTGGAGGGCGCTGTCTTTGAGAATGCCGCCGCTGACGTCGATGGGCAGGTAGCGCAGGGGATGACCAGCAACCTGATAGGCATCGAGTAAGAGGCGGGTTTTGGTGGAGCTGCCGCTGCCAAGCTCCACCAGTTCGCAGGGGCCGGTCAGACGGGCGATCGCGGCGGCAGAGTCTACCAAAATCTGAGTTTCTGTGCGGGTTAGATAGTACTCGGGGAGCTGAGTAATCTGCTCAAACAGCTGCGAACCGCGATCGTCATAAAAATACTGGGGCGGCAGCGCCTTCGGCTGCTGAGACAGTCCAGCAATCACGTCTTGGCCCATCGTCACTTTGGCTTCGCGGGCTAGCCAGTTATCTAGAGTCAAGCGATCGCTGAGCGGATTAGCAGATATCGCCTCATCCGGCTGAGAACGTAACACTTGAGACAGTTTTGAGATTGCCATGACCTTTTAATATCGAAATAACAGTAACTATTGCTAGACTCTTAAGTCTCAAACATTGAGCAAATCTAAGCTGGCTGTAAGCAGAGGCAAGCCTATTGTCTCACCATGGAGATCTTTGCAGGTGGCTTGCTAAATACAGCGCTCAGATACGCAGCGAAACCCAGTGAAAGCCTGCCGTACATGGGGTTGATACCAGTTACGAAAGGTACTGCGTCGCGCCCACGGACGTGTCGCCCAGCTGCCGCCTCGCAAGACTCGATGACAGCCATCAAAGTAAGTCTCCGAATAGCCTTGGTAGGGATAGGCGCTGAAGCCGTCATAGGCGCTAAACCAGGAGGCTGTCCACTCCCACACCTGACCCAGGGAATAGGCCAGGGAATGGGCCAAGGAATCGGTTAGAGTCAGCTGAGTCGGAATCGCTGCTTTGGCACAATCGCTGTCATTGTAAAACCTGCGATCGCCCCAGATGTCTGTCGCTAGAGTGACTTCTGCCACCAGAGACTTGACGGCCTTCTCCCACTCTGGCTCGGTCGGCAGTCTCTTGCCGACAAAGCGCGTATAGGCTTCTGCTTCATACCAGCTCACCCCGCAGACCGGAACGTCTCGCCAATCGCCATCCGATCGCCAGTAGAGGGGCTGCTTGACCTGGGCCTGCTGCAGCCACTGCCAGCCCGCTTCTGACCAGTAGCGTCGGGTTTGATAGCCGTCGGCAGCAATGAACTGCTGATACTCTTTTTGAGTAACCGGATAAGGATCGATGTAAAAGTCTTCGAGACACACCAGGTGGGCTGGCTGCTCGTTGTCAATGGCTTCGATTTCGTCACAGCCCATCTCAAAGGTTCCGGCAGGAATGGGGATAGAAGGTTGGGGGGGCGGCAGACGTGGGAAGATTTTAGGCTTTGGGTGAAAGGCAGCTACAGCTCGATCCAGCTCCGCTTCTTGCCTAAGGCGATGCATTTCTAGCACCATTGCCATCGTTTCGTAATGCTGGCTTTCGTGCTGCAGCAGCCAGCACCAGAGACGGCCCTGCTGCGCTAAGGGCGCGATCGCCAGATAGTCTAAAACCTCAGCGCGCAGGGTTTCGAGGTAGGCCAGTAGAGTTTCGAGATTGGGGAGGTTTTGGCGTTCGGCTTTAGGCAGACTGTCTGCGGCAAAAAGATGACGGTACTGGGGGAAAATGCAGGAACGCTGGGCCAGATGCTCCAAGATCCACAGTGATTCGGTAAAGCCGATGTGTCCCAGGTGCCAGCCCACCGGACTAAAGTCTGGGTGGGCCTGCTGATAGAAAAGCTTGTTCTCTAAATCAGCCACAAGGGCCAGGGTATCGGTTCGGCAGGCGCTGTAGGCTTGCTGGAGCTGCGATCGCAGCGGATTGTTGGGATCTAAGGTTGCGGGGCCAGAGGTACTAGACGTAGCTGAGTCGGGCGATCGCTGAAAGCGCTTGGCCCAGTCGGGGTTTACATTCATCTTCAAGCAAAGTCTAGAGGACGGCTCTGAATTTCAATGTCAGCGCTAACCTGCACCAGCGTAGAAGGTTGGCAGACAGTCCAGTCAGCATCAAACAGCGGCTCAGAAGCCACAATGACCGACTTAGGAAACTTGAAATCATCTCGTAGCCAGTACAGCGAGGGCTGGGGTGCTGAGGTAGCAAAGCGGCTAAAAACAAGCTGCTGCCCGTCACTGACTATGACATTAGCTAAGGTACGAATACCCTGGTCGTGGCTGAGTTCACAGAGCTGCTTTAGGGTTTGGTCAAGGGCTGCTGATAGGGATAGGCTGGGCTGAGCTTCGAGCTGGTGAATCAGCAGTGCAAAAATATGCTCCGAATCAGTTGAACCTTGAATGCTATGGTAGGCAACATCGCACAGGCGATCGCGGATAGGACGATAAAGCGACTGCCGAAAGTCTTCGATAAAGCCATTGTGAATGAACAGCAGTCGCCCCCGCTGAAAAGGCTGGCAGTTGTCTATGCTGATGGCCTGTCCCGGCGTGGCACTGCGAATGTAAGCCAAAGCGCAGCCAGATTCGATATAGCGACTTAGCGGTGACAAATTGACATCGTTCCAAATTGGCAGCACACTGCGGTAAACAAAAGCATCTTCAGTTCGATCCGGGTGGTGCCAGCCCAGCCCAAAGCCGTCGGCATTTAATAAGGCTGTCTCCATCTCGCGGGGCTGATAGCTTTGTTCAATCAGAGAATGCTCAGGCTTAATTAACCAGCGATCGAGCGTAATCGGAGGGCCTAGATACCCCAACAAACGGCACATATAGCTTTTTTTGCGATTGAAAGATTCTGTCTGGCAACGACTATAGCCCATTTGAACCGCCGGGATCATTGAGCTAAGGGTGACTTTGCAGCTAATTTTTGAGACTATTTTTAGGGCTGCTTTACAGACAACGCCGCGCTCGCCAAACAGACCCAGCCCACCAAAAACGCTACCCCACCCAAAGGCGTGATCGCACCCAGCCACTTTATCCCCGACAGGCTCAGCCCGTAAAGGCTACCCGAAAAAATCAGAACCCCCCCCACAAATCCCCAACCTGCCACCGTCAGCAGGCCATTAGCAGCAGGCTGCTGCAACAGCAGGATAGCGATCGCCAGCAGCCCCAGCGCGTGATACATCTGGTAGCGAACACCTGTTTCAAAAATTTCCAGCGATCGCGCTGTCAGATGATCTTTCAGCGCATGGGCACCAAACGCTCCCCCAGCCACTGCCAGCCCCGCCAAGATCGCCGCCAGTCCCAAAAAAACTCTAGCCATTTGCCTCAGCTCAAAACTTTCCCAAACCGTCATTCCACGGGCTTTAGCGCTAAAGCGCCAACTACGAACTCAAAACTCAAAACTTTCCCAAACCGTCATTCCACGAGCTTTAGCGCTAAAGCGCCAACCACGAACTCAAAGCTCAAAACTTTTCCACTCCCTCACCCTAGAGGAAAACGATAATAAAACTGCCCCTGCTCGCCGACGCTAAAGTCTGTATCAAACTCTTTAGCGCGATCGTCTAAATAGGCCCGTGCCTCTTGACCCGGCAGGTTGGCGGCTTTGGCAAATTGCAATACGCTAATTTGACCCGCGTTGCTATCGAGTAGCTGAAAAAAAGTTCGTCGAAGCTGTGCCTCTAGAACTGCCTGCCGCTCTGTTTTAACTTGATGAGCTTGATATCTAAGGTGCCAAGCCAGCCAGCTACCTGCAAGCAGTGGAGGGCCACCCAAAACCGCCGCTGCGACAAGTGAGCTAGCGCGATCGCTGGCGTTTTCAGGATTGAGAGAAACTGCCAAAAACAATCCTACAAGGAATAGACCCAGCAAAAGCAGGCACCCAGAACCCACTGCTTGAACGGATTGCTTCATGACAATTCGTGTTAGAAATGTTGTTGCTATTCTAGTGCTGCTAGCGAGTCGCTTCCAGCAGGCGCGAAAAGTAGAACTGAGTTTTGTTGAAGGCTGTGCGCTGAATTGTCCAACCGTTGGCTTCAAGAATTTTGATCACATCTGCCTGACGGTGCAGATAGGCACGGGTTGCTTTGCTGGGGCCAGGGAAAAAGTCGCCTACCTTCTTCAGCGCGGTGTAGAAAATTGTTTTGGGCGCAAAGCTAAGAACCAGACGAGATTCGGCTAGCGCGCTCAGGTGCTGGATCATCTCAGCCGCTTTGTCTTGGGGATAGTGGATCAGCACATCTAGGCAGATGACACTGTGGTAGTGACCCTCTAAGCTCTCTAAGTCCCTGGCTTCAAAAGTGGGTATTTGGTCAGGGCCGAGCAGCTTCTGCGCTCGTTCTCTAGCCTCGCCCACCATCTTTTCAGAAATATCGCTGGCGTAAACCCTCGCACCTGCTGCCGCCATCGGTATGCTGAGGCTGCCCACACCACAGCCAGCGTCACACACTGTTAACTCTGCCAAATTACCGTCTGCCATGAACCATGCCATCACAGTATCGACCGTTTTTTGATGGCCCTTGCGAATGTCAAGCTGCACTTTGTTGACTTCGCCGTCGCCGTAAATCCGCCGCCAGCGATCGAAGCCTGTGGCGTTAAAGTATTCGCGTACAACAGTCTTGTCGTCTACTGCGGTCATAAGAAGGCGAGTAAAGGTAAGAATCTCAGTTAAATCCTATTACGTTTTAATCCCATATTTCTACTTCACAGCGGCAAGAAATGCTGTAAACAGCTCTTAGCTTTTTTGAAGAGAATCACTCAAAGTACAGGTGAAGATACGCGAGTAAAGGTGCAGCAGATCAGATCTGCTGCACCCTGATATTGTCTTAATTGTCTAACCAATCGTTTGAATAGATTGCCCTAAATAAACTTATCTAACCTCAGCGATCGCTAAATCTGTCTCAGAGGATGTTTGAAAAGTTGTAGGGGGTCAGATGTTACGCCAATCGCCTTATCATGATCCGGATCATAGCCAGGTAAATAAACGTTTCCGATGTTTCTGGCAGCAACTCATAATCTCGGACTAAACG
>JAAUQI010000003.1 GCA_012032345.1 Leptolyngbyaceae cyanobacterium RM1_1_2 | reverse complement strand
GGGGGGGCAGAGCGCTGCTGCCTGGGCGGGGAGGAACCGGGGGACGTCCGGGCGGCGGCGGCGGCGGGGGCGACATCCGAGGTGGAGCAGGCTGACGGTTAGAATCTGTCATAGAGATCCCCTTTGCAAGAATTTGCTAGACGCTAATGGCTGGGTGCAATGCTTCATAGATTGCCCAAACTTATCAAAAAAGTGAGCGGCTTATTCTAAACCAATTTCTGGGAAGACGACACTCAAGAGAGTCACCACCGCTATCCTACAGGCAGAAAGTCAGCGGTCGGACAAAATTTTTGTGTATAGAGCGAGGTATCGAGCTGCCTGATGCTCTACTGTAAACTTATTCTCAACTGTCCAGCGAGAGTTCTGCGAGAGCCTCTGCCAGCGGTTTTCGTCTGCCAAAACCCAACTGATCCCGGCTGCTAGATCTTCAGGGCTAAACGGCTCGGCGCAGTAGCCATTGTGCTGATGTTCCACACTTTCCTCAAGGCCAGTGGATCTAAAAGCCACCACGGGCGTGCCACAGGCCATTGCCTCAATCGCTGTTTTGCCAAATGCCTCTTCGGTTGAAGGCACCACCATGACGTCAGCCGCTGCATAAACCAGCGCCAGCATTGTCGTGTCGTGCAGCCGTCCCAAAAATTGGATGTTTAGTCCCAAATCAGCTGCCTGAGTCGGCTGAGAAGCTCCAAATACCAGAGCCTCAGCCGATAAATCAGGGTGCTGGCTAGCAAACAGGGGCAGAGCCTTGGCTAAATGATGCCATCCTTTGCGTTTATCTGAAGTTGCGCTCAAGGCTCCAAACAAAATTATTTTTTTATCTGTAGCCAGTCCTAAAGCTTCACGCGCTACAGACTTACGAACTGGAGTATAGGCACTAGCGTCGATCGCATTAGCAATCACCTGCACAGGATAATCACCTAGCAGACTACTGCGCCGGGCGCACTCCGCAATCCAGTGACTAATGCCTACCACTGTAAGATCTGTCTTTGTGAAGGCCCGATGCTTACGCAGCCAGCCCCGGCGCGATAAATCATTAGAGCGGCTAGAGCCGAGCTGAGGACAGGCTCCACACTGAGCCTCGTAGCGAGTACAACTGCTGGCATAGTAGCAGCCACCCGTGAAATGGGACATGTCCCGCAGGGTCAGCACAACTGGCCGAGCCAACTTGGGCAGTTCTTCGGGCCTGACAAAGCCGTTGCCTACCCAGTGAATATTGATTAAATCTGGGTTAATGGCCTTGACCTGAGGCGCAATATTGCTGGGAAAAGCACTCGTTGCAAACTGAGAAGTAGTCTTGTGCTTGTACTTCTTCAGTGGAAAATATTCGCAGCTAAGACGCACGCCCTCAGCTATTTTATCAATGCCTTTGATCCGGGGAGAACCCACCACAGTCGAGTCGTGACTTAGCTTGGTGGAAACCAGCATTTGAGAATCAACGCCAGCCCTGAGTAAAGCCTGATGTAGCCAGTAAGTACCCCGGGCTGCGCCCCCCTCTAAATCTGACGTGCTGAGGTGAAGAACTCGCATATTTGTCTGGAGTGGCAGATGAAGACACCCTCCAACCTGCCCTAAAAGAGCAGACTGCTAACTCGCTAACTGTAGAAGCGCCACTCGTTAATAGTGATTTAAGTTGATGCCTGCTTCCTTCGCCATCACGTCAATTCCTTTGATTTGCAAGGTTTTGAGAGCCTTAGTTGAAATGCGTAGCTTCACCCAGCGATTGCCTGCGGGCCACCAGATGCGCTTGGTTTGCAAGTTTGCGTGCTGTAGTCGCTTAGTACGACGGTGAGAGTGGGAAACAGCGTAGGCATTGTTAGCCTTTTTCCCAGTAAGTTCACACTTGCGGGCCATGAGATTCTCCAGGCAGTCTAAAGTTGAGCATTGAACGGTTTTTAATTGTACCGCAGTTTCTGGAACTACTAGGACATTTTGGACAGATGAAGTCTGCAACCGAGCATTTTTAGCCTCGTTTGAAAATGAGAGGTCAGGGTATTCTATCAATACTGACGCCTGCCGTTTGAGAAGTAAATCAAAGATGCCTCCATCGTATCGCAAAGCTTTTATAGTGGGATGCCCCCGCTCCGGGACTTCGTGGCTTTTTAAGATGATCGGCAAGCATCCCCTCGGGCTGCCAGTGCCGTCAGAATCTCATGCCTATTCGACTGTTTATGATCCGTTTACTTATCTACCTCAGTGGTCTTTCCAGCGACGCCAGCAAGCAGCCGCTTGGGTGATTAGACACTACGGCCTCAAGCCTCTGCTCACGGGGATTACACCTCAAGATATCTGGCGATCGCTGCCTGGGTTTTATGACCTGTACAAACAGGGCAAAAACACCATAGGGCTACATCGCCTCGCTAATCGAGAAGATTTTACTCGTCTGCTGCACCAGGCTAAATCCAGAGAAGGCAGCGATTTGTCTAAAGCTGAAGACCTAATTGCGGCTCTGTTTCAACATTTCTTTGAGGCCAATCAGGGCACAGCAGAGCATATCATGCTGGAAAAAACGCCGATGCACATTCGCTATGTGGATAAGATCCTCAGTCGCTTTCCAGAAGCCAAAGTCATTGAAGTGGTGAGAGACGGTCGAGATGTTGATGTTTCTTATAAGGCGCGGGCTAAAACTCAGCGCTGGGCGCACGATGATTCGCGCCGGGTGATTGGTCAGTGGCAGCGATGTGTTAATTTGGGTGCAAGATTTCACGGCGATCCGCAGTTTGCTGAGCGAATTTATAGAGTTCGCTATGAGCAGCTCAGGGCTAATCCAACGCAGGAGCTATGTCAGGCATTTGATTTTTTGGGGCTGGAGTATACATCGAATCTAATGAGCCAGATTGTGGCGGCTAATGACATCAGTCAGGTTGCCAGTAAAGGAGAGGGCTTACACGTTCGTAAAGGCTCCGTGGGGGAATGGCGCAGCTCGCTTTCTCAAGAGCAGATCGATCTCTGGCGAGAACTAGCAGGTGAAACCCTAGAAAAGCTGGGCTATGGCTGGTGAGTTGGCCCAAGCTGAAACCGGGAGTACGACATGTTGAGCAATATCCTGGCCTAGAAGTGACCTAAAGGTGCTGAATAATTTGCTGGGCAATTTGCTGGGCGGCTCCGGGATTGCCCATGCGATGGCGACCATTTTGAGCTATTTTTTGCAGCCGACTGGGATTGTCAAACAGCGATCGCGCGGCTGCTCCCACCTCTTCTGGGCTGTTGACTAGGCACACAGAGGCACCTAAAAGCCGTGCCTGCATCTCAGCAAAACGCCGGGTAAACTGCGGCCCCTGTCCCGGTAGGGTGATAGCGGGTTTACCCAGACCAACCACTTGCTCAGTTGCGGTTCCAGCCATTGCGATCGCCAAATCAGCCTGATGCAGGCAGCTAGCAAAGGCATTTTGGACTAGCAGCAGGGTTGCCCCTGAGCGCTCATAGGTTAGGGTTGATGCAGAGGTTAGCTGCCAGCCCTGCTGCATCAGAATCTCCTCAAAGGGAGCAAGGCTGAGAGTAGGGGCGATCGCCGCTAAGAACGCCATCGTTTTTTGAGGGTAGGCTTGCACCAGGCTGAGCGCCGCCGCTAAGAGCGTCTGCCAGTTGTGATGAGCTTCAGGCACTCGTGAACCCGGCAGCAGCACCCCGGTCAGTGCCGTATTCGCCGGAACTGATAGAGAAACAGTCGCCTCTAGCTGATCCATCATGGGATTGCCAGCGCAAGTAGCCGAAATTTGCCACTGCTGCAGCCACTCAGCCGTGAGGCGATCGCGCACAAAGACAGCACGGCAGCAAGGACGGGCCAGCAGCCAGCGCTCCCAAGGCAAATAGACTGATTTTGAAAGCATCTGGGGCATCTGGGGCAGCCAAGACTGTCGGGACAGCGGCCCTTGCTCATCCCGCAGCCAGTATTCTGATTTGGCTGTACCCACAAAGCTATAGGGCAATCTGCTCTGCCAGGCCAGCAGCAGCGGCACGATATCCCCCACTGCCAGCACATGTCCGCCCAGGCTAGCCCACTGCCGCACAGCTTTGATCTGCGCCCAGGTCAGCGCTATCAGCCCCGCCTGCAAATCTCGCGCTAGCTGCTGACCCTGCATGTAAACAAAGCCGCCAGAGGGCAAATTTTGAGCTGGCCCCAACAGCGCGAAACTCTGAGACTGATAGGCGCTGCCCTCTCCAACAATCGGCAACACGGTAATTTCCAACGGTTTAACCAAGGCTGCGATCGCCTGCAAAATTTCCACAGCAATACTGTCTTCCCCATGGCCGTTACTGATACAAAGTAGCCTCATCACCCGCCCTGCTGCGCCAAATCTCGCCTCAGCCTACCTTAGATACTTGAGATTTTGGTTGACCCTTCACGGTAATCTAGCTGAGGCTTCTCGTAAAGATACACCTGATGACTCAGCGGCTGCTCTCGCTCAGTAATGGGCATGGTGAAGATCTCAACGCCAGCCTGATACTGAGATCGCTTCAGGCTCAAATACCGAGTCTTGCTATTACAGCCATATCCCTTGTCGGTCGAGGCCAAGCCTATCGTCGGGCTGGCATTGCGGTGATTGGCCCAGCCAGCAACCTCCCCTCGGGGGGGCTAATTTATACGCACCCGCTCAACTATTTCAAAGACATCTGGAGTGGGCTAATTTGCCTGACCCTCCAGCAGTTTCGGACAGTCCGCCAGCGGAGTCGCCCCTGTGATCTGCTGTTGGCTACAGGTGATGTCGTGCCTATTTTGATGGCCTATCTGACAGGCCGACCCTATGTCGCATTTTTGGTTTCGACCTCTAGCTTCTATGAAGGTCGTTTGCGGCTGCCGCTGATGACTAAATTCTGTTTGCGATCGCGGCGTTGCCTGCAGATCTTTACCCGCGATGCCCATACCGCGCAAGATCTCAACCGTCAGGGCATGAGCAAAGCTATTTTTGCTGGCTACCCGATTATGGACGCGCTGATTCCGACGGGACGAGACTTAGGACTCATACCCAATCTGCCTATGATCGCCCTGCTTCCCGGCAGTCGCCTACCCGAAGCGCTAGAAAATCTCAAGCTCCAGCTCCAGCTCTGTGAGCAGGTGAGGCAGCTGCAGAATATGCAGTTTTGTGCGGCTATAGTCCCCAGCATTCGGGAGGCTGACCTAGAGGCGATCGCCGCTGCCTTGTCTTGGCAGTATAGGCCGGGATATTTAACCAAATCGCTCAGCCCCACAGCAGCCGTAGAAGTTCGCTGCTATCAAGATGCTTTTCCAGATGTTCTGCGCCAATGCGTCTTAGCAATCGGCATGGCCGGAACCGCAGTCGAGCAGGCGGTGGGTTTGGGCAAGCCTGTGGTTCAAATTCCGGGACAAGGCCCACAGTTTACCTATCAGTTTGCAGAGGCTCAGATGAGGCTTTTGGGCCGCTCCGTTCAGACAATTGGTCACAGACGAGCTAACAAAGCGGTTTTTTACTCAGCCGCTCAGCGCATTGTTAAGACGCTACAAAATCCGAACTATCTAAAGGATTGTAATGCCAACGGATATCAGCGCGTTGGCCCAGCCGGGGGATCAGAGGCTATTGCTCAACGTCTTCAAAAACTGCTCCAAAAGATCTCAGCAGTCTGAGAAAATCGCCAAAAATTTACGAGACTTGATATTTCTTGCACATTGCCCCTGGCAGTGTCACATTAAAGACTAGATTTTAGCGGCTTTCCGCCGGTACCTAGAGTCGTTAAACTATAACTATCTAATCATTGCAATCATCTTTAACCATGTCTGTCGTTAGTCAAGTTATTCTTAACGCTGATGATGAGCTGCGCTACCCTACTAGCGGTGAGCTCAAGAGTATTGAATCTTTTCTTAGCTCTGGCGAACAGCGGATGCGCATCGCAGCCGCTTTAGCCGAGAATGAAAAGAAAATTGTGGATCAGGCCAGCCGAGAACTCTGGAAACGTCGCCCTGACTTCATTGCCCCAGGCGGCAATGCTTACGGTCAGCGGCAACGCGCCCTTTGCATCCGAGACTACGGCTGGTATCTAAGGCTGATTACCTATGGCCTGATTTCAGGCTCGAAAGAGCCGATCGAAAGCATCGGCCTCGTGGGTGTTCGAGAAATGTACAATGCTCTAAACGTTCCGGTGCCGGGCATGGCTGAGGCTATTCGCTGCCTAAAGGAAGCTTCACTGGCTCTCTTGGCTGACGAAGATGCTCAAGAAGCGACCCCTTATTTTGACTATATTATTCAGGCGATGTCCTGATCGCTTTACTCCAGAGGCTTCACGCAGAAGACGAGTTATTTAGACAACTGTTTAAATAATTTGCAGCAAATTTAGGTAACTTAGGCAGATTCGGGGGGTATGGCTCAGCCGTGCCCTTTTTGTATCGCTACAGGAGAACTGACATGACTCTCAAACCTGAGTCTAAGCGCTGTCGCATTGGCAAAGTCGTGAAATCTAACTCACACTGCGACTATGTAGTGCAGCTAGATGACAGTTTTGATGTCGATCATCCCCCTACTGATGAAGATTACGGCTTTGGTCAGTTTGTCAAGCTCGAAAGCGATCAGCGCCATTGGGCTGTAGGCGTTATCTATAACTCTCAGCTCTTTAACCCCATGTTTCTCAACAGCGGCCCCCGCCTCTCTAGCGAACCCGATCCGGTCTTTTCCCCCGATCTAATCAACGATACGCGAACGCTACTAGGTGTCGTACTAGTGGGAACCTTTGCTGAGCGCGATCGCCCCTATGGCATTCACGGTATTCCCCGGGTTGTTGTCCCCGTCAACACAGTGGTCTACCCGATGAACTCTCGGGCTGTCTATCAGTTTCATCAAACCGCTGAAGGCAAGTCCCAGTTCTGCTATTACGGTCATCTGCTGCGCTCGGGCGGCGTTTTTGCGGCTCAGCTCACCCAGCAGGTCTTGGGTGAACTGATCGAAAGCCGTCTCTTTTCGGGTAGCGATCGCCGTGCCCTAGAGGTGCTTTGTAAGGAGCTCTCCTGGAAAACCACGATGAGCGCTATGCGCTAAACAAAAAACCGACGAACTCCCGAAAGAGCTGTCGGCTGATTGTGTGTTCCCTGTAGATGACTCGGCTAGAGTTGAGTCATCTACAGTATGTCGGACTCCTTCTTGCGATCTTGCGATCTTGATCAAGATTTGAAGTGACTCGAATCACAGGCAAATAGCTATTCTTGATCTGCAATTTTGCTCAAAAAGCCGAGCGATCGCGGCAATCGACCTAATAGCTTGCACTTTTAGGTCACAGCTTGGCTGAATACTTCCCGCTAGGCTTTTGATTAAGTATTGCAAAGATTTAAAAGCAGGAGCAGCAACAAACTGGTGGACTCCAGTTTGGTTTGGGTGCTTTAGTTGAGTACTAGAAAACCTGGGGTATTTGGGCGTCAACCTGGGTGTAAACAACAGCGGTAGAATAAGAACCTGCTCTTTAAGCCTGCCTGGCTATTCGGATTTTATGGTTACTGCTTCAGTGCCCCCTTTCTCGCCTGACGAAATTGCTGCAGAAGGTCTTAAGCCAGGAGAGTATGAAGACATTGTGCAGCGATTGGGCCGTCATCCCAATCGGGCTGAACTGGGCATGTTCGGGGTGATGTGGTCAGAGCACTGCTGCTATAAAAATTCGCGATCGCTGCTGCGGCAGTTTCCTACTGAGGGGCCACAAATTTTAGTTGGGCCGGGAGAAAACGCAGGCGTTGTCGATATGGGAGACGGTTTGCGGCTAGCGTTTAAGATTGAGTCTCACAATCATCCCTCAGCAGTTGAGCCATTTCAGGGTGCTGCGACGGGCGTAGGCGGAATTC
This sequence comes from Leptolyngbyaceae cyanobacterium RM1_1_2, assembly GCA_012032345.1. Taxonomy (GTDB): domain Bacteria; phylum Cyanobacteriota; class Cyanobacteriia; order Phormidesmidales; family Phormidesmidaceae; genus Sphaerothrix. The sequence goes on along the minus strand of JAAUQI010000003.1, from coordinate 147,067 downwards.
TGCGCGATATTTTTACAATGGGTGCCCGCCCGATCGCAGTCCTAAATTCTCTACGCTTTGGTAGCTTAAACAATCCCCGTACCCGACAAATTTTTACCGGGGTTGTCTCCGGCATTGCTCACTATGGCAACTGTTTTGGGGTACCGACCGTCGGCGGTGAAGTTTATTTTGACCCGGCCTACGCGGGCAATCCGCTGGTGAATGCAATGGCGCTGGGCCTGATGGAGACTGAGGACATTGTCAAGTCGGGAGCCTCAGGGGTGGGCAATCCGGTGCTGTATGTCGGCTCCACCACCGGGCGCGACGGCATGGGCGGGGCTAGCTTTGCCAGTGCTGAACTCACTGACGAGTCGGAGTCTAAGCGTCCTGCCGTACAGGTGGGCGATCCCTTCCTGGAAAAGTCTTTGGTAGAGGCCTGTTTAGAAGCTTTTAAGACCGGAGCTGTGGTGGCGGCTCAGGATATGGGCGCAGCCGGGATTACCTGCTCGACAGCTGAAATGGCGGCTAAGGGTGGCGTCGGTATTGAGCTAGATTTAGATTTAATTCCGGTGCGAGAAAGCGGCATGGTGCCCTATGAGTATTTGCTCTCTGAGTCGCAAGAGCGGATGCTGTTTGTCGCTGAGGCTGGCCGGGAGCAGGAACTGATTGAGATTTTTCAGCGCTGGGGGTTGCAGGCGGTTACGGCAGGAAGTGTAATTGCCGAACCTACAGTTCGAATTTACTTTCAAGGGGCGATCGCGGCTGAAATTCCGGCTACGGCCCTGGCAGACAATACGCCTGTTTATCAACGAGAACTGCTAAAAACGCCGCCTGACTACGCGCAACAGGCGTGGCAGTGGCAGGAGTCAGCCTTACCTGTGTGTACTGCTGGCGGTATTGCGCTAGAGGGACAGCCTCAAAGCTGGAGCGAAGTGACATTGAGGCTCCTGGCAGCACCTACCATTGCCTCTAAGCAGTGGATTTATCGGCAATACGATCATCAGGTACAAAACAATACGGTGCTGCTGCCGGGTGGCGGCGATGCGGCCATTGTGCGCCTGCGGCCTCAGCTAGGCGGCAGCGCAAAGATACATAAAGGGGTAGCGGCTACAGTAGATTGCAACGCTCGCTATGTCTATTTAGACCCCTACGAGGGCGCTAAAGCTGCCGTGGCTGAAGCAGCCCGCAATCTCAGCTGTGTGGGAGCAGAGCCGCTGGCCGTCACAGACAATCTCAACTTTGGCAGTCCCGAAAATCCGGTGGGCTACTGGCAGCTGGCCGAAGCCTGTCGGGGGCTAGCCGAGGGCTGCAGGGCGTTTGCGACGCCCGTCACTGGAGGGAATGTCTCGCTTTACAACGAAACGGTTGATAGTCAGGGCCAGCCCCAGCCGATTTATCCAACTCCGGTTGTGGGCATGGTGGGCCTAGTAGCAGATCTGAAACGCATTTGCGGACAGGGCTGGCAGGCGGCAGGCGATCGCATTTATCTGCTAGGTCTCTCAGTTGAGCAGCCACCCGCCGAGCAGGTGACTTTGGGCGGCTCTGAATATTTAGCCACCCTGCACAAAACGGTTGCGGGTAGACCACCCCAGGTTGACACCGACCTAGAACGGCAGGTACAGAGCGCCTGCCGTCAGGGAATTCAGCAGGGCTGGGTGCGATCGGCCCATGACTGCGCTGAGGGGGGGCTGGCGATCGCCCTGGCAGAATGCTGCATTAGCGCTCAGCTAGGGGCTGAGATTGAGCTTCCTCTTGCTATAGACCAGCGGCAGACGCGCTGGGATCGAGTCCTCTTTGGTGAGGGCGGGGCGCGAATTGTGGTTTCTGTTGCCGCTGAAAAGACCAATATTTGGCAGAAGTTTTTGCAAGAGACGCGCCTGACGCACTGGCTGCCGCTTGGTCAGGTATCCTCGGATCAAACCCTCAGCGTTAAAACGGTGGAAGGAGTCCCTTTGCTCAGCCTAAATGTTGAGCAGATTAGCGATCGCTGGGCTAAGGCAATTGAACGGCAAATTAGTGACCAGCCATAGCACTCATGTTTGATCTGCTTCTTCGAGCTGCTTTTGGGTTCCTAATTCAAAATTTAAACAGAACCAGTGCTAAAAGCTGGAAACTGACCAAGAATGTTAGGATAAGCCTGTATTAAGAAAATATTAAAAATAGATTCCAAAAACTTTAAAAGTCAGTGTTTCTACGACTAAAGCATGAAGTTTTATGATACGTACAGACTTCATACTTGATTTTTCTCAAGTATGAGTTTTTATTTCTCAAGTTCATGTTCCGTTTGCCATTTTTTCAACCCCAACACAATGGTCTCCCAGGTGACAGAATTTAATTCGCATCCGCCAACTCCCGCTGGGGGCTTGACCTCAGCAGTCGCTGCCGAGGTATCTAAAGCTGATAAGCCGGAAGAAGCCTGCGGTGTTTTTGGCGTTTATGCGCCGGGAGAAAGTGCGGCTACGCTGACCTATTTTGGTCTTTATGCGCTACAGCATCGAGGTCAGGAGTCGGCAGGTATTGCGGCTTTTGAGGGCGATCGCGTTCATCTGCACAAAAATATGGGCCTAGTATCTCAGGTTTTCAGCGACAGTATTTTGCAGCAGCTACCGGGCGAAATTGGAGTAGGGCATACTCGCTACTCCACCACGGGATCAAGCCGGGTTCTCAACGCTCAGCCTGCCGTGGTTGAAACCCGTTTGGGGGCGCTGGCGCTGGCGCACAACGGCAATCTGGTCAACACAACTGTCCTGCGGGAAGAGCTTCTAGAGCGAAACTGTAACCTGCTAACCACCACTGATTCAGAAATGATTGCCTTTGCGATCGCAGAAGCCGTTAACGAAGGCAAGGACTGGGCTGCCGGGGCGATCGCGGCGGTTAAAAAATGCGAAGGGGCGTTTAGTTTAGCTGTTGGCACTCCCCAAGGGCTGATGGGTATACGTGACCCCCACGGGATTCGGCCTTTGGTCTTGGGCTATTTGGGGGAGTCGCCAGCCGTTGAAAATGGCCCGGCTCAGTATGTTTTAGCCTCTGAAACCTGCGGATTAGATATTATCGGGGCGACTTTTCTGCGTGAGGTTCATGCGGGTGAGCTGGTTTGGATTGATGCGGCTGGTTTGAAGTCACTCCAGTGGGCTGAGGAACAGCGTAAGCTATGTGTGTTTGAAATGATCTATTTTGCCCGTCCTGACAGCGTGGTCAACGACGAAAGCCTTTACAGCTATCGTTTGCGCTTAGGGCAGCAGCTGGCTAGAGAATCCCCCGCCGACGTGGACTTAATTATTGCTGTGCCAGACTCGGGCATTCCTGCGGCCATTGGTTTTTCTCAGGCTTCAGGAATTCCCTACGCAGAGGGTCTGATTAAAAATCGCTATGTAGGGCGTACATTCATTCAGCCGACCCAGAAGATGAGAGAGGCGGGTATTCGCATGAAGCTCAACCCGCTCAAAGATGTTTTAGAAGGTAAGCGCATCGTCATTGTGGATGACTCCATTGTGCGTGGCACTACCAGCCGCAAAATCGTCAAGACATTATTTGACGCTGGGGCCACGGAGGTACATATGCGCATTTCTTCTCCCCCGGTCACCCATCCCTGTTTCTTTGGCATTGACACCGACAGTCAGGATCAGCTCATTGCCGCCACCAAATCGGTTAGCGAAATTGAAGCGCAGATAGGCGTTAATTCTCTGGCCTATCTTACCTGGGCAGGCATGTTAGCAGCTACCCAGCAAGATCCCAATAGTTTCTGCTCTGCCTGCTTTACAGGCAACTACCCGGTGCAGATTCCTGAGCCTTTCAAGCGCTCTAAGCTGGTGCTGGAGAAGAGAATGGCATCGTCGTCTACCTGATGCCAACTAAGATGCCAGTTAATTAATCTGATCTGGATAGATATTCTATAGCTGCGCGATCGCGGGTCGGTGCTGGATCCAGGGATGGGCAGCTTCTAGCTGCGCAGCCAAAGCCAAAAGGGTCGTCTCTGCCGCCGGACGGCCCACAAGCTGAACGCCGACTGGCACACCGTTGGGATCAAATCCGGCAGGCAGTGATAGGGCTGGCTGACCGCTAGCGTTAAACGGCGGGCAAGGTGCAATCCAGTGAATGATATTGTCAAGTACCCGAGCTGATCGCAGCTGCCGCCACTGCCCGACTTTGACCGCTGGCTCCATACAGACGGGCAGCAGCAGCACGTCGTAAGGCTGACAGAATTTAACAATTTGCCGCGCCACTACCTGCAGCTGACTCACAGCTCTTAGGTAGGCACCGCTATTGGTGCGCTTAGCCCGTCCTAGCAGCCAGCGGTTGACCCGCTCTAGAGCAAACCAAGGCACGTTGGCCTCTGCTAAGACACACTGCCACACCACTGTAAACGGCTCGATCAGATCGCTAAAGTCGGGACGGCAGGTTTCCTCAACTACATGACCTAGAGCTTCCAGACGCTTTGCTGTGTCTAAAACAGCCTGCTGACAGACCGGATGGGCGGCACCAATGGGATCTAAAGCCGTAAAATAGCCAATTCGCAACTGTCCGGGCGATCGCTGAGTCCAGTCCAAAAACGAAGGCTCTGGGTCGCTTAGCCAGTAGGGATCGCCTAGAACATAGCCTGACATCACATCCAGCAGAGCCGCCGCATCTGCCACTGTGCGTCCCAGCGGCCCGTTGCTGGCTAGACCATTCAGGCGCTCTCCCACGGGGGCAAAGCTGACCCGCCCCCGCGAGGGTTTGAGGCCCACCAGCCCACAGCAAAAGGCTGGCCCCCGCAGAGAGCCACCGCCGTCAGATCCTTGAGAAATGGCACAGAGTCCAGCAGCTAGGGCAGCCGCAGCGCCACCGCTAGACCCTCCCGGCGTGTACTCCAAGTTCCAGGGGTTGCGGGCCGGAGGAAACCCCGGCGGCTCGGTATAGGGAAAAGACCCAAGCTGAGACGTGGCCGTTTTGCCCAAAATCACAAAGCCTGCCTGCCGAATCCGCTGAACGAGGGGGTCGTCCTGACTGGCTATGCGATCGCGGGCAAAGCGAATACCATAGCTACAGGGTGCTCCTGCCACTGAGTTGAGATCTTTGATCGAAATCGGTACGCCAAAAAAGCGCGGTAGCTCTGTGCAATCGCCCTGGGCTAGGCGTTCGGTTTTAGCTTTGGCCTCGGCGATCGCGGCTTCAGCCATAACGGTGAAGTAGCTGCCTAGCTGAGGATTCAGGGTTTCAATGCGGCTGAGATAAAGTTCGGTGAGCGCCAGGGGAGAGATTTCTCCTGACTGAATGAGCTGAGCCTGTTTCAAAGCAGGCTGAAAGGCAAGATCGTTTAAATTCATTCACGTAGAAATTGGCTCTATAGCATTTACCCATGGTTTAGGCGTGATTTCCCTCCCTGTTTTTTTGCTCAGGCCGCCGGAATATCTTTTATAACAAAAGAAGAGAGTTAGAGACCCTTGAGCTGTCGGTACGCCATGAATGTTTTATACCCTTCTGAAGACGCCCAGCAGATTTTGCAAATTGCGATCGCCAAAGAAACTGAGGCGGGTGAGCTATCGCGCGATCAGCTCCTGGAAATTGCTGGAGAGCTAGGCATTACCCAGGCAACCTTGGTCGCGGCGGAGCAAGAGTGGCAGCAGCGCAAAGGCGAACTTAGCGATCAGCGCACGTTTGATGGCTACAGGCAGCAAAAGTTTCAGCACCATCTGATTCGCTACACGGTGGTGAATGTTTTCTTAGTAGCGCTGAATCTGCTGATGGGCGGTAGCCTTTCCTGGTCGCTCTATATCGCTTTAGCTTGGGGGCTGGGCTTATCGCTGCACGCTTGGCAAACTTTCTGGCCCAGCAATTTCAGGTACGAGGCCGACTTTCAAAAATGGCGGCGGCGACGGCATCTGCACCAGTCGTTTAACAATCTGCTGGATCGGTTTTTGAAGGCTTAGGGCAGCTCTAGCAATCAGCGCCCACAGAAATCATTTTTTGAGAAGAGCCGCTAGCATAGACGAAATGCTATAGGCGATCGCCGCTTTACCTCAGCAATTGTGTCCCTAACCTCTGACGCTGTCACCAGTTCTCCCACACCGAGGCGTCGCTGCCTCTTGATTTGCCAAAACCGTTCCTGCTTAAGAAATGACGCGGATCGGGTTCTGGCAGCTTTTCAGACCCAGACTCCTCTCTCCATCTTCGTCAGCCCCAGCGCCTGTCTGGGGCAGTGTAGCTCCGGGCCGACTGTCAAAGTCATGCCCGATGATATCTGGTACTGCCAGGTCAGCGTGGCTGATGTGCCAGAAATTATTGAGCAACACCTGCTCAACGATCAGCCGCTCAAGCGTCTGCTACATCCCCGGTTTCATCCGCAACATGACGCCTGTCCTCAGTCGGAGTAGAGACTTTTTGTCAGACAGGGCAGTTCTCAGCAAACCACAGCCCCTGATTGACTAACAAAAGCTCCTCGCGTAGGTGGGTGAAGTGCAACGTAACCCAACGCTAACAACGGTTTTGCTGGGTTATGTCAAAGCTTCACCTAGCCTACAGCAGCATCACAGGTTCAAGAGTTTTGTTGGTCAACCAGCTATAGCCCTGACTAAGCCAGGCAGGCTGAGCGCGCTCGGTGTCTCTAGGCCCGCTAGCTTCGCGTCTTCTGCTACCCTGACAGCATGGCTCAAGTAGACTCAACCCAATGGCGCAGTATTTTGCAACCGTGGCCCGTGGCCTCGAACCCTTAGCCGCAGAAGAGCTGGAGAAACTAGGAGCTAGAGAAGTCAAGCCCGGTTTTTGCGGCGTTGAGTTTACAGGCGATCGCGCTTTGCTCTACCGGGCCAACCTGTGGGCGCGACTGCCCTTTCGGATTTTGCTACAGCTTAATGAATTTGCCTGTCAAAATGCTGATGACCTCTACCGGGGTATTCAAAAAATTGACTGGCAGCCCTACCTCACCTCCGATCAGACCTTGGCCGTTACCGCTACAGGCAAAACCCAGAAGCTCAACCACAGCCACTTCACGGCGCTGCAGGTCAAGAACGCCATTGTCAATCAGCAATCAGCCACCTTAGATAGCCGCTCTAACGTCGATACTCAAGATCCAGACGTGCGCGTGAATGTGCATATTAGCCGCGATCGCTGCGTTGTCAGTTTAGATAGCTCTGGCGACAGTCTGCACCGACGCGGCTACCGTCCGGCGATGGGAGACGCGCCGCTCAAAGAGTCTCTGGCGGCAGCGCTGATTCAGCTCTCTGACTGGCAGCCAGATATGCCATTCTTAGACCCGCTGTGTGGTTCGGGCACCCTGCCAATCGAGGCCAGCCTGATGGCGCTGAATATTGCGCCAGGGCTATACCGCGATCGCTTCGGTTTTGAAACCTGGCCTGACTTTGACGTGGATCTGCTCGATCAGCTGCTCAAAGAGGCCGATGCCTGCCAGCTGGCTGACTTACCCGCGCCGATCTGGGGCAGCGACCGTGATGCTGACATCATCGACCAGGCCCGCACGAATGCTAGCAACTGCGGTGTTGAAGATCAGATAGCGTTTGCGCAAACAGATTTAGCCGATCTAGAAGCCCCCAGCGACAGCGGCGTGCTGCTGTGCAACCCCCCCTACGGCGAAAGGCTGGGCATGGAGTCTGACCTGGGTGCGTTCTATGAACTTTTAGGAGATATTTTTAAGCAGCGCTTTAAGGGCTGGACAGCCTATGTGCTCAGCGGCAATAAAGCTCTAGCCAGCCATATTGGTCTGAAGTCATCTCAGCGAATTCCGGTTTTTAACGGTTCGCTGCCCTGTCAGCTGATGAAGTACGAGCTTTACTAGTATAAAAATTCAAATCACAAAATTTCCAGTAGCCCATGCCCGATCCTTACCTAGCCCGTATTGACCTCTACCCAATCAAGTCTCTAGACGGCATTTTGCTACAGCAGGCCCGCCTTTTACCCAGTGGGGCGCTAGCAGGCGATCGCCGCTTTGCTCTCTTTGACGAACAGGGGCGGCTAATTAACGGTAAGCGAACTGCTAAGATTCATGCTGTCCGGGCGCGCTATAGCCTTGATCTAAGCCTGGTGACGCTGCAGATAGATCATGAGCCGCCGCTGAGCTTTCACCTGCCTCAAGCCCAGGCTGCTCTAGAAGACTGGTTTAGCCGCTATTTTGAGCAGCCTGTCAAACTACAAGAAAACCTAGAAATGGGCTTTCCAGACGATACTAGCTCGCCCGGCCCGACTGTGATCAGCACAGCTACGCTAGCCGCGATCGCTGCCTGGTATCCGCCTCTGAGCGTAGACGATATTCGGCAGCGGCTGCGGACTAACCTAGAAATCGGGGGTGTTCCTGCTTTTTGGGAAGATCGGCTCTTCAGCGCATCGGGCGCAGCTGTAAACTTCCAAGCTGGGGCAGTTTTGCTTCAGGGCATCAATCCCTGTCAGCGCTGCGCGGTACCGACTCGCAATCCACAGACGGGCGAGACTCTTGCGCAGTTTCAAAAAAATTTGTCAGCCAGCGATCGCAGTCAATGCCCAAGTGGTCAGCGCGATCGCGCTTTAACCATTTTACCGGGTGGCCGTCAACACCCGGATTGTCCCTGAGACGGCTGAGAGGACGCTAAAACTGGGCGATCGCATTGTCATCATAGAAGCTGAGCGGCCACAACCATAGGCAAAACAGCTGCGCTGCGCCAGCGTCTTCAAAACCATAGCAAGCAGCCCCAAGTCATCCGCAAAAACACTAGTTTTTACTATTCTGTAATTAGGTCTGGCGTTATAACGTAAAATGCTGCCAGCTATCTCAGGCTGCTTTTGCCTTAAATTCATAAGTTTCAGCCTGATGACTGAGCTTGATTCAGCTGTGAGAAGCTAGGGTATTTGGCTTTCTCGACCTAAGCTGAGGGCACTCTACCCTAGTGAGCTTGCTTAGCAGCGGTGCTGGCTGGCTCATCTCCACTTAGCGTACTTAAAAGATTACTATGTTGCACTGTGCCATCTGTCGCAAACGAATTACTCGGAATCTGGCCGCGATTACTATTGTTTGGACGATGACACTTATAGGGCTGTCTCATGTGCATGAGTCTGCCAACCGGGATTTGCAGGCATCTAAGGTAAAGCAGTTGCGTGACTCGGTTATGTATGTGGTAGTGGCACGGGCGACTCAGCGCTAAGCGGAGCAGCATAAAAGCCTAGATGGGTAGCGACCGGACGCCACTGCATCGGTCGCTGAGCGTGGATGGGAGCACCGAGCAGGCGCGTGCTGAGTCTGCTAGAACTAGTTGACTGAACCGTCGAGGTTGAGAGCCATCTCTGCCCCTAAAGAGTGAGGCTCAGTTTGCAGAAATTAAGCTAGAGAACGCAGATTTTTCGGCAGCGGCTGGGCTAAGCTCTGTGGATATCGATCGGGTGCTTCGTAATTTGTCTAAGCTGTGCTAAAAGCGTCTTTTGTCTCAGTAGCGGTTTGGACAATACCTCAAGACAGGCTCAAGCATCTTACTGAGGTTTGATATGGAGATTCCTGAAACGTTTGCTTATATCGTTTTGATTTTGGCTGCCTTTGCTGTCATTGCGCTTTTTGCTCTTTAATTGGCATAACCGAGCTTTTGATGAGTGATATTGCCTGTACCAGACAGGTACTAACCAGGAATAGAGAGCAGCGATCGCCCTCTTTATTAGGCTGAGTTAATGCCAAAGTCCCAAATCTTCTCACGACAGGCAATAGACTTAGATTATCCAAAACCAAAATAATCCAACAAACCGGGCACAACAGCTAACGTTCCTGTTGAACGGCATTGATCAAGCGCAGACTACATTAGAAGTTAGATTAATAACTTTATCTGCCAGTGTTAAAAATGATGCTTTAAAGCGCCTTGGAGATTCTAGAGTGCTATCTGCAACTTTGCCAGTTTGCGCAATCTGCTAATTCTTGAGCAAAACCCGAAGTAACTTCGTATTCAGCAAGCCCAACAGGCTCCGGCAATAAGAATAAGCCACCCCTCCCTTCGATTGACATACAATCAGCTGCAGGGATTTTGTAAACCATTTTGCTAACTCCAAGCTTACCTGAGGCTTCTTGTACTTGCTCCAGTCTTATTGCCCAGTTTGGCTGAGGGATCTAGAGAGGGTTGTGTAGCATTTAAGCCCATTGCCGATAATTTTAACCAAACGGCAGTCTTTGCTAAGATACCTGGAGTGCGGGGAATTAGCTCAGATGGTAGAGCGCTAGGATCGCACCCTAGAGGTCAGGGGTTCGACTCCCCTATTCTCCATGTCGCCATTGGTAGGGTGAGCACAGCTCGCTGCCTACCACTCCCCAAAGCCAGGGGTGATTACGTGTGTTGATGAGCTAGATGTTCACTAAAAAAGGAGCTGCAGCAGCTCCTTTCATTTTTAGAAAAAGAAGCTTAGTACAGTTCTTCTTCCTGGTGAGTGATGATGGTGCAGTCAGAGGTGGGGTAAGCCACACAAGTTAGCACATAGCCAGCCTCAATCTGATCGTCATCTAGGAAAGACTGATCGGACTGGTCTACTGTTCCTTCAACCATTTTGCCAGCGCAGGTGGAGCAAGCTCCGGCCCGACAGGAGTATGGCAGGTCAATACCTTGCTCCTCGGCGGCATCTAGAATGTACTCGTCATCGGGGACTTCAATAGTTGTATTGAGTCCTTCAGCATCGTTTTGCAAGGTTACTTTAAAAGTTGCCATGCTGCTATCCTCTTATTTAATCAGTCAAAACATAGCAGTAATTAGTTCCCAGGAAAATCCTACTAAAGAGCGATTAGCAACCTTTTCCTGATGACTAACTCCATTTCTGATACTACGGGATAACCAGAATTCTGTCTCATCAAACTCCGGCTATGTTGAACGGGATTCATAATCAAACTCACCGTTTTTTGTCTGATTTACTTATAGGTGGGCCGCGATATTCTCTGAGGAAATCCTTGCAAAAAGCCATACAGCCAGGTTTGAGACATTTTTTGCCGAAGCAATTGATTTTCAATTACTTTAAGCTAAGTCATTAAAAAATCCTTTTGCTATAAGAATTGCTTATGTTTGTTTGAAGCTACGGTTTGTAATAGAAATAGCAGTCAGAATGCCTTTCTTTTCCGAAGGCTTGAGTAGCCCAATATGTCCTTTAATTCTTGTATTGTGGCTACTAATGTCCCTCATTGAAGTGAAAGAGCGTGTCGGTAAATTCTCTTTTGGGTTTGTCTCTGCCAGTTTCAGCCGGGCTGATTGGGACTGGCTTTGCCGCTAAGCTGAGAGCCGAGGCCCTGCAAGCAGATCCGCGATCGCAGCTAGTTGCAGTATCAGGCCACAGAGCTGAATCAACGGCTGAGCTGGCTCAGGCCCACGGGGCTGAAGTAAGCCAAAGCTGGCAGGCTTTGCTAGAGCGCTCTGATCTGGATCTGGTTTTTATCTGCGGTATCAACCGCGATCATGGCTCAATGGTAGACGCTGCTCTACTGGCAGACAAACATGTCGTCGTTGAATATCCCCTGGCGCTAGAGATTGACTTGGCCGCAGCGTTAGTTGATCTGGCAGAGCAGCGCCAGCGGCTGCTGCATGTTGAGCATATCGAGCTGTTGGGCGGTCTCCACAACGCCATGCAGAGGTCATTGCCTCAGGTAGGCCAGCCTTATTATGTCCGCTATAGCACCTTGAATCCGCAGTATCCAGCTCCTCGGCGCTGGACTTATCGTAGCGATCTGTTTGGCTTTCCGCTGATGGCGGCTGTCTCTCGGGTGCATCGGCTGACAAATTTGTTTGGTGAAGTGGCTGAAGTCAACTGTCAGGTCGCTGGCGACGACGATGAAGATGGCTATTTTAAATCTTGTCTCTGTACGGCTCAGCTTAGGTTTACCAGCGGCCTGATCGCTGAAGTCACCTACGGCAAGGGCGAAAAAATCTGGGCAGCGTCTCGCCGCATGGAGGTTCACGCCGAGCAGGCAGGGCTGATATTTGAGGGCGATCGCGGCACATTGATTACCCCAGATGGGAGCAGCCGGTCGAGGTGGGTACCCGGCGCGGCCTGTTTGCTAGAGACACCCAGAGCGTTTTGGACTATCTCAGCCAGGGTACGCCCCTCTACGTAGACAACACCGCCAGCCTATATGCGCTGCGGGTCGCTGACGCGGCGCGGCGCTCGGCCCAAACCGGAGCGCGAATTTCGCTGCTAGGCTAGAGGCAAAACCTAAAACGCGCCGTTGCGCATAAACTTAGCTATGGTGACCGAAAAATTAAAACAGCTCCAGTCAATTTTTAGCGGTATGGATCGGGCGCTAATTGCCTACTCTGGCGGCATTGACAGTACGCTGGTGGCAAAAGTGGCCCACGATATCTTAGGCGATCGCGTATTGGCAGTCACCGCCGAATCGCCATCGCTGATGCCCGAAGATTTAGAAGACGCTCAGATTCAAGCGGCCGAGATCGGGCTGCGCCACGAAATTGTCCAGACTCACGAGATGGATAATCCTAGCTACGCCGCCAACCCGGTGAACCGCTGCTACTTTGCAAAGTGAGCTGCACGACACCCTCAACCCCCTGGCCCTAAAGCTCGGCTACCCCTATGTGGTAGACGGGGTCAATGCTGACGACCTACACGACTATCGCCCCGGCATTCAGGCGGCCCAAGAGCGCGGCGTACGATCGCCCCTGGCAGAGGTCGGCGTTAGCAAGCTAGAAGTGCGGCAAATTGCCCAATACCTGGGTCTGCCCTGGTGGGACAAACCGGCCCAGCCCTGTCTCAGCTCTCGCTTTCCCTATGGCGAAGCTATCACCGTAGAAAAGCTGCAGCGGGTCGGACGGGCTGAGCGGCACCTGCGCAATTTGGGCCTGCGTCAGTTGCGGGTGCGATCCCAGGGAGACACCGCCCGCATTGAGCTACCGCCAGATCAAATTCAGTCTTTTGTATTGACGAGCAATCTCCCAGCACTAGTGAGTGCTTTTCAGGCGCTGGGCTTTGCCTGCGTGACCCTAGACCTAGAAGGCTACCAGAGCGGCAAGCTCAACCGCGCTCTAACTAAAGCTGAAGCCGTCATCTGAAAAATCTACCAGGGTTTCTGATCGCAGTCGAAGGGATAAATTTTTAGCCCGTTTTCAGATCTAAACAAAGCTGGGCTTCTATAGTATTAGGCGGTGGGCAGCAGGCGATCGCTGCCTGAGCTGATTTTATAGCGATGAATTTATGACACAGCTTTTAGCCGGAGATATTGGCGGCACCAAAACAATGCTGCGCTTAGTGGCAACTGATACTGCCTGGGCTGCCAATCCCAAATCTTCTAAGCAGGCAGTGAGTTCACTCTATGAAAACCGCTATGCCAGCAGCGATTTTCCCGATCTGGTGCCGATGGTCAACCAGTTTCTACAGGAAGCAGCAGCGGCCACAGATAGTCAGCCTGCCCCAGCCGCTGCCTGCTTTGCGATCGCGGGGCCAGTGGTCAACAATACTTCAGATCTGACTAATTTGGCCTGGTTTTAGAGGGCGATCGCCTCAGAGCTGAGCTAAACCTCAAGCAGGTGGAGCTAATTAACGATTTTGAGGCGGTGGGCTACGGCATCTTGGGGCTGGAAGCCGAAGACCTAGAAACTCTGCAAGATGGCGATCTCAAAACCCACGCGCCAGTAGCCATCATCGGCGCGGGTACCGGGCTGGGGCAGGGTTTTTTAATTTATCAGGGCGGAGACTATCAGGTCTACCCGTCAGAAGGCGGTCATGCTGACTTTGCACCGCGATCGGAGCTGGAGTTTCAGCTGCAAAAATATCTGCTAGAAAAACACCGCATTGGCCGTATCTCCGCTGAACGGGTAGTTTCTGGCCAGGGGATCGTGGCGATTTATCAGTTTTTACGCGATCGCCAGTTTGCTAGCGAATCTGCTGAAGTTGCCCGCGCCATCACCACCTGGGAGCGAGAAACCGGGCAGCAGACCAAGTCAGTTGACCCAGGCGCTGCGATTGCTAAGGCAGCAGCTGAGCAGGGCGATCTCTTGGCTCAAAAGGCAATGGAGATCTTTGTCGAAGCCTATGGCGCAGAGGCTGGCAATCTAGCTCTAAAGCTTTTGCCCTATGGCGGTCTGTATATTGCAGGCGGCATTGCCACTAAAAACATTGCCCTGATGCGCTCTGGCAGTTTTATCAGCGCTTTTAGTGATAAGGGCCGGGTCAGCAATCTCTTAGCTAAAGTTCCAGTTCACGTTGTGCTTAATGACAACGTCGGGCTAATTGGCGCGGCGCTAAAAGCAGCCCGGCTAGCCTAGTACATTGTCACAGCTATAAATTAGGGTTGGTAGTCAGTGCTTTAGCGCTGAAGCACTAACTACGAACTATCCTACTCCAAAACTCAAAACTCCCCCCCTGATCACATCGAACATGGCAGGTCATAGCAAGTGGGCGAATATCAAACGCCAGAAAGCCCGTGTAGACGCCGTTAAAGGCAAAATATTCGCCAAGCTTTCACGAGAAATCATTGTCGCCGCTCGTACCGGAGGAGCCGATGCCGAAGGCAACTTTCAGCTGCGCACGGCGATTGACAAAGCCAAAGTGGCTGGCTTTCCCAACGAAAACATTGAACGGGCGATCGCCAAAGGTGCTGGAGCGCTTGCCGGTGACAGCGACAATCTAGAGTCAATTCGCTACGAAGGCTATGGCCCCGGCGGGGTGGCAGTCTTGATCGAGGCCCTAACTGACAACCGCAACCGCACCGCCGCTGACCTGCGGGCCGCCTTTAGTAAAAACGGCGGCAATCTAGGTGAAACCGGCTGCGTTGGCTGGATGTTTGAGCAAAAGGGGGAGGTCTGGCTGCGCGGCCCCCTGAACGAAGAAGATTTGCTGGAAACCTGCTTAGAAGGCGGGGCTGAAACCTACAGGCTGACTGAAGTAGACGAGACCGCCGGGGCTGAGGTGCTTTGTGATCCCGCTGCTTTGGAGTCCCTTAGCCAAACGCTGCAGCAGCATTACCCGGTCTTTGAGGTAGAGCTGCGCTGGATGCCTCAAAACACAGTCGAGGTGAGTGACTTAGACCAGGTGCGATCGCTACTCAAAATGATGGATGCTTTAGAAGATCTCGACGACGTCCAGAGCGTGACGGCCAATTTTGAGATAGCCGACGACCTGATCGCGTCTATTGCCTAAGGGTTCAGTGCCGCTAAAGCGTCGGCAGCAGAGGGCCAGCGCTGATCGAGCATTGGGGCGATCAGGCGCTCTAGCCAGTCGGTAAATTTAGGGCTGAGGCTGACTGCTGACTCAAATTCTATGTTCATGCCTACCTGTAAATCGGTGGGATGCTGGTCAGTCATAGCGTTAATTAAGGTGGCTCCTAGGCTGTAGAGGTCAGAAACCGCCATTGCCCGTCCGCCCACCTGTTCTGGGGGAACATAGCCATCTAAACCAACCCGAGTAAAAGCAGTGCTTCCGGGCGATAGAGACTTGACTGAGCCAAAATTTATTAGGTAAACCTGGGGCCAGTTTCCGGCTGCATCTTTCTCAAGTAAGATATTATCTGGACGAATGTCTCGATGTACGATAGGGGGGCTGTGCTGATGCAGGTAAACCAGAACTTCGAGCACCTTCTGAGCCACATATCGAGCCTCGGCTTCTTTGAGTCTGCGGCCCTGCTGCAGGTTCTGGGCTAGGGAAAGCCCTGTTACATAGGTGTGAACTAGCGCTAGAGCCTTGCCGTCTCGAGGCAGCGTAATTTCAAAATAGTCGAGGAGTCGCGGTGTGCCTGGATGATCAATTTGCTGTAGAGTGTCAATCTCTCGCTTAAACAGCTTCAGGTCAGTCGGCTCTAGTTCGTCATCGATAAACAGCAGCTTCAAAATTACCCGGCTCTGACTGAGCAAATCTTGAGCCAGAAATGTCCAACGTCCAGATTTTTTGCCGAGCTGCTTTTCGATTTCGTAGCGATCGCTGAGTATTTGCCCCGCCATAGTATTTTGGTTGCTCCCTTCCTACATCACGTCTGATTGCAGACAGGCTGTGTCTCTAATTTAAGCCTCCAGGCTGCTGGGTTCTACCCAGCCCTCTCCAGCCCTCTATAGATTGAACAAGTTTATACAAGCATAGGACTAGAGCGACTAGATTTGTCTTACACTCCGATCACAGGCTCCATTAAGAAAAGTATCCTGAATGCAAATGAAGGCAGTTTTTCGTAGAGCGCAACAGTGGTTGACCAAAACTCCAGAACGGGCGCTGGATCAGGCATATGAAGCTGCACTGATGATTCAGACGCTAGAGGCTCAGTATTTTGGCGGCAACCCAATTTCTTCAAGCGGCAGCGACTACAGCCAAAGTGCTCAGAATTATTTTCAGGGCGAGCTGAAAAATATCTTAACCTGATTGATCTGCGCATGAGCGAGTTTCGATCCAGCAGCTTTATTGTGCGCACGTTTGATCCCCGAGTGATGGATTTTCAGGTTCCCGCTTCCATAGACAACGGCTATGGCGAAAACCTGATTGACAAACCCGCCATCTTTTTTAGAAAGCTGCGGTTTGTAGATGATGTCGTAGCTCGATACAGACCAAAACCAGATATCTCTCTAGATACCCCACCAGAAGTTTCACCAGCCCTAGTGCCGCTAAACGCTCAGCAGAGCAGCCTAAATGGTCAGCTTGCCAGTACAGACAGCGGGCTGGCTAAACGGCAAACCCTAGCGGCTCGGAAACAGCAGTCTACCGTGGCGATCGCGCCTGCGGCCAAAATTGAGCCGGGTGAGTCAGACCAAACCCGAGATGGCCTGAGCGATCGCGCCAGCTTTTTACCGCGATCGATTTTGCGTACTGTCGATCGGATCAAGCAGGATTTAGACCCCAAGGCTGAAGTAGAGGTTGTCAAAAACTTTCGCACGTCTAAAGTCAAAACAACTATTGCCCTGAAGTTTATTTTGCTGCTGATTATTGTGCCGTTGCTCACCCAGCAGGCCAGCAAAAACTTCTTGATTGGGCCAGTGATTGACCGTCTGCGATCTGAATCTGAGGCAGATGCTTTTCTCAACTTTGAGATGGAAGAAGAAGCCCTGCACGAGCTTTCTCGCTTTGAGGAGCGGCTGCGCTTTGAGGTCATTATCGGCAAGGCTCCGCAACTGCCCGAGCGCGATATTGAAAGAAGCGTGCAGGATAAAGCAATCGAGATTGAAGAAACTTACCGTCGTCGCAGCGCCGAAGCGATCAAAAACGTGTTTGCCGACATTGTGGCAGCGGCGGCCTTTGTCGTGCTGCTGATTAACAGCAAGCGTGAAGTGGCTCTGCTCAAGTCATTTATTGATGAAATTGTCTACGGCCTCAGCGACAGCGCCAAAGCTTTCATCATCATTCTGTTTACCGACATGTTTGTCGGCTTTCACTCGCCTCACGGCTGGGAAATTCTGCTGGAGAGCCTCTCGCGGCACCTAGGTCTACCGGCCAACCGCGATTTTATTTTCCTATTTATTGCCACCTTCCCCGTCATCTTAGACACGGTCTTTAAGTACTGGATCTTCCGCTACCTCAACCGCATCTCTCCTTCAGCCGTGGCAACCTACCGCAATATGAACGAGTGAGGGCTGATCCCATCGAGGTCATATTAGTTCCTGGCGTAGATTAGGTGGAACAAAGTACAACCCAACGCCAACAACGGCTTCGCTAGGTTGCGCCCAAGCTCCACCCAGCCTACAGCAGCATCACAGATTCAAGAGCTTTGTCAGTCAACTAGGGGCCTATCCCATCCACGCTACATTAGGAAGCCTGTCTTTGATAGAGAAGTTATAAACACTCTCGTTTTTATAGTAGCTATTGGCGTAAAAGTTTACTTTTTTACCCAGTAGAGCACTAGCAATGCAGATATGTAGGCGGTTAGTGTTAACAATCTCAAAATTGTTTAAGAACCTCAGCATTCTCTGCACCACTTCTTGAACCGCGCCCTCAGAGAAGTCATAAAAGGCAAAAATATAGGAAACGTCTATATTGTCTTCAGGAATTTCTATTGAAGTGCTCTCAATATCTTTTCTAAAGCTATTCAAAACTTTAGTTTTAAGACTACCGTTCTTTGCCCTTTTTAGATAATTAAGGAGCAAATAAAATCTTTGCTTTGGCAGTCTAGAGAAAAAATATTCGGTATTAGAGTACAAGCTCTTTGCTGCTAAAGTTTTATCTACATCAATACTAAAAGCCATGTCGTCCATCAAAAAGACGTTGGCTTTTGTCACGACGCTCTTAACATACTCAAAAGATGTGAGTTCACGACATAGTATATCAACGTTTGAGTCCAGGCTTGCTAAAAGCTGTTCGTTCCCGTTAATAGTTTGAGGCAGTATCACTACTTTCTTGGCCTCGCGATGATACTTTTCGAGATAGTTAGCGTCTCTTTTGTACAAATCAATAATGCTTCCCCCTCCATCGAAGATAATATTTTTACCTTCGAGACTTTCTGCGACTTTGTAGCTCCATTTTCCTTCAAGCTTTACTTTTTCATAATTGAGATTGCTCTCATTAAAAAGCTGATAAGCCGCGTAGCTAATCAGAGAGTCTCCGGCATTACCTTTATTCGGTAAATAATGGTATTTTTCTGCGGGCAAGGAGCTAAGATACTCAACAATATTCATAATTCTATTCCTATTAGATCAATATGGAGACGTTACAGACGAAACATGTTTTTACCCAATACTCTAGTTAAAAACCTCATCGAAATCAGAAACACCGTTTTTGATAGCTGACTCTTCTTTTGCGTTCAGCAGACCGCTTTCTAGAAGTGAGGTTAACTTCAGACCAAACTCAGCATACTTTTCTTTGGTTTTATCACTCAGATACGTGACTCTTGCACCGCGATCGCTCAATCCTTTTTTCAGCTCTACCAAAGTCGGAATGTCGTATTTCCAGCCTGAAGAACTATCAAAAGCATCAATCAGGAGGCGAATTAACAGAATTCTAAAATTTTCATCTTCAAAAGAGCCTTTGCTGCGTTGAAACCATCGATAAGTACCAATCACATAGTTGAAATGGACAAACTCCCAGTCTTGCTGATTACGTCCAATTCGCTCAGGAGCTGTCTGGCATTGGGGCCACAAAGTAATATCAAAGGTATGAGGCTGTCCTAAAACGAAGCCGTCATGTCCTCTGTGTTCCCAGGGCTTAAAGCGTTTCACCCAGTCAACCCTAAGCATAATTTCCCAGGTGGCCGTAATATGATTGAGGTTTTGGGCTTCGTACCACTGATCCCAGACTTTGTTGACGCCAAAACAGTCAAACTGTGACTGCACGCAGGCTTCATAATGAGTTTTTAAGAAGTTAGCGTCTTTGATGAAAAGATCGGCATCGTGCCATAGAGCATACTGAGTCTTAACGGCTTCAATGCCTCTAACCATCTGCAGCCAGCAGTTAGTATGAGGATTGTTTTGCAGCTTTGTAATCGATTGTTCAACCGGGTTTAACGCAACCAAGCGAATTGAGCTGGTGTGATAGTCTTTTGACCACTGATTCAGTAACTGCTTGAATCCTGGCAGTGTTTTATCAGGAATGACAAGCGTTTCAACCAGATGTTCGGGATTTTGACGGCTACAAATATCCAGGGCCAGTTTTAGAAAAACTGGCAGGTCGCCTGGTATCAGCATCAAAATCGTATATCCGGGTACGAGCTCTGGATGGGGACGATCCCAGCTTGAATAAAATAATTCCCAAGTTTTTGCAGCAACAGGCATGTTACGCTTCCTCAGCGAGTGCTAGATACTAATCAGCAAGAATCCTCGAATTGCACCAGTCTCAGATCTCAACACAGGCTTGATAGTTTAGCAATGGCGCTGCTGATGCCACTGCCAGGCATGGTCAATCATGGTTTCCAGGCTGGAGTACTGGGGCTGCCAGCCTAAAACTTTTTGGGCCTTCTCGCTGCTGCCAACGAGAACAGCAGGATCTCCAGGACGGCGATCGCGTAGCTCTACCTTAAAGTCTCGGCCTGTAACCTGTTTGGCTGTTTCGATCACTTCTTTGACAGAAAAGCCGTTGCCGTTGCCCAAGTTGAAGGCAGCGCTCTCACCCTGCTCCAGCAAATACTGCACGCCTAAAATGTGAGCCTGAGCTAGGTCGCTGACGTGGATATAGTCTCGAATACAGGTACCGTCTGGGGTCGGGTAGTCGGTGCCAAAAATTGAAATGGCGCTGCGCTTACCCAAAGCGGCCAGCAGCACCAGCGGGATCAGGTGAGTTTCAGGATTGTGGTCTTCTCCCTGTTTGCCTGAAGGGTCAGCCCCTGCTGCGTTGAAGTAGCGAAAGCACACAGACTTGAGGCCGTAGGCTGAATCAAAGTCTGCCAGCATTTTCTCGACCATGAGCTTGGTCATGCCGTAGGGACTGATGGGGAACTGGGGATGATCTTCGGTCAGCGGGATTTGCTGCGGGGGGCCGTAGGTAGCGCAGGTGGAGGAAAACACCAGGTTTTTGATGCCTGCGGCGACCATAGCTTCTAGCAGGGTTAGTGTGCCGACAACGTTATTGCGGTAGTATTTGGCCGGATTTTCGACGGATTCGCCTACAAAGATGTAAGCGGCGAAGTGCATGACGGCGTCAATCTGATGGCTGGCAAAGAGATTGTCGAGCAGAGCGCGATCGCTGATATCTCCTTTAATCAGTTTGGCCTGCAATACCTCTTCAATAATTTCCCGATGGCCGTAGACTAGGTTGTCAAGAACGATCACGTTGTAGCCTGATGCTTGCAGCCCTTTAACCGCATGAGAGCCAATGTAACCTGCGCCACCTGTAACCAAAACTGTTTGAGGCATTCAAAATTACCTTGGTTTACCTGCTCTATTCTAGAGACAATGCTACGAAATATGTATAGTAATTTTGAGTTAATAAAAAATACAAATCTATCTGAATCAATCTACAGCCTCGAAGCCAAAATTGTATCAAGCCAAACATTATTGAAAGGTGTGGGAAAGCAGCCCTTTAATAGGCTGGATAAAAAAGTACAGAAAGAGACTCAAAGACTCAAATTTTAGGAAGAAGTTCCTTAGTAAAAAATCTACTATTCAGCGAAAGGTTTGGGATTGTTTCTGACATTTTGCCAGAAGTCGTTGCGAATTTGCCTGTGTCTCAAGACTTGCCAGACGAGTCCAGCGGATTTATTAAACGCTTTTTTCGGTGCAGGTTCCTGTCGCCATTGTTCGTAGCCTTGAGTAATAGGCCCTGCCAAAACATCTTGCCAGCGATCGCAGATTTTGTCGGGGGTGAACTCTTTAGCCCTGTGCAGACCGTTCTTGACCATTGCCTCGTATAGGGACGAATCTTGCTTCAGGCGCTGTAGGGCTGAGATAATGTCATCTGGATTTTGAACTTCGATATAGTCTAGCTCTGATTGCCGTAGCTGTTGGTAGGCGGGTTCAGGCCCTAACAGGGCTGGGCAGCCAGCCATCCAGGCGTTGACTAGCTTGCTGGCAGGCTTAAAGTCTAGATGATAGGGGGGACTGTTGCGAACGGCTAAGATCACGTCAATTTCTTGATAGCTATTCCAGTCTTGCCAAGCTCCGCGCAAATCGCTGTTGCTGTTGCTAAACGAGAGGGCGATCTCCATTGCTTCGAGCTGTTTGAGAAAGTCGGGCTGCTTGAATGGAGAAGCTAGGTTGTATTCTCGACCTTTGTAACCCAAGTTTTTGAGGGCAAAGCCCCGGCTGGGATCTCTGGGGATCAGATTGGGCTGGGGCCAGTGAGGAATAAAGTGATCGGTTTTGTCGATGACGTTGAGCTTGTTTTGAACGATGCGCTGATGACAAATCTGGGGTCGGCCTCGATCGTATTGACAAGCCACTACGTAGGCGTTGGATATAAATCCTCTAGTGGATAAAAAGTCGTAGGGGACAATGCAGATTTGGTTGGGTACGTAATTTGACGTTAGGTGAACGTCGAGTCCCTTACGTTTTAGGTACAGGAAAGTTTGTAAGGCCCAGTTAATAGGTGCTGTATGAGACGTAACTTGACTAAAGTGCTGATAGATCTCATCTAGTAGTATTTCAACCGGCTTGGCATCGCTGTCTTTGAGTAGCTTCTGCAAGTCATCTGTGTTTTCTTGAAAAACAAAATAGACTGGATATATCAGAGGTTTCAAGGATGTAGACGTCATTAGAATTTAGCTACGTTACTGCATTAAATTTTTAGTAAGTAAATTAGATTCTGATCAGGCACTTTTTTGATAAATTTGGTAGAGCTGTGCTCCAATATCAGACCAGTCAAATTTTTTGGCTAGTGTATAAGCCTGCTCACACATTTGCTGCCAGGAATTTTGCGGCGTGCTCAACGCGAGTTTTAGCATTTGGGGCAGTTCATCGTCACTTACATAAGTGAATCCTTGTTGCCCATGGATAATCAGTTCAGTTAAAGAACCGCGTTGGGGAACGATCACAGGTCTGGAAAACGAAAGCGCTAGTAAAGCTGATCCAGAGTTAAGAATTTTTTTGTAGGGGAGTACAACCCAGTTACAAGCATTTATGTAAATCTGAATTTCGGAATCATTAATAAATTCTAGATGAAGTCGAACTCGATCGTCATTTTTGGCGGCTAGTTCAATCTCTTGGCGAAGGTCAGCATCTAGACAGGCTCCTGCAATTAAAAGAAAGCAGTTGTTATCATCGATTTGCTTAAAAGCATCTATCAAATCATTAATGCCCTTATACCCACGAATCAGTCCTATATGGAGAAAAACCTTTGCATCTACAGGTATGTCTAGCTTGTTTCGAGCATCCGCAAGGCTAATTTCGTTTGGGTAAGCACCAATATAGTTTCCGTGAGGAACAATATGAACTCGGTGAGTGCGCCCGTAAATCTGAGAAAATTGCTGACGACTGTACTCGCTCATAACGAGAATATCGCTGCACAAGGAACTCAGCCCTCTTCTAAAAAGCCGTTCGCGCAGCATGACTTTTGATCCGTGAGAAATACTATTATGAATTGTCCAAACAATCTTGTATCCTTTTAGTTTCAATAGACTTAGTGCTAACAGGTTTTTTAAGCTTAGAAAGAGTGTGCCAACTCTGCTTATCCAAATATTTCCTGAGTAGTCTTTAAAGTTGCAAAAACCATTTATCCAATGAATGTGAATTATATTCCCTATCTTTCTACCAGCTCTAACTTGAGTAAGATCATATTTGTTGTCCTTGTCAGTACTAAACGTATCAACTTCTACTGCAAACTTTTGAACTGCCATCCATAAGCAAGATAAGTACTTATTACCTTGGATTTCGACTTGAGGAGTTAAAACCCTAATTTTAGAAGGAGAATTTTGCATCTTACTATTAATTGATGAAATTACTTTTGTATAAATGCTTTTTAAGAGCTTATAGACAAATCAAAGACTGATTTACTTAACAGGTGAGTTAAGAAAAGAGTTCTAATAAACTTTCTCTTGCTTTCGACCTTTTTTGTTTATAGACTTCGATCCCATCCTGAACGGATAAACGAGCTTTGGGTAAATCATCTAATACCTTTGTAATTTTGGGCAAAGATTTTTCACTCTCAAATTCCCTGATAGGGATTGCAAGTTCAGATTGATTAATTTCCGCCATGAATCCACCTACTTTAGGATCGTACTCTAACCCTATGACTGGAATTCCTGCTCCGGCAGCTAAAATTAGAGAG
Source organism: Leptolyngbyaceae cyanobacterium RM1_1_2 (assembly GCA_012032345.1). Taxonomy (GTDB): domain Bacteria; phylum Cyanobacteriota; class Cyanobacteriia; order Phormidesmidales; family Phormidesmidaceae; genus Sphaerothrix. The sequence continues at coordinate 123,559 of JAAUQI010000003.1, read as the reverse complement.
TGTAACCTCATTCCAATCATCATATCTAAAGAGCCTATCCTTGTACTTAGAGCTTCAACAGACTCAAAATATCGATGAACTACACAGTTAGATGAGAAACGACTGTGACGTAAAACTCCCAAAGAACTAACGTAATCGTCATCAGTATGGTGGTATTGATCCTTAAAAGTTCGCAAAGGCAAAAAATGCGCTACTACGCCGTAATGCTCAATTAAAAAATCTATTGTAGAAGCTATCTCTTTTTGAAGAGTTGGATATGTATCAATATCTACTGACGAGCCTCGGTTACTTAAGTGCCGTACTGAAACACCTATTTGCAATGGCTTGTTAGGAATACTTTCGGACTGAGAAAATTGAGGCAAAGCTTCTAGCGCTAGATCAGATATTATATGAATTGTTTTTTTGACTCCTAACTCCTCAAGTTTACATTTAGATTGGGCATCACGAACTGCCAAGAAGTCAACTCGATTCAGCGTTTTAGTGATTAAAGCCTTAGTTTCTTCTCTCCAGATATCACCTACGCTGACTCCAAGCACAATTGTTTTACAGTTAAAATTCAAAGCCTGCTGTAAAGTCTGAAGCCACGATGAAGCAACAGAAGATTGCAAACTATCCCGTAGTAGATCGCCGCCACCGAGAATAAAGTATTGACTTTCTAAAATTTGCAAGAATCTTTGAAATTTGCATCTCAAGTTTCCTGCAAGGCGATGTACTGTTTGAACTTTATAACGATTTTGGGTATCTTTTGGATCACTTGAAAACACAACAAAAGACAATTCGTCAGACTGTTTTTTAAGAAGATTCAACATGCCAGTAAGCATTGCCTCGTCTCCAAGGTTATAGTTTCCGTAAAAACCACAAATTGCAACTTTTTTTGTTCCGCTCATAACTCTTCCTTATGGTTCTTTATTATATTTTAACTTTGGGCTTCTTCTGCTCAGGAACTGTGATATTTTTCGCCATCTTTTAACAGCTATTAACTGAATAAACTCTTTAACGTTTAATCCGTGCGTACTAGCTTTATAGCCATACTTTATCATCGTGTCTCTAGTAATCTTTTCTACTACAGCAACCTGTGTAGTCGATAAACTTGAGCGCCATTTCTCTAATGAAGCGCTGTTAACAGGTTTTAGTGCAGCTCTGAGGTGAGTATCTGCCCAACCAGTACGATTAATAATAGGACTACTTTCCTCTGATCTTTCAAGCATGACTGAATCATAATCTTCATCAATAAACTCACAAATTTCTCGAAGCTTAGATTCAGGATCGACTACTATGTCTTCATACTTTAATAGCTTTACTCGCCTGTCCTTTGACCATTTTTCATCAAAAAGCAACATACTATCTCGCCATGTCTCAGCATTGACATATGCGTGTGAACTAGCCCATTCAACTTTTAGCAGAGATGAAACAACCGCTTTAGGATCTCGAACCATCCATATAATTCGAGCTTTTGGGTACCAAGTAAGTAGTTGATCAACATGAGAGTAGTGTGCAGGAGTTTTTTCACCCCATCGAGATTTGCCCATTTTGTCTACATACTCTCTTAAGAGGCTAGTAAAAATTACTTTATAACTAAGCTCATCCTCTGAAAGGATACGAGATAACACTTTGTCTGCGTTGACACCAAAGTAAGAAAAACGTTTGCTTTTACTAAATTGTTCCCAGAAAAATTTAAAGTCTTTATGGCAATCGATATTTAGATAAGAGTTTTTCTTAACCCAATAGCTCAGAAAATGTGATTCGGGTGAGATACTAATGCAAGAGTGAGAGGACAACATCGAACTGAAAAGAGTTGTTCCAGAACGTGGCATACCAACAACAAAAATAGGCGACTCATTTGTCAGATTTTCTCGCATACTCAAAATTTCGCAATTTAAGTTAATTTTAAAAAAGGCAAAGGTGCTGTACCTTTTTATTTCTTCGCTTTAGAAGCTTTTAATAATTTAAGAATTTCCAAAAATGTATTTTTCCCGTCAGGGAGACCTATCCAAATAGCAATATAAGTCAGCCCATATACAGCAATATCTAAAGATAGACCAATTAAGAGATTTAACTTACTTGTTAAGAAGTAACTTAATGCTATAACTAAACCTGCAGCAACCAGTGATGCTAAAGTTGGTCGGGCCAGTGTTTTGAAGAAACTGCTTGCTTTCAAGGGTGTACCTTGAAAGCAATACATCATCGAAGGTACTAGAAATAATGGTCTTGTTAGTCCAAAAACTGCTGCTACACCAACTGCTCCCCATCGAATGCCAACTATGAAGCCTATTACATTGCTAAGGGATGAGAATATTCCCCATAGAAACTGACGATCCGTTCTTCCTAAAGATTGATATGCCCATCCAGTTGCTACGTTAAATGTCCCAAGAAAGGCAGCTGGCATTAAAAAACGAAAGATAGGAACAACTTCAAGCCATTGGTCACCTAGCAATAAGAGAATGACTTTATCTGCAGAAGCAAACATAAATGCTACAATTGGCATGCCAACCGTGGTAATCAGGAGAATAGCTTTGTAATAGTAATTACAATATCTTTCTGGTTCTAGCTGTAATCGGCTTAATGCTGGTAAAGCTACATTAGTCACTGGAATATTAATTTGCTGAATTGGCAGCAAAACTAGCTGATACGCTTTTGCGTACAGTCCTAGCTGTGCTGCTCCCCAGTATTTACCAATTAGTACATTGTCTAAATTACGGGAAAAATAGTTGACTACATTGAATGCTGTCAAGTTGCCTCCATAAGCAACCATCGAGCCGACGCCAGACTTTAGCTGCATTCTCCCCGGACGCCAACCGCAGGTTAGCCAAGAGCCGATGACATCAGTGGCTGCCCTTGCTATTTCTCCAACAACCAGTGACCAATAGCCTGCACCCAAAAGAGCCGCGACAACGGCAGCACCGGCGCTGACCGTCATAGAGCTAATGTCAATCTTGGCGATCGTGTTAAAGCGCATCTGCCGTCTTAGCAGCGCCTGATGCTGCACAGCCAAACCGCCAAATACGAACGTACTCGCTAGGGCCGCAGTGACCCAGATCAGGCGAGAATCATCATAAAACCAGGCCACAACAGGAGCGGTCACCGCCACAATCAGCGCCACTATCATACTCATCCCCATGTTTAGCCAAAACAGGGTGCTGACCTGGGCGTGGGTGACTTCAGCCTTTTGCACAGTTGCATTTGCCAAACCCAAATCTTTAAAGATTTGGGCAAAGCCCACAACCACCGTAGCCATGCCGATGAGTCCATAATCTTGCGGCACCAGTAAACGAGCCAACACTGCTGTTGATCCCGTCCGCAGCACAAACTTAAATCCCTGAGCCACCATCGTGACGGTAGCCCCTCTGACTGAGCGCCCCTTCAGATCGGCCTTCAGGTGTTCAGTGTGAAAGAACTGTTGAGAATCAACCTTCTCTGGGGAAAGTTTTGGCGGCTTAGTCACTAAAATTTCCTAATAGTGGGCTGAGAGAAAATTAATCAGGTGATGCTTTCAAGACGTTGCTATCTGTACGAAAGTCAGGGGTCAACCAGCAGGCCAGAACTGACAAGCCCAGAGCTTGGATTTTGAACCTTATCGTGTAAAAGTGAGACCAGAGTTTGCTTAATTTTTTTGGCTTCGTTGTGAACATTAAAAGCTTCTTCTATTTTTTTACGCCCAACCTTTCCCATTTGCAGTCGCATATCTGAGTTCTTTATCAAAACTTCTATCTTCTCTCTCAGCGCCTCTGTATCACTTGGCGGCACCAGATAGCCGCTCTGTCCCTCTTCAACCAGTTCGCTAATTCCGGCAATGCGCGTTGCAATCACGGGGACTTGGGTAGCCATTGCCTCCATCAGCACCACAGGGACACCCTCAGCAAAGCTAGGCAAAACAAAAATGTCAGTTTGCTGCAGATATTGCCGTACAGACGACTGAGACTGATAGCCCACAAACTCAACCATCGACTGTAGACCTAGCTGCTGAACGCTAGCCTCTAAGCTAGTGCGTTCTTCTCCATCCCCTACGACAGTAAGCTGCAAATTCGGGTGTGCCTCTTTCAACTGCACCAGGCTCTTCAATAAAATCGGTAGCCCTTTCATCGCCGCCAAGCGCCCCACATACAGCAGCTTGACCTGCTCGGTTAGATTCTGGGTGGGTGCAAACAAATCTGGCTCAACACCGCAGTGAATGATAGGCATCTTGTCCCAGGTTTCGATTGGGGCAAACAGCATAGCCTGACTACGGCAAAAATGACTGATGCAGCTCACAAAAAGTGCCTGCTTAATTTTCTCGTCGAGACGCCAGCGGTGTGGCTCAAAAAAGATATGAGGGCCGTGTAGTGTAAAGCTAAAGGTAAAACCCCCCAGCTTAGCAGCCAGCATAGCGACTGTGCAGCTAGAGTTGGCTAGGTGATTATGCAGGTGCTGAATCGAAAGCCGCTGCACCTGTGCGGCTAGCAGCCCCGCTTCGGCAAAGTAAAAAGCCTGATATAGAGCGCCTTTGATGCCTGGTTGAGAAGTCTTCCCAGCAAGCTGTAAAGCCTTGAAGTAGCGTAGTGGCGATCGCAGGAGTAGAGCCAGATGCGCAAACAATATTTTGAGCAGGTTTGTCGGCAGTAAATAAAGCGTGCGATCGCGCTCCTCTTTTTGCTCCAAGCCTACCGCGTGGGACTGATCGGGTTTGCGGACAGAGAAAGTTTGAATATCTATATCTAACGCTCGCAAAGCCGCCACTTCTCGCTGAATAAAAGTGTCAGTTGCCCGAGGATATTCTCCTGTGAGGTAGCCAATCCGCATAAAAAGACTCCTGGTAAAAACTTTTACTCAGCCCAATGATGAAAATTTAGCCACTCTGTCAGACTCTAAAGACTGCGGCTAATGGCCTCCTCTAGAGAAACCTGAGGCGACCAGCCCAGCAGCTGCTTGGCTTTTTGATTGCTATAGCGATGGGGCCTAAAACGCCCATGCAGCTTTGCTGGCACCAAAAGTCCGGGGAGTTTGGCCTGACCTTTGAGCAGTTTCTGGTTGATAAACCAGGCAGCCCCGGCCAAGAACTGCATAAACGCCCAGCTCACAGGCGTCACTTTAGGTGGGTTGGGGTCTTGTTTGAGCAGAGCCTCAGCAAAAGCCTTTTTACTGGGGAGATGATCGTCAACAATATTAATTGTTTGCCCCACAGCCTCATCTTTTTCAGCTGCCAGCACAATGGCCTCAGCACAGTTTTCCACATAGGTCAGCGGCATACAGCCTGACGCCCCAACCCGCAGAAAGCGACTGCCAAACTCTTCTCCCAGGCACGGATTCCAGAGGTTATCAGGCCCATAAACCATGCCCGGTCTGATGACAGTGACTTGGCCAGCGTGCTGCTGTTGAAAATCGTGGACTAGGTCTTCCTGAATCAGCTTGGTTTGAGCATAGCCATCTCGATGAGCAGGCTCATCCTCAATCGGCGCACTTTCATCTAGCAGTGCCCCTTGGGGTAGCTGTAGATAGTCATAAACCGAGAACGTGCTGATGGCTACCAGTCTTTTAACATCTGCCTCTAGCATGGCAGCGAGTAAATTTTCAGTGGCTACGATAGTTCCGGCAAACTGCTCATAAAACTCTCCGCCTTTGACCGCCGCTAGGTGAACTACCGCGTCACAGCCGCTAACAGCATCGGCTAAACCGCGTCGCTGCCGCAAATCTAAACGCACCAGGCTAACGGCCTCGTGAGTGTGCCAGTCAAGACGAGCTGCGTCAGTTTTAGGCCGGAGCATCGCTGCAACCTGATGACCGTGCTGCAGGGCGGCAGCAACCACGGCTCGACCCAGAAACCCCGAGGCACCTGTGACTAAAAGCTTCATAACCGATTGGCCTCCAATAGTAAGGCTTCAACTAAACGACTAGAGCGAGCCATATCGTCAAAACTGATAGGCGGGGCGCTGCCATTCAAAATGGCTTTATAAGTCTGATCCAATAGCCGATGCAGGCCCTCATAGGGCGTCTTTTGCATCACCTTTTGCCTGAAGTTGCGAATACTGGCGTTGACAAACTCGCGGCCTGTTAAAAACTGATTGGTCAAAGGGGTGAGCTGTTTGCCTACACTTCGAGGCATGACGCAGCGCAGGTAGGGCTGAAACAAATCTGTTTCCACATAGCCCTTAGCTCCCCGAACTGTCACCGCAATACAATCAGGTTGAGTGTGGCAGCTAAATCGAATCCGAGCGTGAACGGCTTCGCTAATGAGCAAGGCGTCGAGATCGTCATATTTGAACAAATCGCCGCCGCCGTGATTGCTCCAGGCGGCGCTAATGCGATTAAATTCAGCTTCGGGCGCAAAGGTAAAAACTAAGTAGCATAGGTGGGTAATAAAGTCATGAATAACCCCCGCAGGCAGTTTGTGCACCGGACTGGGCAAATTTTCGTCAGCAAAGCGCCCGCCGCTGCGAAGATCTAAAACCAGGCGCACCTCTATTTCTTGAACGTCGCCAATATCACCCGCTGCGATCAGCCGCTGCATGTCTAAAATCGGCTCGTTGAAGCGGTAGTTTTGATCTTCAATCAGGTAGCGATCGCACTGCTGCGCCACTTCCCAAAGATCCTTAAAATCGTCATAGCTCAAGGTGATAGGCTTTTCGCAAATGACGTGTGATCCCGCTTTTAGGCAATCACTGGCCATTGTTTTGTGTAGCTGGGGCGGCGTCAGAATGTGAACCACATCTGGTTTTGCCGTTGCCAACATCTCGTGATAGTCGGTAAAAGCGGCTTGAGCCTTGAAGTGCTGGGCTGCATAGCCAGCCGCAGCCGGAGAAAGGTCGCAAACACCCACCAGTTCAGACAGAGCAGAAGCTTCTAAAAAAGTGAGATGCTCCTTAGAAATCAAACCAGTCCCGATAACGGCAGCTTTCAGCGTCGCTGTCATTGTTGCATAACTCCAGAACGACTTCTTGGCACTTGAGCGTAATCAGGCAAATTTAGTCAAGCCATCAGCAGTCTAACCAGTAGACGTTTTGTATTCAATTAATGTGGCCTGTTTTCCCTGCCACCGGGTCAGGCTATATTTCAACTGGCCTAGCAGCTGAGGAAATTTAGAAATCATACAAAAAAAGCCATACAGACGTGCCTGGGCCGGCAGGTCACCGTAGCTGCGACGGTAGCTGTAAATGCGCCAAGCCAGTAGCGGGTAGGCCAAAACCATCAGCAGACTCAGCCCTGATGTGGGCCAGGCCAGACCTAGAGATAGCAGAGGAACTAAAGCTCCCCACAGCCAGCCGCTTTTAGCCTGTCGAACCATATACTTTTCGGGAGCACTACCGTACATGGCTTTGCCTTCTGCGATCGCCCATCCGCCTCTAACCGAACGCTGCCACCACTGGCCAAACTGCAGCATAGCCGCGTCGTGTAAAGTCATATCTGCGTCAAGGCGATAGATTTTCCAGCCCTGCTGCCGCAGGCGAATGCACATTTCAGGTTCTTCCCCGCAGATCAGCGCCGGGTTATATTTCCCTACTGAGCGCACAGCCGCAATCCGGACTAAAGCATCTCCGCCGCAGGCCAAAGCTTCACCCACTGGGGTATTCCACTCCATATCAGCGATCTGATTGTAAGGAGAAGCCTCCGGAAAGCGCTCTCGCCGCCGCCCGCAGACAATGGCCAACTGCCGATCGCTCTCAATCATCGCTACCGCCTTTTCCAGCCAGCCCTCAATCAAAACGCAGTCACCGTCAATCATTTGGGCATATTCAATCTCTGCGAAATTCTCAGCCAGGTAATCTAGACCTGTGTTTCGACCTCTAGCCATTGAAAAAGGCAGGGAGTCATCTAGGGGAATAGCTGTAACCCCCAGCGAGGAGGCGGCTTTTAGGCTTCCGTCGGTTGAACCAGAGTCTACATAGACAACAGGGCAGCCTTCAGGTACCTGACCGAGCAGCGATCGCAGGCAGCGTATTAGTCGCTCACCTTCATTACGGCCAATAATGACAAAACCAATTCTCATCAGATGCCTGACCTTCTCACTATAGTTGGGGCAGAAGTTACAGCAAAGGGCCGATTTCCGGGTATCACCTCACAACTTGCCTATAAAATTAGCTCAAATTGATCTGACAGCCGCCAAGCTTTACATGCTCTTCAAGGTTACCTTTCTTTTTTGAAGAATAAATATGGATTTTATATTTACACTCAGGTAGAGCTAGCCTGTACGAGGAAAAACACGGAAACGCAAGAGTCACACCCGCGTCTTAGTGACTTTAGAGATGCAGGTGTGTTCCCGGTAAAAAACAAGACTCACAGTAGTTAATTTTGTATCTAATGGCGATCGCCCTTAATCAGGGTTTTCTGATTCACCAAATTTTATTCTTTCAAAACAGTTCTTAACTATTATGCAGTCGCAATCACAAAACATACGCCTGCTCGTCGTCCTTTACGCCGGTGATTACCGCGAAGCTTACGATCGGATGAAACGAGGCCAGAGCGAAACTTACCACGGCCACCGGTATGCTTTGAACACTCTCATCGGCATTGGCAAACAGGTCGAAGAAGTCGCTGTTCTGTGTTGCTACTGCCAGGAACCTTACAATGAACTGGCTGAACCCGGATTTCGTGTTATTGGCACCGGATTTAGTTTTGGACAGCCTGCTACTGGGCTAATTCCCTTTGTTGAAGCTCAAGCGCCAACCCATCTGGTTATCCGTTCGCCCACTAAGCCTTTATTGCAATGGGCAATCAAAAAACAAATACCTACGCTCGTACTCTTAGCAGATTCTTTCAATGGCCGCAGCCTGAAGGACAGGCTCAAAAACTACTTGTTGGCGAGGCTCCTAAATCATTCCTGCATTGATTGGGTAGGTAATCACGGCATCAATGCCTGTAAAAGCCTAGTGGCTATTGGCGTCAACCCCCATAAAATAGTCCCCTGGGACTGGCCTCATCAAGTCACACCCGAGCAGTTTCCTGCCAAGAAGCTACCGGCCAACGCAGATTTCTGGAAACTTACTTATGTAGGATCAGTCAGTGAAGCAAAGGGAGTCGGGGACATCATTGAGGCCGTAGCTCTGCTGCGGGCCAAAGGCATAGAGGCCAAACTCAAAATAGCTGGCAAAGGTAAACTCAAAGAGTTTGAGGAAAGAGCGATCGCTTTGGGCATTCAAGATAACGTTTCGTTCTTGGGGCTAGTTCCCCACGACTCTATTGTAGACCTGATGCGGTCGGCTGATTTTGTGATTGTTCCTAGCCGTCATGATTACCCAGAGGGTCTACCGCTGACAATCTATGAGGGACTTTGTTCGCGCACGCCCATCATTGCTTCCGATCATCCCATGTTTCTGGGCAATTTAGTCCACCGAAAGAGCGCGATGATTTATCCAGCCGGTCAGGTAGAAGGCATTGTGACTTCTATCGAGACCTTAATTTCAGAGGCAAGTCTCTACGAGGAAATCTCAGCTCAGTCTGAGCAAACCTGGCAAAACTTGCAAATTCCTGTAAAGTCAGGAGACTTTATTAGTAAGTGGCTCTTGAGTTCAGATGCAGGAAAAGATTGGCTCTCTAATTACTCTATCGCCGCCAGAAAATACTCAAATGCCTGAGTTTGCCCAAAGCCAGTGCTTGCGCTCGTAGCAGGGTCACTCAACACCAAATCTAAATAATAAATTCACAGAACTATAACAATCGAGGTATAGCTTTTTTTCTTATATTGGTAGAACACTCAAAATTAGCAATTGAGAGCAACTGAGAGTAACCAAATTAGAGGCTGTTTGAGAAAGAACATGCAGTTTATTTAGCACTTGTAAATCCCCCTTGGCCTCCTTGGAAAAGAAGGGAATCGGCTTGGAAGTCCCCCTTCTCAAGGAAGACTTAGGGAGATTAAAAGATAGACATCTCACAGAAGCCCTTTAAAACAGTCCCTCAGTGGATTTAGGGGGCGGGCAGTGCTCATTCTGTCCTGATATTGCATCAAGTCAAGAAAAGCTAGTCTGTTAATATGCTGCCTATTAACCGAGCTGAAAAGCTAATGTCTATATTTATGCTTCTGTTTTTTTCGGGAAGCTTAAATGTTTTCGTTTCAAGCCTTTCACTAACGCTGATTAGATACAGTTTCTCAGCTATTGTGCTGCTATTACTCATCATGCGTCTGAAGAGAACGCTTGATGCTCTCAAAAGTGCCCCCTTTATTGTTCTGCTGATTGCTCTGAGTTCAGCTTCATTCCTCTGGTCTGAAATGCCTGAGATCACGACAAACAGTATCAGGGGTGAGATACTCCCTATGGCAATTTTTAGCTTATACCTGGCTTCTAGATTTAGCTTGAGAGAGCAGCTAGAGCTGGTCGTATCAGCTTTGGGAATTAGCACTCTGCTAAGCATTTTTGTAGTGATTACTAACCCGGCAGTGGGCGTCCACTCAAATGATGTTTTTGCGGGCGCTTGGCGAGGCGTTTTTGAGCAAAAAACACCTTGTCAGCTCATATGGCTCTAACAGTCATTAGCTGTTTTACGCTATCTATAAAAAATTCAGACAGAGGCAGTCGCCTGCTGGGGCAAATAGGTCTTGCCGCTGCTATAGGTACAGTTATTTTGTCTACCTCAAAAACTGGGCTAATAGTTTCTTTATTAATTTTAGCGATTTTGATAGCCTATCGGTTTTATCAGTGGAAGGGTAAGGAGACTATATTATTCCTAGATCTAAGCGCAATGGCACTAGCTTCTACCGCCGTAGTTGTGTTCAGCTTCTGGAATCCTATTATGTATGGTTTAGGCAGGGATCCTACTCTAACCGGGCGCACTCTTATTTGGGAAATTGTGATCCAAAAGATCTGGCAAAAGCCCCTGTTAGGTTACGGAGTATCAGCTTTTTGGGCTACTGGCAGTCCCTATGCGGTTGAGGTAGGTATTAACGTTGCCAACGATTATATTCCTCCTCATTCGCACAATGGATTTCTAGAGTTAGCGCTTTCTATCGGCTTAGTCGGTCTAACCTTGTTTGTAGTTGACTTTTGTCAAAGCTATGGACTTGCTTTACAGCTAGCTTACAAAGCCAAAGAGTCTAGCAAGATTTGGCCTTTTGCCTTTTTAAGCTTTCTCCTGATTTATAACATGACTGAAAGCATATTAATGAGACTAGCGACTATTTTTTGGGTTGTTTATGTTGCAACTTCGATATCTCTCAAGTTAAAGAAACAGTGAAACATTAAAGGTTCCAAAAACATCTTATTAAGTATCTAAAGGCGCGATATGCCCCACCCTAAATCGCTCCTCTAGTACTAGATAAAGTTTGAAGAGGGAACATCTCTGCCCCCTTTTTCAAAAAACAGGACATTTTTAGTAAAGGCTTTTAGCCCTTATCAAAAATTTTCTCCACCGTAAATTTTCTACGAGCAAGACTACTATGAATAGACCAGTAAAATTCATTGTCATTGGCGCTATGAAGTGCGCAACGACGACGCTGCATGAGCAGTTGGTGGCTCAGCCAAATGTCTTTATGCCTACCCCAAAAGAGCCTAACTTCTTTAGCAATGACGATCAGTATGTAAAGGGAATTGAGCATTATTTTAGTTTGTTTGACGAGGCTGAGGCCAACGATCTTTGCGGAGAAGCCAGCACCCACTACACTAAGCTGCCGACCTATCCTCATACAGTTGAGCGATTAAAGCAGCATTTACCCAATGCCAAGCTAGTCTATATGATGCGTCACCCCGTCGATCGCCTGGTGTCTCACTATATTCATGAATGGACAGAGCTGGTGGTTTCAACCGATATTAATACGGCTCTTCAAAGCCACCCTGAGCTAATTGCTTACAGCCAATATACGAGCCAGCTCCAGCCCTTTTTTGAGGCTTTTGGCCCTGAGCAAATCTTGCCCGTCTTCTTTGAGCGCTTTTGCGCTTATCCTCAGCTAGAGCTAGAGCGTATCTGTGAGTTTATTGGTTATTCGCAACCGCCGATTTGGCAGAGTGAGTTTGAGCGGGGGAATGTATCTAGCCAAAGAATGCGCCGGAGTGTTTGGCGAGATGCCCTGGTAGAGGCACCGCTGCTGAAGCAAATTCGCAAGCAGCTAGTGCCGAAAGAGTTGCGCAACTGGGTAAAGACCTGGTGGACGCTGAAGGAGAAGCCTCAGATTTCACCAGAGAATCTGGCTATGCTGCAGGAAAAGTTCGACCAGGATCTCAGCGTGCTGGGTGAATGGCTGGGGCTGTCGCTAAACTGTAGCAGCTTCAAGGCGACGGTTAAAGATGTCGTGCCTGACTGGAAATTTTCCAGGGGTCTACCTCAGCAAAATCAGTTTATTAGCGCCTCGTCAATTATGATTAAGGTCAATACGATTAAGGTCAAAAAGACAGCGATTGCAACCAAGACTGAGGCTGTTCGACGCGCCAGTTTGAGCCGCTGCTCTAGCAGTTTGTTTTTTTCTGCTAGCAGATCTGCCGTTCTTTCTTGAGCGGCTCTAGTGGCGGCTCTGGCTGCTAGTAAGGCTTGGGCTAGCTCAGACGTTTTTTCCTGACGGACAAAGCGGACTAAATAGTCATGCACGAGCTGGTAGCGATCGCCGGTCTCTTCCGGAATTTGGAAGACCAGCCCTGATCCGACTAAAATCGCCAGTACCAGCCCTAGCTGTTCTGGCGTAAAGGTCATCTTTAGGAGCGTCAGCTCTTCGGTGAGTTCTTCCTGGGTTTTGAGCGGACGGTAGAGGCGGTTGTCGGCGTCTTCGTCGGTGAGAAAGTACAGCACAGTCCAGGCTAAATCCTGATTGGGAGGGCCGCAGTCATGGACAACATTGTTGAGAAACTGCTGTACCAGGGTTTGCTTCGGCTGATCTCCAAGCTGACGATACTGCGATAGAGAACTAATCGCTTCTCGCTGTAGTTCCGCCCCGACCACCTGCAGCTCTATCGGGCGCACCTCTCCGGTTTCTGCCGCTAGGTCTTCTACTAGCGCGGTGATTAAATCATCTGCCAAATAATACTGGGCGCTCTCCGTTAGCTGCCGGATCACTTGCTCCGCACCGGCTTTGGAAAAATTGCCCAGCCCGTAGCGAATATCACGGCCCAGAATATCATTGTCAATGGCGCTTAGATCAACCAAGCGCTCAATTTCTAGCAAATAGTGCAGATAGTCTTCCCGTAGAGCCAGCACCACTTTAATAAAAGGTAGCTCTAAACAGCACTGAAAAAATTGGTAAAACCGCTGCCGATCTTTTAGGTTCGGCCACTCAAAAAAGAACTCCTCAAACTGATCAAAAATTAGAATAACCAGCTGGTTTTGCTCAGTAGCTGCTTTCAGCCGGGACAGGGAATGAGGCAGTGTTCCAACAGACCCAGACGCTTCGAGCTTTGTGGCGGCTTCTGGCTGGCTCTGCTGACGCCTGACAACTTTGGAAAATTTGGGAATGGATTTGCTGAGTTTGCCACTCAGTCGAGAGCCAGGGTTTCTGGCCGGGGCGGCTAGAATCGGAATGGCAGCCCCTGGCGTTTGGGCTAATTTTAGGGCACGCTCAATGCTCTCCTCCCAGTTACCGTAGATTTGCAGCAAAACGGGTACAACTGTGCGACCTTCGGGGGACTCTCGTCGCAGAGCGGGAACTAGTCCGGCACTGAGAATTGAGCTTTTGCCAACACCGGACTCACCGTGGATCACTATGAGCTGGTAGCGTGGCAGGCCGAGCCGATTGACCAGAGCGCGAACGTCCTGCTCGCGGCCAGAAGCAGTAATTTCTGAGGCAATTAGGGTGGAGGTACCGTCGTCTACAGGAGTGGTGGGCGCGACCATCTGGTGCGGCTGTACGGCGCTGGCCCCCACAAAAGCCCGTAGGTTAAACTGATACTCCGTTTTACGCCGGATTTGCCTTACCTGAAACGATTCTAAATATTGGCCCTGCTGGAAGTAATAGTGAATGAGCCGATTGAGAATTTGCAGATAGAGCGTCAGGTCAAAATGAGGATCGCTCTGGGCGCGGGCGGCCTCTAGGTGAGCGATCGCCGCCTGGGGTGCTGCCTGGTGCATCAGGGCCTCGCCCAGCAAAAAGCGATACCACCCCTGCTGAAACCTATAGGCGATCGCCAAGGCTGAGTCGGTAGCTCTTTCGCCAACCTCTAGGCCATCCTCTACCTGCACCACCAGCTCTAGGGCCTGCTGCGCCTCCGTCTGAGCTGTAAGCCAATCGCCCTGCTGCAGAGCAATTTCGGCCAGGTAGCCGCGATCGCGGGCTAGACGTACCCGATCTCGAAACTGCTGGTGCAGCGGTACTGCCTCCTGCATCAGCGCCGCTAGGGCCGACCAGTCCCCCTGTTTTTGCAGTACCTCTGCCAGGGCGTGGATAAACTGTGCTAGCCGCTGCCCCTGCCCCTGCTCTCTAAAAATGGCCAAGCACTGCTCAAAATAATCGCGGGCCTGACGCAGCGCTGCCTGATAGGCTACTCGCTGTAGCACAGCGTAGCTGCGCCACCAAAGGCCGAGATAGAACAGCAGGACAGCGGTGCGATCGCGCGGGGGGGTCAGTAAAAAGTCAAAAGATTCAGGGGCATCAATCGATCCCTGCCAAAATCTTAAACTGCGCTCATAGCGCTCTCGGGCCGTGTCCATCTCTAGTCGGGCCTGGGCTTCTCGACCGCGCACAAAGTCTAGGCAAGCCTGCAGGACAGGATCCAGGCTGCGGCCTGCGGCGGCGAGGTCGTTAAGGGCAAATTCCAGTTCGCTGCTGAGCTGAGAGCTGCTTTGCAGGGCGATCGCCGTGTTGGGTAAAGCGCGATCGCTCTCGGTCAGGAGAGTTTGAGCAAAGAGCAGATCGGCACTTTGGTGAATCAGATTAATCAGCTCATCGGGGGGATACTCAAAGCTGCCGGGGCGGGTGGCATAGGTGACAAAGTCGGGGGCGTAGCGGCTGAACTGCTGTAGGCTGTGCTCGTTAAGCCAGAAAACAATGGGAACCTGAAACTGGCGAAAGTTGTCGCGTACCAGATTGTCCTGGGCTAAAACCTGGCTCAGGTGCTGGATTTGATCTACGCCTTGAATTAGCAAAACGCTGGGCAACTTTGGGGCTTCTAGAGGGCCTGTTGGGGTGTCTTTTGGGGTAGCGAGGTACTGGCTGATGGCCCGGTAGAGAGAAGAGGTATCAGGGTCTAAGCTCAGCCCTTGGGCACCCTCAATCTGCCGTAGCAGCTGCGCCACCATTAGGGCTTGCAGGCGCTGATAGTTGCAGGGGGCAAAGAGCAGATAAAAGTTTTGATGACCCAAAGCGATCGCTCGCCGGAGGTTATCCAAGCTCTCCTGGTTGTAGGCCAAAACAGATGGGGCGGCATCGGCAGGTGTCATGTAGCAGCCTTAGGGTTGTGAAGCGTAGCGCTGATGAATTTTGAACTTTTCGGTTTCTGTCAGCAGCGGATTGGCGTTAAACCACTGACCGATCTGGTCTCGGTATTCATAGACCAGCAGATTTCGCAGCAGGGCGTTGTAGTCTTCGTCTCCCTGGACGCTGAGCTGCTGCACCGCCCGAAACAGTAGTGCCCACTCGGGTTCCTCTACGATTCTAGCCAGGAAGTCGCGCTCATCTCGAATCACAGTTTCGAGGGTAGACTGCAAAATCGGCGGATTGTGTCGCTGCAGACAGCCCGCCAACAGCCGCAGCAGAGTCCGCATGTGGCCACCGCTAATGTCGCAGAGCCGATCGAGGGCAGCGGCTGGCTGAAACAGCTCCTCAGTTCGCTCTAGCCGCTCTGCCTGAGTGAAATCGGGAAAAGCCCGGGCCAAAATCACCTGTCGCATCAGCGCCAACCCTGGCTCAAAAGGGTTGCCCTGCCGGTCTCTAACGGGCACCATCGGCAAGACCTTGAGGCCAATGCCAAAGCGGTTCAGCAGGCGCGGCTGCTCGTTAGAAAAAACCAGAGACAGCGGAATGGTATAGATCACGTGACAGGCCAGCCGCTTCAGCTGATCGCCGCGATCGACAAAGATATAGGCTGGCTGGGTGCGATCGCCCACTTTGCGCGTGCTGTCAATGCGATCGAGGTTATCGACAATCACCACCAGTCCTTTTTTGCCCTGCTGTTTCAGTCGCTCTGTGCCCGGAATAATCAGTTCCTGGTTGATGGCGTCAATAATGCTCTTAGTACGAGGTTCTAAAAAGTTTTGCAGTTTGCTCAGCAGCTCGTTGCTTTCTCTGGCTTTGGCCGTAATTGAGGCAATCCCCATTGAGAAGCTCACGTCTGATACCTCAATTGGCATGTTGAGAATGCGCGAAATCTCCCCCAGTAGCGTTTGAAAATAGGAAGGCCGCAGCTGAATTTTGACTGCTTCCAAACTCGCTGCAATCCGCCGCGCCATCACCAGCATGATATTGGTGATATCGATATTTCCCATTTCCAAATCCTGGTCAGATTCAAAATAGACCACATGAAATCCAGCCGCTTCTAACCCCGACCTCAGCCGAAACAGCTCTGTGGATTTGCCGGAGCCAATATGTCCGGTGAAAAGCTGGGTGGTGGCCTGCTCAGGGGAAAGCACCACAATAGTGCGCTCTAGCTCGCGGATAATGTCGCCGCCGCGAACGCTGGAGCAGTCAACATAGTAGCGCTCGTCAGCTATGGGCTGACTGGGGTTCGAGGCCCGGTAAAAACGGCCTACATCAATCGGCATTGCTAATCAAAACCCGGAACTGCCTCCAGCCTACACCGATCTACGCTAAGTCATTGCCCGACGACAGCGATCGCCCCAGCCACTAAGATAGCTATGAAACACCACAACTGACGCCTCTCTCCATGCAGGAATTATTTTTGTGAGCTGGCTGCTTTTGGCCAGCTGTACCGCGTTCTTTGAAGCCAGCAAAGACATTTTCAGCAAGCGCAGTCTCAACCAGCTCAACCTGTATCTGGTGGCCTGGGCCTGGCCGGTTTTGACCACGCTTTGCCTGCTGCCGGCGATCGCCTGGGCGGGGTTGCCCCCCATTCTGCCCGGTTTTTGGGCAGCGCTGCTGGCGGGGGGCCTGCTCAATACGCTAGCTTTTTTGCTCTATATCAAAGCCATCTCTACCTCAGATATTTCGCTGACGGTGCCCTACGTGAGTTTTACGCCGCTGTTTTTGGGCCTGACCTCGCCTTTTATCGTCCAGGAGTCAGCCGACTTAGGAGATGTTGTCGGTGGATTGCTAATTGTGCTGGGGGCCTATGTGCTTAACTGGCGATCGCAGTACCGCAGCCCGCTAGCGCCTTTTCAAGCTTTTTGGCAAGAGCCGGGGCCAAAGCTGATGCTAGGGGTGGCTTTGATCTGGAGCATTACGGCCAATATTGACAAAGTCGGCGTCCAAACCTCGTCGCCTCTACTCTGGCTGGTAGCTTTGCACAGCTTTATTAGCCTGGGGATGCTGCCTGTGGTTTGGCGGCAGGTACCCGCGCCGATACAGCAGCTCCAGCACAACCTGAAGCTACTGCTGCCCATTGGTCTAGCTCAGATGATTGCTACCACCTGCCAGATGAACGCTCTAGAGCTGACCGTCGTAGCTGATGTGATCTCGGTAAAGCGCACCAGCACTCTAATTGCAGCACTGATGGGGCACCTGTTTTTTCAAGAACCCGGCCTTCGCCAGCGGCTGCTAGGGGCTAGTATCATGCTCTCTGGCGTGTTTTTAATTTTGAGAACCTAAAACAATCAAATCCTATGCAAACGCAGCTCATTCTTTTTCGGCACGGCAAATCTGATTGGGACGGGGACTTTGATAGCGATCATCAGCGTCCGGTAGCCAAACGTGGCCTCAAAGCGGCCAAGGCAGTAGGCAAATTTCTCGCTGCCGCTGATCAAATTCCCGATCAGATTATCACTTCCTCAGCACTCAGAGCCAAAACAACCGCCGAGCTGGCGATCGCAGCTGGAGACTGGCAGCGCACCCTGCAGGTGACAGACGCCCTCTATGACACCACCCCGATCGGGTTTTAGAAATCATGCGTCAGGTGTCTAATCCGGTAACGCGGCTGATGCTAGTCGGCCATGAACCCACTTGGTCAACCCTGACCAGCCTGCTCATTGGCGGCGGGGAACTCTCGATCGCCACCGCCACAGTGGTGCGTATTGATTTTGAATCAGCCTGGTCAGAAGTAGCCTACCGCCAAGGCAGCCTAGTCTGGCTACTGCCGCCTAAGCTCTTGTTAGCTTTTCTAGATTCCTGACCCCGTTCAGCCTTCCATAGCAGTCCCAAATCATCTACAGGGAGAGAGTTGTGAGCCACTCTATTGCAGCTGGCGTTTTGCTGTGAAAGTACGGCAGCGCTATGTGCTTTTTTGTTTTGACAGTACTTATATTCTTTCCTAAACTTAGGTGTGGTGACTTTAATTATGAGGTGACTTTAAGAGGTATTGATTGAGCGCATAACCTGGAGTCATTCAGACATACATCTCTAGCAAGACCCCCTTAGAGACCTGATGATGATCTGTCCTCAAGTACTTTTATGCCTTGTCAACCTTACTCCTCGGTCTGTGCTGATGGCCTTAATTCATCAGGCGATCGCGCCCCGACTCAGCCTAACTTCTGAGCAGATCAAACCTTTAATCGATTTAGCCTGGAGTCAATTTGACCAAAGCCAGTTAGAGCAAGCCCTGGAAACTTTCCACAAGCTGCTAATTGTGGCCCAACACCACCGCCATGACAATGGCATTGAGGTAGCTATCAACGGCCTGCGATTTACAACCCAGGAACTCAAGCTCCGCTCTGACCCAAAGCAATCGGCCTTTATGGATCAGGTTTGGCGATCGCAAATACACCCCAGCCAATTAATGTAATCTTGAACGGCTCAAATAGCCCAGATGCGCTACTGTGACAGTACGTCATCCGGCTAGGCGATGCTCTCATAGAGACGATCGCCCTAATTTATGAGCACGTTTGAGGTGAGTGCCGTTGGAAAATACCTATTCTACTTTGATCGACCAGATTGTAGAGCAGACCCTGAAAGGTAAAATTCGCTCCAAGGCTCAGGTCAAGACTTTGATCATCAGAGGTCTGGAGTCGGGTACGGGAGAGCTGTTTGAGCGCTGCTTAAGCGAACGGATTGCAGCGGCTGAAACCGATATTTCACTTAAGGCTTCTCGAATACTGCGGGCCTTGCAGACTATTCAGGGCGAGTGGGAACATCTGCAGCAGGAGAGAGCTTCAGCCGACGGTTTAGCCCAGGCAATGACGGCGCTGCTAGCCGCTACCCCTGAGCAAAAGCCTCAGGTATTCTTGCAGCTCGTTGACCCCAATCAGCCCCATAGCCTCACCAATGAATCTCTACGACAGCTAGCCCAGCAGCTCAGAGCCAGTGAAGACGGACAGGCGATCGCACGCGGCATCGAAACGGGCCTATCTGACTTCGATAGTTTAGAAGGTGAACTGGTGAGCTGGCTCTACCAGCCAATTCGAGGAGCGCTAGGCTTTGGGGGCGAAAGCCAAGGGCCTTGGGCGCTATGGGGCAAACGGATCGTGAGTCCCCTGCCCCGGCAGCTGTTTACGGTGCTGGCAGAAGAGGGTTCGATCGTGAGCTTTACCCAGACTTTGCAGTCATTAGAGCTGTCCGGGTGGGTGCAGCTTGTGGTGCTTTTGCAGTCGCTGCAGCGCAGTTTGGTGACCTGGTTCGACCAGCAGCCTTACGACTCAAAAGCAGGCCGTAGGCTTTCTTACAGCACGTTTTTGATCTTTGCCCATATCTGGTGTCAGCTCTGGCAGGGCTGGACAGCCCAGCGCGGCGATCTCGCCAATGGCTCTTTTCAAATGATGCTGCAGATTTTGCGACGCTTTGCCCAGCGAGAAGATTTTCCGCTCTACGGTGGTATATTCGCTTCCTTTAACGGGGACTATCTCAAAGAAACCCTCACCTATTTCAGCGACCCGCTGCAGCGGGTAGAAGCCACACGAGAAAAAGCCCGGCTACTAACGCTGCTGGGCTATTCACAACGAACCCTCGGACGCTATGACCCGGCGATCGCCTTTCACGAAGAGGCACTGCAGATTGCTCGTGATTCTCAAGACGCCGCCTGTGAAGTAGCCAACCTGAATCACTTAGCGCGGGTTTACGTACTCAAAGAAGAGTATCAGCAGGCAATAAACCTGAGCCAGCGAGCCTTAATTGCGGCTCGACAGCAGGGCGATCGCCTTGCTGAGGCCAACGCCCTGGTAAATCTAGGCTACAGCGAAGTGTTTGCTGCTCGTGCCGCTGAGCGCATGGATTCAGAGTCAATTGAACGCGCCATTCGATACCTGGAGCAGGGGCTAGCGCTAGCAGAAAAACAGGGCGATCGCCAAAGTCAGGCACTCGCCTACAACAGCCTCGGGATTGCTTACACCATTTCGGCTCAGCCAGGAGCCGCCGTCACTGTTTTAGAAAAAGGGCTACCGATTGCCCAAATCTCTGGCAATGCCTATCTGCAAGGGCTAAATGCCACCTATCTGGCAGAAGCCTATTACGCTCTGCAAAATCTGACCAAGGCGATTCACTATGCCTGCTTGGGTATGTACTGGCTAGAGCAGATGGGCGCTCAGGCTTGGCGACAGGCCGCAGGACTGATAGCTATTTTGCAGGGGCAGCTAGGAGAAACAGGCTTTAACCAGGCGATTGCCCAGCAGCGCACCGAGTTTGTCCGCCTCATTGGCGTTGATGGCTTCGAGCATCTCCCCCAGCTCTGGCAGCGCTATCGAGAATCTTCCTAAGGGCCAATAGACTCCTAGAAGGACTCTAAGACCTGCACCTGACCCGGCTCAGCTACGCTTAAAAGAGATTGCGTCAGCTTCACAGCAGCTAACTCAGGGGCGATCGCCCCCTGGCTGCTCAGCGGCGTGTTGGTTTGATCTGTCAGCAGTTTGGGAGGACGGACGATTAGATGGCTGACCGCTTCATACTCACTGGCTGCTGCTTTGACTAAGCCTTCAACGGCGTATTTGGCAGCTACATAGTGGGGTAGGTCTGCCGGAGCTGCCTGCGACGCATAAACAGACGAGATTACAATGTTTCGCCCTCCGCTAGCAGCTAGGGACTCTAAAAATACTGACATCGGTACGCTCATTAGCCCTAGGCTCTGAGCTACATACTGATTGACGCGCTCAATTGAGCTGGGTTCTAACCAAAGTGGCAAAATGGGCGGGCAGGCGTTGCAGATTAAAAAGTCAAGCCGACCGTAAGTTTGTAGAATGGTTTCTTGAGCCGTTTGACACCAGCCCAAGTCAGCGGCATTGCCCTGTAGCAGCTTGAGTTTACCAGGAGCTTCTGCTAGTTCTTCAGCTAATGCTTCAGCTTCAGCTAGGCTTCTATAAAAGTTGACGAAAACGGTACAGCCTTGTGACACTAAAGCCTGAGCGATCGCGGCCCCCAATCCTCGACTGCCGCCTATAATCAAGGCAACTTTGTTCTGCAAGGCTAGGGATGCGGGTAAAAGCTGCTCAAATTTTTCCTGACGGGGCACTGGCGAAGCTGGACGCACAAAAGCCCGAATTTCAGCTTTAGCAAATAAATAGTTCCCTGCTGTTAGACGGGCCTGAGTTTGTAGCAGATTGAAGCGATCGTCAAAGCTGGTTACTGCTGCCGTGTACTCTAGACCTGGGTAAGTTGCGGTAACAACAGTTTCAAACTGAATGGACAGTTTAGAAAAAAGAGCCTGCTGCCCGGGCAGCTCCATTCCTACCAGGTAGCTAGCCCAAAGCAAAGCGGCAAGCTGCGCTGGACTGATTCCCTTTGCTACGAGCGTATCAGACTGAACTAAAGTATCAAAAGCACCTCTGCTAGGTGCATATTGACCGCTCACGGTACTACCCGCTTTCAAGTCATCTGGCACTAAATATCGGCAGTCAAGACGAGGTGCCGATCCGTCTTCTAGCTCGATTGGTACAGCAGTCCCCGCCTCAAATCGAGCAGTCAGCTTCAGCAACAAGCGCCGACCATCGTAAAGCTTAGCGATCGCCTTCTCTGCCGTCTCCTTGACCTCAATCTGATACGGAATTCCCACTAGCATGGCTCCAGGAAAGTCTAGTGTCAGACTAGTGAGATGCTCTTCTGGGCGATCGCCTAGTCGAGCTAAACAAGCAAGCCCCCCCAAAATACCAAAGACAACCTGGCCACCATAGGGACTTTTGCGCGCGTAGTCAGCAGAAAGATGTAGCGGATTGCGATCGTGACTCGCCTCGCCAAAGCGCTGCAGGTCTGTTGGAGAAAAACAAAGGGTTTCAGACCAGTTCATTGTAATAAAGTCGTAATAAAGACTGAGAAAACTGCAAAAAAGATATATTTTCCGTTCGTAAGTAGGCAAGCACAATAATCTTACAGGCGGGTTTTCTTCTAGCGGAGACGCGTTGCGTAGGCGCAGCCAGCCGTCAGGCTTACGACTCCGCTCAACCCTCGACTCCCGACTAGAAGAGCAGTCTAGCTGATTGAGCAGAGTCGAAATCAACGATCGGCTTGAGATTTAATTAGGCCCAGCTACTTAATTCACGGTTGAGTACTCTAAAATCTACAGTTTTGTGAGAACAAGTCTTTAAGCATTAGAAACAGAAGTTAGCTAATTTTCCAGGTTTAGGGTTTCAATCCACCGTACAATTTCAGGGTTTTGTTGCTGCCAAGCCTCGCACTGTTCTTGTATCTGCTCTAAATGCTCATCTATATTTTCTGATGTTACGTAGACGCCGAAGTCTTCAGGAACTTCGGCAGAGACTCGTCCAAACATTCGTTCTATAATCATGTCCCCAACTTTATAAGTATAGTGAGAAGGATCATCAAAGTTCTTCATGTCAGAACGAATAGTTTCAGCTGTGATGCTATTACATCCTGAAAAATCCCATACAGGCTCAATGGCTACGATACTACGTAACCACTGCTGGTAATCAGGCCAGTGCCCAGTTAGTTTTGCTGCATAAAATAAGCTCACATGCAAAGGTGGAATGAAAGTCTCTACCTCTATCTCTTTAGCTTCT
Organism: Leptolyngbyaceae cyanobacterium RM1_1_2; assembly: GCA_012032345.1. Classification (GTDB taxonomy): domain Bacteria; phylum Cyanobacteriota; class Cyanobacteriia; order Phormidesmidales; family Phormidesmidaceae; genus Sphaerothrix. The sequence continues at coordinate 100,696 of JAAUQI010000003.1, read as the reverse complement.
GCTATTTCAACAATATTTTGAAAGGAATTTAGAGTTTCAGTAGATGTCTGATAGGCCCAATACATATCTTCTTCACGAGAAAAATCTTCCTCAATCTCAATGGCAAAAACCTCTTTGCGTCTTTCTGGATCAACATGTTGAGCGTAGGTTCCCTTCTTGCTGAAGTAGCTACCTCGCTGTTCAGGATTGAAGATAAGCCTTAGAGAGTCAAGCGATAGAAATAAGCCAAAAAAGTCCTGAGGCAGAATAGTTTGGCTACCCAGTCGGGCTTCTGAAAAACCTGGTCTAACTTCACGTAACCCATTAAAAGCATAGAAATCTAAGCTTACGATCGCAGTATTTAAATCGTCACCAGCAGCAGCATGCCGAAAGTATTGCTCAATCTCGTAAATATTGGCCCCTAAAATACCTAGGTTGTAGGTTACTCCCTTTTCTAAAAGGATTGGATGATCGGGGTCAAGCCCACGGGCTATTCCAGAAGACCCCATTGCTACCAAATTAGGTTGTAAGCGATTGACTTGAATTGCTTTAACGACGCGATCGTTGTTAACTCGCCCTCCAGATTTGCGCAAGCCGTAAGGGTCAACGAAAAAATTGATTGCAAGAACAGTTGCTAAGCAAATAGAGCTAAAGCTCAGAAATGTCTTTAAAAAATTACTGTACATACACACGCCTAGGCTTGAATTTAGTTAAATACTGTCATTAAAACTGAAAGTAAATAAATTCGCTCACTCCTGAAATCCCTAGAAAGCCTGTTACTGCAATAGCAGCGGTGATTACAGCCCAAGCCTGATTGGGCTGCCATTTTAGATACTTTTGTAAATAAATGAGCCAGCTATAGGTTTGCTTTTTAGAAGTAGTCTGATAGCCTAAAGCAGGATTGTATTCAGATAGCCACTCTTGCGTATTGGGTGTTAAGAACGCGATCGCCATCAGCACTAACAGCCACAGAAGACCTAACTTAGCATTGTCAAAAAGCTGATTTGAAAACAAAGCCCCGTCGCTAAAAGAGATACCATTGACTCCTATCATTGCCGACAGTACCGTCAACCCATTGCCCACACTGGGCGCTCTAAAGAAAACCATAGCCACAATTACACAGCCAAAAGTTACTAGATGCCCCAACCGATTTTGCCACCAGGCTACTTCAGTTGGATTGTAGTGCAGTGACTTGAGTAGTATGCGCCAGCCATGATTTATGCTGAGATACAGACCATGCAACAGTCCGAAAACAATATACTGCCAGCCTGCACCGTGCCAAAGTCCCGCTAAGAACATGGTAATTAGGGTCGGAACCGCAATAAGCTCTAAGTATGCTGACAAACTACCAACACCTCGTTTAATCAGCGATTTGCCCTGACGAATACGACGACGAGATAGATTCAACACGATGGGATTGTATAAGTAGCGGGTTAGAAAACGAGTCAAAGTCATGTGCCAGCGCTGCCAAAAATCAATGATATTAACCGCTTTATAAGGTGAATTAAAATTGATTGGCAACACGACTCCAAAGGTTCGAGCTGCCCCAATTGCCATGTCTGAATAGCCGGAAAAGTCAAAATAGATTTGCAGGGTGTAGGCTAGTGCCCCTATCCAAGCTTCAGCAAACGTAAGTGCAATACCACTGCTATCAGCTGCTTGAAAGACAGGTGTTGAGTAAAGGGCAATTTGATCCGCCAGGATGACTTTCTTAAAAAGACCTATTGAAAAAATAGTGATGCCTACTACCAGGTTTTCTTGCTTGAAGCCAAAATTAGCTTTTTTTGAAAATTGCGGCATCATTTCCTGATGAGAAACAATTGGACCTGCAATCAGCTGTGGGAAAAAAGATACAAACAGGCAGTAGTCTATAAATTTATAACCCTTTGTCTCTCCCTCAGCGCTATCAACGAGATAAGATACTTGCTGAAAGGTATAAAAAGAGATTCCTAGTGGCAGTAAAATATTTTCAACAAAGAAAGAAGTACCGCCTATTCCGTTTAGATTATCAATGAAGAAATTGAAGTATTTGTAATATCCAATTAATCCTAAATTGAAGATGATTCCTAAAGTGAGCAAGAGTTTTCCCTGTTTCTCCCGTTCTACCTGGTAAAATTCAGCTAAAAGCTGTCCCAAGATGTAGTTGATCGCAATCGAAATTAAAAGCAGTATCAGGTAGGGTGGATTCCAATAGCCATAGAAAAAGAGTGAAGCAATGGTTAACCAGATCACTGCTAGTTTGTGTCCACCTACTTTGACAGACTGATAAAAAATAAGTACTGTAACTGGCAGAAACAATAGAATGAATTCGTATGAATTAAATAGCATTTTAGGTAGTTACTTGTAGCGTTCATTAGAGTCATCTGATTGGTAAAGGCATAGTCTTTTGCCATTTTATGAGATGGTAAAAACCCCTCCAAATCAGGAAAACTGTATTGTACACATTACTTTAGAAGATTACTTTTCAAGCTTTGCCAAAATCAAATCAACGAATTCTCCTACATTAGCCAACTGAGCCACTTCAGCTGTCTTAAACTTAACACCAAATTCCTGTTCAGCACCGAGGACTAAATTAATATGATTCATTGAATCCCAGCCAGAAATATCTCTAGCCGACGTGCTATTTTCAATTTCAATTTCATCGTCGTCGAAAACATCTTGAAATACTTCTGTTAGCTGTTTGTGAACCTGATCTCGATTCATAGTTATCCTTTACAAAAAGTAGAGTCGATGAATGTATTAAACGGCTTGAAGGCTTCTAAGTCTAAATACCATAAGCTACAAAACTGATCGTTTTCGTCTAATTTTTCAGACAGCAGCTCAAAACCCAAATTAGCATAGTGCTGCTTTACCATTTCATTTTTCTTAGTCTGAATATACTCCCCCAATAAGAAGCCGTCTCCCCGCTGACGCGCCTGCTCAACCAGCATATTTAGCACTTCTTGCTCTACTTGGCGTCCCAGAACACGACAGCTCATCAACCAGATATCAATGTGCAAACCTCGCCGATTTTCTAATCGAGTTGGTTTGGCGACGACAACACTAATCAGCCCGTTATCCCCAAAAGCATCCCTGAGGCGTATTTGCAGACAAAGCACATCTGCATCGGTACTCATCTGCTGCATTTGCGCTTCTGTACAGCGACGTGTTGTGAGATTAAACTGATTACTGCGATTCACGAGCTGAGTTGTGCGCTGAAGAGACAGTACATCCACCGGGGCCACTGTCAGCTTCATATCTAAGCACTCCAAAAAGCTGTCAATGCTGTGAGATTTGCCTTTTAGAGCATCACGCTGGCTATTGGCCCGATACTGTTCGGCTCGTTGGGCATCGTCTTTAGAAAATAAAACAGCTTCAAAATATCCGGCATCTGACAGGCAGCGCAGATACCAGGCCGGATCTTCGGGCACTTCTGGAACTGCTACACTTTCTGCAAACTGGCGGACGATAGCCCTCTCTGCTGGGTTGTCGTCAAAGAAAACTAGCGAGTCAAGGCCAATATTAAGACTCTCTGCAATTCGTTTCAGGTTGGTGGCTTTGTCTTCCCAGTTAGCTACAAAAACTGCAAAATCTTCTAGCTTTAGCACCATTTCCGGGTGCTTTTCAAAAGGCTCCATCGCTGTTTTTTCATTATTTTTAGAGCAAACGGCTAGAACAATACCTCGCTGCTTGAGAGATTTAACATAATGTTGAAAAGCTTGAAAAGCTTCTCCAGGCCCAGTTCCTTGTCCAAGCTCAATACCGCTCAGACCGTCATCGCCAATTACCCCACCCCAAAGCGTATTGTCCAAATCTAAGACCAAACACTTGAAAGACAATCCCCGGATAGCAGCAAGTATCCGAGACACTTGCTCTCCGTAAAGAGGTGCTTGTATCGGAGAAACTGCCTGCTTTGCATGATGCAAAGCGTTGGATCTGACCAGGTTTGATAGCCCACGGAAGCTGCCAAGGCATCGACATCTAATAATAGAGCGTGATGATGAGCCGCACGGAGACGTAATTCAGTGTTGACCTGGCGTAAAATACTGCTGGGACAGGCTGGAGTCAGAGCATCGTATTGGCCAAACAAACGCTCTACAGGAGCTACAAAAGTTTGATGAATAGGAATGGCTCCTAGTTGAGTAGTCACAATTTGCCAAAGCTGCTCCCATTCATTTACTCGCTTAGCCACAGCGGTTTCTACCTCCTGCCAGCTAGCTTCTAAAGGTAGCTGCAGGCCAATCTCTGAATTATCAAGCACCAGCAAGACGACGTCAGGCTTGAACTGATAGATCTGAGAAGTTGGATCTAAGAGAGCCTGACGATATTGACCATAAGGAGCAATATAAATATCTACAAAGAGTCCCCGACGAAGAGCCGCAACTCGAATTGCAGATTGCAGATGTTCTACTGTGGATGATGCCAAGATCCCTAGCCTCAGCTGAGGTAACTCTGCTGAGACTTCTGAGTGATCTGCTCTAAGACTTTGCAGTCGTCGATCAATACGGTTGGTCTGATTAAAATCGAGTTGATGTCCTGATAGCCAGCGAAGATAACGTACCTGCTCAGATGGGTGCTCAATTTTGGCAGACTCTCGAATTGCCTTTCGAGAATCTGAATGCTGTGGGAGCCAGTATAGGCTATGCATGACTTATTCTCTTTCCAAGTAAGTACTTCAAGACAGCGGCTGGTATCCCTTTGCCCAGCCTAAAGAAGAACCATCTTTTAAGTTTAGTTAAGTACAGTATTGGCTCTTTGATTGAGCAAAGAGCAATGTACTCTGAGCATTTCTTGGCTTTCCCATGCCTAAAAAGTCTTGAAACTGACTCAGACATCGTGAGGTCACCAGAGCGTATGAACACTATGCGTGGCCTATCTACAGAAGTCTAGTCATTAAAAAGACATTTAGTCAGATCTTTATAGTTTTACCTTCATCCAGAAAGTTTATGTAAACTACATTGAAACTGTATACAGTAATCCTGTCTGGGTTGTAATTGAGCTTTCCACCGGGGAATATGCTCATAACTCTCTGCTCTCATAGCTGCTTGAGGACTGCCATAGCATAGCTGTAAAAGTCCTCAAGCTACTGACTAACTCTGAATGAATTAAAGTAGTTTATAAAGTTTACAGGTTTCTTCTACGGTTCGTTCCCAACTGAATAGTTTTGACCTTTGACAGCCTTTTTGAATCAAGCGATCGCGCTCTATTGAGCCGTCTAGCATAGATATTAGTATATCTGCTAAATCTGCTACTGAATTGGGGTCGAACAACAAGCCAGCATCGTCAACAATTTCAGGAAAACAAGAGGCCTTAGAAGCTACAACAGGCGTCCCACAGGCCATAGCTTCTAATAAAGGAATGCCAAAGCCCTCATAGAGAGAAGGGTAGACAAAAGCAGTGCTACACCGATAAAGTTTAGCAAGGTGATGATCATCAACGCTGCTGTAAAGCTGTATGGCATGGCTAATTTTGAAGGAATTAGCCATTACTTGCTCGTCCTGGTTAAGCTCTAAGCCTACAACGCAAAGCGTAACATCAGGATTAATACTTAAAACTTTTGAGAAAGCTTTTAGCAAAATTTCAAAATTTTTGTAGTGCGAATTACGAGAACCTACATATAAAAAATAAGGACAGGTAGGAACGGTTTCAGAACCGTAAGACATATTTATATCTAGATCGGTAGCGTGATAAATGACTTTAACTTTATCTTCAGAAATTGAGTATCGCTCCAATACGTCTTTTTTGGTGTTTTCAGATATGCATATGATCACGTCGGCGGCCTGAGCCGCTCTGTGCTTTACTCTACTCGTTTGACCTGTTGAGTCCATTTGCTGAGCAAATATTTCATGCGTCATATCGTGAAATGTCACAACAACGGGCTTACTGTAGCTTTTAAGATCTTGCCCGGTATGCAGCCAGTAATACGTTGGATGCATCAGATCGAAGTTATCAATTGCTGTCACCGCTTCGAAAAAGTAACGTCCGAGAGGTTCCGAAAGCCGCTTCGGAGCGAGTCCAGCAAATGGGTACAGATGCTTTTTGAGATTTAAATGGGATGGATAGCGAATTTTTTTGGAGCGGTAGCCTGTGATTATAGGGCTAAATTCTTCCGGTAACGAGCTTATGAGATTACCGAAATAACGGCTGATTCCACCTTGTGTCTGAAGTTTGTACACTAAGCCATCATATAGAATGCGCATAGTCAGTTAAAAATGATTGCTAAGTATTAAAAATACCTTCTCTGAAGCAGGCGAAATAGAGGAGTCAAAAGCTATTGAGCCTGAAGTTTTGCATGTGTATCTGAAAAATCGATACCTTTCTGAGAACTAGAAAGTAAAGAAATAAAATGGGATTCGTTAAAACTGCTGTCTTCCTTCACTTCAACCCACTCATTTTCGTCTAGATTGAACATATGAAAGTGAGGGTGGTAGAGTTTAATTCCGCTAGATAAAAATCCTGGCCAGTGAGAAAAAGAGCTATTGCCAACAACTAGAATATCCGCAATCGCCATGTGATGAATTGCTTCCATTGCTGACTCGTTAGGGTGATATCTTAACTGGCTAGAAACTGGATTCAGCTCTTTTTGAATTTCCTCCATTTCTCTGTCTAAACCTGAAGAATAAACGTGAAACTCGTGAGGTTTATCTGCTAGAATCTTGCTTAAATTGGACAGCAGTTTTTTGTAATAAGATATAGGCAAAAAGCGCTGATTTTCGACTGATGCATCATCTCTTCTAATGTGGACAGCAACGCTAATGACGCTGGTATCGAAGTAAGAGAACTTTTTAGGATGCTCTTGAGAAAAGTATTTGGTTCTGAGTTTTTCAATAACTCTGAGGTAAAGATCAGAATCGACTTTTCCTTGTTGGCCCCATTCGTAAATTTGGTACAGCATTACCCTTTTGCCTCTTTGGAAGCAAAAGATAACTTCCCTCTCTGAGTTTCGTTCAAAAATTTCTTTGAAGTAGCTGAACGGAGAACCCTCCCAAAAGTCTGGTTCTCGCCATTCACTTATTTTTTTGACGGGGATTTTCTTCAAGATATAGCGAATTCTATAATCTAAATATTCAATATGCTTGAAGAGGAATCTGAACCGAGGAGAGATGTACCTAACGCCTAAATAGGGCGTACAGGAGATAATAGGTAAATCTTTTCTAAAATCTTTGTAGAAAGAGGTTTCTCCTTCTCCGAAGCCAAAAAAGTCTTCCCACATTTTATCTGGAAGAGGACTGTGAAGGTAATTTAAGCCGTACCATTCTGCTAAGATAAAACCGGTTATCAGATCATCAAGCTTGTGCCCAATTCTATGCCCAGAATTTGGAGTAACGGTTAAATAACTTTTTTGATACTCGTTAGTTTTTTTCATAACTTTAATTTTCTAAGATAGTTTGCAACTACTAAAAAATAAGAACCCGGTAATTACTCCCACCAGTCTTTACCTGGCTTGCCAAAAAATGCTTTACTTTTCATCCATACCTGCCTAAGTTTCCAAAAACTGCTACTTTTCATTGCCGCTATAATTTTTCTAGCTTTTTTTAATTTGTACTGGGTTTCTAAATCGTTTCCTTGAGACTGAGCTTGAACCTGAGTTTGTAATTCTACAATTTCTTTCCAAAGGAAGCTTGATGCTATAAGCTGGCCTTTATTGACTTCCTTGGCAACTCTCAAGAGGAGGTTACTTAGTTCATGAGCTTGAGAAAGCCTATTGTCGCCTTGCTCCTCTTCAATGATTTTGATGGAGTTTAGATTTAATTCCAAAAAACATTCTTCAGGCAGTTCTAAAGCTGCTTTTGAAATGGCGATAACAGTAGAAGCATGGAGCAAACTATACCGCCCTTCTTTAGACATCTCATTCTTCAAATCTTCTACTCTCGTAACCACTGCAGAAGGAGTCTGCACAGGTATGCTAGTGGCTGTTGAAACGAACAGTGTAACTCCATCTTGTTCGCATACTTTTTGAAGTCGCTTAGAATCCAGCCCGGTTTTTTCAGGATCGAACAATGGAATAGAACGATATCGTAGTCCTTCAAATCTGGGGGCCGTACCAGCCCGATCAATGAGGACTAAGTGACTGGCAAAATTGTCTCCAGCCCAGGTTTGAAGTATGGAAGTCCAAAAATCTGCTTGTTCTGTATCGTAGTCTTGGAAAACGATGCAGTCAATAGCAATTTGGGGAAATAGAATATTATTTTTATGTAAGGAATACTCAGACTCATCTGTTGTTGTAAACAGCCAGTCTTCCTGATCTTCACTTTTATAAGCAATGGGGACTATCCCGCACGTTTCGGTAGTATCAACAAGAGTATTATCCTCAACCCAAGAAAAATATTTACTAAGTTTAGCGGGAAAGCTAATCTCATCTTGTAAAGCACTCCAGTCCTTCAACGCATTGTTATATCCGTAGCAGTGCTCTTTGAAAAAAAGCTGAGCAGATGTGACGTAGGCAAAGTGCTGAAAGACCAGACCGTTTCGTTCGGTTTCTTCGTGGTAAAAAGGGTTGACTTCGGCAATATCTCTTTCTTCACCGTCAGCTGTAGTTTCAAAAAGCTTAGGAGGGGAATGGGTCTTCCAGCGCGCTCCTGGCCTAAAGCGCCATACGCGTAGCCATTCTTGACGAGGGTTTTGAGAGTAGCAATTGCGGGTGCTGACGACTAAATTTTGCCCTACGAAAAAATCACACCAGAAGTAAGCTGCTGTCTTGCTAGGGTTTTTCAAAAAAAGCTGTCTTGCTGTTGTAATTTGCCTAGCAGTCCAGAGTTCATCAATATCAATTTGCCAAAGGAGACATTCTTCTTTTATGTTTGAGATGGGTGCATTGACCATTTCAATGCGTCCATCCCAAAACATTCCCTTAGGTTTTCGGTAAACGGTGATATTCTCAGGATACTGATGCGACAGTTTGTCCAGATGTTCAGTAGTACCGTCGTTGCTTCGCCCCTCGAAGTGCATTTCGTCAATAATGTGACCGCCGTTTTTGAGGCTCCAACTGTCACAGTGTTTGATTGCTGCCACTCCCTCTACAACATGCCAATGCCAGATGAAGGGTAACTGCTTAAATATCTCTGCATGATAGCGAACAAAAGGTTGACCATTGAGCACAATTGTTAAGAAATGCACAGACAGATTTCTATCTGTCTCGTTCGACATAGCCAAAATTTGTCCTTCTAATTTATTCTCTAAATTTATAGCCATAAATTTTCTAACTTGCTTGCTTTTAACAACTGCTTAAAGATAAAGTTTAGAAAAAACCTAAGGCTGTTAAGATATAGAAGATATTTCTTCTCCCAGGACAACTTCACGATAGCTTCCTGAGCGGATAATTTGTCCTTGTTCCATAAGATAAATGCGATCGCAATGTTCAACAGTCGAAAGACGGTGGGCAATGATGATCATTGTCTTTTCCCCGCTCAGAGAGCGAATAGCTTCAGTGACCAACTGCTCGGTTTCGTTGTCCAAGGCGGAGGTGGCTTCATCTAATACTAAGATTTCTCGCTCATGGTAAAGTGCTCGAGCGATACCAATGCGCTGACGCTGACCGCCAGAGAGACAAACGCCCCGTTCACCAATGCGAGTTTTGATACCTTCAGGCATCCGCTCAATCAGGTCAGACAGCTGAGCGGCTTTGATTGATTGCCACAGTCGTTCAAGATCAATCTGTTCATCTACAACGCCGAAGGCGATGTTGCGCTCTAGAGTGTCATCAATTAGAAAAATAGATTGAGGTATGTAGCCGATCAGATTCTGCCATCCCCGTAAGTCACTATAGATGGATTGTTGATCTACCTGAATGTCTCCTGACTGAGGCGGCAGTAATCCTAAGATAACGTCAACCAGCGTTGTCTTTCCAGCTCCTGATTTGCCGATAAAAGCGATTGATTCCCCTTTTCTTAAGGTCAAACTTACCTGATTTAGAGCCTGCTCTTTGGCTCCTTCGTATTGAAAGGAAACATGGCGTAGCTCGACTTTTTGACTGAAAGGGAGCGTAACAAGTTTATTTTGCCCGATATCTTGCTGCTGTTGCCGCTTTCGACGCGCTAACTTACCTTCAAATCGCTCAATTTCCTTGAGATCAAAATGTAGTTTGTCAACGACGTAGGCTGAGCTTCTGAGCTTGGTTAGACTAGATGTAAGCTGTGTAGCTACTGGCATCAGACGAATAGCGACCACACCAAACACGCTGAGCGTAGCCACCAGGCTATTAGTATCTCTCCCCGTAACTAGCGATACTGAAGCTAGCCCTAATATGAAGGTGATAACCATCGCTTCAATTAACAGGCGAGGAACCATGCCAAAGCTCATGAGAGAGCTACAGGCGTCGGCGTAATAGTGAGCCTGGTGGGTAAGCTGTTTTTCGAAGTAAGGTTCACAGCCAATTACGCGAGTTTCTTTCAAACCACCTAGACCGTGGTTAATGATGCGAATCATTTCTGCCTTGGAAACTGAAGCGGTTTTACCCCAGGCAGAAAGCTTTTTTCGGAAGTGGACAACTAAGGCAAAGGCTAAGAACAGAGCCACAGAGATGACCAGAGTGGCTAGAGCATCAGTAACCAGTAGAAGTCCTACTAGAGCAAACATCATTACCAAATTCACCAGAGAATTGAGAAGCTGCAAAAGTGTGCCATTGCAGAACGTATCTGTTTCGTTCACAATGCTTTGAATTAAAAATGCAGTGTTGTTCTTCAAATGAAACGAATAAGGCATCCTCAAATATGAATCTAAAAGCCGCGCTTGCAGCTCTCCTTGATGGGAAAGACCAAACAAAAAGATATATTCACGGACTTTGAAGCTAAAAAACGTTTTGCTATAAAAGATAACGAGAATAACTACTGCTACTGCAACGACAAACTGATTAACAGAGGTAAAACCAAAAAATTCATAAACCCAGTTCAGCCAGCGATTTTCATTAATAAAGGTAGGCTGACTTGCCAGGGCAATAAACGGCCCAATTAAGCCGATTCCGACTGTTTCTAAAATAGAGGTTAAGAAAATAGCAACTGTTAAGAAACCTAGCGCTTTTTGGCGATCTTCTAAGATATAGAGAAATTTGCTTATGTACTGCCACATAGTTTTTTAGTTCGTACTGAATTTGACTATTTGCTGTAAGACAATAACTAACTGAAACCTTATAGCCAGAAAAAATGTTAGTTATTAGTTCCTGAAAGCGTTTTCCATTCTGGAAAATCTCGGTGTATTAGGCTGCTGAGTTGTTCAACCTGCGATCGCTGGATTGGTTGGAGATATTCAATAACTGCCTCTTTTTGAGCAAGTTCAACACTGCGATCGACTTCTTTGACTAAAGTCTTTAAACCTACCTTACGAACTTTAGTGGGAAGTAAATTAGCAATTTTATTCAAAGGGAAGCTATATCGCATACGGTAAAACTTGCTTTTTAGATAAAACTTATCGGGTGTAGTATGAGACTTTTGCTCTAGATTGGGCGGACTGAACGAGCCGTCAATACTAAGCCAGTCAAAGATTCGCTTCACGCTTTCCAATGTATTTTCAATCATCTCCTCGAATGTAAAAATGAAAAACTGATCAAGATCGAAATAGTTTAAAAACTGTCTCAATTGATTTTCGTAATTGCTAACGCTGCCATAAAGTGGCTGCTTCATAATCGCTGTCAACATGTCGTTGTACTCATTACCTTGTCTAACTTCATGAAGATAGTGACTGATCGTTCGTTCAATCGGATCTCTTAAGACGTAGATAAAGCGCGCTTCTGGATTAAACTGATAGATTCTTTCGGGAATGTTTGTAACTAAGGGGAACTTGGTGTAAGCTGTGCTAGCTTCACCGATGATTTTGGCATTCTGAGATTTTTGAAAAAGAGCTAGATAGCGTTCTTCGTCTTTCCACAATTTTAGCTTTTCTATTTTAGGCCAGCTAAGTTCTCGTGGATGAACAAAATAGCAAGGCTCTTTAGGCTCGCACATAAAAACATCAGGATGGGTATTCAGATATTTTTGTAGGGAGGTCGTGCCTGCCTTCATTGCACCAATAATGAAAAGATTGGGTCGAACTTTTTGAGCTAAATCTGATGAATAATTTAGCTCAAAATCTTTGATTTGCTCATTGCTGTTTTTTGCAGACATATGCTTGGCTTCGAGAATTTAATGAGCTAACCTCTTTAAAGAGACTATCTAAAAATAGAATCAAATACTTGCTTACTCCTGTTTTTTAGCCGCACGGCTTCATAGTAAGGCTGGCTTCCTAACCGGGAGGAAAAATAGTGAAATGCAGTTTGTATTTTGAACGGATTAGCCTGTAGTGCAGTCCATAAATATTTTTGACCGAGCGCGATCGCTTCACCATGATTAATCTTGTTTCCATGACATAGAAGCCTGTGCCCTATATTAAAGAGATATCTGGATTTTTCAGACAGTGAAAACGATCCGATTTTGCGGTATTGCTTGAGTAAGTTATTATGATATTTCTCAAGAAAAAACAGATAGCCTTCTACAAGTGCATAGCTGTTAGTTGACCCTCGTCCTGCTTCGCTGTGTTCACAGTACTGAACTAGCGGTTCGGCAACAAAGGCAAACTCACAGTAGCGAGAAAGCTGCAGCCACATATCCCAATCCTCACAGCAGCGTAAATGAGTATTGAATCCATCAGTTTTTTTAATATATTCGCTCTTTATAATTGCGGTAGACGGTGTACCAACAAAGTTTTTGTACAATAAATCTTCCTGTAAGTTACCGCTAGCGGTAGGCTGTCTGAGCTTTTGAACAGTTTTTTGTTCATCAACAATCTGTAACCAGGTATAAATCATACCCACTTTGTTGGAAACACTTTCAAACTGAGAGACTTGCTTCTCAAGCTTGTTCAACAGCCACTCGTCATCTGAATCAAGAAAAGCAATGTAGTATCCTTGCGCTACAGCCAAACCTGTATTGCGGGCAGCAGAAACACCTGAATTTTTTTGATGGCGCAGATATTGAACCCGACTGTCACCAAAGTGATTAACAACTGCCTGAGTCTGATCTGTAGAGGCATCGTCTACAACAATCAGCTCAAAGTCTTTGAGGGTTTGGTTCAAAACACTTTTAATTGCTGTATGAACAAGCCTTTCCCGGTTGTAAGTGGGTATGACGACGCTAACAGCAGGCTTTGGTCTAAGCATGGGGCACGTTTACCTCTTTCGTAGGGCTTTGTAACAAAGTTTCCTGGGGCCAACCCATGAGTTTGAGGTATTTCTCTACAGAGTTTGGTATCTCGAATTGTTTTAACCAATCTTTGGGTACGGCAGGATATTCGCCACACAGCACTGAGGCGATCGCCTTTGCCATTGCGTCACTATCTTCCACTGGCACTAGATGACCATATTTGCCCTGGTCTAGAATTTCTTCAGGGCCGCTTTCGCAACTAGTTGAGACGACTGGCACTCCCAATGCCAGTGCCTCAATCAGGACAGTCGGCAGCCCTTCCCAGGCTGAAGACAACGCAAATACGGCGGAGCGGGCCATGTAGGCGTAGGGATTGTCAACGTAGCCCAGCAGAGCGGCGGCTTCTGTTAAGCCCAGATCGGCAATGAGAGATTCTAGCTCTGCTTGATCAGGCCCCCAGCCCAGAATAGCCAGACGACAGGGCTGCTGCGATCGCACCTGAGCAAAAGCGCGGATCAGGGTAGCAAAGTCTTTTTGCGGCTCCAGCTTGCCAACGCCCAAAATCACAGGCGGTTCCCCAGGCTGAAACCAGGGGTGATCGACTGCGATCGCGGCTTTTTCGTAGAGATCAGGGGCAATGACGGGGTTGTAAATTGCCTCAACCTTAACTTCGGTAGGATTCATCCACTGCTGCAAATCATCGCGGGCACCTTGGGAAACGGTGACAACGCTGTCAGCTAATGGATATAAATACTTAACGCTCAGAGGAATTAACCGCTGCTTGAGTCCTTTAACCCGCTTGATAGAGCGCGATAGAGTATTGTGCTCAGTAACAATAATCTGAGTTGACACTCCCGCTAGGCGCTTGGCTAATACCGCAATTTCGTTGGCGTAGTGCATAGCTGAGAGCAGCGTCTGAGGCTGCTCTCGCTGCAAATATTGCACCAGCTTAGGCAGGCTCAGCAGCGGACGAGAAGCCCCCAAATCTACCACCCGAACTGCTGCAGGAACTTTCCAAAGATGAGGCCCCCAGGCTTTAGCCAGCACCAGATCAACCTGCCACCCGCACTGAACAAAGCCCTCAGCCAAGTTCAACATAACGCGCTCTGCCCCACCTCCTCCCAAATAGCTGAGAAACAGCGCTATTCGAGTTTTGTTTTCTGGCATGGAAGCTCCCTCCTGATCAAGTAACCCGCTTCACGGATGATCGACACAATCACTTACTCCCTGGATCTATCTGGCAGAAACTTCAATAGGTAAGGGTAAAGCGCCTCAGGTCAAAACTTTTCTATTCAGCTGGTCGCTGCCTGAATAATAACTACTTCTGGCTGTATAAGCATAATATCGAAACGACAGCAGAGGCCAAGTTCCCAGAGTCGCCCTGAGAGTATTCACTATGGACTCTCGTAGTTTAAGCAATTTTCCTATCCTGAGAATATCTTTTTTCTCAGCAAATTCCTCAAAACCTATATAGAGCTTTTGTGAAGTTTTTGAGAGTTTTACCAAATTTCTACGAGATTTTGGTTTGTTTGAAATTCTAATAAAGTCAATCCTTTCAGAAGGTTAATCCTCTCAGAAATCATCGTACTATCTATAGAGTCACCTTTAAAGTCTACTTTTTGTTATCCAGTTTTGATTCGAGCTTAATTATAAATCCTTAGAAATTAATTGTTGTTGGTCAAGAAATAAAAGGTCGAGGTTTAAAGCATGCGTTCAATCAAGTCTAAAGGAGAAAAAATACAGATTGAGGAAAGGAGCTTTGCTCAAATCAAAAAGCACTACTTGATTGAAAAAGCTTTAGCAAGTCAGCTAAAAGCTTCAACCAAAGCAGAGCGCATTGATAAAAAACTCTACACTGAGCTATACGATGAGTTATTTCGGCAGGTACCCGATCACACACAGCTCAGCCGTTTGCCCAGCTCAAAAACAGATTATTTAATTAACCAAAGAGTTAGTTTTTTAGAGCATTTTTTTCGGTCTGAAACAACTTTTCTGGAGATTGGCTGTGGCAGTGGGCACCTGACTTCAAAAGTTGCGGCAAAGGTTAATAAAGTCTACGCGGTTGATGTTTCAGAAGAAATTACTCAAACACTGGTGCTGCCCGACAACGTAGAGCTAATTATTTCTGACGGAATTAGTATACCTGTACCCGAAGCTAGCATTGATGTGGCTTATAGCCATCAGCTAATGGAACACCTGCATCCAGACGATGCTGTGGAGCAGCTACAGGCTATCTATCGCTCTCTTAGGCCAGGAGGCGTTTACGTCTGCGTTACGCCCAATCGGCTTTGTGGACCTCACGATGTTTCAAAATACTTCGATCAGGTAGCGACGGCATTTCACTTAAAAGAATACTCGGTGAGTGAACTCTATGTTCTCTTTGAGCAAGCCAAGTTTGTTGAGATCAGCCTTTGCAAAATTTACAAGCAGTCTCAAATTTTTCACCTCCCCATAGTTCCGGGGTTAGTCAGTTTATTTAAGCTGAGTGAGCTAATTCTAGAAAATATTCCTTTTCAGCTTCGACGGCGGCTGGCTAATTCTCCCATTTTCTTTAGAAGCATCACGATGGTGGGAACTAAATGAGTGGTTTATTAGACAGCAAGCAAGAAACAACTTTGAAACCATTCATCTTACAGGAGGGTGAATTTTTCCCTAGCGATCGCCCCCTGATGCTGTTTGACCTATCTGTTCGAGGTCATCATCCCGCTTACATTCAGCACCTGATTCAGTACTTTATTGCGGAGTCCTTACCTGGACGGTTGGTAATCGTGGTTTCTCCTCGCTTTTTTGAAGAGCACGGCGAAGTCGTTGAGATAGCAAAGCGCTATGCCCCAGCTCAGGTACAGTTTCAGGCAATTTCGCGGGTTGAAGAAAAACAGCTGGGCCAGCGCAAATCTGCTCGCCAACGACTGCATCGGACGTTTCAGGAGTGGCAGCTGCTGTGTAAGTACGCCCAGGCTTTACGGGCAAGGCACTGTTTAGCCCTCTATTTTGATACCTGCTTAAGACCCCTAGCTGTGAGTCAGCCGCTGCCTTGCTGCCTGTCGGGGATTTATTTTAGACCCACCTTTCACTACTCCACGTTTGCTCGGTACCAAACTAATGCCAAAGCGCGTTTGCAGCACAGTTGGGAGCAGGGGTTACTCAAGCTGGTGGGCCAGCGATCGCGGCTGCATACTGTCTTTTCTCTGGATCCTTTTGCTGTGCCTCAGCTCAATCGCCTGTTAAAACGAGCTGAAGCTGTTCATCTACCCGATCCAGTCGCCCTAGAGCCAGCCTCCCCAGAGCGCGTGCAGCAGCTTCACACTGAGTTAGGCATTGAGTCCAGCCGTACAGTAGCGCTGATTTTTGGGGCACTCACTCAGCGCAAGGGAGTACCACAGCTTTTGGAGGCGATCGCCGCTCTCAGCCCAGAAAACTGCCAAAAACTCTGCCTGCTGCTGGTGGGAGAATCTACTCTAGAAACTCAGCTAGAGGCTCGAATTACCGAGCTGACTACCCAAAAGCCGATACAAATCGTGCGGCGCTATGCCTTTGTGCCAGAGGCTGACGTGACGGCCTATTTTCAGCTAGCTGATATTGTCCTGGCGCCCTATCAGCGCCATGTCGGCATGAGCGGCATTTTGCTCCAGGCAGCGGCAGCGGGTAAGCCTGTTCTCAGCTCTGACTACGGCCTCATGGGTGAGCTGGTTAATCGCTATCGCTTGGGGCTAGCCGTAGACTCAGTTCAGCCAGCAGCTTTAGCGCAGGGAATGCATCAGTTGCTCAACCAGCCTTTGGAAAATTTTGGCTGTCGCCTGCAAATGCAGGCTTTTGCCGAGCAAAATTCTTCAACTCTGTTTGCCAAGGTGATTTTTCAGCGTCTGTTATCTACCTCCGCCTAACCTCTAAGGAAAATCGGTCATGCCTGTTATCCTGCCTTTTTTCGCGCTCGCTCTTTTAGTGACTTTTTGGCAGCAGCGTTTCCCAGACTGGCGACGCTCAGTTTTGCTGGCCGCTTTGAGCTGGGGAGTCTTGATTACTGCCACCACTGAAACTGTTAGCCTGTTTCACGGGCTGAGCGTGGCCGGTTTGTTGCCGACCTGGGTGATGATTGATGCTCTACTGATCGGAGCTATTTTCCGCCAGCGTCGCTCTGACAAACCGGCCGAAAAGATAACGCTGCGTCAGCTACCCCCTGGGCTGATGCTGATGCTGGCAGGGGTGATCGTCATTGTTGCCGTGCTTGGCTTTGTTGCCATCTATGCAGCTCCCAATAACTGGGATTCTATGACCTATCACCTGGGACGGGTGGTGCACTGGATTCAAAATCGCAGCGTCGCCCACTATCCTACAGGCATTATTCGTCAGCTCTATCCCGGCCCTTGGTCAAGCTTTGCGATCGCTCAGCTCCAAATTCTCAGCGGCAACGACTACTTCGCTAACCTGGTACAGTGGCTCAGCTTTGTGGGTAGCCTGGTGGGCGTCTCTCTCATTGCACAGCAGCTAGGCGCTGATCTGCGGGGACAGGTGCTGACGGTGGTGGTCTGCGCCACTATTCCAATGGGGATTTTGCAGGGGTCTACCACCCAGAGCGATCATGTTGTCGGCTTTTGGCTGGTGTGTCTGGCGTTCTGCGTGCTGCAGGCGATTCAAACTAAGTTTGAAAGCCACTGGATGGCGGTTGCAGGCGTCAGTTTAGGATTAGCTTTGCTCTCTAAGGGAACTGCTTATTTATATGCTTTTCCGTTTTGTTTATGGCTAGTGTTTGCAGGTTTTTGGCGGCTGCGGTGGCGGCTGTGGCGACCTTTGGCAATTTTTGGCGCGATCGCTTTGGCTCTCAACCTGGCTCACTATGGGCGCAACTGGCAGGTGTTTGGCTCTGTACTGGGTGAATCTGGACAGGGCCTAGAGGCAAACGGCCCCAGAATTTTGCTCTC
The DNA here is from genome assembly GCA_012032345.1 of Leptolyngbyaceae cyanobacterium RM1_1_2. GTDB lineage: Bacteria > Cyanobacteriota > Cyanobacteriia > Phormidesmidales > Phormidesmidaceae > Sphaerothrix. The sequence goes on along the minus strand of JAAUQI010000003.1, from coordinate 82,710 downwards.
TAATATTGTGCGTAATCTGGCCCTGCATTTGAGCACGCCTGTGCGCTCTATCAACCTGATTACGATTCGTTTGGTGGAGGGGCTGCATACTCTCATCGGCGTCAGCGCTAGCGATCCGCGCACGACTGCTCCTCCCGGTCAAAATTTCGATATTCACAGCCTGATTAACCACGAAGATTTAGCGGGTAATCCGCTGCATCTGCTGCTGTTTTTTGCGGCAACCCTGGCTTTCTTGCTGGTCGGGAGGCATTTGCGACAGCGGCAGCGATACTTTTTGGCCGTTTATGGTCTGGCCGTGGTTGCAGGCTTTCTATTGTTTTGTGGATTAATCATTTGGTCACCGTGGCGTAGCCGACTGCACCTGCCTTTGTTTGTATTAGCAACGCCTTTCATGGGGGTTGTGCTAGCGGATATGATTGGGCGACGTTTTGCCAACGCGATCGCAGCGATTTTGCTCTGTGCTTCGCTGATATGGGTAGGCTTCAGCGAAAATCGACCCCTGTTTGTCAATAGCCAGATTGTTGAAACCCGACAGGTGGTTAATATTTTCAATCGCAGTCGCACTGAGCAGTACTTTTTCAGCAAGCCAGAACTCCAAGCTGATTATTCAGAAGCCGCTGCTTTTATTCAGGCCCAAACCTGCTCAAATATTGGCCTGAAGCTATCTGGGAATGCCTGGGAGTATCCCCTCTGGGTCATGCTTGACAATCAGGCCAAGCCAGCTTTGCGCATTGAACATGTTGAGGTCAACAATGCCTCAGCCATGAAGGTTGAGACTCAGGGCGATCGCCGCTTTTTGCCCTGCGCCATCGTTGCTGACGACGCTGAAGCCAGCGATCAAAGCGAGATTGTAGCTTTTCAAAGTACCTACCAGCGGCAGCTACAGGCTGGTGCTTTGAGTATCTTTATCAATCAGGCCATTTCCAGTCAGCAGTCATAGCAAACTTTTGAAAATCTCAGTGAGTGCAAGCTGACACCTGCCGTTAGTTTCTCCTTTACTTAAAAAGCGTTCAAGATCAATGAATATCACTCAGTCACCCTTATCGCCTTTTCTAATCCCCAATCACCGGGTTGACTTTTCCCAGGCAGTCCCGACAGACTTGGCCCTGAAGCCAACGCCTGCGCTAGAGGCAAATCGAGATTTTTTCAATGTATCTCAGTGGGCTAAAAACTATTTCGAGGCTTGTCATCGTTCTGAGGAATTCAAGGCCCGCTGGCTGGCCGCGACAGGCAGTTGGGATAGCAAAGTTGTGGTAGATATCGGCTGTGGGCCAGGTAATCTCTATGCCACTGTAGGCAGTCGGCCCGAAACCTTGATCGGGGTAGACGTAGCTCAAACTGCTTTACAAATGGCTGAGGAAATTGGCTATACGCCGCTCCTAGCAGATGCCCATGCCCTGCCGCTAAAGTCTGAATTTGCCGATATCGTCGCTTTGAATGCAACCCTGCATCACTGTCAGGATATGGTGCAAGTTTTGGAAGAAGCGGCTCGCCTAGTACGACCGGGCGGCTTGCTCATTATCGATCACGATCCTCAGCGTGCTGCCTGGAACTACAAACGTTTGGGCATGGCATTTTATCGACTGCGTCACCTGATTTATCATTACTGCCTGCCCGATTTAGACATGGATAAACAGGAGCGCACCAGTGCCCTAGCAACAGAGATCCATCACCATCCCGGTGACGGTGTCACTGCTGAGCTATTTATGCAAACGCTCTTGCCGCGAGGATTTAACGTCAATCTTTATCCTCACAATCAAACCCTGGGGGCCGAAGTTTTAGCGGGCGATATAGGTAACCCTCCCCACTGGCGCTATTGGGTAGGGCAGCGCCTGTCGGGGATCGATTCTAAGCTGCCAGAAGCAGCCCTATCGCTGATGTGCGTAGCTCAGCGCCATAGCTTGTAGTTCTTTACAGGGTCTCAAAGTTGCAGCCTTATAGCGCTAGTGTCTAATACAGCGGTCGCTCAGGAGGCGATCGCTCTTTTATGTAACGGCTGAGGATCTGCTATGGGGGTTTGCCCAACCGGGCGACCCTCAGACACTAGAGGCCGACGAGTATCTAAATCGAAGCGGTAGCCAGTAGGCAAAATATGCATCCTGACGTCGCATAAAGCTAGGGGTTCGTCGCGCAGCGTTTCGCTGAGGTTATCGTGGGACAAATCGGCCACATCAACAACGGTGACAGATCCTGCGCCCAAAACTTCTAGCTCGTTGCCATTGACCACAATTGCTGTGTTTTCGTCAATGCCAAAGCCTAAAACGACTGGCTGCTGGGCGATCGCAGACAAGAGTCGCCCTAGTCGTCCCCGCTCAGCAAAATGCTGGTCAATCACCACGCCGGGGAGAAAGCCCATACCCTGAGCCATCGTCACCACCTCAACCCGAGGATTAGTTTCTCCTTCGCCTTCTAAAATCATCATGTCTGGCATCATCGCTGCGCCAGCACTGGTACCCGCGATTACGGCACCTTCTTTGTAGCGCTGATGCAGCTTGCGCTCTAGAGCGGTATTTTTAAGTACTTCAGTGATGCGGGCCTGATCGCCCCCCGTAAAAAAGACACCGGTGGCAGCCGCAATCGTAGCGATCGCTTCAGGGTGCTCAGCCTCTTCTCGCTCAGGCGTATTGAGGATTTTTACCTGCTCTACCCCCATGCGCTCAAAGATCTCGCGGTAATCGGCTCCGACCTCTCGGGGCAGGCTGGTGGCTACAGTCATGATTACTAGGTGTGCCTGAGTGCCGCCTGAGCGCCGCACAAACTCTCGCAAAATGACGCAGTCGTCCTGCTTATCTTCTGCTCCACCGATGATTACAAGCTGTCCGAGCGCTTTACTTACAGCCATGAATGGCCCCCTCCTGGGTTAAGAGTTGATTAATGCTTATTTCATGAAAACATGACATTCAGCTTAGCTATTACATCCCCAAGATAGATTTTGAGCCAGGAGAGATTAAGATCTATTAATTTCCAGAAGATTAAAATTGTTCAGTTAACCTGTCATTAATCATTGCAAACTCCAGCTTCAACAATTAAGTAAGTCGCTAGGGCAGCGCCAATACCTAATTTTAGGGTGATGCATAGTTCGTAGTCAGCGCTTCAGCGCTGAGCGCTGACTACGAACCCTAATTTACAGCCGCGACAATGCACTAATAAGTAGCTGCGCCTACGCAACCCGCCTCTGCCAGGACAAAACCCGTCTCTAAGAGTATTGCGCTTGCCTACTTATCGACGTGCTCTTAAGCATTGATTTTGAGCCTTTCAGTACACAAAATACTCTCAAACTCACAAACTCATCCCTTTAGATAGAAGCCAGTTTGGCTCAATTAGAATAGCGTAGTTGACTATCTAAAAAAATACAAAAAGCTACTATGATTAGCACTCATGCCAATTTTCCTCTGATTAATGCCAGACGAGGAGATGCTTTCGATCTTTACAATGTCTGTTTCTACGAAGGGCCTAGCCCTTACTTAGAAACCATTGCTCTGGTGTTTGATTTTGCTCTAACCGATCGCCCCCATCCGCTGTCGATTGCGGGTTACTTGGCTATTGTTAGCGATCGCTATCCGACCCTTAGCGATGCCCAGCCAGCTTCTTATGCTGATTTGTTCGCGCTGACGGTAAGTGAGGTCAGCCAGCTAGAGATGAATCTGCATTTTCGCCGCTGGAGCGTGACACCGCAGCTACAGGCGGATCGCATTGCGGTCGAGTCGCTGCATGAGTACACTACCCATGCTGTTGTCTATACGGTTTGGGACTGGTTTGAGGCGATTAATGCCGAACAGCCCTTTGATATTGATGACCAGATAGAAAACTTGCAAAACAGCTTTCGCAAGTCAATCTATGGGGGGCCGACGAACTACGCTCTGCTGCGAACGGCCTATGAAAAGGGCATTCCCACCGGCTATTTGTGGGATGAGCGACTGATTCAGTATGGCTATGGCTGCAAGCAGGTACGCGGCTTTTCTACGACTTTTGACCAAGACAGTCATCTGGACTCAGATTTCACCACTCAAAAAGACGAGTGCAAAGCCTTTTTGCAAACCTTAGGGTTTCCGGTGCCTCAGGGGGATGTGGCCTATTCTCTCAGCGAAGCGATCGCCCTGGCTGATGAAATTGGCTATCCGGTCGTGGTGAAACCTGTAGATGGCCATAAAGGTCAGGGGGTGACCACCGATATCAGCACGCCCGCAGAGCTGAAAATCGCTTATCAAGAGGCTATACGGGCGATCGCTGAAGATCAGCCCATCCGCGTGCTTGTAGAGCGCAGCCTCAGAGGACGAGACTTTCGCCTGCTGTGCGTCAATGGGCGCTTTGTGGCGGCGCTTGAACGCCAGCCAGCATCGGTTGTCGGAGATGGCAGGTCTACCCTAGCGGCCCTGATTGAGCGAGAAAACCGTAGCCCTGCCCGCCGGGATACGCCCACTTCGCCACTGGGCAAAATTCAGCCTGATGAGGCCATGTCTGCCTATCTGACCCAGCAAAATTTAACTTTTGACGATGTGCCCAAGGCCGGACAGACTGTTTATCTGCGCAAAGCGGCTAATTTGTCGGCTGGCGGGCTGAGCATAGATGCCACTCGACAGATTCATCCTGAGAACGTTGTGCTGACGCAGGATATTGCCCAGCATTTTCGCCTCACCTGTTTGGGCATCGATGTGATAGCACCTGATTTGGCTGAGTCTTGGAAAGCAGGCGAGTTTGGCATCATTGAGATGAATGCCGCACCGGGTATCTATATGCACCTGAATCCGGCTGTGGGCGACCCGGTAGACGTAAATTCACCCATCTTAGAAACCTTTTTTGCTTCAGGACGCGACTCCCGTATCCCCATCATCACCTTCAACCGCATTGACAAGCAGGAGCTGCAGGAGGTGATCGACCGAATTTTGCTACAGCGCCCAAACTGGCAAATTGGAGCAGTCTGTCGCAGCGGCATTTTTATCAACCGGGCAGAAAAACGGCTGCATCCGCGCTACAACATCAATGTTCAAAACCTGCTGCGCAATCCCAGAGTTCATCTGCTGATTGCTGAATATTCAGAGGCAACTTTAGCAGACCGGGGTATGTTTTATTACGGCAGTGACTTAGTAATTTTAGACAATCCCACTGAGATTGAAAAAATGCTGACTCGTGACGTGTTTGAAGATTCTACCGTTGTCATTCGCCAAGACGATAATATTTCTATTCGCCGTCAGGGGCTGGTGGAGCAGTATTCGCTGGGTACCCACGAACCCTTTTCTCGGGCCTATCTCAAAGAAATTTCTACCATCTTGTAGAGGCAGCTCCAGTCCCTTCCAAATTTATACCTCTAAGCGTTCAGATCCCCAAAATCGTTGAGATTTGGGAATCTGAGTGTTCAGGAGCGATTTAGTATAAAAAGCTCGAATCGGCTAACCAGAGGTAAAACTCGCGCCGTGGGAGAAGCCCGCACCGTATGCTTGCATCGGTGTCGGGAGTACGTCACGATCGCCATACATGCAGGATCTACAGATTGCCAAGCATGAACGAGAGACTGATCAAGCCCGCTAGCACCACCAGCCATTTCCAAAGCCGATCGAGCCTGCTGAACAGCCCTGGAAAGCTTCTGTAGAGGGCTAGCCAATCTGGATCAATGCGATCGCAAGGCTCCACTACTTTGATAACACCTGTGTGTCTTGATGAGACGGGCGATCGCTGGCGGACAGCCGCCATGATTTGATTTTTACCCAGAGGCGGGGCCGACAACCGCCCCCATAAGGGCAGCTGTATTCTGGGTGGACGACGGGGTGAACGATTCATCGGCGACCAATCCTGACGACGCTGCCGTCAAAAGTTGGCAGAGACAGCACAAATGGATCGCTTAAGTAGGCCAGTGCCTGCTCTTCTAGAATGCCAACTGCAATTCTTTCACCCATGCGGAGGCTGTCGTAGTAGTCGGAGAAGTAATGCACCCCGCCCATGTTGCGACCGATGGAGATATTAGCTGCCAGCTTATTCAACTCGCCTTCCAGGGTAAGAAACTGCTCGGGGGTATAAGCGACCAGGCTGCTGTCGGGGACGCCCTCACCCACTCCAGGCCCAGGTAAATCGGGGGCACGGAACGCAATCGGGGTATCCCCGCTCCCCTGACGCTTGAAGGCAACCGCGCCCGTAGATGTCTGCGCCAGTACTGCACTGGTGTCAAAAAACGCCTTGAGAATCGTGACGCAGGCACCCGCGACGGTTGCATGTCCGGCCCCGTAAGCAGGATGCATGGGGGAACCCTCGGAAAAGGCCATCGGCAGCAAGGCAGTAATTGCGCCCGGAATGGTCATCAGTGCGCTGAGGGTGCTGTTACCGTCACTATCAGTATTACTTTCTAACGCTGCTTTGTACTGTCCGACGTTGTCAAGCAGGGTCGGGGGCACGTTGGCCGTAGCTGGTAAAATCCCCTCACAGTGCAGTCGTACCAGCTCAATTCGCGCTGCTAATGATTCGGGTCGCAGGCGCAGATGGTTATTGAACTTTTGAAAGCGGACTGCTTTTAGCGCCCGTGTAGAAACTTCAGTCACTAAATTCAAAATGTGGGGACCGCCATAAAGCGCAAAGCCACCTGCGCTGCGGCGAGTGGCAGACGTTCCAGCCGCTGCCCCAACGCCAGATAAATGGTCAAAGCCAGAATCAAAGGGGGTGCCCATGTCTAGCAAAATGATGCAGGCGTTCAGATAGGCTTCGTAGAGAGCATCGTAATGGACATAGGTGGCCAGATCACGAGGGGTGGAGATAAAACGTCGAGCGGGGCGGGGTGAGACCCCAGCCGCAGGACTTGCCTCTAAGACGTAAGGCTCTCTTGCCGGTCTCAGGCCGCGCTGAACCTCAACGTAGTCACTCAGGGTCAACATGAAATTTTTACCCGGCTCTGCGATCGCAACCTTTTGATCAATCTGCAGTGAGCCGTAGGTAATTTTTCCTTCGGCAACGCTGCCGCCTCCGTTCAGGTCGCTATTGCCGATGAGCAAAAACTGTGAGAGGTAGGAGCCGATTTCTACACCGGGCGATGAGCCGCGAAATACAGTTCGTAAATCGAGTTTGCCCGTTGCCGGATCTAGCTTGCGGGGGCGTCCGGTTTGGTTGCTGAGATAGTCTAGCGCGTTGAGGCGCTCAATCGATTTGAGGATACTGAGATTGGTCTTGCCCGCTTCTAAATCGTTGAAGGGCTGGTCGCGCAGGATGGCTAGCTCGTAGACCTCTGCCATCTCCAAAATTAGCTCTGGATTAGCATTGCCGCTGGCATCTAGCAAGGGAGGGGCAGGCGGCATGGTGACAGCCTGCGCATCCGGGCCTTGTAGCTCAAAGACAACCCCCGCAGTGGGCGCTTCCCACTGTCTGAAATTGACAGGCGGAACTACAGCTTGAACGACTCCACCTACGACCTCAAATCTGGCACCGTGACGGACTCGATCGGAAAAGGGATCGATAAAGGCATCGTCGATAGCTCGACGAAACTCCACAAAGTCTTGGGTGTCCTGCAGCAGTCCGGTATCTGGGTTGTGTGGCAACCCTTTGGTGAACGACATAAAGTACTGGTCACCTGCATACCGTTGCTCATCGCCATTGGCTTTATGAGCTGGATGCTCACGGCTTCTAGCAAGTTCTGCAGCCTCAAGGCGGATAGCGTAAGATTCTTGACGACGATCAGACATAAAGAAGGATTTCCTAATGAGAAAGATACTTAAACTTCGCTACAGCTATTGATGCAGCAACAAATCTATCCCAAGAGTAGAAAACCCATAATTTTCTGTCGGTACCCGCCTGGGTAATCTTTGCGGCTAGAACGCCTCAAGTTATCTAAGTCATCTAAGCTATCTAAATTATTTTGGTCAGAAATTACGCTGGCAGCGTGTGCAGTAGATGATTGATCTTTTCTGCCTGCCGCACGTCCAATACTTTAGGAAAGGACAGTTCTAAAACGATAGTTTCAGCAGCGTGGTTGATTTCGTCAACCTGGGCGATTAACCGGGTAGGAGTAGAAGTTTCTTCGTCGCTGATTAGTAAACCAATGGGCTGGCCTTTGCCTAAAATTTCAGGATGAATAACTACAGAATGCTGGTCAGTCAGCATTAGCTGCAGCGTACGGCTATTGATTTCCTGAACGACCGCCGGTAGATAGTGACCCTGTGTATAAATTTGGGTATTAGCCTGAACCCGCTTACGAACCTGCATAGACTCGGCTGGTTTGAAATCTTGAAAAGCCCGCGTTAGGCTAGTGAGCAAAAAGGCGATCGACTCCAAAGGCTTGTCTACTTCGGCTCTGTGTTGGGAATACCACTCACTCACGTCTGAGAAGATAACCAGGGCTAGAGCGTCTTTTTGGGTTGGAGTTAGGTCTTCGAAGGCGATCGCAATCACTACTTCACTGTCGCTACGAGGCGTAACACGGGTAATGCGGCCTTTGACAAAAGCGCGAGTGACCGTATCGCCGTGCAGCTCTATATCAATGCGATCGGCTAGGTTAGGCCAGCTATCTAAGACGACTCGTGCTCCTGACTCACTCACGTCTAGGGTTGTGCCTGCAAAAGTTTTATTACTGGAGTATAAAGTCACGGCCAGTTTTCTACCTAAGCGGTGGGCTTCGCGTAGCTGAGGCTGCTCCAAAGCAACCAAAATAGCGGCCAGCAACAGCCCCATATTGACAACGCACCAGGCCGCATTGATGAGAACAGCGTCTGAATCCTGCAGCCCGGTGATTAACCAGTAGGGTGCAATCAGCAAAGAACACAGACTGAAAACACCCACCCAAAGCAAAGGGCCGATAGAAGATAAATCAAAAGAGCGGCGGGTGATTTGTTGTCCTTTTTCGGTGACGTTAAACGTGCCTAAACGAGGATTTAGCAAGGCCATGAAAGTTACCAGGCCATCTTGAAAAGCCAGCGCATACTCAAAGATTTCGTTCCAAAAAGAAAATCGAACCCCCTTATAAAGAACGAAGTTAGCATTTAAGGCCAGCACAATGGAGGGCAGCGCGTAAGACAGCGTTTCTAGGCCCAAACCGCGCACAGAGTTAATGCCCAGTAAGAGGTAGGCAATCGGCGCGATCGCATACATCAGGCGCGGAAAGCCAAAGAAGAAGTGAGTAGTTGCAGACGTATAGCAGATGCGCTGGGGTAGCGTCAGTTTGCGGTTAAAGAGCGGCCATTCTATTCGCAGAATCTGGGCCATTCCCCTAGCCCAGCGTACCTGCTGGCCAATGTAGGAAGAAAATTTTTCGGGGGCCAGACCCGCCACCATAATTTTGTCGTAATAGACTGTCTCGTAGCCCAGCTCATGCAGCCGCAAAGCAGTATGACAGTCTTCGGTCACGGTTTCAACGGCAATGCCGCCGACCTCAAGCAAATGGCTTTTACGAATAACCGCTGCTGAGCCACAAAAAAAGGCAGCATTCCAGAAATCATTTCCTTTCTGCAGCACTTTATAAAACAGCTCGTTGCCGACAGGTACCTGCCCCTGGGTCAGCAAGTTTCGCTCAAACGGGTCGGGGTTATAAAACCAGTGAGGGGTCTGTACCAGAGAAACCTTAGGATTTAAAAAGAAGCCGACGGTATGCTGCAAAATACAGCGGCTAGGAATATGATCGCAGTCAAGAATCAGGATCAGTTCTCCATCCGTGCGCAACATGGCGTGGTTGATGTTGCCTGCTTTGGCGTGATTATTGTCACCCCGCGTCATCAGCTCACAGCCCAGATCCAAGCAAACCTGCCGCAGTACTTCGCGCCGAGCCGGATCTTTGCGGCCATCATCTAGAACGTAAACCTGCTTTTTGCCCTCTGGGTAATCAACAGCCAAGGCGGCTAGGGCTGTCTTGCGAACGAGTTCGACGCTCTCGTTATAGGTCGGAATGTAGATATCTATATCTGGCCACTGCTCCGGTGGAATGGCTGACATGTCCACAGGCTGTCGCTCTCGAATTTTCAAAGTTTGAAAATAGGCCAGCAGCAGCGTCACGATCGCGTAGAGTTCTGCACCGTATAGCAAAAGGCTAAACGTGGTATTGATCCAGCCGTCAATATTGAGCGTATTGAAGGTGCGGTAGTAAAGATATCGCAGGGTTACCAGCACGCTCAGCCACACCAGAGCTAGGTGCAGGCGCTCGCTAATGCGCTTGCTTTGCTGTTGCTGTTCTAGCCAGACCAAAAGCCAGCCTGCCGCAATCAACAAGACCGCTAGAAAACTTTGCTGCCCTAGGGAGAGGGGCGTAACGATGATAGGAATGGCCAATATCAAAGCCACTAGCATCAGCCAAACTACGTTCAGCCGTCCACCACCGCCAAAGGTAGCTTCTAACCAGTCGGGCAGGGCGTCAATCAGGGCAACAATCCCCTTAAAGGGACTGCTTTTTGAAAGTGAAGATGAAGATAAGTTAGACATCAGGCTCCCTCAGAATGACTTAGGCGATTCAAATAGAGCTGAGATACTCCGTAGAAGACCACGGCAATTAGCACAATGCCTCCCGGTATTAAAAACCAGTTGGCCTGCAGCAGCGCGATCGCACGATTCAGCAGACTCCGGCGATCGAGTGTGGTAGAGGCGTTCTGGCTGAGAGTCATCACGCGGAAATCTTCAGTTGCAAAGACCGAAGCTGCTTCATCTGTATGCTGTACCAGCAGTGTATCTCCGGCTAGCTGCGAAAACAAAGAGTCTCGGTAGAAAACCTGCTGCACGTCTGCTAAACCTTCCTCTGACTGTGCGGTTAGACCTAGCAAAATTCGCTCTGGATTCCACGGCGAAATCATAGCCTCAACCACGCCAGCGGTATCAGGCAGCGTCTGGATTTGACTGCCATTTTGGCGGCGCTGAAACTGCTGGCCCAGGTTAAACCCGGTTTCGTCCTCAAATAGCTCAGGCAGCGGAAAGCGATCGCGGACACCGATGCCGACCAGATTACTGCTGCGACGCACGGCTTCCGGCAGGCTGGTTGCGGAGTAGGCTCCTAGCTTGACTGAATCAGCCTGACTCAGGCGACCTAATCGGCTGCTCACCTGCAGCAAGGTCAGCAGATCATTAGCCACCGGACGCTCTGGCAGCACAAAGGTCAATTGCGACAAATCTTGGGGCGCAGCAAGCGGAAAGCCAGCTCGCAGGAGTTTGAGATTGGGCAGCTGAACAATGCTGGTGCGGTTGAGGTTAAAGCTGCTGTCGCTATAGACAGTCGCCCACATAGACTGATCGGGAATGTCGCCACAGTTAATCGCCGTTCTGGGGTAGGTAAAGAACTGAACTTCTAGTTTTGAAGAGGGGGTTACAAGATCTGGCGGAATGTTAACCGTAACTGAGTCGGTATTCCCGTTGACGTTGCGTAGACGTTCCCCTCCGAGTCCCGTGCCGTCTATTCGGATAGAAACCGACGAACGGGCCGGGTTGATATTGGGACTGTAGCCGTAGTGCAGGGTAAAGGTACTGCCTTTGAGAAGCTGACTGTCTGGCAGCGCTTGAAAGGGAATTTGCACCGGTGGCGGTACGGGCAGTCCGTTGACGGTCACGTCTGTAAAAGGCTTTGAGTCACTCGCCGTCAGGTCAGCAAGCTGAAATCGACTGACATTTTGCGGCAGGTATCCCGGCCAGTTGTTTGCCTCAGGAGGCTCTACCTCAGCGACTTCGCTGACGAGGGCAGCCTGTCCCGTCAGCAACTGGCGATCGCTGCGCTGCACCAAGGACTGGACTGCTTTCAAGACCCCTTTGGAATCATTACCCGTTAAGACCAGCACCGGATTGCGGCTGTCAGCCGTTGTCGTCAGCATAACGACGCCGACATTGTTGGGCAGAACGTTGTCACCGCCGTCTAAAAGCTTGTTGTTTTTGAGACCAAAGGGCAGGCTGAGCTGAGATAGTAAAGGCTGGCTGCTGGGAGTTCCAATCACGATCAGGCGCTCTCCGGCTTGGAGGGTGTCTAAGTCCTTAATCAGGCGAGTTTGAATCGAGCGGAAGTTGGCCATTCGTGCGGCTGATGCCTGATAGCGAGCAGCCGCTGTCATCCAGGTATCATCTGCACTCTCAGGCTGCAAGTAAGCTAGCTGATCGGCGTCTAATCCCAGCTGATCTAAAAATGGATAGGGATAATTGGCCAGATCTAAAGCGATCGCCTGGGGCCGATAGTTGATGATGACTTGAGAATCTGGCAGAATCTCCGTCCACAAGGTAGGGTCGGTAGAGTCAGTACAGTCTGCAGAAGTGTGCTGCTGCACCTGCATGACAATGGTGTTGTAGTCCTGAATTACATTGACGGGCACATCAAACAGAATATTGCCAATCTCATCAGCCGCCCGGTTGAGCGGCACACTGCCTAGGTGAATATTGTTTAACCGCACCGTCAGATTTGAGCGTTCGGCATAGAGGGCCGGAGAGTGGCGAAAGCGAACTTGTACCTTAGCTGACTCTACCTGCCAGTGCTGAGGCCGCGTAAATCCGAGCCGTGCCTGAGATAAAATTCCCTGCATTTGCAGAGCGTCACCCACAATCGGCGAACGGTTAAACTGCAGGACGTACTGGCTCAGAGGCGCAACCGCCTCGTCACTGTTTTGGGTGTCAGTGGCTTGAGAAGTTGATGGCGGCGGAGAGTTTGGCTGAGCCTGAGCTGTAGGCTCCGGAGCAGCCAGTGCTGACTGAGTAGACGGCTGGGCTGGCCTCGCTGCGGGCGCTACTGGCTGACTGGGGCGTGCCTGAGGCTGCGGCTGTGCTTGAGGTCGCGGCTGTGCCTGAGGAGGCCGAGCTGGTCTAGAAGGCTGAACGACAGGTGCCCTAGGAGCGGGTTGAGGCAAAGGATATTGCTGAATAACTTCGTTTTCCTGCTGCTCGACAGCATCTTCTGACTGAGCTTGCCCAGGTGAAAGATGCGTCGTCAAAACGACACAAAGGCAGAGGATACTCAGTCCCCAAGGTAAAAAGCGCTTCAAAAGACGATGGCTTCCAGAAGGAATAATGTTTTGCAGCCGCACAATCATAGAACTAACCTATTCAGAAAGTGGTAAAAAAGGGGACAAGGCAAATAGATAAAGATTTGGAAAATTTGCCCCTGCTATGTCGTCAACGTGGGCGGTATGCTTTTGCAGGCTTAGCGTGAACCTAGCTGAGGGACAAAACTTTTGAACCTGTGATTCTGCTGTAGGCTGGGTGAAGCTTTGGCGCAGCCCAGCAAAACCGTTATTGGCGTTGGGTGTCAATCAGAGCGTGAACAGCCAGGATTTTCATTCAAACTGCTAAATGTTTGAAACTGAAAACAGATTTGACAAAGTCAGTCATTAATCAGCAACATCAAGACTGTTACAAACTGCTAACCCTCTCTGAAAGAGGAATTCAGGGCTTCGCGTTAGCCCATCTGCACTGGGAGGGCCAGTAACTTTTGTATCCAACCAGTTGTAAACCGTCATAAGCTTAAAAAACCTGTTTCAAAATTCCCTGCTTGACTCAGCAAATCTCGTTAGCAACTTGTGCTCAAAAAGCTGTACTGTTTGCTAGAGTTTCTGTCTCTCAGGTGGGGACACTCAGCGATGCGCCTAGGCCAGTAGGAATAACCTTGCTGTAGAAAAGTGGTCAGGAAGCGGAAAGTAAACTTTGGTGAATCTACGCATAGTTGCTGATTAATTTGCGCACAAATGCCGATTGATCTATGGCAGATGCCTGCTTCTTAAATGCTACGACTCTCTTCCAGGTCTGACACCTCTACCTGAGCAAGCTTCAGCGCTGCTTTAAATTCACGACCCGCAGGCTTTAAAATCGCTCCCATTCAGGTTGGATGCCGCGCTGCTGCAGCAATCCTTCTCCAATTTGCTGAATCTGTTCAGCTATTTGGGGATCAACAACGCTCTGAGAGAGCTGTGTTTGCTGCCAGGTTCGTAGCTGCTGAATCGCCGCTAAAGAGCGACCCTGGACTGCATTTAAGGCGGCCAGTGACGTCCGTGCCGTACTGCTGCCTGCATTAAGCGAGAGCGCCTCCTGATAGAGCCTATCTGCCTGGGCGTAGTTGCCCTGCTGAAACTCTAATCCTGCCAGGGACAACAGGGCATCTAAGTTGTTAGGTTGCCGCTGGCTGATGGCTGCGTAGCTCTGCCGTGCCAGGTCATAGTCTCCGGTTTGCTGGGCAATTTCTCCTTGAACGAAGTAGAGATCTAAAGCGTTAGGATTCTGAGCAATTAGCTGAGAAATTTGGGCCTGAGCCTGACGCGGATTTGTTTCTGCTAGTACCTGCAGCGATCGCAGCTGCAGTTGAGCATTGGTGGGATCTGCTGCCAGTAGCTGCTGATAAAAGGCAGCTCGACCTGCACTGGGCGGCAGCGCTGTTGCCAGAGAAATTAGCTCAGCGGGAGGAGTTCTGCCTGCATACTGCTGTATTCCCTGCTGCAGAGCTGCTGCTGCCTGGGCCTCCGTAATCAAGCCACCCTGATAGGCGATCGCGCTACGGCCTAACTGATAGGAGAACTCTTGCGGATTTTCGGCAATCAGCTGGCTGTAGATCGCAATCGCGTCTTGCGATCGCCCTTGAACCTGATATATCGTGGCCAATCCCTGAGCGGCTGCGTTTCGGACAGCCGGGGTCTCAGCGCTGCTTAAAATCGCCTGATATCGCTGGGCGCTTTGAGCCAGGTTACCTTCTTGACGCTCAATTTCTGCTAGCAGTAGCTGGGTCGTCGGTACATCCTGACTACCCGCCGGGGTGGCACCGTAGGCACTGAGGGCAGAACGGGCACTGGCATATTGGTTCTGCTGAGAATAGATTTGAGCCACGCGAAAGTTCAAAAAGGCATCAGTCGTGCCGGCACTGACCAAGCTCTGGTAAAGCGGCAGCAGTTCTGCCACAGGTGGATCCAGACGACTCAGGATCTGAGCCATATAGCGCACCTGCACCGGATCAGCGGGGAGGCTGGGAAAGGCGCTGCGAACCTGCTGTACAAAATTGGTTCGCTCAAGACTTCCGGTTTCATAAGCCAAAACCTGCTGCTGCAGCGTCAGGCTGCTGTCGTCGGGTAGCGCTTGGGCAAGCTGCTGAGTAATCTGCAAAGCCGGAGTTTGATAGTCAGGTAGATTACTCAAAACCGAAATCGCTTCTCGCTGAGTGCCAGGAGTCACGTCGCTGCTACCAGCAAGCACTGCCTGATAAATCATTGCCGCTTCCTGACTGTAGCTAGCCTGTCCGCTATAGCTACCAATGGCGTTGAGTGCTCGGGCTAAGGTTAGACGCGAATCTAGCCGCCCTCGCAGCGGCTGGATTAGCTCCAGAGCTGGCTGAAACTGCCGACTGGCCGCGTAGGTGCTGGCTAGGGCACCGCGTAGCCGGATGTGTTGAGTATCAAACTCGGGATTGCGGCGTAGCTCCTGCTCCAAAATCTGAGCTGCTTGGACCAACTGGCCGCTATCTCGCAAGGCTTGGGCATAAGCGATCGCCATATCGCCCTGAATGACGCCCCCGGCAGCGCGGTAGCGCTCAAACAGAGCCAGTCCAGTAGAGTAATCACCGCTAAAGGTATAAGCTTCTGCGGCTGGGCGCAAAATATTTACATCTGAGGTACGAGGGATTACCAGCGCATAATCTGCCAAAGATTGGGAAAAGCGCCCCTGATAGTAGTAAAGTTTGGCGCGTTGGGATCTAGCTTCCAAAGAGTTTGGACTAATCTGCAGCAGGCGAGTTAAGGCTTGAATGCCAATAGGCTGCCATTGCGAACGGAACTCACCTAGATATCCCAGAGTATTTAGGGCTAGCTGATTGTTGGGGTCAAGCTCGGCAATCCGCTGGTAGGTAGCCAGGGCATTGGCATTGCTGCCAGCTCGACGATAGGCAATTCCAAGTCCCTGGAGTGCGTCCACGCTGTTAGGGCTTTGGCGTACCAGTCTTTCAAACGTGGCGATCGCCTCATCAACGCGACCCTGACTCAAAAGGCTATATCCCTGAGCCAGAGTGCTCTGGCTAGTCTGAGCCTGCACAGCCAGAGGAGCTGTAAATGTTTGGGGAATACCCGCTAGAGTAAATCCAAAAACAGCCAGACTCAAAAAACAGAGCTTTTCAGCTCGAACATATCGTAAAGAAAGCTGTTGCATAAGGGGCACCTCAATCTAAAGACAAGCTAGGAGTCAAATCCAAATCACCTCGAATGCGGAAGCCCGCAAAAGATTCGCTCAGAGAGTCACGCTGCTGAAATGTGAAACCCGCTCGGATGTTAGAAACCAGCTCAAAGTCATAAAAAAGTTCCAGCACGTCAGGGGTCTCTCCATCCCCCAAATTGGCTTCCAGGTTGCGACCGTAGCCCAACCCCAAGCGATCGCCCTCTGAGAAAACATCCAGCACGTTAAAACCAAAGCTGTAGGTATCAGCCCTAAAGCCACTGTTGGCATTTTCAACCTCTCCATAACGACCAAAAAGACCTAGATTAAGATCAGGGAAAAACCACTCTGCGTTAACGCCGTAGGCTTCTAAACGATCGTCTGTATTTTGAAACTGAGTGTCTTGAGAACTGATGAACGTACCGCGCACAATCAAATCACCTGTTCTGAAGCTGACTTCTCCAGCAAAGCCATCAACGGCAAAATTGCCAATATCGGCATCAGACGAGAAAATCGCGGCCCCAAGATTGATGTCATCGGTAATAGCCCACTGCACCAGACCAGCAGGGCGAGAAGCCGTTACGTTTGCACCCGCAAACAGAGCCGGATTGGTTTGAAACGTAGAGTTGAAGAAGTCTCTAGAGATATCCTTGGCAAAGCTGTTGCGATCAAAGTACGAGGTTAAATCTAGCTGACCAAAGCGAAACCTCAAGCTAGGCACCTGAGGCAAAGAGGCCGCGATATAGAGTTCCGTCACCTGCACGCCGTCATCATTAGTCAGGTCAGGGCCTGTGAGTAGATCTAGCACTCCCCCCACCAGTACAGTTGGGGTTAAAAATGCTGAACCACTGAGCCGCGCTCTCGCCGAAGATTCTTCTCCTTGCAGAACATAAAGGCCCTGTAAACTAAGACTTGGTTCAGTAATGGGTTCGCTCACCCGATCAACCGCGAGGGCCGTAGCCGTCGTCGGTATTGTAGCGATCGCTGGAGGGCTGATCACCGCAGGCGCAGCGGGCGTGGCTACTGGAGGGATGCCTAAATAGGTACTGGAGTAAGGATTAGGGTCAGGACTGGTAGGATACGTCGGTGTCTCTAGCGGCGGCGGACTCGGCAATACCGGAACGCTGCCGGAACCGCCTGGAGCAAAAGGGACTACCAGGGGTTGTTCGACCCCTGGGCCAGGCAGCACTGGGGGAACGTAATAGCCCTGAGAAATCTGGGCTGGCAAATACTGGGTTGCATAAGGCTGAGGCTGTATGCCATAAGTTTGGGGCGCAACCGCGCTCGGGAAAAAACCAGCCTGATTTACAGGTTGACTGAGCGCAGGCTGACTGGGCGCGCCGCCGTAGGGATATCCATAACCACTACTAGCCGCCGGATTAGCCCAGGGTACATTTCCGGGCAAAGTTTGACCAGGTGTTCCGACAGGCATCCAGGCTTGATAATACGCTTGCTGAGGAATGTTGTTAGGCAGGTTGGCAGCAGAACCATCTGAGCCGATCGGCACGGGAGAAGAACCGTTAGGAATCCAAACCATGACCCAGCTACCTGCTGCTGAAGGAGTAGCAGGAAAGCCAGCTTGGGGAACCCCCGAGGGAACCTGAGACAGTGTCCAGGGTACAGGAATTCCTGCAGGTACTTGACCATTAGGAATTGTTGCAGCCTGGGCAATTACGGCAGGAGCTACTGCGCTATCTTCCAGATAGGTATTGACGTCAGGTGACCCGATAGCTGAGTGATTATCATCTGCCTCGTCCTGGCTGAGGACATCATCGACGATCAAAGCAGCTAGCTGAGATTCTTCCCGCCGAATAGAACTTCCTTCACGGGCAGCAGCAGTTTGAAACTGTTCAGAAAAAACCAAGGTTTTTGAAAAAATTTCCGAGCTGTCTGTTTCAGTTGGGAACTCAACAAACGACTCTGTTGGCTGATCATCACCGTCCTTGCTAGCTATCAGTCTGTCAGGAGTATCAGCCAGACTGGCTTCATTAGCTAGATCATCGATAGCTGAATTTGCAGTTTCGGGTAAAAGATCTGACTCTCCCTGGCTTGCCTGTGCCATTCCTGCATGGCTAAAAAAGCAACAGCCAACTGTTATGGATAAAAATATGGACTTGGCAGATGAGCGATACATGGAGTAAAACTCAGATGAACGAGGCATGAGGTCTTGATTCTCCACAAGCAGCAGGGGGGAAAGTTAACATCTTAAATACTGATAATCAAATAAGTATTTCACAACTTACACGACGCTACCTTACAGAAGCTTAATATCAGCGGTGTTATCCTTAATTTTTTCGCTCAGGTTTTAGTACTTTCCAGGAAAGATTATGAGCAAGCTGTTTGTTTCGACCTTTTTCGTACTGCTGCTGTTAGTCAGCTCCGGTTGCAGTTTTATACAGGATTCTTGGAGTAGCTATGCTAGCCGAAATGTCGCCGTTAATTTAAGC
Source organism: Leptolyngbyaceae cyanobacterium RM1_1_2 (assembly GCA_012032345.1). Lineage (GTDB taxonomy): Bacteria > Cyanobacteriota > Cyanobacteriia > Phormidesmidales > Phormidesmidaceae > Sphaerothrix. The sequence continues at coordinate 64,222 of JAAUQI010000003.1, read as the reverse complement.
ATTGATGAGATTGAGATGGTTGGGCAATCGGGAGGCTTTGATTTAAAGGGAACGGCTTCCCTACCAGACAAAACTCGCTTGAGTATTGCTGCAGTGCGTACCCTGAAGGAAATTTCGTCACCGGATATCTCTGAGAACGGCCCGTCCTATACAATTCTTGATCGCCAGTTTGCCGTTGTTGAGGAGGGGCAGTGGCAGGCAGACCTTTCTTTGCGGCAGCTCGACGGCGAAGGTAACTCGTTTGAAAGCTGGCAGTTGAATGCTGATCTATTTCAAGAAGATCTCACCCCCAGCCCGACTGTGTTATTTATGGCAACGCTAGAACCCACCAGTTTTTCTACAGATGTTGAAGATTTTTTGACGAAGGCCGTTATCAACAACGGTGATTCTCAGCTAAGTTATACCTCTAGTGGTAGACCTTATTTACAGGTTAGCCAGTCTATGGCTATTCCAATGCCATCGGGAAAAGTTCCTGATAACAATAACTTTACCCTGGTTGAAGCTGATAATATTTGGCAAAAGCGCCTCACCTATAGCCCTGAAGTTGATGAATCAAATGATACCTCGCAGATGCCCTTTACGGAGGAAGATAATTTACCGCTGCCTTTATCTAATATGATGCAGTAAAGATTAGATCCGTGATGTAGCTATCCTGTTTAGATTATGAGACTTTTTCACAGGAAAAGCCTTTCACACTCTTTCCGAAACGATTTAAGACTGCTATCTTTCTTCAAAGCAAAAACTGAGGCACGAGCAAAAAGTCCCCGTGCCTCAGAACTAATCAAGAGCCGCAGATACTGCGGTTAAATGATATTTACCACAGCTACTCCCGGTAGGGCATTCAACTCAGTAGTGCTGAGGGGAGTACCGCCAAAAACGCTTGCCATTCGCGCTAAAGATCCAGTAAGTCCAGCATTGTAGTCAAGGGCTACCTCGTTGGTAATATAGTTTCCTCGGCTGTCTTCGTAAGCAAAGTCATTGGGCTTATCAGGCCCGCCCACAAGGGCACCGTAGAGAATGTTCTCATTGGGGCTAGCGCTGTTGAAGTCGCCCCAGGTGCCGCCGTGAGAGGCCCGGTGATGAGGCTGTAGCGGAGAGTTTTCGCCAAATCCCACCACGTAGCTAGAATTTCGGGGATTATTACCCAAGAGGTAATCTGTTGTTGTCTCAGCTAAAGAACCAAATTCTCCCTTCGGATCCCGAACAGTATCTGCATAGACACCTGCTACAAAGGCCGTATTTGCCGCATAGCGCAGCGACCCCCACTGACTAATCCAGCGCAGACCACCGTCTGTAATTTGTACGCCGTTGCGGCCTTCAACCCAGGAATTTAGCCAACCTTCAACGTCTTGCTGGTAGCGATCGCTGTTTGTTTGCTGCGCCAAAAGCACAGCCGCTCCGTAGGACTTATCGTCCCAGTTGATCGTCCAGCCTTGCTCTAGACCTCCTAGCTGATCTTGATAGACAGATTCAGCCTGCTGCAGATACGAGACATTGCCAGTGGCTTCATAAAGCCAGGAAGCTCCCCAAGCCAGTTCGTCCTCGTAGCCACTCCAGGAGTTATAGAAATTTTGAGCGTTAGGAATAGCATCCGAATATTTGCCGCGATAGGTGTCAGCAAAGTCGTATAGCTGCTCGGCGTTGCTGAGCAGAGTGTCGGCATAGGCTGAGTCGGTCGGTCGAAAGACAATAGAAGCGGCGGCTAGGGCGGCGGCGGCTTCTGCTGCTAGATCGCTGCCGGGATTCTGGCGGTCAATTTTGAAGGCAGGACGCTCCATCGCCATGTCTTCTGGCGCGCCCCAGTAGCTATGGTCGCTATTGCCGTCTCCGACCTGGCCCCAAAACTCTTTGGTACCGTTGGCGTCGGTCACGTGTGCTTTCAAAATGAAGTCAGTACCCCACTTGATCGCATCCAAAGCTTCATCAATCTGACCAATCTGAGTGTAGGCGTCGCGGTACTCGCCGACTCCCCAACTCAGCATGGTCATGGAGTAGGCCATCGGTAGGCCAAACTTGACATGATCTCCAGCATCGTAGTAACCACCGCTAAGATCCAGGCCAACATCGGCACCGTCACTTAGGGCTGAGTCGCCCCGCCACTCAATACGATTGTCGTCGGGTAGGGGGCCAGAGCGCTGAGCTTCATAAAACAAAAAGGACTTTTGTAGAGCCTCTGCGTAGTTGAAAGGCCCTGACGAAGGCAGCCCAGCATTTGGGGTCGGGTTGGGAACCGGGCTGGGCGCTGGGACTGGATCTGGACTGGCAACAACATCCGGGGGAGAGGCGACACCATCCACAATGTCGAGGGCTGGTAGTGTAGGCAGTGGTGCAGCTGGCAGACTCACCGCAGCGCCGTTAAAGCTATAGCGGGTTGGGGTAGGGTCAGCATTAGAATTTTTAGCACCCACAAAGCCAAAGGTGAGGGTACCGTCGGCAGCAATTGTCTGATTCCAGCTCAGGGGAGCGAAGTTAATAGTTCCACCCGCTGCTGCCGTTGAGCTAGCGTTCCAAATTTGCTGAACTGTAAAGGGAGCCTCAAGGCCAAGCGCCCAGCCATCAATCACTCCGTTGCCGTTATTGCGAATGGTCACATTGGCGGTAAAACCATCACCCCAATCCTTGGTGACTTCAAACTTGACGGCTCCGTTTAGGGCAGGCCCTGACGAAGTCGGTACGGGCGCAGCGCTAGTGAGGTCAGGTGCTGGGGGAGTCAGTATGGGTGCAGCGCTAGTGAGATCAGGCGCTGGTGCAGCGGGTGCTGGCGCAGCGGGTGCTGGTATGGCGGGTGCTGGCGCTGGTGCAACGTCATCATTTTTGGGAGTTACGCTAGCAGGTATCTCTGGTTTAAGCGGAGGCGCACTTGAGCCGACGGGCCGTCCTAGATTGCCAAAGTTGAGGTTGGTCAGCTCAGCGATCGCTGAGCTACTCTTGCGGCCATTGAAACCAATCGTGATGCTACTGCCTGCACCAATGGTGCTATTCCAGGCGGCATTCGTCACAACGTAGCTGCCGCCTTCGTCACTTAGAAGTTCACCATTCCAGAGATTAGTAATGGCAAAAGGGGCATCAAACTCCAGCCGAGACCACTCGATTGATTCATTGCCAAGGTTGGTAATGACAATCTCACCAGTAAAACCTGTTCCCCAGTCGTTCGTAATGTTGAAATCAGCTGTGTACATAAATTTCCGTTAAAAAATAGTGAAACGCAGAGGGCCGCGCAATTACAAGCAGGCTGAAGCTGCGCGATCGCTATAGCAGTTCGCAGCGATCGGCTACCTGGAGGTATTGGTGTCAGTGCTTAAAGTCAGCTCACGCTAGTCAAAAACCCAGATCATTGAAGCACTTGAATTTATCGGCGTTCATCCTGAAGCTAGCTGAGACATGTTCTACAGCCGCTTTGAGCCGTAGCCTTATCCAGGTAAAGAATGTATCCTTCAGAAGCAAACTCGCCTCAGCCAACACAGACACATCGTCCTGATTCCAGCCAGAGCCGTGAAACTAAAAGCAGTAAGGGGGCAGTTACAGTCAAGTGAAGGATCTAGCCGCTGCGATCGCGCTTGCCTGCTAGCTACAGCGCCATCCCAACAGCCTACAGGTAGACCACCATTAAGTAAGATGACATGACTGACACCCGGGTTCCCAAAGCTGCTTGTTTGGCCAAGTCATTTATTTTTTCTCAAAGGATAGAAGCGATCAGGATAGATAAATACTTCCAAGGAATTCTAGGTCAAAGCTTCAAATTATACCCAGCCCCGCCGCGAAGCGACTGCCCGACTTGACTGCATGACCTAGCACAACACCGCTCCCGACCCTGCCCGTATTCTTGCAGACTGTGAAATTATGAGTATTCATGTTAATTTGCTTTAAGCAAGGCACCTAAGACCCTGAGCAACATTTTAAGCACGGTTTTTCCCAAAAACTCATGATGACAAAGACTACCTCAGCGGTTAAGGCTTTTATCAATACCTACGACAGCGAATCTCTGGTATGCAAAAGCTTAGACCTCGCTGTTGCATCTATCTGCAACAGTGCTCAATTCAAAAGCCTGCTGTTCTCACTGATTAACAGCAGGGCTTTTTCCCAAGAGCTGGGAGAAGAATTTTCTTTGGCAGGAGCAATTGCAGGTCTATCAGCCTGTCGTAGACTGCGAAGCGGCCTCAACTACTCGCTGAGCGGTTTTTTTGGCCTGCTAGCGGAACTGATTTCGGCCTTCAACCTAGCAGCAGGGGTAGAATGGAGAGCCTTCTCAAATCGAATTCACCAGTCTGATTTAGGGACGAAAAAACTCTTAGACTGTCTGCTGAACTGTGCAGAGGCATCGTTTTACCAGGAACTAGCGAACCACTTGGTTGAGAATGATCCTCATGCCCTCTATCCGACCTCAAGCTACCGCGAAAGCCTTGGCCATGTGGTCAGCAGCGCAGATGACCAGACTATAGAAGCGGTCATGAGTTCAAGCACGTTCACCTCAATCAGGGTATTGGAGAACACGCTAGACCCTGAACAAACTGTCTTGAGAGATATGTATATATCTTCGGGTCGTTGCGTTTGCCTGATCGATCAGAACGTAGAGCATCACTACGGGAGTCAAATTGAGCATTACTTCCACCATCACAATATCGCTTTGGAGAAGCTAGTATATCGGGCAATGGAAGTGGACAAAGGCATTCACACTGTAGAGCGAATGCTGGGTGACTTTAAGCGCTTAGGCGTCTCTCGCAACGAGCCTGTGCTGATTATTGGGGGAGGCGTCTTGACTGATACAGGGGGGCTAGCCTGCGCTCTATATCACCGCAACACCCCCTACATCATGCTGTCTACCTCGATTGTGGCTGGGATTGACGCTGGCCCCTCGCCGCGCACCTGCTGTGATGGCTTTGGCTATAAAAATCTGTTCGGCGCTTACCATGCCCCGGTTTTAGCAATTACCGATCGCTCTTTTTTCAAGACGCTGCGGGAAGGCTGGCTGCGCCACGGCATTGCAGAAATCATCAAAATGGCTGTGGTTAAGAACGCGGCCCTATTTGACTCTTTAGAGCAGGCAGGACAGCAGCTGATCACCTCTCGCTTTGGGACGACCCCCTGCGCTTTAGGAACCGATATCGCTAACCTATCGCAAAAAATCTTAGGGGCGGCAATGCGCAGCTATGTGGAGGCCGAATACAATAATCTCTATGAGACTCATCAGTGTCGGCCTCATGCTTACGGTCATACGTGGTCACCGGGTTTTGAGATTGAAGCAGGCCTGCTGCACGGCCACGCGGTTGCGATTGGTATGGGGTTTGGTGCTTATTTAAGCTACCGTAACGACTGGATCAGCTCTGAGGCTTTTAATCGAATTCTGCGTTTAATTAGCGCCTTTGAGCTGAGTCTTTGGCACGATATTTTGCTGAATCAGGAGACGCTCTGGGCGGCTCAGGAAAAAATCATTCAAAAGCGAGGCGGCAATCTCGTGGCACCCGTGCCTAAAGGTGAGATTGGCAAATGTGGCTATCTCAATTTGCTAACGCGAGAAGAACTCGAATCAGCAGTCCTGGAATATCAAAAAGTCTGTGCCGATTATCCCAGACAGGGCGTGGGTATTGAGCCACTCTGTAGTGACGTCGGCCTAGAAGATCCCTCAATTGTGGCTCATATTTCGGCTGAGGCTGCACAGCCTTACTGGGAAGATGAGGCCCGGATACTGTCAGGAGTTTAGAGAGGCACTGTCAGGGCCATGTCACCAGAATTCGACTTTGTCATTCCCTTATACCGCTGGCGCTGGAACACCCAAGCTGTTTTAGAAGGTATCACTCGTCACTATCAGCCTCGCGCTATTCATATCGTGACGCCAGCGCCTGAAGCGAAGTTTTTGCAAGCTCAGTCTCAAGACTGGCAGACAGTGCCCTGCTACGTCCACGCAGAAGAAACTTTTTTTCCCAACGGTCTGACCAAGGAAACCATCTGCGCCGAGCTTGATTTAGGCCAGTCGCTTTATACGCCGGGCTGGTTCTATCAGCAGCTTTTGAAACTCGGTGCCGCTGAAGGCATTGAGGGCCTGAGTGAATGGTATGTAGTCTGGGATAGCGATCTGCTGCCTGTAGAAACTTGGCCCCTGGTTCAGCTCCGTCAGCCAGCAGCAGCGCATACGTTTGCCCTGCTGCAGCACAAACAGTGGGGCAACGCTCAGATTGTGGATACCTGGAGTCGGTGGATTCGCTCCGTGTTGGCGGTTGAGCCGCTCAGCGACAGCAAGGGGACTTTTATTCCCCATCACATGTGGTTTAGGCAGGCGCACCTAGACTCTTTTAAGCGCCAGCTAAACCGCTATTTCAGCTCAGACGAACACTGGCTGTTACTGATGATGCGCTCGGCCAACCAGTTTGGCACTTTTAGCGAATACTGGTCTTATGTCTCGTGGGTGGCAGCAAAGGCTCCAGAAGACTTGGCTTTTCATCCCTATGCGACCTACGGGGCAACTACCGAGCGGTTCTTTGACGACGGTACGGGCCTGTTTTCTGTCGCTTTAAGAAAATATCTCCAGATAGCCGCCGAATCTTCAGACAGCAGTTTTTCCCCTGCTTATGCAGAGGTGATGGCCTTCATTCAGGCAGAATACGGCTCAGATAGACTGCCCTCGTCTTTGTCTTTTGAGAGCAGTCCGCGACATCTCAAAAAAAATCCAGAAACCATGCACATTGAAGAGCTAAATTCTCGCTGGAACCCGCGTAGGGTTGGCGCTTCCTAGCTTAGCTAAGCGGTGAGCTAAGCGGCTATCTGCTCAAACAGTAGGTTCTATATCGGCAACTAAAGTCGCTAGTCGAAAACGAGCAATCTGGCTAATCTCAGCGATCGCCCGTTTTCTCTCCAGCTCTGGGCTGTGGTTCAAACACTGCTCAAAAATGCTGAGAATGCTGACTTTGGTGTGATTCTTGACGGCGACGATAAAGGGAAACTCAAACTTTTCCTGGTATGCCTGGTTAAGCCGATGGAGCCGCTTGAACTCTTCAGGCAAGAGCCGATCTAAGCCGACGCCTGCCTGCTCCTGCACCGAAGCTGTTGCCATTTGGGCTTTGCTGCCGAGATCAGGGTGGGCGCGAATCAGAGCTAGCTGCTCAGTGGCAGGCAGAGCCTCTACGATCGCGGCCATTTTTTGATACAGCTCTTCGCCAGTGGCAAACGGTCGCTGCTGCCAAACTTGGGCGGCGATCGCGGGGGTGTCTTCAAAAATTGCGCCTAGCACTTCAACAAACGCCGACTGGCCCATCTGGTTTAGCGCCGCGATCGAGTAGGCCATCAGCGCAGCGGCCCTTTGAGAATGGTTTTGGCGATCGCGCCGTTGATGGCGCTGCCGTCCTCTTGAGCCAGTGAGGTATACCACTGCTGGGTTTTGTCGGGGACTTTGCCGTGAATCATCGCCGCCCGCTCCCGCGCTTTGAGAATGATTTCTGCCACCCGGTCTTTGCGGTCAGCCTCATAGCGCTTCAGGGCATCAGCAGCGCTAAGATTGGTCGTCAGCAGCAGATTACTCAACACCCAAGCATCTTCCATCGCCTGACAGCCTCCCTGCCCAAGGTCAGGGGCGGTGCTGTGGGCCGAGTCGCCCAAAAGCGCCACCCGGCCTTTTACCAGGGTTTGCAGCGGCTCGATATCGTGAATTTCGACCCGATTGGTTTTTTCGGGGTTCAGCCGCTGAATCAGCCGCTGTACGGGTTCGGCCCAGTCCTTAAAATAGCCTGATAGCTCTGTCTGGTAGCCCTCTGCGGGGACAGGCGTGTCTTTGGGCAGCGGCACGTCAAAAAAGAAGTAAAAGCGATCGCCGCCGACAGGCATCATCGAAGCTCTTTGACCATCCCCGACATAGATGGCCCAGGTATTTTTGGCTGCTAGATCTGGACTTGCGGGTACTAGGCCATTCCAGTTGACATAGCCGACATAGCGGCGCTCAATTTTTTGCCCCAGCACGTAGCTGCGAATAATCGAGTGCGTCCCGTCTGCTCCCACCAGCACGTCACCCGTTGCCCGTCGTCCATCGGCAAAAATAGCGGTGGCGCTATCGGCATCTTGCTCTACCGCCACACATTTAGCATTGAGCTGCACCTGATCTGCGCCGTAGGCATCTAGCAGCATTTGCTGTAGGTCGGTGCGTGACACTGGGTAGGGGCGCTGACCCACCTGTTCAACAATGGGCGCTAGGCTAAAGTCCGTCAGGATTTCGCCGGTTTTAGCTAGGTAAGCTGTGCGATCCATCTGGCCGCCAATCTTAGCAATTTTTTCGCCCAGCCCCAGCCGATTGAGCACCTTGACGCCGTTTGACCACAGCGAAATGCCTGCTCCGGCTGGGCGCAGCTCTTGGACGCGATCGTAAATCTCGACGCTGTAGCCCGCCTGACGCAGCGCGATCGCCGCCGTCAAGCCTCCCATGCCTGCCCCGATGACGATAGCTTTCAAGTTTTCCATGACGTTTTGCTTGGCTTGCTCAGCGTTTTGTGGACTATTCTAAGCCCCGAGCTAAGTTTCTGACTGACTAGATCACTACCAATTGGCAGTGATCTCAGTTTCTGGCGATAGAACCGCTAGAAACCGCATTGATGCAGGGCATCCACACGAGGTAGCTCCCTCTAATTTTTAAGCTTTAGGCTGGGAACTAAAAGCAAAAGCAGAGCAGCGGTTCTGCCACTAGTGCATTGTCACAGCTAGAAATTAGGGTGGGTTAGTCAGTGCTTTAGCGCTAAAGCGCTAACTGCGAACTATGCATCACCCTAAAATTAAGTGTTGACAATGCGCCAGGCTAAAAGATCTAAGGGCTAGAAAGAAAACTGCGTTTGCAGATTTAGCACATAGATGTCGGGGTTATCGCTAAAGTTGTTGGCGTTACCAATCCAGTAGAAGGAAGGCATCACAGCGATATTGCGGGTCAGCGGATAGCGGTAAGACACCTCAACCTCTTCCTGAACGCCGCCGTTACCGCCCCCCGATACCAGAAAATTGCGCCCGTCTAGAAGGGCAAAAGGTCTGAGATAAGAAATCGTTGCCAGCGCCCCTGGCTTAAATAAATCTAGAAAAGCAACCCCCACCTGCACTGACTGAGCATTAATCTCGCCTCTGCCAATGCTAGCGGTTGTTGGATACAGGTCTGTGCTGCCATAGCTATAGCGGCCAAACAGCCCTATTCCATCAGTCACGAGCCAGTCAAAGTTGAATAAAAACGTATCAGCAGCGGCTGAGTTCAACCGACCGCCCTGACCGTCATCGGCAAATCCGTAGAGGGGTTCGCTTAATGTGCCGCCAACCAAGCCGTTAGCATTGGGAGCAAAGCTAGTGCGCGTATACAGAAAACGCAGATTCAAATTATCAAAGGGGGTCACACCGAGCTGAGCCGTCAGCGTGTTGGTACCGCCAAAGAGTCCCCGTTGAGGATCGCCAGCGGCTGGATCGATGCGTAAAAACTCTGTGCTTTCATTCATATAGCTCAAACGTAGATCCAGCCAGTCGGTAATGTCCAGAATGGCAACTATACCCGCGCCTCGGTCAACCGCATTGACCTGGGTGCCGCCGCTGGAATTGAAGCTGTTAGCGCCGTTCACCAAGAAGGTAAAGCGGTTGTTGTCAAAGTAGCGGTACCAGTTGATGCGAGGGCCAATGATTAGCTGCAAGCTCTCGCCTACCGGAAAGGCGTAGGACAGCTCTCTCAGGACAGGAAGATTGTTTTCCACACCGCCTGTTTGTAGCGTAAATGGGGTGCCAAAGGTATTAAAGAGTCCGGCTGAAGCAAAGCTATTGGCAGGGGCAACACCTGTTCCCACCGCAATCTGCAAGGTCAGCAGATCAGACCCGGTGAAGGAAGTATCGAGGTTAAGCCACGCCAGGTAGCTGAACGTTGTAGCCGGATCGTCTGCAATGGTACGCACGACCGGGTCGCCTGTGACTGGATCGCGTCTGGGCACAAAAACATTGATGCCTTCTGCTTTAATATCGCTGTCGGCAAAAGCAGCATTGACGTGAGCAAAAACAATGCCTCGCAGCTTAGTTGTGGTAGAAAACTGGGTTGACTCCAGGAAAGCTGTGCGATTTTCTAAATCGTCTACCTGAGTGCGGATGCTGGCTAACTCAGTGGCAAACTGCTCTTGCAGGCGACGAATGGTACCCAAAATTTCAGGATCATCCCCCGGCGTAATCAGCTGCACGAGGTTGTCTAAGCAAGCATTTAAGCCAGCAGCAAACTCGTAGCGAGTCAGTGCCCGTTCACCGCGAAAGGTGGAGTCAGGATAGCCCTCTAGGCAAACGTACTCTTCAACTAGGCGGCGTAGGGCTTCGTAGGCCCAGTCCCCCGGTGAAACATCTGACAGCTCAGAAACGCTGGTAATCTGGGCCAGCGTTCCATCTGATTCAAAACCCACCAGATTGCCCAGATCGCTGGCGGTATTGCTAACAGTTTCTGGTGAAGAATTGAAGTCAGAATCTAATGATCTTGTCTGGGTTTCTTGGCTTAATTCCTGCTCTGATTGCTGACTTAGCTCAGAAGTTTCTGCTTCTGCGCCGACTGCGATCGCAACTTCACCATCATCTACAAACTCAGAATTAATTGCCTCAGAAGCGATCGCCCCTTGAGAAAAACCTGCTAGAAATAAACTAAAACCCCAAGCTGATAGCCATCGCAAAGTGTCGGACAGATAGGAACCCTGCCCGACTGCTCTATTTTCAAACATTTTCTAATGCCTCACACCAAATCTAAAGATTAGGAATACCAGTAGAAAGCAATCACAAAAGTATCAAAGCGAACATTCCAAAAAACATTATGCGCAATACTAAAGATGTTCTAATCAAATATCTAAAGTGTCTCAAAACTGATAAGCTACCTCAAAATCCGTAAAAAGCTTGAGGACTTCTCAGCGTGAGTCGAACTCGATAAACACCTGCCAGGTGACGGAGTGTTCTATTCCGCCAAATCATTCAGTCTCGTGTATCGAATTTTGCTGAATCTAAATTCGTAGGCGCTCGTTTCTGTTTAAAGGCTGCTTTGTTGAGCTGACGAAGCGCGTTGCTACTCTACTACAGCTATTTTTTAGCGCAAGAGGATTAAGTACATTATGTCCAGTGGTGAACAACTCCATCTAGAAACGGCAGAGGAACATCCGCAGATACCCGAAAATTTCTCAGTGCCGTCTGACCTGATTTATGGGTTAGAAGACAGGCCGCCTGTTCGTGAAGCTATATTTGCTGCTTTGCAGCATGTTTTAGCCAGCTTTATTGGTATCATCACGCCGTCTCTAATTATTGGTGGGGCGCTGGGCCTGACCCCAGAAACAGCCGCTTATCTAGTCAGTATGTCGCTGTTTGTCTCGGGCATTGCCACTTTTATCCAGGCCAAGCGCCTTGGCCCTGTGGGGTCTGGCTTGCTGAGTATTCAAGGCACAAGTTTTGCCTTTATTGGGCCAATTCTAGCTGTGGGTGGTGGTGCAGTTGCAGCAGGGGCCGAACCGACTGAGGCTTTGGGGCTTGTCTTTGGCATGTGCCTAGTCGGCTCATTTATCGAAATGATTTTTAGTCGTTTCTTAAAGCTGGCCAGCCGCGTGATTACGCCTCTGGTCACAGGAACCGTTGTCACCCTGATTGGGTTGACACTGATCAATGTGGGAATTACGGCAGTCGGCGGTGGCCCTCTGTCTAGAGAAGCCGGAACCTACGGCAGTCCGCAAAACTTATTCCTGGCGGCTCTCGTTCTAATTACAATTATCATTCTCAACAGCAGCCGCAACAACTTTCTCCGCATGGCCTCAATCGCTATTGGCCTAATCGTAGGTTATTTAGTAGCCATTTTTATGGGCTTGGTTAACTTAGGGAATCTGTTGGGCAGCGGGCCTATTTTTGCACTGCCGATTCCGTTTCGCTATGGCTTCGGCTTTGATATCGGCAGCTTCATTCCCTTTGCCTTTTTGTATCTGATTACCACGATTGAATCGATTGGTGACCTGACTGCGACCTCCTCAATTACAGGCGAACCTATTCAGGGCGAAATCTACTTCAAACGCATTCAGGGGGGGATTTTAGGCGACGGTATCAATTCTTTTATTGCTGCCTGTTTTAATACATTTCCCAACACTACTTTCAGCCAGAACAACGGCGTGATTCAGCTAACGGGCATCGGTAGCCGCTACGTGGGCTATTTTATTGCCGGTATTTTTGTGATTTTGGGTCTGTTTCCCGTCATTGGTTCTGTCTTACAGGCGATTCCGCAGCCTGTTTTAGGTGGCGCTACGCTGATTATGTTTGGTACGGTGGCCGCCGCCGGTATCAAAATTCTTTCGATGGTGAACTTCACCAAGCGATCGGCAATTATTCTAGCGACCTCTTTGGGGTTAGGGCTAGGAGTAACCTTCTCTCCCGACCTGCTAGACGCGCTGCCGCCTTTAATCAAAAGTATCTTCTCGTCTGGTATTTCTAGTGGCGGTATCTGTGCCCTACTGCTAAATATCCTGCTGCCGGGGCCAAGAGATTAAAGTACAGGAATTTGCAAACCTCCGCTAAATCAGCCTCTGCTCCCCTGCCCTTGTCATACAAAGAGCGGGGGAGCAAGGTAAGTACAGTGCTTGAGCCGAATGGCATTACGCACTTGATCGAGCAGCTTCTTGGATGGTTGTTAAAGCCAAAGATGAGTTCGTTTGGCATAAGCATGCTAAAACAGATGACTTTTTCCTTGTCTTTTAAAGAGCGCTTAACGATACAGCAGATAGACGTCACTATTCTCAGGGCACTGGTTGAGCCGTGTTGGGTGACACAGAGGTTGACAGCGCTAGCAGCGCAGCCTCAAATTTGTTGCTAAATTGCCAGATACGGTTTTTTTTATGGGCCACTCAGCTTCCCAATCCCAGGGTAGCCAGATAAGATAAGTTACAGAAATAATAATTTCCATTTTTGCAAACAGGTAAATCCTATGACACCCTCCCTAGCTAATTTCCTCCTAAGTCTGGCTGCAGGCGCTGCTATCGTTGTGATTCCGGTCGTGCTGTCGCTTGTTTTCATCAGCCAGCGCGACAAGATTCAGCGCTCCTAGACTGTTTGAGACTGCTTTGCGATAGGAGTTCCGTAGACTGTAGGGGGACAGATCTGAGTTACCCCCCTTAAACTATAGAGATATAGGAAGGCTTGAACAAATTCAGGCTTTAGCGAGAGACCCGCTAAAATTTAGGCTCAATCCTGGAGAGATTAATGGTTAATGTCGGTCTATCATTTGCTAGCCTCATTGGCATTGCCTTGGCAGTGTCAGGAGCGGCCCTCTATTTTTTGCGCTCTTTTCGCCCTAATCTAGCGCGTGATCACGATGTCTTTTTTGCCGCAGTGGCGCTGGGAGCTGGAGGAATCCTGTTTTTCAACGGCTGGCGACTTGATCCTATTCTGCAGTTTGGTCAGCTAATGCTGGGTGGCTCAGCTATCTTCTTTGCGGTTGAAAGCATCCGCCTGCGCGGCTTGGCGACAGAGCAGGCAAAACAGCGGACGCCTGTGGTAGATGATGACCGACCGGTGAGCCGAGTTTACCGGGCAGAGCTAGATGATTTAGACCAGATTGGCGATCGCGCTCCCCGGTCTCGCCGCATTCCGGCTTCTCGCAGCCGCTACCCGGATGACTACGAAGACGACTATCGTCGCCCGGAGCGCAGCGAGTCAATTGGCCGCTTGAATCCAAGCAGTGAGCGAATTCGCCGCCCCCGCCCCCGCCCCGAAGAGGGTATGCGAGAGGAGCCTGCTGCTGCCTGGGATGATGAAGCTGCTTCTCAGCGTCCGCGCCGTAGTGCCCCACCGTCAAACCGCGAAGGAAGACGGCCTTTACCTGGCGATCGCGTGCCTCCTCGCCGCAGTAGATCGTCAAACCGTCCTCCTATCCAGGATGAGAGAGGTACTGGCACCTCAGGCTATGTAGACTACCGAGCGGTAAACCAGCCTGAAGAGCAGCCAGAAGGAACCTCGGATTATCCCTATCCCGGCGTTTAGTATCGACGAAAACTTGTCTTCAGTCAGTCGAGGAAACATTAATTCCTTCGGCTGATTTTGATTTGAGCTGGCGCTGATTGAACTCTAAGATCAACAGAACGACGGCTGCAAATGAGTAATTGCGTTAGGTTAAACCAATAGCGATTACTAGAAGCAAACCTATGCAACAGCGAACACTGGGCACCTCTGATGTTCAAATCACCCCGGTTATCATGGGTACCTGGCAGGCGGGCAAAAAAGGCTGGGTGGGAGTCGAGGACAACGCTGTGGTGGATGCTATGCAGGCTGCTTTAGAGGCAGGCATTACTACCTTCGATACGGCAGAAGTGTATGGCGACGGCTATTCTGAGCAGCTTGTGGGTAAAGCGCTCTCGAACAAACGCGATCGCGTAGTCATTGCAACCAAAGTTTTTGCCAGTCATCTCAAGTTTGATCAAGTCGTTGAAGCCTGTGAGCGATCGCTAAAAAACCTGCAGACTGACTACATTGATCTCTACCAGATTCACTGGCCAGCTGGAGCCTTCAACAGCGAAGTGGTTCCCGTTTCCGAAACTTTGCAGGCGATGAATCAGCTCAAAGAACAGGGTAAAATTCGCGCTATTGGGGTTTCTAACTTTTCAGGGCCTCAGCTAGCTGAGGCCCTAGAGTATGCTCAAATTGACAGCCTGCAACCGCCCTACTCGCTGTTTTGGCGACAGCTAGAGCAAGATGCGATGCCGCTGTGTGTTGAGAAAAATGTCGCAATTATTGCTTACTCGGCTCTAGCACAGGGATTGCTAACGGGTAAGTTTGGCCTAGATCATAGGTTTGAGGAAGGCGACATTCGAGCTAAAAACAAGCTGTTTCAGGGAGATCTCTACCAGAAAGCGCAGAGTGCCCTAGATCAGCTGCGCCCGATCGCCCAGCAGTATCAGACCAGCCTGGGAAATTTAGCGATCGCATGGCTGATTGCTCAGCCCCAAGCCAACGCAATTGTAGGCGCACGCAATGTTGAGCAAGCGGTTGAAAATGCCAAAGCAGGCAGCTTAGAAATCTCAGCCGCCGATCTTAAAAAAATAGATCAGATTGGTCGTACAGTCACCGACTACGTAGATTCAGATCCGGTGATGTGGAAATTTTCGGCCTGAGCACCGCTGACAACCGGACACAATCACCGTCCGTGACTCCTGCAACTGAGGCCGAGTAACACTCTGGCAAAAACTTAGCGGTCTTGACTCCCAGGTTTTGGCCTGGGAGTTTTTGCAGCAGGCGGGCTAGAACGGAAAGCGGCGAATAGGCAGCGGAATGTTTAGCTCATCTAGCAGGCGATCGCCAAGCTCTCTGACAACGGCATTGCCCACGGCATTGAGGGCGGCGTTTGCAAAGCTGCTATTGCCTGTAGCTGCCACATCAAATACGCAGCCGTCTAGTAGCTGTTCTTCAACTCCTGACTCGCGACAGGCATTGAGGGCTGATTCAATCTGCGCTGGGGCCACACCGCTGAGGCTAAAGAACTGGTTAGGGAAGTTGAGATCGCTAAAGCTGACGGTAGACTGGTCAGGGCCATAGTCAAATAGGGACTCGGCCTGGGTGAGACGCCAGCTATTGCCAAAGCGACGGTAAAGCTCGTTAAAGTAGGCGTCTCCGACCTGCTGGACTGGAATAATTGAGGGCAGAATGCTGTCAAGGGCACGGGTAGCGATGCTGTAGCTAGACTGAGCCGGAATGACGGTGCCCTCTCTGCTCATCAGGTCATCGCTGGCGCTGCTGTTGAAGTTACCCAGTAGACCCATCATGTTATTACGGCGATCGCGGCTGATCGTAGGCATGATATTCAAAAAGCGATCGCCACTGATATTGATAAAGTGAATTAAAACCTGATCGCCACTCGGCCAGAGCACAGCATAATCTGAGCGACTAAGCTTTTGGATTTCGCCCCCGCCCGGTAGCGCCTCGGCATCTCTAATGCGAGTACGTTCGCCGTCAATCCACACGGTTTCGCGATCGCCGTCGGGATCTTCTATGTAAACAGCCACGCGATGGCCACAGACATTCATAGCCACGGCTGTATTCAGCGAAAGACCGTTATTGTCCCTCACACGTCCCTGTCGGGTCTGCACTTCGAAGCTGCTATCGCGGGACTTGCTGAGGATAAATTCACCGACGGTTTGAAAGCTGTAGTGCAAACCGTCATAGGTCTGGATATGGGGATCGCCGTAGCTGCGTGCCTGCACCGGGTTACTGATTGAATTCTCGGCAGCAACGCAAAAGGCCCCCTCTGAGACGGGTTGGGCCGGGGCTGGTTTCAAGGCAATGGCAAAGGTCGTGAAGAGTCCCGCCAAAAACAGCCCGATCCATCGAACGGAGCGCGGCATAGGTTTGCTCAAAAACATGCAATCACTCTAGAAACTTCTCTAGTCTACTTTCACGCCTTATCCTCCCAATTCCGCAAATTGCAGATTTTTCCAAGGCGATTACCAGACTATAGCGAGCCTATCTGGATCGTGAAAGAATTTTCTTGTGGGGAAAGTTCTTTCACAACTCTCTCTTCTACAAATGATTTAGGACTGCTGTGGCAATCCGAATTGATTCATGCAGATAGGACGGGCATCTGCCCGTGCAGGCGAGACGCCCGCCCTACGAATTTTTACGATTCACGTAGGACTGGTACATATGTGAAGCTGTTGGCTGGCTGAAAGCAATCTGGAACAGTGAGGCGATCGCAACGGCAGGTTTTAGAAAAATCCCGCTTGGCAGTGACATAGCAAACCGCAGTTTGGTTAGGACAACTCAGATCGCTGAATCTTTACGTGACCGGCATCCTGGCATCCTATTCATCCTTCATCCTTTCGCTATATCTTTCGCCCACTATTTCTAGCTATTTAGAGAACAGCTAAGCCGCTGCCAGCGCTGCGCCGCGATTAAGAGCGGGCTGAGACCAATCCACTGATAGATGGGCAAAACAACAAAGATCCAACTGCCTTTAGCCTCAAGATGAGTCATCAAGACCTGATGGAGAAGCACGCTGCCAGAGAGGGTCAAAAGACTGGCAGCAGCTAACAGCGTCAGCCGTGAAATAGTGCCTGATCGAAACCGCTTCATCGTTAGCATCACAGCCATATAAGGGGCGATCGCCCAGCCCCAAAGCGACAGTTCTGGAATCCACCCTAGCTGGCTAGACTCTCCCGACTGAGATATGAAACCAAGTGTAGTAAATATTCCTGCGGCCAGGATAGTGGTGGCTACGTACCTGATGCTCATGCCCGTTTTGCTTAAAATAGATTTACAAAGTATTGCCAAAAGACAAGGCACTGTATCAATGACCTCATCCCCAGCCTCTAGAAAGACCACCCTAACAAACAATACGATTAAAGCGCACTGGCAGATCAAGCTGCTGTATGACGGCGACTGTCCGCTTTGCCTCAGAGAAGTCAATTTTTTGCAAAAGCGCGATGCCGGACGGGGCCTAGTTAAGTTTGTTGATATTGCCGACGAAAGCTACAGCGCCGCCGACAATGCAGGTATTGACTACGAAACCGCAATGGGTCGCATTCACGCCGTGCTACCTGAGGGTACGACGCTCAAAAACGTAGAAGTGTTTCGACGAGTCTATGAAATATTAGGGATGGGCTGGATTTATGCAATCACAAAATGGCCGATTGTTGGCCCTGTAGTAGACAAGCTCTATGAAATCTGGGCTGATTGGCGGCTGCAGCTGACCGGACGGGCTGACTTGAAAACACTTGTGGCGGCGCGGCAGGCTCGAATAGACTGCACCTCAGGCGATCGCTGTCATCTAGACTGAGCTGATCTTATGAACCCGCGCAAGTCCCAGAGTCCGGTTCACATTAAGCTTTCTCAAGAGCAGCAAGAGCAGCTCATCAGCTCGATTCGAACCCATTTTGAAACAGCGCTCGATCAAGAGATTAGCTACTTTCACGCAAAAAGCCTGATGACGTTTTTTATGGCGGAGCTAGGCCCACTGGTTTACAATCAGGCAGTTCAAGACGCACATCAGTTTATGCAAGATAAGCTAGGCGACTTAGAATCTACCCTATACGAGCCAGAGACGCTCTAGCCGAGTGATTTAACGAGCGTTTTAGGAAATGTTCCGGGCAAGTTTGGGGGACTGTGCAAGTAGCTTTGAAACCAGAGCTAAGGTGATACCAGCAGCACTATAGGCCCAAAGAGCCTGCACAGGATTGGTAATTATCAGCAAGCTGTTTTAAGATCATAGATAAAATTTTTGTCAGGCTGCTGCTATGTCTTCTACAACTTACACGCCCCCTGTCGATCAGCTCCTGCACTATCAAGAGTGCCACGAAGATGATGTCAGCCAGTGGCCTGATTACCCAGCTCAGTTTGGCTTCACCTTAGAGCATGTTCCCGATCTGGTTCGGATGGCAACTGACAAGGCGCTTTGGGACAGTGAAGACGAGCTGCTCTACTGGGCACCCTGGCACGCGCTGCGATCGCTGGGGCAGCTTAGAGCCGGGGAAGCGGCAGCAGCGCTAGTAGATTTATTTAATCTCGACGACGACTGGCTGGCAGAAGAGCTTTTAGCAGCCTTTCCAATGCTGGGCGAACCTGCCTTTGCTCCTCTAGCAGGCTACATAGCCGACCCCCAGCAAGATTCGCTGGGCCGGGTTACCGCAGTGGATACGCTCGGCAATCTGGTAAAAGCCTATCCAGAACTCAGCGATCGCGCATCTGAGTTTTTGCAGGCTCAGCTACAGCAGTTTCGCTCACAGGGTGAAGGCTTAAACGGCATTTTGGTTCAGGAACTGGTGACTCTCCAAGTCACAGCAGCAGCGCCGCTGATGCAGCAGGTCTATGAGCAAGGCCCCGTTGATCAGATGTTTGCAGGCAGCTGGGCTAGAGTTCAGGTTTCTTTGGGGCTAGCCCAGGAGTCAGACTTCACCCCAGCGGAGCTAAAAACGACTCCACCTGCAGGCATGGCTGAACTTTTAGACAGGCTAGATCAGTTCACTGCCTTCGAGACGGCCAGAGATAAACTCATTGATGAGGAACTCTCTGAAGCAGTGGAAATGGATACGATCGCCCGAGGATGGACGCTAGCGGACGGTGCTCGACCGATTCTCAGCGATCTATCTCAGGGTAAGCCAGAGACGCGATCGCAAAATAAGCTCAACAAAGCCAAGGATACTAAGGGCTTTGGCAGCAGACAGGTGAAACAATCAAAGAAAGGCAAAAAGAAGTAGGCTTTAGCCTTTACGCTTCCCACGCCGCTTGAAAAAAATCTCGCTCACACAGCATGGCATAGCGATAGGTAGCGCGTACCGTTTTACTATCCTGCGCGTATTGCTCAACCAATGTCTCTAGCTGCTGAGCTAGAGGCTCAAATAAGTCACTGCTATAGGTGGCAATCCAGTCGCTGTAGGCATGGTCAGGAAGATGAGGCTGGGCCAGCGTCTGACCCAGAAAAGCATAGAGACGCATACAGGGAGACATGGCTACGGCGGTTAGCCCCACGTCTTGACTCCAGGCCGTTGCTAGCAGAAAGTCCGTATAGCGCTGGGTGGCGGCTGCGGGTTTTACAGATGATAAATCTACCCTCCAGTGCTGGGCATAGCTGTCATGGAGCTTGAGTTCTGTCAGTACGCCCCCTGCTAGATCATGAAAAAGCTGAAATGTTTGCCAGTCGGAAGCTTTAGCAGCGGCAATGCTGTAGGCACGGGCAAAAGATTCTAGGAAAAAAGCGTCTTGCCCCACATAGTAGGCAAATTTCTCTTGGGATAAAGACCCCTCACCAATGCCCTGCACAAAAGGATGCTGTAGAGTGGCTTGGGCTAGATCTTGGTTGGCCTGCCAGAGAGACTGGGAAAGAGACATGGTTTAGCCTGAAACAGTGAGTTATTGTCGCAGTAGTCGCTGGGCTAGCGCTAGCGTAAAGTAGCGATCGCCACCCGGATCCCCTGCGATCGCCGTAAAGAGCTGATCGGGTTCGCCTAAATGATCCAGCACCAGAGCCGCCTGAGGATATTGATAATGGCGAGTGTAGCTGTTAACCGTGACCACCGTTCTCAATCCAGCCTGGGTAGCAGCAGCTAACCCCTGGGGACTGTCTTCGATTACTAAGCAGTCAGCAGGATCTATCGCCATTTTGTTAAGTACGTAGTCATAGATATCGGGGGCTGGCTTTTTGCGGGACACAATATCCCCGGCTGCAACTAGCTCAAACCAGGTGAGACTCTCAGGGGCGATCGCGGTTTTTAGCAAAGTTGTGACGTTTTGGGGCGCACTGGTGGTGGCGATCGCCAGCCTCACTCCGGCTTGCTGAGCGGCCATGAGCAACCGCCGTACTCCAGTTCGTAACGGTAATCCCTGCTGCAAGAGCTGCTGATAGTGCTGGCTTTTTAGCGCGTGTAGCTGCTTGACAAAAGTCTGGCTCTGCCCCTGAGCTACTAGCTTAGCCGCCAAACTAGGCTGATACTGCTGGAGATAGTAGCGAATGCGCTCCTTGCCGCCTGCTACATCAAGCAGTCCGCCGTAGAGATCTACTGACCAGTGCCAGTCCAGACCCGTCTCAGCAAAAGCCTGATTGAAGGCAACTCGATGTCCGGCCTCTTCGGTTTCAGCCAGAGTACCGTCTACGTCAAAAATTATGGCTTTCAAGTCCGTCATATAGCGAAAGGCAGAAGGACGAAGGCAGAAGGATGAATAGGATGCCGGTCACGTAAAGATTCAGCGATCTGAGTTGTCCTAACCAAACTGCGGTTTGCTATAGACCCGCAGGGCATTTCACCAGGGATGTTTTACCTCAACGCCCCTGAGTGCGGGGTACCGAGAAAACCTCTAAGCATTAATCGGTACAGTATCGAGCAGTCTTGTCACGATCGCTCCCCCCGCCTGTCCTCCAGCAGCAATTAAACGATGAGCCAAGACAGGCATAGCCAGGTATTTGACATCATCAGGCGTAGCGTATTCTCGCCCCTCAATAAACGCCAGCGCCTGTACCGCTCGGTACAGGGCAACACTGCCACGAGGACTTACCCCCAGCGTAATTTCTTCGTCACTGCGAGTCGCTCGAACCAGGCGTAAAATATACTGCTGCAGCGTCGGCTCTACCCGTACCTGCAAACACTGATGCCGCAGCGCCTGCATTTCTTCGAGGGAGAGGCAGGGAGCTAAATTGTTGGGATTGATACCAGTTTGCAAACGCTGCAGCATTTTCAGCTCTTCGGCCTCGGTGGGGTAGCCTAGGCTAAATGAAAGGGCAAAGCGATCCATCTGGGCCTCGGGCAGCGGGAAAGTGCCCTGATACTCAACCGGATTTTGGGTGGCAATGACAAAAAACGGATTGGGGACTGCCCTGGAGACGCCGTCTGTAGTCACCTGATGCTCTTCCATCACTTCCAAAAGAGCCGACTGGGTACGAGGCGTTGCCCGGTTGATCTCATCGGTCAGCAAAATATGAGTAAAGACTGGCCCTGGCATGAACTGAAATTCTCCCGAACGGGGATTCCAAATGTTTGTCCCGGTGATGTCGGTTGGTAGCAGATCCGGCGTACACTGAATCCGCTGAAACTTTCCGTCCAGGCAGCGGGCCAGGGATTTGGCTAACAGGGTTTTGCCGACGCCAGGAACATCTTCCAATAGCGCGTGGCCTCCTGAGATCAGGGCTACCAGCACCAGGCGAATAGCATCTGTTTTACCCACAATAGTTTGATTCAGGTTTTGAACTAGCTGGTCAACTCGCTCTCTCATGGCAGGAAATAAATCGGGATTGGGCGGAAAGGTTTTCTAAGCTTAGCGGCGATCGCGCTTGGACAGTACCCCTAAGGCAGCTTCACAGTCTGCCTGAATTTGCTGCTTGAGGCTTTCTAAGGACTCAAATTTTTGCTCAGGTCGCAAAAAGGCTTCTAGGCTAACCGTCAGCGTTTGATTATAAAGATCACCTGACCAGTTGAGAACGTGGATTTCAGTCGTTTGCTGCTGACCATTGACGGTAGGCCGACAGCCCAAATTCATCACGCCAGATAACGGCTGTGCCGCCACATCAGCGCTGCCATATACCTTAACGGCATAAACCCCCTGGCGAGGTAGAAATTTGTCAGCAGGCAGCTTTAGATTTGCAGTAGGAAATCCCAAGGTGCGCCCTAGCTTTTGACCCGCGACTACCCGCCCGGTAAGGCTGTAGGGCCTGCCCAAAAGCTCTTCAGCGCGGCTAAGATCACCTTCTAACAGCGCCTGTCGAATGCTAGAACTGCTAATTCGCGCCTCTCCTAGCTGCTTGAGCGCCACAATGTTTACAGGAATTCCCTGCCGCGCCGCGATCGCTTTGAGGTCTTCGGCAGTGCCTGAGCGCTGCTGGCCAAAACGAAAATCGACACCCACGCTGAGCCGCTGAGCCTGTAGCTGTTGAATCAAAATAGTCTCGACAAAAGCTGCTGGCGTCAGTGTGGCTAGCTGATGATTGAAGGGTAAAAGAATAAGCTGTTCGACACCCATGCGCTTGAGCTGCAAAGCTTTCTCGTCTAGGGGGGTGAGCAGAGGACGAGACTGCCCAGAAAAAACTCACGCGGATGCGGAAAAAAAGTTAGAACCGTTGCGCAAGGCGATCGGGCAGGAATGATAGCCGCCGCAGAGCTAGCGGCAGTTTGATAAAGAATATCACTATAGCCATGAACCGCAGCTATAGCCGGGTTCAGCTCTAGCGTACCCGATGACAAAATTGGCTCAATAACCTGACGGTGGCCTAAATGAACACCGTCAAAATTACCCAACGCGATCGCTGTCGGTGCTTTTGCCGTGCTTGTTGAAGAAGTAACCCACACGCTTTACATTTTGACACAATATCATCAGCCTACCGTCATTTCGAGAGGATTAGCAGTCTCTCTGGTAAAACTCGTTCACCTGACTGGCAATGATATAAAAAGGGGGTTACGGCTCAGTCCAATTTTTTGGCTTTTCGACAGAAAACTGGCGGTAGCTCACTCTAGTGGCACAACTGACTAGACAGCTGTTTTGGCCGCTGCCAGCAGATCAACCACCATACCTTCGCGGGCAACTACACTGTTGGGAAAAACCTCTGCTGTTCGGCGACCGATCTCATCCATGAAGTCATCACTGTGGAGCGGATCGTGGTGAAAAATTACCAGCTGCTTAGCTCTAGCCGCCTTAGCCACCTTGACAGCTTCCTGCCAGGTTGAGTGTCCCCAGCCTACCTTGCTGCTTTTAGGATCTCTGTACTCTTCGTCAGTGTAAGTAGCATCATAGATGATCAAATCCGCATCTCGGGCCAGCCTCAAGACGTTTTCGTCTAAACCCTTGTGAAGATGCTCTGTATCAGTAATGTAGGCAACGGAATGTCCGTTCCAGCTAACGCGGTAGCCCACGGCTTCGCCCGGATGATTGAGGAGGGCATTTTCAATTAGGACATCACCTAGCTCTACTTTTTCCCCAACTTCAAGATCGCAAAACTTTAGCTCAGCCCCCATAATCTGCAGCGGTACCGGGAAGTTTGGATGCAGCATCTGAGCGTTGAGCCGCTGCTCAATCGTAGAGCCGTCGGGTGCGATCGCTCCATAAATAGAGAACTTGTTGCCACGAACGAACGCTGGTACAAAGAAGGGGAAGCCCTGAATATGATCCCAGTGAGAATGGGTGAAGAACATATGAACTTCAACAGGCGTTTCTGCTAGAAGCTCCTGCCCAAGTTCTCTAAGCCCGGTTCCCCCGTCAAAAACCAGGCGCTGCCCTGCAATTTGCATCTCGACGCAAGACGTGTTGCCGCCATATCGAACCGTCTGATTACCGGGGCAGGCAATACTGCCTCTAACACCCCAAAACTTAACTAAAAAATGATTCTGCACGTTAGACATGAGCCTTTACTTGCGCCAAATTGCCAATAAGTCCTGTAACAGCACCCCCCTTTAGTTCTTCTTCCATCTTAGTAAAGATCCGCTCAGGCCGCTGCCTTTACAAACTGTCTTTATAAGGATAGTTAAAGTTTACGAATATGAGGGTTAACCAAATATTATAACCTTCTGATACGCTAGGTGTGAATACGTAACTAAATCCTTAGAGGTTTATAAGTAATTTTTACTAGAGATCATCTGGAGTTGTGTTCCTTTTTATCTGTGGTTATCCCCGGCAAGTCAGCCAGCCAGTGACCCAGTATACTAAGCCCCTTTGGAGAAGTCAGGTTGTACTGCAGGGGCGTAATCGTGATGTAGTTTTCTTTGATCGCATCAACGTCAGCTACTGCAATCTGAGAAGCTACCTCCCCATCACATCCGCCGCCGCTTTGCCAAGCATCAGGAGGATTGCTGACCTCTTCCATCACTTCGCCCGCTAGCCAGTAGTAAGTTTTGCCACGAGGATCGATTCGTCTTTCAAAAAGGTCAATATAGCGACGCAGCCCCTGGCGAGTAATTTTGACCCCTCGAATGTCTGCTGCGCTGACGGCAGGAATGTTGACGTTTAGTAATACACCAGCATTGAAAGTATTGTTCCCCAAGGCGTCTACCAGCACACAGGCAAAATCGGCCCCTGGCTGAAAATTGTCAGCACTAAAGCTAGTCAGGCTTAGGGCAATAGCCGGAATGCCCTCGATCACGCCTTCCATTGCGGCTGAGACAGTACCCGAATATAGAATATCTGTACCCAAGTTGGCCCCATGGTTAATACCAGAAAGCACAAAGTCGGGGGGGGTATCTAAGAGCGCACCCAGGGCCAGCTTGACGCAGTCAGAAGGAGTACCCGAGCAGGCCCAGGCTCGCACCTGCGGTTGAAAAACAGAGTCAATCTCTTCGGCTCGAATCGGCTTGTGGAGTGTCAGACCGTGCCCTGTAGCCGAGCGTTCACGATCGGGACACACCACCGTCACGTCATGCCCTGCTGCTGCCAGCGTATTAGCTAAAGTGCGAATACCCAGCGCAAAAATGCCGTCGTCGTTGCTGACTAGAATTTTCATAACGTCAGTGAGCTAGCCTAGCTAGTACGAAAAATCTGAGCAGGATCTATAGCGCCGCCCTCAAAACCAATACGGCTAATACCCTGATACAATCGAGGGCTTTTCTCAGCTAAAACACTAGCCTTTTGCACTGCTTTGCTGGCGTGAGTCCCTAGCCTTTGTCAAGGAGTGCAGCCCTGATGCACTCTAGCTCACTCGATAGCGGTACTTGATCATAGCGACTGCTGGGTGAGGCCAGCTTAAGGGCCTGTTGCTAGCATAATAGCTCAACTGCTTGAGGCCCATTGCCGCTTGAGGGGAGTTTTTCGGCTGTTACTATAGTCTGGTACCTGTTGACCCACAGTCCACGCCCATGACCCCATCGCTAATCGATTTAGAGACGCAGTTACAGTCGGTTGAGCAGCTAGCTCAGGGGGCGATCGCAGTAGCCGCTACCCTAGATGAACTGGAGCAGCTTAGAGTCGCCTATCTGGGCAAAAAAGGCCAGCTTTCTCAGGTGCTTGGCGGCATGGGCAAGCTGTCTGCGGCAGATCGGCCTCGGATTGGGGCTTTGGCAAACACGGTCAAAAATGCTCTCCAAAGCGCCTTGGAGCACAAGAAAGAAGTGCTACAAAAGGCCGAGACTGATGCTCAGCTTGCGGCAGAAGCTCTAGACGTGACGATGCCGGGGGTGTTTGTGCCTCAGGGGCGGGTGCATCCCATCAACAGCATCATCGACCAGATTGTCGATATTTTTGTAGGGTTGGGCTACACCGTGGCTCAAGGACCTGAAGTTGAGAACGACTACCACAACTTTGAGGCTCTAAACTTTTTGCCTGACCACCCGGCCAGAGACATGCAGGACACGCTCTATCTGATAGACGGGCAGCTAATGCGAACCCATACGTCAAACGTGCAGATTCGCTACATGAAGGAGCATGAGCCACCTTTGCGTGCGGTTGCTGTGGGGCGCTGCTACCGCCGCGATACGGTAGATGCGACCCACGCAGCGGTGTTTCATCAAATTGAGTTCTTTGCTGTTGACAAAAACCTGACCTTTAGCGACCTGAAGGGCACGATCAAGGTGTTTTTAGAGGCGCTGTTTGGGGAAATTCCAGTTCGTTTTCGCCCCAGCTTTTTCCCGTTTACGGAGCCGTCTGCTGAAGTAGACGTGCAGTGGCAGGGCCAGTGGTTAGAAATCTTGGGCTGCGGCATGATTGACCCCAACGTGCTGGAGGCAGTGGGCTATGATCCTGAGGTTTATTCTGGATTTGCCGCTGGATTGGGGGTTGAGCGGCTGGCAATGGTGCAGAGCAAGATTGATGATATTCGCCGCCTTTACGCTAGCGATTTGCGCTTCTTGCGACAGTTCTAGCAATTCTTACAGGGCTGACGGCAAGGTTTTGCCTTTGTCAGCGCTGGGGCAAGGCGATCGCTTTGCCCCAGCGCTGACTCAAGCTCTAAAATTATTTAAGCTTCCCGGTTGAGGAAGTCTTGAATCTGGCCCAAGGCAGCTCTACCAATGTTGAACACGGCCCAGCTAGCGGCCAGGACAATGGGGGCTAGCACGGCTACAACGCGGAAATCTAAATCCATTTTCGAATCCTCCTATGTAAAAAAGTATTGTAAGTTTAAGCGATGTAATGATTCTCTCATAGTTAATTCTTTTTCTGGTATCTCTTGGAGCTAAAGATTCAGGCTCTAGACGAAACCAAGCTGCTTTCTTGTCCCGGCGTGAACCTCGGCTAGCTGACGATATTTCTGAGCATGTTCAATCAGCTCAGCCGATTCTTGCTCTGACAGCGATCGCACGACTTTGCCCGGTATACCCATCACCAGCGATCGCGCCGGGACTGATTTTGTCACAACTGCCCCGGCCCCGACTATGCTACCCGTGCCAATACGAACGCCGTTGAGTAGGACTGCCCCAATGCCGATCAGGCTGCCGCTCTCTACATAAGCCCCGTGAATCACAGCCCGGTGCCCTACGGTGACGTAATCTTCTAAAACGGTAGAAAAGCCAACGTCGCCATGCAGCACTGCGCCGTCTTGTACATTGCTGCAGCGCCCTATCTGAATTTTTTCTACATCGCCTCTAATCACCGTGCCGTACCAGACGCTAGCGCCCTCAGCTAGGCTGATATGTCCAATCACCGTGGCGTTGGGGGCGACAAAAGCAGCGGCGGTAATATCAGGGGCAGGCCAAAATTTTCCGGGTGTGACCAACAGCGGCTGAGCGTAATTCACGGGGGTTCCTTTAAGTTATTGACAGAATGCAGTGGAGAAACCGGAAGCGACAGAGTCCCCCCGGCTATAATAAGGCCACCAGAACATGTGGGACTGGTTGTTGTATAGAACCGGCTAGTTAAGACTCAATGGTGAATCCAGCCCTACAATATCCAATTTTTGGCCCTGAGATTCAGTGCCCCCACTGTCGCCAAACTATTCCGGCCCTGACGCTGACAGATACTTACTTATGTTCACGGCACGGGGCTTTTGAGGCCGATCCAGATACGCGAGAGCTAGTCCACCTACAGTCCGGTCGCCACTGGCGACAGTGGAAAGAAGAGTGGTACCGGCAACATACTCACCCAGACGGTATTCGCTTTGAAATTCACGAGGCTCTCGATCGGCTTTATACCCAAGGATATCGAGCCACCCGCGTGATTATCGCCAGACGCTACAAAGATTTAGTCAGTGCCTATCTAGAGCGCAGTACGCCTTGGCGGGGCAAATCAGAAACGGCTTCACCCCGGCTCTATGGTCTGCCAGTTGAGTTTAGCCCCCCCTCTGAAGAAGAACCCTGCTGGGACGTGATCAACTTCGATTTGGAAAAAGAACCCGGTGCCCCGGTGCGTTATCCCTATTTTCGTCTCTTCGAGTAAGGTTCAGGCGTAAGGTTTAGCCTCTTGTCTAGGTCAGACTTATTCACAAAAGTCTTTTTAGTCAGCCATGCACCACGCTTCTATCCGAACCGCTAATATTCACCGGGCGATCGCCTTTTATGAGCAGCTAGGCTTTGCTGTGACTGAGCGTTTCACGGCGGGCATCACCCTGGCCTGCTGGATGGAGGGCCTCAACGGTCGGATTGAACTCTTGCAGATACCCGAACCTCGGCCTGCGGCTGATGCCTTTGCCGATGAACACTACACTGGGTATTACCATTTATGCTTTGACCTGACCGAGATCGCCCCAGATTTACCCGGTTGGGTAGCGGCACTGCAGCAGCGTTTTGAGCAGGCAGTTCAGGCATCGGCCTCAGTACAGCCCCTGAAGATACTCCTAGCACCGCAGCAGCAGATGATTGGTGACTGTGTTTATGAGGTTGCGTTTATTGCCGATGCTGACGGTCTGCCGCTGGAGTTCATACGGATGACAGGCTATGTCAGCTAAGGCGACTCCTTTTGCCGATAACTGGGCTTATCTAAAGACAGAGCTGGGCTGGCTGGAGCGACTGCTGCTAACGGCTGTGGCCAAACGGCGGCAGGAAAACCGGGAAGTAAATCGGATTGCTCAATCTCCGGCAGATCGGGTCACGAGTCACTGGTGGAAAGGCATTATTACCCTAAATCAGCCTGCGTTTCATGACGACTGCCGGGTGCCTGCTAAAATACCTGGCTCTGCTAAGCAGAGCTATCAGCAGCTTTTAGAAGCGCGAATTCAGGCCAGTCAATCTCAGGGAATTGCACTGGGGCTACCGGCGCTGTGCGATCGCTTTGGACTCAGTACGGCTGAAAAAAACTTGGTATTGCTGGCTTTAGCACCCGAGGTCAACCAGCGCTACGGCAAACTCTATCGCTATCTCCAGGCTGACAGCAGCTCACTGAGTCTACCAACGGTGGATCTGAGCCTGAGACTCCTGTGCCGCAACGATCTCGAATGGCGTCGTCTGAGAGCCAAGCTGGCTGCGCCGACTTCGTTTGTTTATCGGCATCTGCTGGCTTATCAAGAGTCGGCTCCTCTCATCGAAAGCCATCTACAGCTTTCACCGGAGCTAGTGAATTATCTGCTAGCAGAAACGCCTCAGCCGCAGGACTTACCTGACATTGTATTGCCGCGATCCTCTGCGATCGCCCCTCCAGACACTACTTCAGCAGAGGCTCTGACCCCATGGCCTAGGCTGGAGCTAGAACTAAATTCAAACCCGGATTTAGACCTAGAGCCAAGACTGGTGCTGCCGGAAGCTTTGATTCAATCGCTGCAGGGATTAGCCCAGCAGACGGCACTCAGCTTAAGATTAAGCGGGCAAATCACAGCCCCTCAGGGGCAAATTGTTTTGCTCTCGGGGCCAGCAGGAACAGGCAAAACCTATGCGGCCAAAGCGATCGCGCGATCGCTAAACCAGCCGCTAATAACAATTGACCTGGCTCATTTAACGGCGGCTGAGCAGACGGCCCTGCTCTTAGATAAAATTTTGCAGACAGCGCCTCTTATATTACTTCGGACGGCTCAGCACTGGCTAGGCCGCCAAACAAAAGACCAGACAAAAAATCAGGCTTTAATCTGTCACTGGCTAGCCCAGCGCCGCCAAGTTCCTGGCCTGACCCTCTTCACTACCCATTTTATGCAGTCAGTTCGGCCTAGCTGCCGTCGCCAGCTAGACGGTGTTTTGGAATTTCCCCTACCGGATGAGAGACAGCGAAGCCAGCTCTGGCAGCAGATCTTACCTGAAAGCACTCAGATAGAGGCTGAGATTGACTGGTCACAGGTGGCTCGGCTAGTGCTGACGGGTGGCGAAATTCAGGCGATCGCCCAAACAGCTCTGGCCTATGCCCAAGCCGCAGACACCCCAACGCTAAGGCTGCAGCATCTACAGCAGGCGGCGGCACTGCGGGGTAAAACGCTGCGATTGAAACGCTAGCTGCTTTTGTCAGACAGCCCAAGGAAACTATAAAAATTTCTGACTGAAAGAAAAACTACAGCCAACTCCCCTGACAAAAAGAAGTGCGTTAGGATCTAATTAACAGTTTACAAATTGAAACATTGCAATGACTGTCGCCTACCCCCGCAAACTTCAAAACGCTCTAAGCGCTCGTGACATTCTGAGCCGAGTGGTCAGCGATCGTGAAATTCACCACATCACGCTCAATCGCTACCGCTATAACGAACAGCGCAGTTGCAAAGACCTGACCGACCTGATTGAAACCCTCAACGGTGAGCCGCGAGATCTGGTGCAAGACCTGTCGCACCACATTGCCGACGAAGCTCGTCATGCTTTTTGGCTAACTGATTTGCTGATTGACCTAGGCGCGGAGGTGAATACGCCCCCTGGTTCTTCCTATATTGACGAGTTTGAGCGGCTGCTAGACCAAGAACAGTTTAGCTCTCCTGAGCACAAAGAAGACGGCATTATTTCTGCTCTGGCGGCCATTAACGTGACTGAAAAGCGGGGCTGCGAATATTTCTCAGCTCACATCCATGCGCTGAAGCAGGCACCCCAAACCGACGAAAACATCAAAATCCGCGAAACAATTGAGCGGATTTTGCCAGAAGAAACTGGCCACGTCCGCTGGGGCACCCGCCGTCTGGCTGAGATTGCCCGCAAAAGTCCGGTTCACCGCCGCAAAGTAGAGCAGGCCAGAATCAAGTATGCCGCGATCGAGCAGGCAGCTTACGAGTCGGGTATGGACATTACCCTGGGAGCAGAACTGCGCCGCGTCAGTAAGCTGGTTGAGATTGCTAATACGCTGCCCGTGTGGGAGCGTCCCCAATATCTCGCTGAGCGGTTGCCACTGACCCTGCTAGCGCCCGATCTGCAGCAGACTCGGATCACAGCAGCGCAAAGAGTTTGGAACCGCGATCCGCAAGCCTTTATGGAAAAGTTGGTACCCATGTTTTTGAGCGGCATCAATCAGGTGAAGCCCGAGGTCAAACGCCCTAAAGTAGCTTCTTAACCCTTCATAACTTTAGACGTGGCTGAGTCACTTTTAGAGTCAGCCACGTTTGTCTGTCCTATCCCGACAAGATTTAATAGACACTAGCGGGTAAATTCGGGCGATCGCCCCTGTCTCAAGCACTGGCTACCAGCACACCCCCCACCACAATTAGCACCGCTCCCAGCAGCAGCTTCACAACCGAAATATCCTGCCACTCAGCAAAAAGCAGCAGCCCCAGCAGCACGGCAATGAGCGTGTTCATATTGTAGAGCGGCACCAGCTTAGAAATTGGAGTGCCGTAGTAGGTCAGCCCGACAGCGACTAGCGCAGCCCCAGAAGCCCAAAAGAGTCCCATGAGGACAGCATACCCAAAAGCTATCGGCGGCAAACTGCGATTAGGCAGCAGGCCATAGCTGACGCCGCCAATGATAAAAACCCCAACGCCAATGCCAATCAGGTAAGGGCCAAGCCCGATATTGCTCTGATTGCTTAGCTTTTGCAACACACCAAACAGACCAAAAAGCAGCGCCGGGGCCAGACCACCCACAAGCAGACCCATAATTTGCGACGGGGGCATAAAAAATCCTATCGTTTTCCTCACCATTATCAGTCTGCAAGTGCTGGGTTATGAGTTTGAGCGTTTAATGTAAAAATAATGAGCAATAAATGTGTATATAATGCTATATTTTAGGTGTAGCGTGAGAGCACCTCATTTTACAGGCATGAAAGCTGCACGCTACGCTTCAAATCCCTTTGCTGGAGGTATGGCTATGCATGGTAATTTTGATCATGAGGGATTAGAATGTCCCCGATGTGGCAAGCATGTGCTGGTTCGTCGAGGTTCTGATTACTATCAGTGTCTGTGGTGTGGGTTTCGTAGGAATCTGTCAGAACCGGAAGGACTCCCTGTTTTCTTAGTCATCGTTCTGGTTTTTCTATATCTGCTGCTCTGAGCTTGACCAGACGGCACAGTCAGCAACATAAGTCTTCTGTACAGGCTATTTCATCAGTAAGCCTGTACTTTTCTGTCACATCTACTGCCGCTGGTGCTAACCGGGATATAATTTTTGGCAAGGAAATCTCAATTTTTACGGAAAAAACGCATAATACTTACGCTTGCAATACCATTTGTGATGTGTAATTCTTATGGACGCACGAGTGATCTACAGTAGAGATTACTTTAGAACAAACAGCTCAATCGTCACCCAGGATCTTAATTCTCAAGAGCAATGAAAAAGAAACGCCTAAACCTTGAACTTTCTGAAGAAGCTTACAATCAGCTCGAAAAGCTGGCTGAGGCTTTAGGTAAAAACAAGGCAGAGATTTTGAGAACTGGGCTTGCCCTCTACGGCATTGCTGAGGAAGAGCGCGAAAAAGGGCGGCGTCTGGGTGTTGTTGAGGACGATAAAGTCGTCAAAGAAATTCTCATCCCGTAATGCTCACAGGGCTAACGATCAAGACAGAAAAGGGCTGTCATGCTTCTGTCATTCCCTTCCAGAGAGCGACCAGATCCAGGATGTGATCATCGATCCGGGCTATGTCTTCGTATATGACTGTTAGAAGCTGCGGAAAACTCTCTGCCTGCCACCGATAAACCTCTGCACTCGGTATGATCGCTAGCTCAGCTTCAGCATCTTGCTTTTGCAGTTGAATGCGGGCGCTAAAGCTTTCAGCATCTTGCTGGCAGACTCCTAGCCACTGCTTTGCTTGTAGGGCTTGTTCAGCCGTTAGCTTTTCAAACTCTAGATAGTCATCTACTGAGTTGTTGAGCTGCTCGAGCAGCCCCTGGAAAATTTGCAGTGTTTCCTCTAGATCTAAAAAGCGATAGTCTAAATCAGCTCGAATCTCAGTCATGAGCGTCAGAGGCCGCAGATCAACAACATCTTCTCCAAAGTTGGCTAGCTGCTCTGGCTCAGCCGGAATATCGAGGCGCAGCGTTGCCCCTCTCTCAGCTAAATAGTCTTGAATATCTGAGCGCAGGCCAATATTGCCGATAAAGCGGGCGTCCGCAGCCTCTACCTGTTTGAAGCATGAGCCTGTGACGTTGGTACCGCTAAATTCTGTGGCTCTCAAGGAAGCGCCTGTCAGGTTGGCATGGCTCAGGTAGGAGCGATACAGCTTGGCATGGCTCAGGTCAGCATTTTGCAGATTCGCCTGTAGCAGATTGGCCCCTCCTAGCTCTGCATGGCAAAGTCGAGCATTGGCAAAGTTTGCTGCAATGGCATAGATGCGACTAAGTTTGGCCCCTTCTAAATTACAGGCACGCAGATCGGCTTCTCGCAGGTTGGCCCGCAGCAGGATCGCATCTGCTAGATTAGCCCCTTGCAGAATTGACGAGGTCAAATTTGCGCCGCTGAGGTCAGTGCGACAGAGATTGGCCTGTCTGAGGTTGGCAAAGCTAAAGTCAGCACCGCTGAGCTTGGCATCTTGAAACTGGGCCTCGCTGAGATTAGAGAAGCCCAATCGCGCTAGGGATAAGTTAGCATTTCGCAAATCGGCCTGATGCAGGTCGGTCAAAATGAGAGTGGCATTTGTTAGCCTAGCGTTTCTCAAGATAGTCCCTCGAAACCGTACCTGATTGAGTCGGGCATTACTTAAAAGTGCGCCGTCCAGTCGAGCCTGACTGAGATCCGCCGATCTTAACCTCGCTCGTCGCAGCTCTGCTCCTTGAAGATTTGAGCGCTGTAGTTTGGCTCCTCCCAGGTTGGCTCCAATCAGTGAAGCATTTTGCAGATTCGCCTCTTTTAGAGTTGCGCTCGTAAGATTGGCGTTGTCTAGATTGGCACTAGCCAGATTGGCTCCATCTAGAACGCTACGTTCCAAGTAGCTGCCTTGCAAATCAGCTCCGCTCAGGTCGGCGTTTGCTAAGTTGGTTCTCACTAAGACCGAGTAGCGGATGTTGGCTCCGGTGAGCTTAGAGCTTTGAAAGCTGGCTTCAGTGAGATCCACGCGCTCTAAAATGGCATAGCTCAGGTCAGTATTGAAGAATTTAACTCTGGCCAGGTTTGCGCCTTGCAGGATGACCTCATGTAAATCTGCATCTCGAATGCAGGCTTCTGATAAGTCTACTTCTGGCATCTTTACAGCCCTCATGCTGACCTGATGCAGGACGGCCTGCCTGAGGAGAGCGCCGCCTAAATCTGTGGGGCTTAAGAAGTCTGGGCTGCTTTGAAAATCTGCCCCGGTTAGATCGGCCCGGGCCAAGTTTGCGCGGCGTAAAATAGCCGATCGCAAGCTGGTATGGCTGAGATTGGCATTTCTTAAATCAGCACCTCGCAGGTTAGCCCCGCTGAGGTTGGCTCCTTGCAGATTTGCTTCACTCAGATCCGCCCCGCTGAAATCAGCTCCGCTCAAATCATATTCGCTGAGATCACAACCCTGTAAATCAATTCCTGGATACTGGCCCTTGGGTCGCAGTATCCAACTTAAGCAAAATCGAAAGCGCATTCAATCAGGTATATGACTGGAGTTGACCCTACAGCCAGAAATGACTTTTATTTAGCAGGGGTGTAATCAGCGAGTGCTACGTAAATCTGCAAATTTGTCACAACTGACTACAGTGTTCTTAATAACATAGCAGGCAGGCTAAAATCTTTAGCCTTTAGTTATGGCTGTGATAGACCAACCTGGGCACACATGTTGAGCAGCGGACAGGTGAGCATTTAGGCTGGGTGCCTTTGCAAATATGCTTGCCAAACGGGACGAGCAGACGATTAATCTCGACCCAGTAGCGCTGGGGTAAAGCTATCTCAAGCGCTTTCATGGTTTTCTCAGGCGTTTTGGTTTGCACGTAGCCCCAGCGATTGGTGACCCGGTGGACATGGATATCTACGCTGATGCAGGGATGTCCCAAAGCTACACCCAGGGCTAGATGGGTGCATTTGGGGCCAACCCCGTTGAAGCTGCTGAGGACTGCGGCATCGGCGGGTAGCTCTCCCTGGTGGTGATCTAAAATTTGCTGGGCGATCGCTTGAATTTGGACTGCCTTACGATCTGCAAAGGTGCTGTCTCGAATGAGTGCCGTCAGCTCTGAAACGCTGAGCTGAGCGATCGCAGCGGCTGTTTTAGCCTGAGCAAACAGCCGCTGCGCCACCGGGACGCTGACTTCATCATAGGTGCGAATTGAGATTATGCAGGCAATGAGCTGCTCAAACAAAGAGTTATAGCCCTGCTCTGCCAGCTCAAACATCGCCGCCTTGGGGTAGGGCTGCACCGCCTGACGCAGACGTTCGATTACTAAGTCAATATCAAAGCTGGCTAGAGTCGGCACGTTTACTCCTCTTCGCTCCCCGGCCAGTTCCCTGCTGCCTCAGCCGCCTTGGGCACCCGGCGGGCGGCAATATCGTAGACAGGAGCCAGCTCAAGCTGGTGGGGCGCTTCATAGGGCGTACTACAGGGCTTCGGTGTCTGGCGACGACGGCGAGACACATTTTCCTCAGTGGTTTCTTCGGCCACCACCTCGTACAGCAGTGCCAGCTTATCGCCTTTGCCCTTACGCAGCACCCGGCCCAATCGCTGAATGTACTCGCGGGTAGACCCAGACCCTGAGAGCAAAATTGCCACTCTGGCCTCGGGCACGTCTACCCCCTCATTCAGCACATGAGAGGCCACCAGGGTTTTATACTCACCGCTGCGAAACTTTTGCAGCACCTCGTGGCGCTCTTTGACGGGGGTTTGGTGGGTGATGGCGGGAATCAAGAAGTCCTGAGAGATGCGGTAAACTGTGGCATTGTCGTTGGTGAAGATTAGCGTCCGCTCTGGAAAATGCTGGGTGAGCAGATCGGCTAAAACAGTGATCTTGCCGTCAGTCCCCCAGGCGATCGCTTTAGCTTCCCGGTGGGCTAGCATGGCCCGTCGTCCGTCCTGAGATCGGGCACTAGCCCCAACAAATCGCTGCCAGCCCTGAGCCGACCCCAGCCAGATATTTTTCTCTTGTAGAAACCGATTGCGCCGCTGAATTAAAAAATTGTAGCGATCGCGCTCTGTTTCTGAGAGCTGCACCTTGATTTGAATCACCTGATAGGCGGCTAAAGCCTTGCCTGAAAGCTCCTCAGCAGTTTTATGGTAGACCACCGGGCCGAGGAGCTGAGTTAGATCCGCGTGGCGACCGTCAGCGCGATCGGGGGTAGCAGTCAGCCCTAGACGGTAAGGAGCGATCGAAAATTCAGCAATGACGCGGTTGAAGTCGCTGGGCAGATGATGGCACTCATCGCAAATGAGCAGGGCGTACTGGTTGCCCAAGGTCTCGGCGTGAATCGCGGCGCTGTCGTAGGTGGCGACTAAAATCGGTGTGCGATCGCGGGAACCGCCCCCTAGCAGCCCAATCTCTACATCTGGGAAAGCGGCCTCTAGATGGGCATACCACTGGTGCATCAGATCCAGCGTCGGCACCGTAATCAGCGTGCTGCGGGGCGTTGCCTGCATCACCATTTGAGCCAGGTAGGTTTTGCCAGCCGCCGTGGGCAACACCACCACCCCGCGCCAGCCCGATCGCACCCAGGCTGCTAGCGCCTCTTGCTGGTGAGCATAGGGCTTCATCACCAATCCAGGCTTGAGCTGCAGCGGCTCAAATTTGGGCGACTGATCGTCAAAGCTGACCCCTTCGGCCCGCAGAGCCTCTACCAGAGCGCGATACTGGTTCGCCGGGACTCGAAAGCGCTCGATGCGATCGTCCCACACAGCATAGTTCACCCAGGCTTTGCCCCGTGGCGGCGGGTGCAGAATCAGCGTACCCCGTTCAAATTTTAGCGTTGGCGTTCGGCCCATTAGCTACCTGTACACCCTGGGCCTATTGTATGGGAGATTTAGCAACCACGGCTGGCAGCAGGCTGCCAAGGCTTACCCGCTGGCGAGAGGTCGTGTTAAGCTGCGATACTGGCGAGTTCAGTGAGCGCAGTCCTGTGTCGGTGACAGATCCTTTCTTCTTGCGGAATATTTGGTATCATGCCCTGCCCAGCCATGCCCTCAAACCGGGCAAGATGCTGGCAAAAACGCTTTTAGGCGAAGCTATTTTGTTTGGCAGAACTCAGTCAGGCCAAGCCTTTGCCCTAAAAGATGTCTGTCCTCACCGGGCAGTGCCCCTGAGCTGTGGCTGGTTTGATGGCTGTGCCGTACAGTGCTGCTATCACGGCTGGAAGTTTGATTCCTCTGGTCACTGCACTGAAATTCCCTCGCTAATGCCTGATCAGCAGATTGATCTCAATCGCTTCAACGTCCAGGCTTATACCCTGGAAGAAACCCAGGGCAATGTCTGGATATTTATACCAGATCCAGATCCAGCTCAGACCCAGCCGCCCCGATTTGAAATTCCTAAAATTCCTGGCTTTGGCCCCCAGGCTCGGCCCAATGTCACCTACACCCTGCGGTTTCCCTGCTTTATTGACTATGCGGTTGTCGGCCTGATGGATCCGGCCCACTCTCCCTATGTGCATCGGGCCTGGTGGTGGCGCACAGGCGAACTCCACGACGAGGTGAAATGGTTTGACCCGTCGCCCTATGGCTTTACTATGCGACGACACCCGATTGCCAACGCCGGACGACTGTACGGCCTTATGGGCGGTGCGCCCGAAACTGAGATTATCTTTTATCTGCCGGGACTGCGAACGGAAGAAACAACGACAGCCAGACACCGCGTCGTCAATTTGACTACGGTGACGCCGCTTTCAGCCACCGAAACCGATGTCACCTTTGAGCTGTACTGGGATATTCCCTGGGGCTGGATGCTCAAGCCCTTGATGATGCCGCTGATCAGGTCGTTTTTGAGACAGGATCGAGACGTGGTGGCTAAACAGCAGATTGGCCTGAAGCACGACCCTGTACTGCGGCTGATTAAAGACTCAGATACCCCGGCCCGCTGGTACTATCAGCTTAAAAATGAGTATGCGCGATCGCAGGCCGAAAACCGAGAATTTGTCACCCCTGTCAAAACTCAGCAGCTCCGCTGGCAGGCTTAGTGTTTCTCAGAAACTTTTTGAGGCGTCAACAAAACAGGGACGTTGAGTGATAGTCATATGCCTCATTGAGAACTGATTTCATTTTCAGAATACTTGTTGGATTGCATTTTTGATAAGATGCTGAATCATTTCATTGTTTTAATGTTTTAGTCTGTTAATTGATGGTCTGACATAAAAAGCCACATGAAATGTTTGACTTGTTCGTTAAAAAACAAGGAAATTTCTAGCCTTATTTCTGATTGCTGTCATCACGGTGATTTCCTTTCAGCTTCCTAATCATGGGCAAGAAGTAGAGATTAAGTTTAAGTTTATACATCAAGAAGCTGAGCCGACTAGAGGTGCTTGGCCCGTTAGAACTTATCCCCTTACGCTCCCATTGATGGGCAATGACATAACACGCAGATTGGACAGGAGCTGCAAAACCTTAGGATGCGGAAGTTCAGATCCTCAAACCTCTGATCGCTAGGACAGTTTTTCCTCGGCGGGTAGACATACGGCGAAGCAGGTTTTGCCGGGAGTAGAGGCAAGTGAGAGGGTGCCGTGGTGGCGATTTTCAACAATGCGGCGGACAGTTTCTAGACCCAGACCGGAGCCTTTACCTACTGATTTAGTGGTAAAAAACGGCTCATAGATGCGCGATTGAATCTCCGGCGGGATGCCGGGGCCAGAGTCAATGATTTCCACTCGCACAAAGTTTTGCCAGCGGCAGGTTTTGATTGTCAGCGTGCCTTTGCTGTCCATCGCGTCGATCGCATTATCAATCAGGTTTGTCCACACCTGGTTGAGTTCGCTGCCGTAGGCCGAAATTTTGGGCAAAGTTTGGTTGTAGTGGCGGCATACCTTAACGCCGTGCTTGAGCTTAAAAGAAAACAACCGCAGCGTATCTTCTAGCCCGTCATGCACGTCTACTGTCTGTTGCGCGCCTTGATCCATATAGGAATAAGACTTCATTGACTTCACCAGCTCTGAGATCCGCTCGGCTCCGTGCAGGCCGCTGGAAATCATTGAAACCACTTCAAAAGACAGGGCCAGCCAGCGAATACCCTGATCGCGCAGATCAGAAGGATCCTCGCGCCAGCGCTCAGTCAGGGCTGTTAGCGTCTCCGGCTGGATACCCGCGATCGCCAGCGGTTCTGCCAGCCTCCAGGCTTTGTCTACCCCGTAGTCTTCTAGCCAGTCGAGCAGTTCTTCTTCGCGATCGCTCAGGGTCACCGACTCGACCTTATGATGCAAAATATTCTCGTAGCCAGCATCTCGGGCCGACTGCCACTGCTGAGTATGCTCGTCATCTACATGACGCTGACCGTAGCGCAGATTCATCAGCTCCAGCTCTCGAATCGCCGGAATCACGTCTCGTAACGCCCGTACCAGGGCCGCTGCTGGGTTGTTAAGCTCGTGGGCCAGTCCTGCAGAGAGCGTCCCCAGCGCTGCCATTTTTTCCCGGTTGCGAATGAAAGACTCCAGCCCCCGCAGCCGCTGCTGAAACAGCCGAAATACGGCGCTCTCAAAGTTTCGGCATTCGTGCAGCAGCGTCAGAAAGTCAGTGCCAGAAATCTCATGCAGGTGACACTCACTCATAGCCCGCATCGATACCATTGCGGGTTCATCGGTCAGCACCGGAATTTCACCAAAAAAAACGGGAGCCTCATGCTGGCCAATTGGCATCTCCACCCCGTCACTGAGGCGGGTAATGCTGATGTATCCACAAACTAAAACATAGATATTCTCAGCCCGGTCGCCCTCTTTCACCAGGGTCTCTCCGGCAGCAAGAAGGACGGACTCAGCGCGATCGCACATCCACTGCAGCCGCTCTCGGGGCAAATGCTTAAACGGATCTAGCTCCAGCAGATCTTCGATACACTGCATAATTCAAGTTTTCCTAGCGCAAATCTTCTAAATAGCGATGCACAAACTGCACACAGATTGAGCCTTCACCCACACCCGAAGCGACTCGTTTAACCGACCCGTGACGCACATCTCCCACTGCAAAAATTCCTGGCACATTAGTTTCAAGCAGGTGCGGCGATCGCGCTAAAGGCCAGACCAGAGCCGGATTTACGTCTGCCTTCAAATCTTCTCCGCTCAGGAGATAACCGCGCTCGTCTCGCTGCACCAGCCCCTCTAGCCAGTCGGTGTAGGGCCTTGCCCCAATAAAGATAAACAGCGAACTCGCCGCTACGGTCTGGCTCTCACCTGTGGCAGAATTGTGCAGCATCAGAGCCTCCAGGCTGGTCTCTCCTTT
The DNA here is from genome assembly GCA_012032345.1 of Leptolyngbyaceae cyanobacterium RM1_1_2. GTDB lineage: Bacteria > Cyanobacteriota > Cyanobacteriia > Phormidesmidales > Phormidesmidaceae > Sphaerothrix. Next base: position 24,286 of record JAAUQI010000003.1, on the reverse strand, counting down.
GGTCTCAGTAACGGTGGTGTAAGGCTGCACCTGAATGTTAGCGGTTGCCTTAATCTGCTCTATCAGGTATTGCGACATGCTCTTAGTCAGCGACTCTGCCCGCACCAGCATCGTCACCTGACGGGCATATTTTGAAAAGTACATCGCCGCCTGCCCCGCCGAGTTGGCCCCGCCAATCACAAAGACATCTTCGTCTGTACAGGCGATCGCCTCGGTTTGAGCCGCCCCGTAGTAAACCCCGGCCCCGGTCAGGCGCTCAGTCCCCGGTACGCTGAGCCGCCGCCAGGAAACGCCGAGAGCCAAAATCAGGGCATGAGCGCTAATCTCACTGCCGTCGCCCAGGGTGATCAGGCGGTAGTCGTTCTCAACCCGCACCGCCTTAACCTCCTGGGGGGTCAAAATTTCCACCCCGAAGCGCCGCGCCTGACTGACTGCGCGGCGGGCCAGATCTCCTCCGCTCAGCCCTACTGGAAAGCCCAGATAGTTTTCAATTCGAGAGCTGGTACCCGCCTGCCCCCCCGGAGCTTCGCGCTCAACTAAGACCGTTCGCAGTCCCTCAGAAGCGCCATAGACAGCCGCTGCCAGCCCGGCAGGGCCACCACCCACAATTACTAGGTCGTAAAAAGGCTTGGCGGCTGAGGTTTGCAGACCCACTTTGGCGGCAAGCTGCACGTTATCGGGCTGGCTCAGGCGATCGCCGTCGGGAAACAGCACCAGCGGTAGTTTGGCCGTTTGCAGCTCGGTGCGGCTCATCAGGGTTTGGGCTTCTGCGCTGTGTTCAATATCGAGCCAGCGGTAGGGAATCTGGTTGCGAGCTAGAAAGTCTTTGGCCTGGTGGCTTTGAGGATTCCAGCGATCGCCAATCACCCGAATGCCCTCGAAGGGGGGATGAAAGTTAGCCTGCCACGCGGACAGCAGGTCATCGACCACCGGATAAAGCTGCTCTTCTGGCGGATCCCAGGGCTTCATCAGGTAGTAGTCTAAATCGATCTGGTTGATGGCTCGAATAGCGGCGTCAGTGTCGCTGTAAGCCGTTAGCAATGCTTTCTTCGCCTCTGGGAAGAGGGCGATCGCCTCTTCTAAAAACTCAACCCCGCTCATCTGGGGCATGCGTTGATCTACCAGCATCAGGGCCACGGGCTGATTGCGCAGCTTCAGCTTCAGCAGCATATCGAGGGCAGCAGCTCCCGAATCAGCCCGCATGATCCGAAAGCGATCGCCGTACTGTTTACGCAAATCACGGGCGATCGCCTGCAACACGTCTGGGTCGTCATCTACGGTCAGCAGGGCAGGTTTACTCATGATGGCTGGTTACTGAGAATTGGCGGCAGTAGCCTGGACAAAACAAAGGAACGCATAGGTTTCGCCCGCTGGCAGCCGAAACTTTTCGTCCTTGTATTCTAAGATGTACTCGCCAAAAACTTTTTCGCAGGCGGTACAGGTCAGCAGGCCGGTGCTGAGTGTATCCACACTCAGCTGCAAAATTTGTTGGTGCAGCCACTGCTCGAAGGGCCGCCAAATCTCTGATTTAAGGTTTTGCTGGGTCATGAGGCTTTAGTTTCCTGGCCGATATCTTCTAAATTGAAGGGAAATGCCAAATCTAGCGTTAAAACCCAGCTTAAGTCAGGGATGCTTTTGCGTCTGTAGCCTGACAGCCCTCGGCAAACATTTAGCCAGATTGTTGTCCTCAAGCAGTGACTTCAAAGAGGCATAGTTCGTAGTTAGTACTTCAGTGCTAACGTAATTTCTAGCTGTAGCAATGCACTAAGTTCTAACAGTCCAAAGCTAGGAGCCAAGAAGTACTCACTTATATCTGAACGACCCTTTGAACGACTCAGTTTTAATACCTGGCTGCTGCGTATAATCTGCCAGCACATTTGTTCATGAAGTAACGTTAAGGACTACAATTAAGCACTTGGAGGCTGTTTGCGAATTTAGCCCTTACTGCGGCTATTTGGGGCAACCTACCCAGTGGTAATTTTTAGAGCTGACAACGTGACCTCTATATCGTCTCGTCCGTGGGTACGTGAAACCTTACCGTTCACGCTGCAAGATGTGCGCCGAGCCATTCCAGCGCACTGTTTTGAGTCTAATCTTTGGCGCTCTCTGGCCTATTTTTTCTTAGATACCGGCATCATCGCAGGCTTATATGCCGCTGCCGCCTGGATCAACAGCGCCTGGTTCTTTCCTGTTTTTTGGCTGATGCAGGGCACGATGTTTTGGGCCTTGTTTGTCGTCGGCCATGACTGCGGTCACGGCTCATTTTCTCGCTATGGGTGGTTAAACTCTCTCGTCGGCCATCTTAGCCACACGCCGATCTTGGTGCCCTATCATGGCTGGCGCATCAGCCACCGGACGCACCACGCCAATACGGGCAATATTGAAACCGACGAAAGCTGGTACCCGGTGACTGAAAGCCAGTATCAGCAGATGACTTGGTACGAAAAGCTGGCCCGGTTTCATATTTTTTTGGTGGTTTATCCGCTCTATTTATTTAAGCGATCGCCCGGTAAAAAAGGATCACACTTTCTACCTGGCAGCGAGATCTTCCGGCCCCAAGAGAAATACCAGGTGCTCACCAGCACTGCCCTTTTGGGGCTGATGGTGGCGGCTTTAGGAGCGATCGGCATCTATGGCGGTCTGGGCTTTTTGGCAAGATATTATCTAATGCCTTACCTAGTTTTTGTGGTCTGGCTGGATTTGGTCACGTTTTTGCACCATACCGACGCTGACATTCCCTGGTATCGCGGCAAAGACTGGTATTTTCTTAAAGGCGCTATGTCAACCGTTGACCGCGATTATGGCTTGATCAACCCGATCCATCACAATATTGGCACCCATGTAGCCCATCATATTTTTCTCTCAATTCCTCACTACCATCTTTTGGAGGCAACAGCCGCGCTCAAACCTGTGCTGGGTGAACACTACCGCAGCGATCGCCGCCCGATTTGGCAAAGTCTTTGGCAGGCGTATAAGAGCTGCTATTTTGTCTCTGACCAAGGCAGCAAAGTTTACTATCAGGCACCTAAAAAGTAGCCGCCTGTCTGGGCTAGATTTGGGCCAGGTCTGGTTCAAATCGGGCGGTACCTCATATCCCAGGCCAAAATAGCTATTCTGAGGGGATGGGCGAGGTTACACTGCTCATCCCCTGGTTTAGCGGCTCACTGACGTACAGGCTGAAATAAAGTGGGGGCTGAGCTATGATCTACAGCTGATATCCGTTCGCAGAGGGGACTCATCGATGACTGCCAAAATCTTGCTGGTGGAAGACGAAGAAAAGCTAGCCAAGTTTGTGCAGATGGAGCTGAGTTATGAAGGCTATGAAGTCTCTGTGGCTAACGATGGCCTGGCGGGGCTGATGGCAGCTCGGGATCAAGAACCCAACCTTGTGATTTTAGACTGGATGATGCCGGGACTGAGCGGGGTAGAAGTGTGCCGTCGCCTGCGCAGCACGGGGGGGAAAATGCCGATTATTTTGATGACGGCTAAGGACAGTATTGAAGATCGCGTTGCGGGTTTAGATGCTGGAGCCGATGATTATGTTGTTAAGCCTTTTAGCATTGAAGAGCTGCTGGCGCGAGTCCGGGCACATCTGCGGCGCAACGAGCCGACCGAGGCAGAAGGCTTTCAGTTTGAAGATTTGAGCCTAAATACCAAAACCCGTGAGGTTTTTCGCGGTGAGCGCAACATTGAGCTAACGGCCAAAGAGTTTGATTTGCTGGAATATTTGATCTCCCATCCGCGACAGGTGATTACCCGCGATCGCATTTTAGAAGAGGTCTGGGGCTACGACTTTATGGGAGACTCTAACATCATCGAGGTCTATATTCGCTACCTGCGTCTCAAGCTCGAAGCCGAGGGCGAAAAGCGTCTGATTCAAACAGTGCGCGGCGTCGGCTATGTACTGCGAGACTAGGGCATTGCTACAACTAGAAATTAGGGTTGGTAGTCAGCGCTTTAGCGCTGAAGCGCTAACTACAAACTATGGCGTCATCCTAAAATTAAGCGTTGACGCTGCACTAGCCTGTCTCAGCCACCAGCTGATCGAGCGCCTGCTGCATGTGCAGACGCACCCGCTCATAGCAGACCTTGACGTAAGCGCGATCGCGAGCAGCTTCTAGCCCATAGCGCTCAAATACAATCGGCGCACAAATGCGAGTGTGCATTGCCACAGGCAAAGGAATATTAGGCAATGGCCCCACTGACAAGCCCCAGGGCAAGCCCAGATAAATAGGAAAGACTTCGGGATCAACGTCTTTGATCCACGGCAGCAGCCCCCAGTCGCGGAGCTGCCAGATCAGGGGATAAATGTCTGCTAGCACGACCAGCGTATCGTGCGCCCCTTTTGAAATTACCGGAACAATCAGCACCTGCTCACGCAGCGCCAGCTTAATAAAGGCGTAATTGTCTGCCAGACAAATCTGGTGCCGTAGCGAGTGAGGGCGAAATAAGTCCCTGGCCCCGCCGGGATAGACTAGCACGCTAGCTCCCTGTTGTAGAGCCGCGATCGCCATTTTGGGATGAGCCTCAATTGCCCCCATCTGGGCTGCTACTTTTGACAGCTCTGCGTTGACCTGCCACGCATAGGGGTGCATCAGGCCGTAGACTGGGCGCTCGGTACCAAAGCGCTTAAACCAGTCATACATCATCATGACGGTATCAGGAGAGGCCAGTCCGCCATTGTGAGAGCCGACCAGCAATACCTTTTGCCCCTGGGGAATGTGCTGCCAGCCACTGGTTTGCACCCGGAAGTAGTAGCGATACAGCCAGCCCCACAGCAGCAGCCAACGCTCAATGAATTTAGGGTCGCGGTAGTCTAAAGACCAGCCAGGACGAGGTTGCACACCCTCAGCAAATTTGGATCGATGGGGGAAAATTTTTTGCATTTTCCCATCTTCTCGCAAAATGTGAGCAGAAAGACATTTGCGTTCAGGAGCTAATTTCAAGCCAATGTCCATTATTGTTTTTGGCAGTCTCAACCTGGATCTCGTTGTCCAAACACACCGGTTGCCCCTGCCGGGAGAGACGCTTTTAGGCGATCGCTTTATGTCTGTACCCGGTGGCAAAGGGGCCAATCAGGCGGTCGCTGCGGCTCGGTTAGGTATCCCCACGACCATGATCGGGCGAGTGGGCAATGATGACTTTGGTCAACAGCTACGGCAGAGCCTACAGCAGGCTGGAGTAGACACTGCCGGAGTTCAGGTAGATGAGGCGACCTCTACAGGAATTGCGGCGATCGCTGTGGCCTCCGGCGGAGAAAATCACATTATTGTTGTGCCAGGAGCTAACGCTCAGGTTAGTACCGCTGAGCTTGAGTGCCTCAGGCAGCACCTCAGCAGCGCTAGGCTCTTGCTGTTACAGCTAGAAATCCCTATGGCAGCTGCTGAGCAAGCCGCCGCGATCGCCCATCAGGCTGGCCTGAGCGTAATTTTAGATCCGGCCCCGGCCCCAGCTGAGCTAAGCCAAAACCTCTGTGACTACACCGACATCCTCACGCCCAACCAAACTGAAGCGGCCCAGCTTACAGGCATTACCGTTAAAGACGCCAGAACCGCTGAAGCAGCCGCAAAAAGGCTATACCAGCGGCAGATCCAGGTCGTTATTATCAAAATGGCGAATCAGGGCGTCTACTGCAGCACCGCCAGCCAGAGCTTCTTTTTGCCAGCCTATCCGGTTGAGGTTGTTGACACCGTCGCAGCAGGTGATGCCTTTAACGCAGGGCTAGCAGCAGCGCTCAGCCAGGGAAAATCAATGCTAGAAGCAGTCTACCAAGCTAATGCCGTTGCTGCCCTCTCGGTCACTCAGGCCGGGGCACAGCCTTCTTTGCCTAGCGTGACCCAGCTGCAGGCTTTCCTCGATACAATGCCTACTCTCCACCCACGTTAATGGGCGTACCTACCACTTCAGCCTGGGTTAAATCTACATTGTTAACTGAGGCTCCGGCCACATCGACATAGTACATCCGGGCCTGGGTGAAGTTGACGTTATCTAGATCCGCGTTGATTAAACTGGCGTTAGTCAACATCGCACCGGTGAGATTGGCCCCTTCCAGGTTAGCTCCTGTCAGGTCTGCCCCTTCTAGGTTGGCCGCTGATAAATCTGCGCCAGCCAGGTTGGCATCTCGTAGATCAACGCCAATCAGGTGAGTCTCGCTGAGGTCTGCCCCAGCCAGATCGCAGGCTTGACAAGCTCTTGTCACCAACAGCTGCTGCAGGTGATCAGGATTTTCGGCCCGCGCCAAGTTGCTAAAAATTAGGGGAACCGCTAGAGTCAATGCTCCTAAAGCAATCCGTTTCATAATCATCCCCTCCAAACTAAACTGGCTTACCCGCAAAGACTTTTTGGCCTGCTTTTCTGGCTTACTTCTATAGGCCAGACATAAGAGCGGCTTCTCAGGTAAGACTGAACTTTTACACACAAACTGCTTTTGCCAGTCAGAAAGGCTGCTGTTGAAACAGGATTACTTTCATTTGTTTCAAAACAGTTTATGAGAGCAATCATAAGTTAGACATCGATTTCTAGAATCCACCATTCAGTAGATTTTGAGGTGACGGAGAAAACACAATCAACTTACTAACTAGCCTTATTTTCTCATGAGAACCTGAGATAGATGAACAACTCAGGTCTGTCCTTCAAAAAACGATAGGTTTGGATTAAGTTGTAAATCTTTTGACGAAAATATTTACAACTTAAACGAGATTTTGCTCCCGCAACTTATAAAAATTCCATCACAATAGAAACGTTGATCAATAAGGCGGTTGGAAGGCTACACAGCTACGCTTTTCTAAGCCTTAGCTAACCTCACTGCTGTATTGATTTCTCTGCTTATCGCCAGCCCAAGCAGGGCAGACCCCCAGTTCGAGCAGCCAGCTCAAGCAAGTAGCGATCCCAGCAGATCCAATCACAACCCGCCACTAATCGCAAAAGACCTATCTCTAAAAGGGAGGGATTTTCCCGTGCTTTGTAATACCTGTCAGCGCCAGCAGACCTGCCTACCATCGCTGCTAGCCCAGCAAGATCAGCAGATGCAGAAGCTGCTGCGGCGATTGCAAAAATGCGATCGCCGCATCCTCAAAACTGCGCCCGTCGCCCCCCTCACTCGGCTCAAAGCCTGCCTGCTGCAAAGCTAGCCCTGAGCAGCCTGATTCGAGGGCTGAGCCAGCAGCGGGTCTAAGTTGCCTTTAGCATCTAGTGCGTACAGCTCATCGCAGCCGCCAATATGCTGATTGTTAACAAAAATTTGGGGCACGGTTTTGCGGCCACTAGCGCGTTCGGCCATTTTCATCCGGGCTGCGCCATCGCCGTCAATTTTGTACTCGGTAAACTCTACTTTTTTCCACCAGAGCAGCAGCTTAGCCCGAATGCAGTAGGGGCACGTCTGCCAGGTATAGATTTCAACTTGGGCGCTAGGAGGTGCTTCAGAGCGTCCTAGTAGGCTGTTTAACCAATCAAACATGGTCTTCTGTGAAATATTTGTGAAACAACTGCTCTGATCGTACCAAGCTCTCTGCAAGAGGAATTTTTGGTTTGCAGCGATCGCGCCTGCTGTTCTATCTATTCAGGCTTTTCTACTCGGCTCGGCTTTAGTGCCCTGTGAGCATTGCTCGCTCTACCTGTGGATTTTTGTGGTTCTGTCCCTTGTCAATATCAGGGGAGACAGCCTGCAATCCGAGTGCAGACGCAGCTTGTATAATCCTGCTGCGGGGCCTTATTCACAAGAGCCATGACCACTGACATCCTGATTTTGACCGTTTACTTCATCTGTGTCGCTTATGTACTGTATCAAATTGCCCTAGCACAGGAAGCCCAGCGAGATGATCAAGTTGACATTCATCTCAACCAAGAAGCTCTGATGGCTCAGCTAGCAGCCCAGCTTCAGCAGCAGGGCAGGGCAGAAGCCTTTGCCGCTGAGGTCTTACCCAGTGGTGATAAACCGCTCGATGGCAGTCCCTTTCTCCGTTTGCAGCTGCCCAATCCGCGCCAGCCAGAAGCTGATGTCGAAACGATTGATATGCAGGTGCTGCCCCAGGGAATGCGCCCCCTGCAGCCGCCGATCAAGGCTCTAGACGTGCGAATTTTAAACCGCAGCCAAACTATTCAGGTATACATTGACTGGGATCGCAGCTCTATCACGCGCTTAAACAATCAGGCCCAGCGGGTAATTCGGCTCTCGAACACGATGCCGAATGAGCTGTTTCAGCCCCAAGTTCAAAGCGTCATCAATCCTGGACAACTGTTTAGCGTTGCCGTGACTTCAGAGTCGGCTTTTGGTCGCAGCGGCGAAGCGCAGTCACTCGAACCTCAGGGGCCGCTAATTGATTTAGAAAAAGCAATCAAACTCCCCCAGCCCTTGCAAATCTACTCGCTCAAGCTGCTGGTTTGGCTCAAGCCTGTGACCGCCCCTGATGAGGATGCAGTGCGGCTGCTGTTGCCTTTTATGTTTGACCTAGAAGTGCTGCCCGATTTGCCTGCGGTGCCGATTTTGCGCTGGATTGTTAGCCGCTAATCTCGGCCTGAAGACTAGTTCAGCTGAAGTAAAATCGCCGTAATTTACTAGACTGAAGCTAGGGAAAGAGCAGGCGAGGCAGTTGCAGGTTGAGCCTAGTGCTCAGCGTGAGGAAAGTCCGGGCTTCCGAAAGACCAAACTTGCTGGGTAATGCCCAGTGCGGGCGACCGTGAGGAGAGTGCCACAGAAACATACCGCCGATGGGAAGGCAGAAGGCAGAAGGCAGAAGGCAGAAGGTTGATTCTGCTTCAGCTTTTCTAATTCATTCTTTTACAGGTAAGGGTGCAAGGGTGCGGTAAGAGCGCACCAGCAGCATCGAGAGGTGCTGGCTCGGTAAACCCCGGTTGGAAGCAAGGTCGTAGGGGCAACGGTTGGTCTTTTTCCGGCTCCGTTTTAAGTGTACCGCTGGAGGCGTCTGGTAACAGCCGTCGTAGATAGATAACTGCCCTGCTGATGTGAGTTAGCAGAACAGAACCCGGCTTATGTCCGGCTCTTTCCCCCTTAATTTACCCAGTCTTGTACAGACTTGTGCAAATGGGTTTGGCAGTTCCTGACCAAATGGGCTGCAAACTCTCAACTACCTACCGCTGACCTGTTCACCGGAGGGCAAATTTGCGCACGGCGAAAAGACTTCCCATTAGCCCGACAGCGCTGCCTAAAGCAAAAAGAGCCACTGGCAGCAGCAGGTTTTGCTGCGCCGAAAGCTGTAGGCCGTTGATGAGAAACTGGATAAAGTCTGGCTGCTGGGTGGCAAATTTTTCTAAAAAGCGGTGAATGCCCAACATTAGTCCCCAAGAGAGTCCGGCACCGACTAGGCCAAAGGTGGCTCCCTGCAAGATAAAGGGCAGATAGATCCAGGCGCTGGTCGCTCCTACTAGCTGCATCACTTCAATCTCGCGGCGACGGGCCATCACAATTAGACGAATTGTTGTAGTAATCACTGCGATCGCCGTCAGGCTCAAAACTATAATCACAAATAGGCTAATCCACCGTAGGCCCTCATTGAGCTGGGCCAGCCGCTGCACAGCCTCGGTTATGTAGAGGACTTCCTCAACACCCTGCATCTGGTTGAGCTTGCTAGCCAGAGCCGGAACCTCCTCAGATGAGCGGGCTTTGACCTTGAGTTCATCCACTAGCGGATTGCCGTTGAGCTGCTCGGTCGCACCTTCAATGTCGGAAATCCCCATTTCCTCCACCAGGCTGGCCCAGGCAGCTTCTTTGCTGATAGTCTCAACTGCGATTGCCTCTGGCATTTTGCCAATGGTAGGGGCCAGCGCTTTGGCCTCAAAGCCGCTTGCGAGATAGACCGAAACCTCAAGCTGACTGCCAAACTGATTGAGCAGACCTTCTAGCTGCCAGGTTGACTGCAGGCTCACCCCAAAGAGAAACAGCAAAACCGTCATCGTGCTAATGGCGGCCCAGTTCATCCAGCCGCCTCGCCGCAGCCCCAGCAGGGTCTCTCTGAGCAAATAATCTGTCTTGGTAAAAACTTTCAGCATCTGCCGACCTCCAGCATATAGGAGATATAGAACCTAACTCAGCACCCGCAACGTCCCTTAGTTTGGCATGTCTGCTGCGGCTTGGGAATTGCAGCAGTACCAAACTTGGAAATCAGTGCTAACTCGAAGTGAGTTTGTGTTGTTAGGATAGAAAAGATGAATCAACGTATTTTTGCTAGCTTATGGCTGCCTCAGTTTTAGTTGAAAAAAAGAAGTTAAAGCACCCCCCTTTAGAAATTCATTATTTAGGCGATCGCGCGCTTCGTCAGCCAGCGAAGCGAATTGCCAAAGTTGACGAGGAAATTCGGCAGCTAGCCCGCAAGATGCTGCGCACGATGTACAGCGCTGAGGGCATTGGCCTAGCTGCACCCCAGGTAGCGACTAATAAGCAGCTAATTGTAATCGACCTAGAACCTGACAATGCGGCCAACCAGCCGCTGGTGCTGATCAATCCCAAAGTCACCCGGGCTAGCAAAGAGCTTTGCTCCGGGCAAGAGGGCTGCTTGAGTATTCCGGGCGTCTATCTGGACGTGGTGCGTCCAGCCGCAATCGAGGTTGCGTTCAAGGATGAAAATGGCCGTCCGCAGAAGATACAGGCGGCAGATTTGCTGGCGCGGGCGATCCAGCACGAAATGGATCACCTCACAGGAGTTTTATTTGTCGATCGGGTTGAAAACGCCCTAGCGCTCAACCAGGAACTGCAGAAAAATGGCTTCTCTGCAGGAGATGTCCAGCATTTTGCCTAGAGCAGATTGGCTACTAGTCTGGCGTCAGATCCTGGTTTAATAAAAATAGCTATTTAGATGGTTTGCGTATGATGACCCCCAAAAGCAGCGTTCTTTTAGCCGGAGCTTGCTTAGCTGCGATCTCAGCCGTTGCCGCTATTTTTGAACTGTCTTCAGGTGAACCAGACTGGGGGGCCACGCCCACCATTTTGCTGCTAGCTGTTTGTGTACCGCTGGTAGGCATCTTCTTTTACGCAGCGGTTAAAGACGCCCGAGCCAATCAGGAATAATCTGCACAGGGTGTACAGGGCGCTGCGATTAAGTTTCTGACTACGTTTTTGCAGTAGCTGCGAAAAGGCTAGGTCTTCAGCGGCTAGAACAAAAATAGTGGGCGGCAGTTTGGCGGTTAGTGCCTGCAGCTTTTCATAATGCTCAGCGAAGTTTTCGTCTGGGTTAGCCAAGCCCAAAAAAATCAGATCTGCCCTGCGAGACGACGTCTGCAAAATTTCTGCGAACGGTCTGTTGTCTGAGACAATTACCTGAGATTTGGCCCCAATCCGCAGGCTCTCAGCCAGGCCATCCAGATTGATTTTCGCCGCGTCGGCGGCCGCTTGACTGGGCACTACCAGTTTTAAGTTCACTTCAGCCCCCAGCCATTGGGAGCTGGTACGCATAAGATAAGCCAGAATTAGCATCAGACCTCCATTGTCTTGCAGACCGCCCCACCAGACATCAATCCGCCGCTGCCGCGAGTAGGTGCCAAAGTGAGTTTGCTCTGGCTCGGCCCGCAAAACCACCACGTTGCGCTTGGCCTGATGACACTTGGTAATGAACTGACAGTAGCGATCGCGGCTGTCTGGGTTTTCTGTGTCGCCAATCAAAATGGTATTGGGAACCAGATGGCCCAAGCCGTAAGCTTCAATCAGGTTCTCCGCGCCCACAAAAGGCCCAGAAGCTGTCACCAGTCGCACCATCGCCTGAATGCCTCGCCGCTCCAGATATTCCTGAATCGTAGTTTCCATTTTTTCCTGCTGGGCGACGCTACGAGAGCCGCTGGGAATGACGCTGGCTACCGTAATCAACCCCCGGTTATGAGTCAGGGCCGTGGCTAGCTCAATTAGATGCCAGCGTCGGGTCGGTGCCCCCGTAAATACCAAAATGTGAGGTCGCCAATTTTTACCATCTGGCGCTTTTTGAATGTTGTAGAGGCCAGTGCGAACCAGCGTCATCCACAATCCCTGCCGCACATCACCCCAGGTCGTCGTGAGTTCGCGTTGCTCTAGCCATAGATAAATGCCCAAAACAATCAGAGCTGCGACAATAGTGGCGATCGCATTAATCAAAAACATAATCGCCAGACAGCCAGCTGCCCCGGCCAGCGACAGTGACCAGTGCACCTTAAAGGTGGGCCGAAAAGAAGGGCTTTGCAAGAAGCCCTCGACCCCTGCCGTAATATTTAGCACCAAGTAAGTCGTCAAGAAAAACATGGTCAGCACGGGGGCAATCAGGTTGAGATCCCCTAGAGAAACCGCTGCCAGCACAATACCCAGCGTAAAGAGAGTCCCCAATCGCGGCTCATCATTTGCCCCGCTGCCGTTTCCCAGCCACCGCAAACGCTTCGGCAAAATACCGTCACGGGCTAGAGCCTGCAACACGCGGGGCGCTCCCAAAATGCTGCCAATGGCGCTCGAAAGCGTTGCACCCCAAACCCCCAGCAAAATCGCGTCTCCCCAAAAAGCCATGCGGCGCATCACCAGCGGCTCAGTCACCAGCGTCACCGGATCGGCCCACCAGCTCAGCAAAAACGGAATTGCCATGTAGATAACGTAGCCAACCGCGATCGCCGCCAGTGTCCCCACCGGAATCGCCCGAATCGGGTCGCGCAGATCGCCCGACATGTTAACGCCGGACATAATCCCCGTCACCGCCGGGAAAAATACGGCCAAAACCGCCCAAAAACCCACTGAGCTAGGAGGTTTCTCAGGTATCATCGTCGTGGCTTCGACCGGGCCACCAAACGCGAGAGAAACCAGCGACACAATAATTGCCGCCATGATCACATACTGAGCTTTAATCGCAAATTCAGCCGACTGCAGCGCCAGCACGGTGACCAAAATGGTAGTGATCACGGCCACCAGAGTGAGATTGAGGCTGGGAAAAACCTCCACTAAGCTCTCAGCAAAGCCAATTGTATAGAGAGCTACCGAAAGCGCCTGTGCAAAATAAAGGGGAATCCCCACCGCCCCGCCCGTTTCAATCCCCAGAGAGCGGCTAATCATGTAGTAAGCTCCCCCGGCTTTGACGACCTGATCCGTGGCGATCGCTGAAATTGACAGGCCTGTGAGAAACGTGATGGCGGTCGAAATGGTGACAATCAGCAGGGTGCCAGTCAGGCCGACGTTGCCGACGACCCAGCCAAACCGCAGGTACATGATCACGCCGAGGATGGTCAAAATTGACGGGGTAAATACCCCACCAAACGTGCTGAGTCCCGAGGTACTGGCCTCCGGCTTGGAAATGACAACGCCAGAGTCTGAACGGTTGGAAGGCATGGGCATGAGCCTACTACGCGGCAATTGACAGTCCCCACCATCATGCCGAAAGACTGTCAGATCGCCTAGTCATTGATCAGTTTTTTGAGAGCGATGTTTGGGGGCGTGTTGTCTTTTTCGCAGCCAAAAACCTGCAAAAAATTTCTGACAGAACACCCAGCCTCTAAGCTGTGTAACCATAGATAAACCCGCTATCACTTGAGTCCTCTAATCCTGTGGTTTCTCTAACATTGCCTGTCATTACCCAAAAAGCCTGGGCCAACGCGATCGCCCAGCCTGCTCCAGAGTTTGCACCCACCTCGCTGCCTGTCCTGGCCGGACAGATTCCGCTCGGGCTGCAAGGGTCGCTTTACCGCAATGGGCCAGGGCGGCTAGAGCGCAATGGCGTGCGGGTAAAGCACTGGTTTGATGGCGACGGTGCAATTTTGGCGGTGCACTTTGCTGACCAGCAGGCGACGGCTGCCTACCGCTATGTCAAGTCAACGGGCTATCAGGATGAAGCAGCTAATGGGGAATATCTCTACAGCGGCTACGGCACTCTGGCCCCCGGTCGGATCTGGCAGCGCTGGAACAAGCAGTTCAAAAATGCGGCGAACACGTCGGTACTGGCGCTCAGCGATCGCCTGCTGGCGCTTTGGGAAGGCGGTCATCCTCACAGACTTGACCTGCAGACGCTAGAAACGCTGGGAACTGAGAATTTTGACTGTCTGACACCGGGCTGTACCTATTCAGCTCACCCCAAAGTGGACGCCGCTACAGGCGACATCTACAACTTCGGCGTGGTGCCAGGGGCAAATGCTACCCTCAACCTCTATCGCAGCGATCGCAGTGGACGCATGCTGAAGCAAAATGCGATCGCGCTCAATGGTGTGCCGCTGATTCATGATTTTGCCCTAGCGGGACAGTATCTGGTATTTATTGTGCCGCCGGTTCGGCTCAATGCCTTGCCTGCGGTCTTAGGCTTTGCCAGCTTTAGCGACTGCCTGATGTGGCAGCCTCAGCGCGGCACCCAGATTGTCACGGTTGATCGTCAGAGTCTGGAAGTGGTCAGCTACGGGGAAACTGATGCCTGGTTTCAGTGGCATATTGGCAAGAGCTATCAGGACTTTGACGGCCATGTGGTGATTGAGCTAGTGCGCTACCCTGACTTCACCACTAACCAGTATTTGAGTGAGGTTGCCAGCGGCCAAACTAAGAGTACAGCTGAGGGACAACTGTGGCAGATTCGTCTGAATCCACAGACGGGTACGGTGCTAGAGCAAAATCCTTTGGTAGAGCGCAGCTGCGAGTTTCCGGTGTTTTCCAACTCAGCCAGCGACCTAGATCTGACGCCTACTTACCTCAGCGTTTGCCGCCGGGAAACATCCAGCCCCGCAGAACTGTTTAACGCGATCGCCCGCTTTGACCCCAAAACCGAAACCCTAACGCTGGCTGATGCTGGAGAAAACTGCTACCCCTCTGAGCCCATCTATATAGCCCAGCCCCAATCGGCGCGGGGCTGGATTCTCACTGTTGTCTACGATGGCAACCAGCACAGCAGCGAGGTTTGGATTTATGACAGCGATCGCCTAGAGGCAGCTCCTCTTTGTCGCCTAGGGCTGCCCAGCGTCATTCCCCACAGCTTTCACGGTACTTGGCGTCAGGGATAGAGGCGTATAGGGTGAACTCTTGCCCTGTTTTCTAGCTTATCTAGCGATCGCTCTATGTATTTTGCATTTCTTAACACAAAGACACAGTCTCAGTGTCAAACGTTATAAATTCGCGGATTGCGATAACTTTTCCCGCAGCACCCTTGTGACTTTTCGGGAGGAACGTTAGGCTAGTCCCAGCAATCTAAAGAAAATATAAATATTTAGATCGAGCCGCTTACTCCTTATCCCTACACGTTAGGACGGACAAACATGAATGCTTCTCTCTTACGTTTGCTCTGGTCCAGAATCGAGAAAACGCCTGCTGACATCCTTACTCGACTCGGCAACGATGGTTTGGTTCAGTATCTCCTGAGTCAGATCAAAGATGATATCTATCTCAGCCCAGAAGAATATAGCGCTGTGGGGTCTTACATCAGCGCTCGCAGCGTTTTGATCCGCGATCTGGCTTACTCTCGCGCTGCCTAAAGTACAACCGCATCTAGCTCATAGTCTTGCCAGGCGCGGTGATATCGCTCTGAAATGTAAGGGCGTACCACAAACTGAGGTTTGCTGCCTGCCTGGACATCAATGCGCAAAAAAGAATAGGGCCGATGCCGTTCGCCTAGGTGCCCCCTCAGACCCACAAACATCTGAGACTTAGCAACTAAGCGCCTTTGTCGGTAAGGCTGCTCGCTTAGAGGAAAAACCTCGTCAAGCTCGGCTCCCTCTCGGCGCTGCCGTCGCAGGCTCAGGCCGCTGCCTCCGCAGACAATCCAGTTGAGGTTTGAGTCGGCATGGCCAGTCTCAAGCGTACGCAAATATTCAAAGCAGTGGGCGTGACCACTCAGGACTAAATCAACAATACCGCGATCGCAACAGTCACCTACTGCTGCCGCCACGCCGTCAAATACCCAGCGCAGATGTTGTCGCACGGCTAGAGTTTGGCCCTGGTGCCATTTGGTGCTCTCACTCACATAGGGCGGATGATGAAAAAACAGGATACGCCCTCGCACTTGGGGATTTTGCCATGAGGCAATCAGCCGCTCTTTCAGCCAGACAAGCTGTTCTACATCAACGTTTTCAAAGCTTTGAGCCGCTAGCTGCTGATCAATATCGTGCTGAACTTCTGCTAGCTGCTCTAGCTTGCTGCTGAGGTCGTCTAGCCGCTCAGCTTCCGCTGGAATGGTTTTATGCAGCCGCGCCGCCTCATTAGCTACCTGAGCAAAGTCTGCGGCGATCGCTCGACGATGGGCCTGAAGCATTCGCCGATAGCTTTCACCATACTGGTCTTTAGGTAAAGGCGAAGGGGCATTGAGGGTATTGGAATCTAGAGCAAAAAAATCAATGCCGCCGTAGCGAAAGCTGTAATAGCGATTGGGCAGCCGGGTAAATTCTCCTGGCCGATAGTGCAGGCATCGTCCGGTGTCGGTTTGGGCTGTGTAGTGGCGATCGAGATGCTGCCCTAGCGCGGCAGGTGTTAGATCCTTTGAGTAGTCTAAAAAAGCCTGAGCAAAGGCATCGCCTTGGAAAGAGCCATAACGACCTATACTGCGCTGTAGCGGCTGGTTAAAGAGCCGCTGTAGAGGTTGAATCAGTGGGGCAAACAGACTGTGCAGACGCGGCAGGTCGTAGTAGTCGTGGTTGCCCAGCACGGGTAAAAACGGCAGGGCAAAGACCATCTGGTTGTAGGCAATTTGCTCGGGGCGATCGCCGCCAACTAAGAATCGCAGTAGGGCTGAATAAAGTTAGTCAGATACTGCTCGCTCGAACCACTCTGGTAGACCACATCACCCGTATGTAGCAAAAAGCGGCAGCCAGCGTGATGAGGCAGCATTTGCTCGGCAATCCGCCGCTGGGGATCGTGGTTGACATGGGGGCCAGAACCACTATCGCCAATGACCAAAAATGAGAAACTCTCGTCTGTGTGACCGTCTAAGACTAGGCGAGTCTGGTCGATGCTGTTTTCAGCCATGAGCGGATGCTGCCACTGCACCCGCTGCTTCATTCTTTGAATTTTGGTTGGAATCGTCGGCTCTAACAGGAGCATTGCAAAAGCAGCCACAGGCACATCTGCTTATAAGGTAGCCCTATCTGCGGCTAATGGGTGAGTCTGGTCTGAAGTCTAGAGCCTGCTGTTCCTGGGTGCCCTATTCTTGCCTCCTTGTTCTAAAAGTGCACCTGAACTTTCCTGAACTTTTTACTGACTTTTCTCCATCGACGACCTAGCCAAAACCAAAGAAACTATTAACTATCCGAAGTACCTAAGGTCATGCCGAGAGGATCTTCAAACAGACAGCTTTTCCCATAGCTTGTCGAGCGAGTTTGAAGATTCTCCGGTTTTTTTTAATTTTGGCTAGTCCGTTTTGGGTAGTAACTCAGAATCTTCAGGCCGAAATTTGCAGCCAGACGCAAACTTTTTGCAGTGATCTCTTTACGGCGAAGCGTTGGCAATAGTTTTCAGGCCCATAACCAGCTCATTTTGAGGCAGTTCGGGACTGGTAATCTCAGTCAAAGTGCGCGATCGCTGAGTGCCAATCATAGCAATCTGGCTGGTCAGCAAGAAACTGGTGAAGCTGGCAATCACAATCACCGGCAGCATGGCAGTTCCCGACAGCACGCTGAGAATAATGCTGGTGCTAATAGGAGTTTTAGTCACCGCTACGTTGACCGCTGCCATCAGACATACCATACCGACGGTAGGATGAATCTGAGGCACAGCCAGCGCGATCGCTAACCCAACATTAGCCCCAATAAAGAACAGCGGAAAAATAAAGCCACCTAAAAAGCCTGAGTGCAGCGTAAAGCTAATGGCAAACATCTTGGCCACAGCAATCATCAGCAAAGCCGACACCCCTAACAGAGCACCCGTCTCAATTACTGTATGAATCTGCTCCTCGCTAAAAAAGAGGGTCTGAGGATAGGCAAAAGCAATCAGGCCAATGATCAATCCGCCCAGCGTTGCTAGCAAGATGCGATAGTGCTCCAGCGGCTCTAGCAGTCGGCCCACCAGCCGAAATATGTAAATAAACATCACCGCTACGCCTGCCCCAACAGCACCGAGTACCAAACCTTCTAAAAGATTCATCGGGGTCAGCAGAGGTACCGATTCAAAATGATAAAAGCCGCCAATCGTGATGCCTGTACTAATGCGAAATACGGCAAACGAAAGAATGGCTGAAATCACGGCGGGGGCAACCGCCTCATAATATTCCAGCCCCCGGCGATGAGGAATCTCTAAGGCAAAAATAGCAGCCCCAATCGGAGCGCCAAAAAAAGCCCCCAGTGCCGCACTCATGCCGCAAAATGTCAAAACTCGCACTGATGGAGTTTCTAACTTTAGGGTATCGCCCAGCCAGCTACCAAAGCTGCCGTTGACCTGCACCAGAGGAGCTTCTGGCCCAGCACTACCCCCCGCCGTAATAGCTATCAGTGAGGCAATCACCATTGCAGGTGTCTTACGAACGTCAATTCGACCCGGTGTGTGAATCTTGTCCACAACCTGAGCCATTTCACCTGGTAGCCCCATGAGGTAAAGAATTAGCCCTACGCAGAAACCGCCTGTTGTTGTCGCCATCCAAACGTAGTTAGAAGTCGATAACCAGTCAGGAAAATAAGGCTCAGCCAGCTCGGGCAGCGTGTGCCAGGCCCCGTGCATCATTGTTTCTAAAACGAAGTAGTAGACAGTAGCTACAAGGCCACCTACCAAACCAATCACACCTGCACAAATAACAAGCTGCGGATATGTTAGCTGACGCTTTGCAGTAGAATCTTCGATGTCAAAATGCTGCTCAGCTTCCTTTAAAGAATCAGATTGAGTAGACAATGTTTGCGTACCTCGCAGGCTGTATAGCGGAGTCAAAGAGCAGAGCCTTGCCCAAAATGTTTTGATGAAAGCAAGTAGGAATTTTCTGCTTTGACGTAGCTCTTTAGCCAAACTACAAACATACACAAGGTCGTTTAGTGTATTTCAATACAGGCTTTTTACATCAATGCGAAAATCGCATCTTTGTAATGCATATTGCGAATAAAATCTGCTCTCCTTTAGTCAGCCCATCAGCTCTGACCCCTTCTACAGGAGTTATACACATAGTCCTTAAGCTTTTGACTCAGCACATTTTTGTGCATAGACAGTTGCTAATGGGGCGGAGACTCGCAGCCGAGCGGGTGATACCTGCTCAAACGTTTTGTATTTAATTGCGCCTAGCTACTTGTGTGGCTTATCTGCGGCTGTGCGCTCTAGCGAGATTGGGCCTGGGCCATAGGCTACTACCATTAGTAAGCCGCCAATGAGACTGAGATTTTTGAAAAACTGGGTCATTTCGCTGCCGTGAAAAACTAGCGTTGCAGGGATTAAAAAACCAATCAGCAGCCAGGCCCCAATGCTAGCTTTGTAGCCCAGCAGAACAGATAGACTACCAATAACTAAAACGAGCACCGTTAGAATAGCTAAAAGCCCCACTGCTGGTAGCCCTTGTGAGGCGATCGCCTGCTGAGTACCCGCAAAGTTGATGGCGTGGTTGATACCTGATCTGAGAAACAAAGCAGCTAGCAAAATTCTGCCAGTCAGAGAAATGTAAGGTTGCATAACTAAGATTTCACAAAAATTTCAGGTGAGCGGCGTCGTCAGATGGCGGTTCAGCCATATTTCATTCTAAAAGGTATAGCTGAGAATTTCCTGAGTAACGGATGTATAGCTATGACATTGCAGCTAGAACACAGACTGGAAAAGCTATCGTGCTTCTAAATGCCCCAAGTATTCCAAGTCTACAGCCTCAATTTCTGCTAGCAGGTTAGTTAGCCTTACTATCCTTTGATTTCGCTTTTTGCAGATATCTTAGAAAAAAGACTCCATAAGAAGACAACTCTATAGAGTCATGAGATTGAGTTGGTTAACCGGAGAACCTAAGCCGACATTTAGTTCGTATGGTTTAAGGTCGGTAGCGGCAATGAGACCGACAGTCAGACCTTTGCTGGACTGATGAGGGCATTTGCCGCGCAATGGGAGACGTCGGCCCTGATGGTGGCCGATGCGGCCTTCTACAGCGAACCTAACCTTCAAGCAGTGGGGGCACCGCCGTGGCTGAGTCGGGTGCCCCAGCCCCTCAAGGCCGCTCAAACCCTCGTGGATAGGAGTCTCAAATCGCTAAGCGAGATGGGGAGCATCCCACTTTTGCGAAAACATGGTCAGAGGGGAGAGAATTAAGGAGTCGTTCTAGGAATAGCTCGCCATGACACCCGAAGACCAAAAGCGCTTGGAAACTTGCAGCACCGAGATTGCCGAAATTCGCTTACAAATTTCTGGATCCCGATGAAATACGGCCTCCGTGAACCCGATGTTGAAACTGCGCTGTGCCTACCTCAATGGTCAGCTCGCATGTTGACTATTTCATCGAAAGTGGGATGCTCCCTGCGCCCGACCGTCGAGAGTCCATTTGTTGAGTATTTGGAATTATCTGCGGTGGGTGAACGGAGTCGTTATGCAGCCTGAGGTTACCCGCGAGGCTATTCAGCAAAAAGCGCTTGAACTTGGCTTTCACAAGGTTGGCATTGCTGCCGTACCGCCTCTGAGCGCCGAGCCGATGCCCTCTGCCGAAGCTGAGACCCAGCAGGCGCTACAGCGCTGGCTGAAACAGGGCTATGAGGCCGACATGAGCTGGATGCACAATCCCAAACGTCAAGATATTCGGCAGGTGATGCCAGAGGTGCGATCGCTAATTTGCTTAGCTCTCAACTACTACACGCCGCACCAGCGGCCCGACGGCCCCCAATATGCCAAAATCTCTCGCTACGGCTGGGGCCGTGACTATCACCGCATTCTGCACAAAAAGCTCAAAGCTTTGGCCCAGTGGCTAGAGGCTCAGGCAGTGCAGGTTCGCTACTACGCCGATACTGGCCCGGTGCAGGACAAATTTTGGGCACAGCAGGCAGGCATTGGCTGGATGGCCAAAAACGGCAACGTCATTACCCGTGAGTACGGCTCCTGGGTGTTTTTGGGCGAAGTTCTAACGTCTTTGGCTTTGCCTAGCGATCGCCCCCATACGGCTCACTGCGGCACCTGCACCCGCTGCCTTGACGCCTGCCCAACTGCGGCTATCCGATCGCCAGGGGTAGTTGATGCTAACCGCTGTATTGCTTATCACACGATCGAGAATCGGGCAGAACGCTTACCCAAAGCGATCGCCCAAAAGCTCAGCGGCTGGGTGGCAGGCTGTGATATTTGCCAAGATGTGTGTCCCTGGAATCAGCGCTTTGCTCAGCCTACAGATATTGCAGATTTTCAGCCCTACCCGGCCAATATCGGGCCAACTCTGAGCGAACTGGCCATTCTCAGCGACACAGACTGGCATCAGCGCTTTCCGGCCTCGGCCCTGCGGCGGATCAAGCCTGCCATGCTGCGCCGTAATGCTCGCGCTGCCGCATTGGCTAATCAGCCCAAAAGCAGCTAGAGAGCAGACCAGTACTCGCTTTATTCAGGCCGCCGAACACTAGTTTTATTTTCGCTTAGCTATGCTGAAGCCATTACTCAGACTCTGGGCTTTCCTGAAAACCTGGCTGCTACAGCCGAGACCAGAGATACCTGAAAGCAGCGATCGCAGGCTAACGGCTGTTTCTAAACCTGAAGAACTGCGAGATCTACAGCGAGAAATTTTGGCTGGACGTCCGTTTTCACTGGCCGAAGCGATTGGTCGAGAGGGGGGCAACTTTCTCAAAGGAGAATGCCTGGTGCCTAAGCCACTACGGGCGATCGCAGAAATCAACCTTTTCATCGATCAGCATCTCTGCGATCAGCTGGGGGCGCTACAGCAGGTGCTGCAGGCTTGGGTCAAGACAGATATTTGTATTAGCCAGCACTTTGAAGCTCCTTTGGAGGCGCTAGAGAAAATTCTGGCTTCAATTTTAGAGAGTCCTTATACATTCAATGAATTTTCCAGACAGGTCAACGCCCAGTGGGGCAAACTTTACGACGAAATTCCTCACTTTCAGCTACTCGGACAGCCGCCCCATCCAGAAACGGCCTATCCTCACGCGCTGCTGCGGCAAAGATTAGCTGAACTACAGGCTGCTTTGAGAGCCTAGCCCCTTGCAGTCCTCCATTTTCAAGCTGGATGCAGCCTTGGGCAAAACTCGGCAAACCCGTTTAATTTTGCTGAGTTTCCAGATTAGTTTTTCCGTGAGAACTGATCGGGTAAAGATACAAACTCAACTAAATCAGCAGACTGCTTTACCAAAGTTTCTTGCGGCTGCTGCCGATATACAACACACAGATTGGCATAGAGGCTAGCAATAATTTTTTGTCCGGCTGGGGTGGCTCTCAAGTAAAACTCGCTCTCGTGCGTGTAGGGGTAAACAATGTCCCAAAAGAAATGGGGGTAGCTGGCTCGCAGGTCGTCTACGTGCTGATAGCCTAGCTGCTGATTCATACCCGTTTCGGCGAACTCCTGAAACAGGGCCGGTAGCTTTTGTAGGTAGTGGCGATCGCTGAGCTGTCCCAGCAGATCTGCCGCCCGACACAGACCGCCGTAGCTGAGAGTGTCCAAATAGCGAGCGCCAGAGGGTATAGGAAACCGGGTCAGCTCAATCATTTCATTCACAGCCGCCGTGTCGATTAGCGCATCGTGGTTTAAGTGTTCGATCACGAAGCGCTGACTGCGATCGACATGAAAAGGTCTTAGGCTGGCATCTGTACAGCCCGGTTTTAGCAAAACGGGGGTTGTCGTCGTCCCTGTTACATAGCGATGGGCTGCACATCGATCGTCTCGGCAAACCCCTCGAACATAGCCAATATCATGACAGAGCAGCGCCACTGTGAAGTTTAGCCAGTCTTGAGCAGTCACGTTGCGATCGCGGACTTGCTTTCCATGCAAAATCACCTGTCCCACCCAGGTAACCAGCATCGTATGTTCAACCGTATGATAGGGCGCATCGCTGGCGGACAGAATACCTAAAACCTGTCGAGCGATCCGACCAATCAGCGCGATCGCAGCCTGATTTTCATTACCATAGCTGCGCTGATAGTTGATCTCTAAATGTGAAACCAAAGCATCAGTTGTGAGCTGTGTTGGATCAAACATAAGTGATTCCTTGAGCATATAGACACAGTTTTGTCTGCTTTAGTTGACGAAAAACCCTGATGGCCAGCGCATAAACTAAGTGAGCGGGTATAGACACAACAGACTATTTCTAAGATAGGTACAGTCCTGCAGTCATGACTACCGAAAGCGATCGCATAAGCCATGCGCTGACAGGTTTTGTACTCTAATCCATCTTACCGATCTAGCTAAGTTTAATTCTCTGTACCTCTTTAAAGGTAAGCAAAATTAGTAAAAAAGAAAACCACAAAAATTCATAAACTCAAGAAAGCTTTTTCTAAGATTTTAAAAGAAAAAAAATTAGTTCGTAGCTGATAGCCCGAACTCAAAAAAGCCGTTCATAGTTCACTGTCTAAATTAGACTATAAGATTTCATTAAAACCAAATAGGCAGAATAATTTGCTTAATTCAAATTGTATACATAGTGGGAAAGCGCCTTAAAAAGTACAGCCTTCTACTTCTACAGTTTTAGTGGTTCATTGGCAAGCAAAATTTACAACGGTCAGCTGGCTTAGAATTCATTGTAAAAGCTCATGGTTTTTGCGGATGTGACTACAAGGGTAGAGATGTATGGGCTAAATCATGATTGCCTGTGATCTAGATCAGCTCACCCGGTTAAGGGGTGATCGGTATGCTCATCTGCCCTGACTGTAGCGGTATCCTCTAGGGTCTCTGAGGTCATTCTCAGCGGTTTTGAAGAACTTGCTGGCGAGTAGCCCGTATACGTTGAGTATTTGGCGGCGGCGTTAGAATTGAGCCACAGCGGCAAACCCAGCGCTGGCTGGCATGAGAGATGTGCTAGTGCATGAATATTGGGGAAGTGTGGGCTACGGTGAAGGAAGGAATACCACCCTTGAAAGTGGTGGTAATTGAGATGGCGCGTCACTGTGAGTGAGCGATCGCGTGATAGTCGGTTTTACCCGATCGCATTTGGGCTAAGCGGGAGAAGCTAGGCACCGCCAGGAAAAAAGGCCGCAGCGATCGCAGGCAGGCCAGACCAGATTTATTGCAAAAAAAGTTGACGGCGATCGCTAATGTGCGTATCCTTGTCCATTAAGCCGTCTTAACGGCCTTCCAACAGCAGAACTCGGGGACCTTCGGCAGTGCCTGCTGGTGCAAGCAACACCAACAGACACCTTACCCGCAACCTGATAGCACCAGATTGACGGGCTAGTGGTCAGTTTACCCTAGCCACCAATTTGTGACTCACTGAGCGGTGTGCTGGGGTTTTCCGTGTTCTGTTTTCTTCCACCCAACCCTGAAAGGGAAACTAAGAGGAAACA